>NZ_JAMYVS010000009.1:0-232241 GCF_040324255.1 Mesorhizobium sp. M0001
CCCGCCCGCAAGGCATACCACCAACCCCGGCAGAGCCACACACGCGGCTATTGATGTACATCCCCCCCCCCCCACCCCCCCCCTGGTGGGGTGGTCGGCCCGCCGGGCGGGGGGGGGGGCTCGCGCCGCACCCCACCCCGCTGCTTCGCAGCGACCCTCCCCACAAGGGGGAGGGTGAACAAGAAACCGGAGCTAAAACTTGAAAGCCAAACTGGGCATGTCCCCCATTGCGTGGTGGAACGACGATCTTGCCGAACTCAGCGACGACGTCTCGCTGGAAGAGTGCCTGCGCCAGTCGCGCTCGGCAGGTTTCACCGGCATGGAAATGGGCCGGCGTTTTCCAAACGACCCCGAAATCATGCTGCCGATCCTGAAGCAGGCCGACGTGACGCTGTGCGGCGGCTGGTTCTCCGGCACGCTGGTCGATGAGGACATGGGCAAGAACAAGGATCGCATCCAGCCGATGATCGACCTGTTCAAGGCGGTGAATGCGCCTTGCATCGTCTATGGCGAGGTCGGCCGCTCGATCCAGGGTGATCGCTCCAGGCCTCTCGCCACGAAGCCGAAATTGTCCAACGACGAGATGAGGGCCTATGCCAGGCGCCTCACCGAATTCGGCGAATGGTGCGCCGAGCAAGGCATGCCGCTGTCCTATCACCATCACATGGCGGCGGTGGTCGAGACCGAGCCGGAGCTCGATGGCTTCATGCGCCATTCCGGCGAAGGCATTCCGTTGCTGCTCGATGCAGGGCATCTCGCCTTTGCCGGTGGCGACGTGCTGCGCGCCATCGACAACCACCACAAGCGCATCAGCCATGTCCATGTGAAGGATGTGCGCATGGGCGTGATCGACGGGCTCGACCGCACAAAGCAGTCCTTTCTCGACGCCGTGGCGCTCGGTGCCTTCACGGTGCCTGGCGACGGTTCGCTCGATTTCGGCGCCATCGTGCAGCGCTTCGCCGACCATGGCTATGAAGGCTGGTTCGTCGTCGAGGCCGAGCAGGACCCGAAAAAGAACCCGCCGCTGAAGATGGCCCACGTGGGTTACAAGGAGCTGATGCGGGTGATGACGGCGGCCGGCTACACGGTCGAGACGCAAGGCTTTCCCAATGCGTAAGCCGGTCCGATGAAGGATTACGAGCACCCGTTCTTCCGGCCGCTGTGGCGGCGCGTTGCCGTCGTCGCCGTCTGCGTGATCTGGGCCGGAATAGAATTCGCCTCCGGCACCCCATTCTGGGGCATCATTGCGCTCGGCTTTGCCGCCTACGCGGTGTGGCAGTTCTTCTATCTTTACAAGCCGGTGGAGGAGAGCAAGGCTGCGCCTGATCGACCGAAGACCGGCGAAGCGAAGGCGGACGCCGAACCGAAGGAATGAAGCGGCCGTGGCTCGGAAGGGCTTGCGGGTCGGACACTCGACACCTGGCGTATCGCCTACGTCGGTGATTGGCCGGAACGTCCCTCGCTTCGTCATCCTAGGGTCTTCGCGACGGAGCTTCGCTCTAGGATGACGAAGTTGAGAGGCCGACCTCGAAGACTTGCGATAGGAGAGACAAAACATGTCGAAACTGCTCGTCAAAGCCGACAAGGGCCATGGCCGCGTCGCCTATGTCACGCCCAACAGCGCCGGATGGACCTATGTCGGCTTCGACCTGCACCGCCTGAAGCCGGGCGAGACCGCATCCGGCAAGACGCAGGATCGCGAAGTCTGCCTGGTGTTCGTCACCGGCAAGGGCACGGCAAGGGCCGGCGGCCAGGAACTCGGCCTGCTCGGCGAGCGCATGTCGCCCTTCGAGGGCAAGCCGTGGTCGGTCTATATTCCGGAGGGTTCGGACTGGTCGGTCACCGCCGACACCGATCTCGAACTCGCGGTCTGCTCGGCGCCGGGCCTGGGCGGCGGCTTGCCCGTTCGCGTCATCGCACCCGACGACCTCGGCCAGGAGACTCGGGGCAAAGGCACCAACACGCGCTACGTCACCAACATATTGCCCGAGGGCAAGCCCGCCGACTCGCTGCTGGTGGTCGAGGTCATCACGCCCGGTGGCCACACATCGAGCTACCCGCCGCACAAGCACGATCAGGACAACCTGCCGGCCGAATCCTATCTTGAGGAAACCTACTACCACCGCCTCAACCCGCCGCAGGGTTTTGCCTTCCAGCGCGTCTACACCGACGCCGACAAGACCGGCGCCCGCGAGCTGGACGAAGCCATGGCGATCGAGGACGGCGATGTTGTGCTGGTGCCCAAGGGCTATCACCCCTGCGCCGCCTGCCACGGCTACGACCTCTATTACCTTAACGTCATGGCCGGGCCGAAGCGGACGTGGAAGTTCCACAACGCGCCCGAGCACGAATGGCTCATGAAGGCCTGATCGGCCTTCGCTTGCGCCAGAAGCTGTTGGTCCAGCAGCGAAAAATCGTCGGCTAACGATCCACGGGGTCGATTTGCCTTCGAAAACCCGCATAAGCTTCGTCAATCCGTCATGGAAATCACCTATGGCAGCGGGCTGACGAGGATTTTTTTCGATGCGCTACGCCATCTATTTCACCCCGAGGCAGGACGAACCGCTGGCGCGGCTCGCCGCCAACTGGCTGGGCCGCGACCCCTTTGGCGCCGCCACCAGGCCGGTCGAGGCGGTGGGCGAGCTGTCGGCGGCCGAAGTCGCCTTTCACACCGCATCGGCGCGGCGCTACGGTTTCCATGCGACGCTGAAAGCGCCCTTCCGGTTGGCCGCCAACGAAACCGAAAGCTCGCTGCGCGCGGCGCTGGACGCCTTTGCCGAAGCAACGCCGACGGTCACCATCCCGCGCCTGGTCGTCAGCCAGATCGATGGTTTCTTCGCTTTGGTGCCGGAAGGCCCGCTGCCGCCGCTCAACCGTTTCGCCGACGATGTCGTGCTTAGCTTCGACCGTTTTCGCGCGCCGCTCACCGAGGCCGAGATCGAGCGGCGCAGCCCGGATTCGCTGAAGCCAGCCGAGTTCCGCAATCTCTGCCAGTGGGGCTATCCCTATGTGTTTGAGACCTTTCGTTTCCACATGACGCTGTCCGGCCGGGCCGGGCCGCAGGAAAGCCAACGTCTGCGCGCAGCGATCGACAGCCTCTTTGCGCAGGTGCTGCGGCAACCGGTGCTGGTGGATGCGCTGACGCTGTTCGTCGAGACCGAACCGGGCGCTCCGTTCATGGTGCTTTCGCATCATGCGCTCGGCCGCCGAGCTGCCCGAAAAACTGCCTGACCACAATTCGTCCGAGTAAGCAAGGACTGCCTGAAATGACCGCCGAAACCGTTCTCCACAACGCCCGCATCGTGCTTGCCGACGAGATCGTCGAAGGGTCGCTCGTGCTGCGCGACGGTTTTATCTCCGGCATCGACGCCGGCACCGGCCAAATCGGCGGGAGCATGGGCGGCGAGGACATGGGCGGCGACTACATCATTCCCGGCCTGGTCGAGCTGCACACTGACCATCTCGAAGGCCACTATGCGCCGCGCCCGAAAGTGCGCTGGAACCCGATCGCCGCCGTCCTTGCCCATGACGCGCAGGTGGCCACCGCCGGCATCACCACCGTCCTCGACGCGTTGCGTGTCGGCATGGACGAGGACGCGGATATTACCTCCGACGACATCCGCAAGCTCGCCGGCGCGATCGAGGACAGCGTCGCGAAAGACCGGTTGCGGGCCGACCATTTCCTGCACCTGCGCTGCGAGGTCTCGGCGCCGGATTGCTTGCGGGCTTTCGCCAATTTCGATGGCGACGAGCGGGTCAAGCTGGCCTCGCTGATGGACCATGCGCCGGGACAGCGTCAGTTCGTCAATCTCGAGACCTACGCCCATTACTATCAGCGCAAGCTGAAATTGACCGATCGCGACTTCCAATTGTTCTGCGAAAAGCGGATGTCGGAATCGGCGAAGAATTCGGGACCGAACCGGGTGGCGATATCAGCCGCCTGCAACGAGCGGGGCATCGTGCTGGCGAGCCATGACGACGCCACATCAGGCCATGTCGACGAGGCGATCGAACAAGGCGTGCGCGTCGCGGAATTCCCGACCACGCTGGAAGCCGCCAAGGCCTCGAAGGATGCCGGGCTCGGCGTGCTGATGGGCGCGCCCAACGTCATGCGCGGCTCCTCGCATTCGGGCAACGTCTCGGCCCGCACGCTGGCCGGCGACGGCCTGCTCGACATATTGTCGTCCGACTACATTCCCTTCAGCCTGATCCAGTCGGCCTTCTTCCTCGGCGACGTCGTCGAGGGCATTTCCCTGCCGCAGGCGGTTGCGATGGTGTCGAAGAATCCGGCCGAGGCGATCGGCCTAAACGACCGCGGCGTCATCGAACAGGGCCGCCGCGCCGACCTCGTGCGGGTGCGCCTCGACGATCATGTGCCGGTCGTGCGCACCGTCTGGCGCCAAGGGCGGCGGGTCGCCTGATGGTCTCGGCGTCGATCGAGCGCGAACTCAGCAGCGAGGCCTTTCCGGTCCGCAACGGCGTCTTCGTCGCCGTCGTCGGCCCGAGTGGCGCCGGCAAGGATACGGTAATCGGTTATGCCCGCACCTTGTTTGCCGACGAGACGAGGCTGGAGTTCGTCCGCCGGGTCATCACCAGGCCGAGCGACGCCGCAAGCGAGGATCACGACACGCTGGCCGACGCGGCCTTTGTCGAAGCCGAGGCCGACGGCGCCTTCGCCATTTCCTGGGAGGCGCACGGGCTGCGCTACGGCATTCCGGCCGATGTCGACTGGTCCATCGCCAATGGCCATGTCGCGGTCGCCAATGTCTCGCGCGCAGTCATCCCGGTGCTGCGGGAGCGCTATGCCAATCTGGCTGTCGTCGAGATCACCGCCTCGCCGGAAATCCTCGCCGAGCGTCTCGCCCAGCGCGGCCGCGAATCGCGCGGCGAAGTGCTGGCTCGGCTCGCCCGCAGCGCCAATATCGCTTTGTCCGGCTCCGGCGTCACCTCGATCGACAATGGCGGCCGGCGCGAAGCCGCCGGAGAACGCTTCGCCGAGGTGCTGCGCAAGGCGATGGCCTTCTCGGATATATCCGGCGTGATGTAGCGCTACTCCGCCGCGACAGTCTTCCGGCTGGCATCGAGCATCAGCCGCCTTGCGCGGAACACGCCCCATTGCTGGTCGACCAGCACGCCGATCAGGATCACGCCGCCCATCACCGCGAAGTTGAGCGAGGACGGGATGCCGAGCAGATTGACCAGGTTCTGCAACTCTTGCAGCAGCACGGTGCCCAGGATGACGCCAACCAGCGAGCCTTCGCCGCCGCGCAGCGAGAAGCCGCCGAGCACGGCGGCGGCAATGGCGTAGAGTTCGTAGAACTGGCCGTGGCTGGCCGGCGAGATCGAGCGCGTGTACATCGCGAAATAGATCGCCGACAGCGCCGTCAGAACGCCGCAGATGACATAGGCGGCCATCACGACGCGGCCGGTGCGGATGCCCGAATATTTAGCCGCCTCTTCGTTCTTGCCGATGGCATAGAGGTAGCGTCCGAACACCGAGCGGTGCAGCACCACCCACATGACGATCGAAATGACGATCAGTGCGATGAAACTGTTGGGCACGCCATAGCTGCGGCCCGCAGTGAGGAATTCGAGCTCGGGAAAATTCTGGCCGAAGGCGAAGCCGGCGGTGCCGTCGGCGGTATAGAAACGGGCGACCCCGCGATAGATCAAAAGGCCGCACAGCGTGACCACGAAGGGCTGCAATTTCAGCCTTGTGATCAGCCAGCCATGCGCCAGTCCGATGATGCCGCCCAGCACCAGGATCAGCGGCAGCGCCAGCGGCCATGGCATGTCGCGCACGGCGATGAAATCGATGAACAGCGTGCCGAGCAGCGCCACCAGCGATCCCACCGACAATTCGATGCCGCCGGTAATGATGACGAAGGCCTGGCCGATGGCGAGGATCCCGAACAGGCCGATCAGGTTCGAGGTGTTGGCGAGGTTGATCGGCAAAAGAAAGCGCGGGTTGATGGCGGTCACCACGGCGCCGACCACCAGGATCAGGATCAGCAGGCCGAGATCTTTTTTGCTCATCGTCTTCTCCCCAATGCGCCGGACCGGCAATCGCCTGAAGCCCGCTAGTTTGCCGGCTTGCCGACCGCCAGCAACAGCACGTTTTCCTGGCTGAATTGTTCCTTGTCGAGAATGCCCGAGATCTGGCCCTCATGCATGACGGCGATGCGGTCGGACACGCCGATCACCTCTTCCATGTCGCTGGAGATCATCAGCACGGCCACGCCGGCATCGGCCAAGGCTCGCATCAGCCCGTAAATCTCGGCCTTGGCGCCGATATCGATGCCGCGCGTAGGCTCATCGAGGATCATCACCTTCGGGTTCATCGCCAGCCATTTGCCCAGCACCACCTTCTGCTGGTTGCCGCCCGACAGCGTGCCGGTTCGCGTCTGCACCGACGGCGCCTTGATGCCGAGATTGCTCTTCTGCTTCTCGGCGGTGGCGGTCTCGGCGCTTGCCGACACCAGTCGACGCTTCGCATGCGCCGGCAGGTTGGGCAGCGAGATGTTCTGCGCGATCGACAGGTCAAGCAAAATGCCGGTCAGCTTGCGGTCTTCCGGAACCAGAAAAATGCCATGCGCGACCGCATCGGCCGCCGAACCCAGCACAAGCGGCTTGCCGTCGAGTTCGAGCCCACCGCCAAGCGTGCTGTCTATGCCGAAGAACACCCGCGCCAGTTCGGTGCGGCCGGAGCCGACAAGGCCGGCGAGGCCGAGGATTTCACCGCGCCTGATGTCGAGGTCGACCGGCCGGGCAGGGTAGGCGGGGGTGCGGATGGCTTTGGCCGAGAGCGCAGTGGCGCCCGGCGCCCGAGCCGCCTCGGAGGCCTTCTCGCGCTCCTTCAGCATGCGGCCGATCATCAGCTTGACCATCTGGTCGTGGTTGATGGCGCTCTTCGGCAAGGTGCCAGCCAGCATGCCGTCGCGCAGCACCACGACGCGGTCGGCGACGCGCTCGACCTCATGCAGCCGGTGCGAAATGAAGATGACGCTGATGCCATCGGCCTTCAGCGCCTTGATGACGTCGAGCAGCTTGTCGGTTTCGGCGAGCGGCAGGCTCGACGTCGGCTCGTCGAGGATCACCAGCCGCGCCTTGATCGACAGTGCCTTGGCGATCTCGACCATCTGCTGCTGCGCCAGCGACAGCGAGGCAACCGGCGTATCGGCGGAGAAATTGGCGCCGACGCGCTTCAGCAGTGGCGCCACCATTTTGCGCAGCTTGGCGCGGTCGACCAATCTCAGCGGCCCGCCGCGCAACGGCTCGCGGCCGAAGAAGATATTGGCGGCAACATCGAGGTTTTCGAAGAGATTGAGTTCCTGGTGGACGAAGGCGATGCCCGACCCCAGGCTGCCTTCGACGGTGAGCCCGTCATGCGCAACGCCGTCGACGGTGATGGCGCCGCTGTCCGGCCTGGTGACGCCGCCGAGGATCTTCATCAAGGTCGACTTGCCGGCGCCGTTTTCGCCGACCAGGCCGATCACCTCGCCCGGCCTGACCTCCATGGAAAAGCCGTCCAGCGCCACCACGCCCGGATAGGTCTTGCGCACGTTCTCGAGGCCGAGGAACGGGGTGGTTGCGACGATAGATGGGTCGGAATAATTCATCACGCCATATTTGATCAGGCTTGCCAGCAGCCGGTGGGCTACAGACTGACGGGCCTTGGCCGACCCGTCAACACGATCGCCGGCTCAAGGCGAACCCTGAGCCGGCGCAACTGCTCGTGGTCTCAGTTTCCGGACATCGCCTTCAGATTGGCGGCATAGGTGTCGACATCGTCCTTACCGATGATCTTGGTCGGGATGATGATCAGGCCGCCTTCCGGAATGCCTGATTTGTCGCCCTTGAGATAGGCGGCCATCAGCTTCATGCCCTGATAGGCCCATTCGAAGGGCTGCTGCACGACGGTGGCCGCCACGGTGCCTTCCTTGACGCCGCCCAACGTGATCGGATCGTCATCGAAGCCGACGACGGTGATCGAGCCGAGCTTGCCGGCGTCGCGCAGCGCTTCATAGATGCGCGGCGTGTTGTAGGAATAGAAGCCGACCATGCAGGTGATGTCGGGGCTGGCGACCAGCGCGTCCTCGACATTCTTCTTGGCGCGCGCCTGGTCGATGTCGTCGCCGCGCACGTCCACCAGTTCGATCTTGCTGCCGGCGAGGCCGTCCTTCATGCCCTGGATGCGTTCCTTGGCATTGTCGGCGCCGAGCAGGCCGACGAAGCCGAGGCACTTGCCGCCGTCCGGCATCGCTTTCTTGGCGATCTCGGCCGCCTGCTTGCCGGCGTCGACATTGGACGAGCCGATATAGGCAACACGCTTGGTCTGCGGGGCATCGGAGTCGGTGGTGAACAGCGCCGTTTCCGACGCTATCTTGTTCAGACCGTCGGTCGAGGTCTTGGGATCGACGGCCGAGACCATGATGCCCTTGACGCCGGCGGTCACCAGATCATCCATCAGCCGCTGCTGGATGGCGACCGAGGACTGCTCGGGATATTTGAGTTCGAGATTGTAGTCGGGCAATTCGGCCTGCGCCTTCTTGACGCCGGCTTCGGCGGCCTTCCAGAAATCGGAAGCGCCGTTGACGACGAAGGCCAGCGTCGGCTTGTCGTCGGCGCGCGCAATGGCTGTCGCGGTCAGGCCAAGCAGCAGGGCTGCGGTGGCCACGGATGCATGTCGTATCAAGGATTTCATGTTCAACCTCCCGTTTTGGCTCAGTCGTCGGACTGAACCGATCTTGCATTCACTGACTTGCCGCTCGCGATTTGGACGCCCTCCTCCTCAGGGGTTCCCGGCGCTGAAGAATGGCGTCGTCGGTCGCGATCACGGACATTAGAGACTCATCCCGTGCTCGTAAATAGTCTGATTTGTCTGACATATCACATGTCCGAGACCACGCTTGCGGAGGCAAACCCCGCTCGCCATCGGGCCATTCACGTGCACTTCTCGCCGCACGGGTCCCACCTGACCGGACACGGCGGATTGACGTTACAGCGTCGTTTTGTATTAGTAAACACTATTAGCAGAGGTCCCGCGCGGACACTCGGCGGTGGCCCTAGGTCTAGTTTTCCCGAACAGGTGCAGCACCGCTTCGCGCAAGCAGATGCCTTGCAGTCCTCGAATTTCACGCGGCCCGCAGCGGCATGGCGGGGAACTTCAAAGCTGCTAATAAAGATAAACGCCTTCGACTATTTCCATCGGTCGACGGCGCGACACCATCTTGTCGGTGTGGCAGGCTTGCGACTAGACAGGCTGGGGATTGGGACGCAATGCCATGAGCGAGACGAGGGATCCGGACGACACGGCGAAGCGGCGCAAGGCGCCGGCGAGAGCCGCCAAGGGCGGCCGCGTCACCATGACCGACATCGCCAGGGCAGCCGGGTGCTCGCAGGCGACCGTCTCTTTCGTGCTCAACGATTCGCCCGGCATCCGGCTGTCGCAGCAGACGCGCGAGCGGGTGATCGACGCCGCGCGTGCGCTCGGCTACGCAGCACCCGCCTTCTCGGCGCTGCGCAAACCTGTTCCCGCCTTCGATGGACTTGACAGTGTCATCGGTTTCGCCGTCGACCAGCTGGCGACAAGCCCGGAAGCCGTTGTCGCCATCGAGGGCGCGCGCCAGGCGTCGTGGAACGCCGGCAATGTGTTGCTCGTGGCGCAGACCATGGGCGACGCCGTCATGGAGCCGCGCGCCATTGCGGCGCTCACCAGGCGCGGCATCTCGGCGCTGGTCTACATGACCATCTTCACCCGCGAGATCACGGCACCGGACTTCCTCTACGGCCTCGACATCCCGGTCATCCTGCTCAACTGCTACACGGCCGATTATGCCTTCCCGGCCGTGGTGCCGTCCGAGATCGCCGGCGGCCAGAACTCGACCCGGCATCTGATCGGCCACGGCCACCGCCGCATCGCCACCATCACCGGCGAGCCGTGGATGCAGGCCGCGCAGGACCGGCTGAAAGGCTACCGCAGAGCGCTCGCCACCGCCGACATCCCGTTCGATCCCGAACTGGTGGTCGAGGGCGACTGGTCGGCGAGCGCCGGCTATGCCGCGACCGTTAAGCTTTTGGCGCTCAAGGAGCGCCCGACCGCCATCTTCTGCCAGAACGACCGCACAGCCATCGGCTGCTACGAAGCGCTGAAGGAGGCGGGCCTGCACATCCCGCAGGACATCTCCGTCGTCGGCTATGACGACGAGGAGATCGCCCGCCACCTGTTCCCGCCGCTGACAACATCGATCCTGCCGCACATGGCGATGGGCCAATGGGCGATCGAACAGCTCGAAGTGCCGCCGCCTCCCGGCCGCGGCCGCTATCCAATCACCAAGCTGGAATGCCCGCTGGTGCAGCGGGATTCGGTGGCAGCTGTGGCTGGATAAAGCTGAACCAGCCCATCCCGATGCAAATCGGGATGGGTCTGTTTGGTGTTTGCGCCTCAGGGCAGGGTCAATCCGGGAACGTGCCGCGGTTAGAACCGCAAGACGACGAAGGAGCGCCTGCGATAGCAGCGCCGGCGCAACCGGCCATGCCGCCAGAACGTGCGGCAGTGCCGTCTCCAGACATGCCGCCTGTGGTGGCGACGATGGTGCCATCGCCGATGCGAGATCTGCTCGACATCGCCAGCGCCTTCGTCGTCATCAAACGAATTGGCATCCTGCTTGTCGAGTTCATCGAGAATGCCGTTACCGACATTGGGAACCCCGGCCACGGCCTCGAGAGGCCGAACCGCGGTAGCAAGCGCCGCGGCCCCCGCAACGCCAAACAATGCTGTCAAGAATGATCGCCGATCCATCAAAACCTCCATCAGCAAGACAAGGCTAACATGACGAGCCTAACACAAAGCAGCTAGAGCGGGTGATACAAAAGGCCAGAGGCGAATCTTCGAGCCGGCCAAACGGGTGACCGGACGGACGGCAGAGGTCGGAGCAAGGCCGCTACCGGGCGGCGCGCTTCCTTCGGCTCGGCGACCAAGCCATGCGGAATGCCGCCGATGAAAGCGCACAGCCTGAGCGGTTCCGCCTTTCCGCGAAACTCTGAACCGCTTGGCAAAGCTACCCCCTAAGAATGCCCGCCACCTTGCGGCAGTGGCTGGCTGAGAGACTGACGCCCCACGGCAGATGCGATGTTGCGGTACTCAGCGCCGCGCCAATATCCGGCAGAGCTCCTTCAGGTCCCGGTCGTAGGTGCCCTTGCCGCTGAGCACGCTGGCGCAGCGTTTTTTCATCTTGGCGATCTGGCCGGCCGACATGGCGCTGATGGCAACCACCGCCGGTCGCGCCGGCACCGCCGGCGTGTTGGGATCCCTGGGGCTGGTGGTCGTTGTCTGTGTGCCAATGCCGACGCCGACCCCGGCCGTCACTCCACTGCCCACCCCGACCCCGGCGCCGACCCCGACACCGCTGCCGACGGTTGCGCCGAACCCGACCCCGACGCCCGTGCCGACCGATACGCCGGCGCCGGCGGTAACGCCGCTGCCAACCGAGGCGCCGACACTGGCGGTGGTGCCGCTGGTGCCTCCGACCGTCGCTCCGGCATTGACGCCCTTGCTCCCGCCGACCGAGACACCGACGCCAAGCCCGCCGCCACTGCCGCCGACCGAAACACCCACCCCACCGCTGCCGCCGATGCCCGCACTGAGCCCGCCCGCGCCAGCCGGAAAGCACAAAGCTACGGAAACCGCGCCGCCAGCCAAGACCTTTGTTAAACTTTTAAAGAAATCCATAACGCCGCTCCCCGTGCTGGTTGCCTGGACGCAGGTTGAACAGCATCCGTTACCAATATGATTACGCGAGTGTAGCGTTTTTAGTTTCTGCAAGAATAGGTAGTATTGGAAATCGTTGTTATGGCTTCTTGCGGCGACCGGAATATATATGTTGGAATTGGCGGAAAAAAATCGAGGATTTGCGGTTAGACTCGGAACCTTAGACAGGCAGGACGAGTGCTCGCATGCGGGAATTTACCGGGCGCATGCCACATCGTTCCGCTGCTCGCAGTCGACGGCGTCAGCGCTACCCTTGCGGGCATACCTTCGCCCCGTTTGGCGTTTCTGCCCTTTGGATCGGATGCCGATCGTCCGCTGGCGTTTCGAATCTCTTCAACTTACGCCGAGTTTCGCAAATCCACTTTAATCCCGGCTAACGTTCGAAGGGTTCGCCAAGCGAGGCGACACCGTTCAGCCTGAGCAAGCGGCGGTCCGCCGAGATGACACCGAGCACGACGATCGTAACGAGATAGGGAAGGCTGGAAAGCAGTTGCGATGGCAAGTCCAGACCGGTCGCCTGGGCGGCGAGGCTCATCAGCGAAACCGCACCGAAGAGGCAGGCACCCAGGAAGATGCGGCCAGCGAGCCACGTACCAAAGACAACGAGTGCGATCGCGATCCAGCCACGTCCGGCAATCATACCGTCCGCCCAAAGGGGCGTGTACACCGCCGCCGCATAGGCGCCGGCAAAACCCGCCATCATGCCACCAAAAGCTATGGCCGCGATACGGATAGCGATGACCGGATAGCCGATGGCATGGGCTGCCTTGGGATTCTCGCCGATTGCCCTCACGACAAGGCCGACTCTCGTATAGGCAAACATCGCCCAGATCGCAAACGTCACGGCAAGGGAAAGCCATACGACGATGTCCTGGACAAACAGCCTGCCGACTACCGGGATTTCCGAGAGGCCGGGAAAGGCAAGTTTCGGGAGCCCCTTCACCGTCAAGCTCTCGTAGCTTTTGCCGAACAGCGCCGAAAGGCCTTGGCCGAGAATGCCGATCGCAAGGCCTGTCGCGACCTGGTTTGCCCGGAATCCGAGTGCCAGCACTGCAAAGACGAGGGACAGGACGGCGCTACCGAGGCCGGCGGCAACGAACCCCAGCAGGTGTCCACCGCCGTGGTAGACGACGATGAACGCGAGCACCGCGCCGAGGGCCATCAGGCCCTCTACGCCGAGGTTAAGAACACCGGCGCGCTCGACCACCAACTCGCCGAGTGCGGCAAGGAGAAAGGGGGTTGCCGCTGCGAGCATGCCCGAAATAATGAACTCGACGGCGTTCATGGCTGGCTCAGGTGATGGGGGCGGCGCCACTCGATGCGGTAGCGCACGAAGGCCACAGCGCCGAGATAGGCGAGCAGCAAGCTGCCTTGGAAGACGCGGACGGCGGCGATCGGCAGGTTTGCCGACACCATCGCATTGTCGCCGCCGATATAGAGGACAGCCATGAAGAGCGCGGAAAAGATGATGCCGACTGGATGCAAGCCGCCGAGATAGGCGACAATGATGGCCGCATAACCGTAGCCGGTCGAGATCGAGCGCTGCAGCTGGCCGAGCGGACCCGCGACTTCCGCCGCGCCTGCCAGTCCCGCCGCCATGCCACCGATCAGAAGCGACAGCCAAATCGCACGCCCTTCGCTGAAGCCGGCGTAACCGGCCGCGCGCGGGGCAAGGCCGCCGACCTTGAGCTTATACCCCATGAAGCTTCGCTGCATGAAAACCCAGGCCACCAGCGAGAGCGCAAGTGTGATGAGCAGCGAGACGTTGACGCGGGTACCGGTGATCAGGGTCGGCACCATCGCGTCGTTCTGAAACATGACGGATTGTGGGAAATTGAAGCCGGCCGGGTCCTTCCATGGGCCGAGCAGCAGGTAGTTGAGGACTTGCGCCGCAACGAGGCTCAGCATCAAGGAGACCAGGATCTCGTTCGCATTGAGCCTGACGCGCCAGAAGGCGGTGATAGATGCCCAAAGTGCACCGCCGAGGGCACCGAGAAGCAGCATCAGCGGCCAGATCCACTGCCCGGTCGCCTGCGGAAACCAGACGGGGATCGCCGAGGCGAAAATAGCGCCCAGGATAAACTGGCCCTCCGCGCCGATGTTGAACACTTTTGCGCGGAAACCGATCGCCAGCCCCTGAGCAATGAGGAGAAGGGGCCCCGCCTTCAGCAGCACCTCCGCAAACGATGCCCAGGAGAGGAACGGCTCGAGAAGCATCGCGTACAGGACGGCCGCCGGATCTCGGCCTATCAGCACATAAAGGCCCAGATTGAGGATGATCGCCATGCCAAGCGCGACAGCCGGGGCCAGCATGGCCGCGACGAGCGAGGCATGCTCCCGGCGGACGAGCGCGGGGAGGAACGTCGCGGCCCAAACGCTCATGCAGGAACCTTCTCTGGCGAGGCATGTGCTCCGATCATGTATCTGCCGATGTCTTCGGGGCGCGTGTCCCGCGTGACCAGAGGCGGACTCAGCATTCCATGATGGAGCACCTGGATGAAATCGCAGAGTTCGAAAAGTTCCTCGAGTTCCTCGGAAATTACGAGGATCGCCACGCCCAGGTTGCGCAACGCGATGAGCCGCCTTCTGATGGCGGATGCAGCGCCAATGTCTACACCCCAGGTCGGCTGCGCCACGAAAAGCAGTTTTGGCGACAGCATCATCTCGCGACCGACGATGAATTTCTGCAAGTTGCCGCCGGACAGCGAGCCCGCTTCGGCATCCGGGCCGGAGGCGCGGACGTCGTACCGACGGATGCATTCGCTGGTGAAAGCCGTCGCTCCGGCGCTGTTGATGAGGCCGCGCCTCACGAGATCGAAAGGATGGGCGGTAAGAACGGTGTTGAGCACGAGCGACATTTCAGGGACCGCGCCGCGTCCCAGCCGGTCTTCGGGCACGAAGGCGAAGCCAAATCTCCTGCGCGCGGCCGCATCGAGTGTGCCTACGTCGCGGCCCATCATGTAGATCCGGTCGCGTTGTTCCTTCAGCAGCATCGCTTCGCCCGAGATGAGCGCGGCAAGCTCGCCTTGGCCATTGCCCGATATTCCGGCTATGCCAAGGATCTCGCCTGATCGTACCGTGAGGCTGATGCCGGAGAGCGGCGTGGCAAAGGGGTCGTCCGGCGTGTAGTCCATGTCGATTATTTCCAGCCGCTTCTCCCCCTCGGGCATGGCCAACGCGGGCATCACCTCGGGCATGTCGCGGCCGATCATCATCCGGGCGAGGTCGTGCGCATCATAGTCGCGCGGGTCGACGGTGCCGATAACGCGCCCTCCACGCAAGACCGTCGCCTGGTCACAGATCGTGCGAATTTCCTCCAGTTTGTGGGAGATGAACAGGATGGACACGCCGCGGTCGCGAAGGCGCCTGAGCGTGTCGAACAGCTTCTTCACCGCCTGCGGCGGCAAGACCGAGGTCGGCTCGTCGAGAATGAGCAGCTTCGGGTCCGTCATCAGGCAGCGGATGATCTCCACCCGCTGCCGTTCGCCGACCGAGAGCGCGTGCACATCGGCGAGAGGATCCACTTCAAGGCCGAAATCCTGGCCGAGGCTGCGGATGCGCCCCGCCAGCTCCGCCTTGCCGCCGGGGACGACGAGCTGGATGTTCTCGACGACAGTCAGCGTCTCGAACAGCGAGAAATGCTGAAAGACCATGCCGATGCCCCTGCGCCGTGCCTCAGCCGGCGAGGCAAGGCGCAGATGCTCTCCGTTCCAGACGACGGTGCCTTCGTCCGGCTGTTCAACGCCATAGATGAGCTTCATCAGCGTCGATTTGCCCGCCCCATTCTCCCCGAGGATCGCATGGATCGATTGGGGCGCCACGTCCAGATCGATGGCTTGGTTGGCCCGGATCTGGCCGTAGCTCTTCGAGATGCCGCGGAGCGACAGAAGGGGCGGGGTCATGACTTACTTCGGCAGTGGTGTGGTGACACCCTTGACGTGCCAGTCCATCGCGACGATCTCGGGATCCGCTATCGTCGCACCGGCGGCGGCGGCTTCGCTGCCGTCGGCCTTGGTGATTGGACCTGTGAAGGGCGAGAAGCTGCCGTCGGCGATCTTCGCCGCCACTTCCTTGATCTTCGTCATCGTGTCGGCTGGGATATCTGAGTTCCAGTCCACGACCTCCACCACCTTTTCGGCGACGCCGAGGAAGGTGTTGGCGCCCTTGAAAGTTCCGGCGAGATGGGCATCCACGGAAGCCTTGAAGAAGGGCGACCAGTCTGTCGCGATGCAGCCGAGATATTTCTTCGGTGCATATTTCTTCATCGACGAATTGAGGTTGAACGCGTAGACGCCAGCCTCCTCGCAGGCCGAGATCACGGAGGGTGTGTCCTGCGCGTTCGAGAAGATCACGTCGCAGTTCTGTGCCATCAGCGCCTTGGCGGCTTCCTGTTCCTTGGCCGGGTCGAACCAGGAGTTCACCCAGACGACCGATACCTCGATATCGGGATTTACGGTCTGTGCGCCGAGCGTAAATGCGTTGATCGAGGTGATCAGCTCCGGAATGGCGAAGGCCGAGACGGAGCCGACCTTGCCGGTCTTGGAAAGAGCTGCGGCGGCTATGCCGAGCAGGTAAGTGCCCTGGAAATACTTCGCCGCGAAGGGCGAGAAATTCGGCGCGGTCTGGAAGCCGGAGGCATGCAGCACGGTGACCGCAGGATCGCGGCGGGCGATCTGTAATGCACCATTCTGGTAGCCGAATGAGCCGGCGATCAGGAACTTGTTACCGTCGGCGACGGTCTTGTTCATGATCCGGTCGGCGTCCGGCCCTTCGGCGATGTTCTCGATGACGGTGATCTTCACCTTGTCGCCGTATGCGGCCTTGACCGGCTCGAGGCCGGCGGCGAGCGCATGGCCCCAGCCGACATCGCCGACCGGCGACGGGAGCACGAGCGTGATACCGAGCGGCTCGTCGGCCGCAAAGGCGGGACGGCTGCCAAGCGCGCCGGCAAGCCCTGTCGCGGCAAGGCCCTTCATCAGAGTTCTGCGGGTCAGATAGTTCAGCATGTCAGTTCCCCTGTCTTAAGTTGTTAGAATTCCACCGCGGCAAAGGCGGCTTCCGCGTCCGCAGCAAGCCGGGCCTCGTTCAGCCCGGTAAACGCACCCTTCTCCCAGACGATGCGGCCGTTGATCATGGTCATGTCGGTGGGCATGCCGATACCGACCTTGGCGATCAGGCTCAATGGATCGTGGCGCGTGCCGACATAATCCATGCGGCGCGTGTCGATCGCGAAGAGGTCGGCGCCCATGCCGGGCGACAGTCGGCCGATGTCATTGCGGCCCAGAAGCGCGGCCCCGCCCGTTGTCGCATAGCCGAGGAAATCGACCGGCGCAGGCACGGGATGAGCGCGCGTCGAGGCCGCCAGGCATTGCAGCATGTAGGCGGAATGGATGCAGTGCATGAGGTTGGAGTTGTCGTTCGAGGCAGCACCGTCGCAGCCGAGACCGACGCGCAGGCCAAAGGCGGACATGGCGGGAATATCAGTCACCTCCGCACCCACCAGATAGACCGGCTCCGGGCAATGCGAGACACCGGTGCCGCTCGCCGCCATCAGCCGCAGTTCGTCATGCATCAGCTCCCAGCAATGGGCATAGAAAGTGTCTCGGCCGGCAAATCCGAGGTCCTCGAGATAGTCCACCGTACGCATGCCATGGCGGGCCTCGATGATCGGGCTTTCGCCCTCGCCGACATGGGTGTGCATCCGCACCCCGCGATCACGCGCCAGCGAAACCGATTCCACGAAGGTCTCGCGGTAGCAGTTGACCGGCTGGCAGGGAGCGACCACGACCTGACGCATGCTGAAGGGACTGGTGTCGTGATAAGTGTCGATGAGGCGTGCGCAGTCGGCAATGAATTCGTCCGTGGTCTCCAGCATCTCGTCTGGAATGGTCGAGCCTTCCGATTTTGGCAGCGTGTTGCCGCCGCGGCCGGCATGGAAACGCATGCCGAGAAGATCGGCCGCTTCGAACTGCCGGTCGATGAGCCGTTTTCCGGCATGGCGCGGAAAATTGTACTGGTGGTCGAAGGCCGTCGTGCAACCGTGCTTTATCATCTCTGCCATCGCCGTGATCGAGGCGTGGTAGAAACAATCCTCGTTGAGCCGGGAGAAGATCGGATAGATCCGGTCGAGCCATTCGATGACCGACAGCTTCGTCCAGTCGAGTTCGGCACGGTTGCGCACAAAGCACTGAAAGAAGTGATGGTGCGTGTTGACGAGGCCGGGATAGACGAACCAGCCGTCGGCGTCCTGCACGATAGTACCGGCCGGCAACTCGCTTCTGTGCAGGCCTTGCCCGATTGCCTCGATCTGCGGGCCATTCGTCAGCACATCGACATTGCGCCGGACGCTCGGACCCCTGCCCTCGTCGGTGATGACCGCTGCGCAATTCTTCAGGAGATAGCCGGTCACCTCACGCCTCGTCCAGCATGGGTCGCGGTTCGGGCTTCAACTCGTGCAGCCGGTGGATACCGGGCATCTCGATGAAATTGTCGAGGCTGCGGAGCGCTCGCGACCAGAGCCGGATCGTGGGATACGAATCGAGGGAAACGCCGCCGTCGGGCGCGAGCGCGACATAGGGAAAGCAAGCAATGTCGGCAATCGTCGGCCGGTCGGAAGCGAGAAACCGGTCGCCACGCATTTTTTGTTCGAAGAGGCCGGCTTCCAGCTCACGTAGTGCCGCTATGCCATTGGCCTGAAGCGCACCGATGTCACCGGGGCGCAGCAGCATCTCATGCAGGCGCGCGCCGCCGAGGTTGGCGGTCAGCCTGTGCGAGAAGGAAAGCCATTGCTGGATGCGCGCCGTCTCCTCGGGGGCGCCGCTGCCGAGCCAGGCCGGTGCTGCCTTCGCGGCGAGATAGCCAAGCATGGCGGAAGACTCGGTCAGGATCAGGTCGCCGTCTTCAAGGATCGGGATGGAGCCTCCCGGATTAAGCGCCATAAGCTCGGGGCCACGATGCTCGGCGCCGGGATGGAAGTCGACCGGGCGGATTTCGAGCTTCACACCTGACAGCGTCGCCATCAGGCGCACCTTGTAGCAACTTGGGGAGAGGATGTAGTCGTAAAGCTTCACTGTGCCACCAATTGCGCGCCGTAGGTATAATTGTGGCGCTTCAGCCAGCGGCGATAGGCGACCGAGGTCAGGTCGGCGCGCGTCGGGATTTCCATGCCGGGATCGAGCGGCAGAAGACGCGGGATCTGGTTTTCGAGGATCGAGCGGTCCTGCAGGAAAATCGTCTGCTGGAAATGGATGAGGTCGGTCTGTGGCGTCTCGTCATCGAAAAGCGCCATCCACGGCCAGACGTCGCAGAGATCCTCGGCAAGCGGTTGGACGAATAGCGTAATGACATCCCATTCGCCCGGGCGCGGCGGGCAGGTCTTGTAGAGGACTGAGCAGGTCGGAGCCGGCACGCGGTACATGTATTCCGTCGTGATACCTCCGCTCGCGGATTTCGCCGCCTGCGGCTGGTAGAACTTCACCTGGGTCGCCCAGACCTCGTCCTCTTCCTCGCGGATCTCGACCTTGTAGTTTTCGACCTCGGTATGCGGCTCCGAGCCGAGGATGTCGGTATGGACGAAGGGGAAGTGTGCGATGTCGAGGAAGTTCTCGACGGCGCGGAGCGGCGAGCAGCGCACCCGCACCACGCCGACATCGACGAAGCGGCGCCCGGGCTGGTCTGCCTCGGGAATTGGGAAGACCGGTTTCTTCGGTTCGCCGAGCGACGACCAGATATGGCCATAGCGCACCGAAACCGGCAGCACGCGCCCGTTTTCGCCTGTCACTTTCGCCGCGCCATCGGCGTCGAGCGCAACCTTGATCGGCTCGTCCATCAGGGTGGTCTCGCGCCCATAGCGGTCGAGCCGGCTGAAAAGCCCGACCGGATACCATTCGTCGCGCATCGCATCGTCGATCATGGCACAGCCCCTTTCGCCTCGATCCCTTCGGCCATGCGCCGAAGGCTCTCGGCGGCTCGCGAGGCGGCGATGCGCTCGGACGCATCGCAATCGGCTGGAACAAGGACGTGGATCAGCGTCTCGCCGGCTTCCTGCGGGATAGGCACCAGGCGGATTGCCGGCGCGCCGGGCGCCTGCCAGACGTATCCTTCAACGGTGGCCTTCGTACCGGCAGCGACCGAGAGTGCCGAACATCCGGCGCGGGCCGTCAATGAACGGAGCGGGACGTAACCCTCAAAAAGGGGTGGCTTGCCGTCAGGCTCTCCATCAGCGACCCAGATGATCCCGCCCGCCTCTTCGACCAACCGGGTCGCAACGCGAATCGTCTCCGGCGGCGTGAGGCTGGGATGGGCAGGAATGCGCAGGCACTGACCGGCCTGCGAATAGGTCCAGCCGTGATAGATGCAGGAGAGCGCCTCGCCGCGCACGAAGCCATGGGAGAGGCGCATGCCGCGATGCGGACAGCGATCCGCCGATGCCGCCAAGCGCCCCGATTGGCTTCGCCAGAGGGCAATGGGACCGGCGGGCGTCCGCCCCGGCATTACCTGTCCTGTTGGCAGATCCTGGGAAAGGGCGACCGGCACCCAGGTGTCCGTCTTGTCGGACAGCATGACCTTACTTTCCGTACTGATACTACTGTTTCCCGACCAGAGAGATGCCGGCGCAAGGAGTTGGCGAACCGCTCGATGCGGCTGACGTATGCATAATTATTTCGCAATTGCAATATTGATTAAATTAAGTGCAAACGGAGGGTAACCACACGCAAAGCTATACGTTTTTTTGCTCGACAGGCGCGCGGTCGATCGTCTCGACCCAGACTTCAATGGGCCCAAGCGAACATCCCATCTCCATCATGTCGATCAGTTCCGCCGCACCGGCAATATCGAGTTCGATGCGATCGGTGCTTGCATGAGCGATGTGGTGCGCGAGACCGAGCTTGGCCGCATGGCGCATGATCCAGGGCAGGAAGGACGCGGGTTCGAGGTGGCCGCGAATGGTCATCCGCTCATGCAAGCGGTGTTGACTTTGCTTCATCACGAACGGAACGCGCGCCTTGGTGTCACGGTCAGCAGCATAGCGTCTGACTGAACGGGCGGAAGTGGTAATCGACGCGCCAATAACACCGAATATCGACTGATCGCCCGTGCCTAGACCCGGGCACTCATGCATGTCGCCCAGAAGTGCCGAGGTTGTGGGACAACGACATGCATTAAACAAAGACTTCAAGCGGTCGCATGAATCCGTTCAGCGCGACGCTCTTTAGGGTTATCCAAGCTATTGTAATGCATCTGCCCTTCCCGAGAGATGGGTGACAGTTCATTCCGGAGACATGGGTTACACTTTCGGCCCTTTGCAAGGAGAGCAAGGTGCCTTGGAAGGAGTGTAACGTCATGGAAGAGCGGCTGAAGTTCATTGCCCGGCTGCTGGACGGCGAGAAGATGGCGGTGCTTTGCCGTGAGTTCGATATCTCGCGCAAGACCGGCTACAAGATCCTCACACGCTACAATGACAGTGGCCTTGAGGGGCTGACGGATCGATCACGCCGACCCTACCGCCACGCCAATCAGCTTCCGTTTCAAATCGAGAAGCTGATTGTGCGCCTCAAGCAAGACAAGCCGACCTGGGGTGCGCCAAAGATACGCGAACGGTTGGCCCGGCTGTATCCTGACGTTCACCGGCCTGCGATCTCGACGGTGCATGCGGTTCTCGACCGCCATGGCCTGGTCGAGCGCCGCAAGCGAAGGCGCAACAGGGCGATGGGAACACTACTTTCAAACGGCTATCGGCCCAACGATCTGTGGTGTGCCGACTACAAAGGCGAGTTCATGCTCGCCGATCGGCGCTATTGCTATCCGCTGACGATCACCGACTTCGCCAGCCGCTATCTCATCGCCTGCGAGGCGTTGTCGACTACCAAGGAAGCCTATGCCTTCACGGTGTTCGAGAGCGTTTCCAAAGAGTTCGGCCTGCCCAGCGCCATCAGGACCGACAACGGCGTTCCCTTTGCCAGCCCAAACGCGCTGTTCAATCTCAGCAAACTGTCGGTCTGGTGGCTGCGCCTGGGCATCGACATCGAGCGCATCCAGCCGGGCTGTCCGCAGCAGAACGGGCGCCATGAGCGCATGCACCTGACTCTCAAGAAGGAAACCACCAAACCGGCTGGCGCCAATTTCCTGCAGCAGCAGGCCAGGTTCGATGACTTCATCAATGAGTTCAACTCAGAACGCCCACATCAGGCGCTCGACATGGCCTGTCCAGCCGAGCGCTACACGCCGTCACCGCGCATCTATGCCGGCCTGCCGGATCTCGATTATCCGTTTCACGACAAGGCCGTCACCGTCACCACCTGCGGCCGCATCTGCTACAATCGCAAGAAGATCAACCTCAGCCTCGTCTTTGCCGGCCAGACCGTCGGCATCAAACAGGTCGAGGACCATATCTGGCTGGCTTCCTTCATGGATTATGATTTGGGCTACTTCGATGATGAGACATGCAGGCTCGAACCACTCCAAAACCCCTTCGGGCCAAAAGTGTTACCCATGTCTCCGATATAAACCGTAACCTATGTGTCCGGAATGGACCCTCGGTAAGCTGGCGCACCCGACAGGATTCGAACCTGTGACCTCTGCCTTCGGAGAGATACACTGTTCATTTCCGAATGATAGCTATCGAGATAATTGCAGAGACAAATCATATATTTACGCAATACCACTTTGCGGTTTACTATCCAATAGTTTCCTCTGAGTTCCCCTTGGCTGCTTCCGTAGTGCTTCCGTGGGGCTCGAGTTGGTTGGAGCATTCGATGACGAAACTGTCCAAACGTACGGTCGATGCGGCGGAGATAAGAAACAAAGAATACATCATCTGGGATGATGGCTTTCCAGGCTTTGGCCTTCGTATCTTCCCCTCCGGAAAAAAGTCGTATCTGTTCCAGTATCGGCATCATGGACGAACCCGTCGGATCGCTATTGGATCGTATGGGGCGTGGACTCCTGACAAAGCCTTGAAGCGGGCAGTGAAACTGCGCGACGATGTAAATGACGGTCGCGATCCATCTTCCGAGCGTCACGCTATTGCCAAAGACATATCCGTATCCGCGCTCTGCGACATCTATCTGGGGACAGGGTGTGAGCACAAGAAACCGTCAACCGTCGAAACGGATCGTGGTCGCATTTCACGCCATATCAAACCGCTTCTCGGCCATCTGCTCGTAAGAGCCGTTTCGTCGGCAGATGTCGAGGCTTTCGTGAAAGCCATCGTTGCGGGCAAGACGGCGGGCGACCACAAGACAGGAAAACGAGGCCTGGCTAGAGTCCGAGGCGGTAGGGGGACGGCCACTCGCACCGTCGGGTTGCTCGGTGGAATTTTCACCTTTGCCCAGAAATTCAAGCTCCGAACCGACAACCCTGTGAGGAATGTAACGACGCCCAAATACAGAAAGCGCGAGCGGTTCCTGACGATCGAAGAACTTGGTCGGCTTGGGAAAGCACTCAGTCATCCCGCCTCAATGGCAATGAATGCCAACGTCGTGCCTGTAATCAAGCTGCTCATCCTGACGGGCTGTAGGAAAAGCGAAATTATGAAGCTTCAGTGGTCTGAAGTGGACTTCGAGAACGGCTATCTCGATCTCGCCGATACCAAGACTGGTGCACGGAAAATTCCCTTAAACGATCAAGCGCTTTCGATACTTCGCGCCCGGCCCATGGTGGCGGGAAATCCGTACGTGTTTCCCGCAGCGTCGGGTTCGGGTCATTTCACCGCATTACAGGATGGTTGGCAGAAAGTTCGGGCTGCCGCCAACTTCCCCGATGTACGAATCCACGATCTGCGACATTCGTTCGCAACGATCCTTGCAAAGGACGGCAATAGCCTGCTGATGATTGGAAAGCTCCTTGGGCACCGAGACCTGCGAACTACGCAGGTTTATGCTCATTTGGTAGATGAATCCCAACGTGACGCATCGCAGCGCGCCGGGCGGACCATTGCAGCAAGTTGGATCGGGGAAAGCGACTAGGGAAATGACCAAAAGTCCTGAATTTCCTCAAGCCTTTCAGGCTCTATCACAGCCAATTTTTCGTCCCCATGAGCGACTGGCCGCTTTTCGCGAGTTTTACAACGCGGGGGTGATGCGAGCCCTCCAAGACGCGCTGACCTTTTGCGATGAACTCGCAGGCGAAGAAGGCGGCGTAACCGTCCCAAAGTGGATTTTAGCGGCTTCACGCGATCTTGTCATCGAACGCATAGAGAGGGGAAAAACCATAGGAAAAGGAAAGCACGGAAATGACTCGGCGGCATACTTTGACCATCAAAAACACCTTTTGCGATACCTGCGTGTTCGAGCGTTGATGAACACGGGTGTCACCCTGGAAGAGGCCTATCAACCAGCCTCTGAGGGCCTGAAGGGGACATCCGCCGAGGGAGGGGAGGATACGATCCGCGCATCGTATAAGAAGGTACAAAAGGCGCTAAAGGACCCCGAGGAAGCGATGATGCTATATCCCTACCGCGGCTTCGTTGTAGATTAAGCTAGGCCAACTTATCGCCGCATTAGTTAGTCTCGAAATCACTAGTCGTTTGAGGAATCATCCTGACACTCGATACCGAGAAAGGACCTCAGATGCCCCAAGATGTGTTCATTCGTCCTGACAAGGCCGCTCATATTCTGCACTTGTCAGTCTCCAGTCTCGCCAAAATGAGGGTGCGCGGTGATGGGCCCCCATACGCAAAGTCGGGGCACAAACTCGTCCTCTATCGTGAGTCCGACCTGTATTTGTGGCTGTCTGCGCGCATGCGGTCATCAACATCGGAGCGTGTTACGCCGAGATCCGCGTCATGAAAATTGCTGACCTCGCGAAACGCCTTGGCGGTGACGTGAACGGCCGATGGATCAATATCCCCGGGCCTGGCCATAGCAAGAGCGATCGCTCTCTGGGCATGTTGCTAGATCGAAAGGAGACAAACGGCTTACGCATTCACAGCTTCGCCGGCGATGACCCTGTCGATTGCCGCGATCACGTGCGGGCAAGACTTCAGGCAATCTCGAAAAACGGATCATTCCGTGTCGAAGGAGGCACTGGAGTCGATGAGAGCGCAGCACCGTGGAGTGGGCGGATATTTTCCGCGCTGAGAATATGGGAGCAATCTTTCCCGCCACATGGAACGAAGGTTGAAACCTATCTCGCCACCCGCGGCTGCGTGCTCCCACCCTCCATCACGGCTGAGACGCTTCGCTTTCACCCGTGCTGCCCGTTTGGGCCAGGAAATGAGCTTCCAGCGATGATAGCGTTGATGCGCGATGTGATCACCGGTGAGCCAAGAGGCATCCATCGGACCGCGTTGAAAGAGGGCGGCACGGGCAAGCGGGCCATGCCGCGAGGCTCAAGTCCTAAGATGATGCTGGGCGTTGCATCGGGAGCGGCTATTCGACTTCAACCCGCGTCCTCATTGCTTGGAATCGCCGAAGGTATCGAAACTGCGTTCAGCGCCTCTCAAATCTTCGGCGTCCCAGTCTGGGCAGTCATGTCAGCAGGCGGCGTCAGCTCCTTACCTGTGCTGAAGGGGTTGAGGCGGCTTATCATCTTCGCCGACCATGACGCAGCGGGT
Source organism: Mesorhizobium sp. M0001 (assembly GCF_040324255.1). Taxonomy (NCBI): domain Bacteria; kingdom Pseudomonadati; phylum Pseudomonadota; class Alphaproteobacteria; order Hyphomicrobiales; family Phyllobacteriaceae; genus Mesorhizobium; species Mesorhizobium sp. M0001. The sequence continues at coordinate 25,326 of NZ_JAMYVS010000009.1, forward strand.
CTGCAAGCCGCTCGGCGGTGCGCCAGGCGACATGCGAAGGCTGGCACCGGCGTGGAAATTCGATACCCGCCCACCCTGAATTCCGATTGGAACACCTATCATCTGGTCGAGAGCGCGTGAGATGTCGCTGAAAATAACCAAGAAAAGCTCATTGGCACCTGCTGTAGCTGGAGGCTCTCTTGACGCCGGGCCGTCCGATGGGAAACCTGGCATCGTTCTCAGCTTTCCCGCCGGCGCGTCAAAGGACATATCCGAGCTGACCGAAGACTGGGTTGCCGATGACTTCGCGACCCGTCATAGCGACAACCTTCGCTACGACCACACTCTCGGCAAGTGGTTCATCTGGTCGAACACACATTGGAAAGAAGACGGCACCAAACTTGCCTTCCATTACGCCCGCGAGCTGTGTCGGCTGCATCGAGGGGGCCAAACCCGGATGGCGTCCAAGAAGGCCGCTGAAGGGGTGGAGCATATGGCACGCGCCGATCCGCAGTTGTCGGTAACGGCCGAGATTTGGGACCGGAATCCCTTATTGCTAGGTACACCCGGTGGGACGGTGGATCTAAAGACTGGAAAGCTAAACGAGGCCAAGCGCGACGATTACATCACCAAACTCACAAGCGTAGTGCCCGCGACAGAGGGCACACCATGCCCCACCTTCAGCAAATTCTTATCGGAGGCCACAGGGGGCGACCAGGCGCTTGAAAGGTTTCTGCAGCAGTATGCGGGCTACTGCCTCACCGGCGTCACCACCGAGCAGGCCTTGGTTTTCATCTATGGCGCCGGTGGAAATGGTAAGAGCGTGCTGCAAACCGTGATCTCAGAGATAGCGGGTGAATACGCTAAGACTGCAGCTATGGAGACGTTTGCCGCGACACGAAACACACGGCATTTGACTGAACTCGCAATGCTACATGGCGCACGAATTGTGGGCGTTTCTGAAACCGAGAAGGGGCAAGCGTGGGCAGAGAGTCGCATCAATCAGCTGACTGGCGGAGATCCCGTAACAGCGAACTTCATGAGGCGTGATCATTTTACGTTTACTCCAGTCTTCAAGTTCATCATCGTCGGCAACTATAAGCCGCAATTGGGAAGCGTAAACGACGCCGCCCGCCGGCGCTTCAACATCGTTCCATTTCTTCATAAACCGACAAAGCCTGACCGAGCTCTGGTGACAAAACTGAGGACCGAGTACGCAGGAATTCTGCGCTGGATGATCGCTGGCTGTCTCGATTGGCAAGCTAACGGGCTAGTCAGACCAGACGCGGTCTTACAGGCGACCGAAGATTATTTCGACGAGCAAGATTTAGTTGGCCAGTGGATTGCGTCAGGGTGCGAAGTTGGAGCTGACAAGAAGGCTTCCGCGTCCACGCTCTTCAACTCCTGGAAGGCATTCGCGCTGGATCACGGCGAACAACCCGGCTCTTCGAAAACATTCGGTTCGGCTTTGACCCAACGGGGCCACTCGAAGACAAAAAGCTGCGTAACGATGTACCTCGGCATTCAACCGAAATCGCCGCCGAACTCTAACGCTCTCGGCTCCGAAGTAAAAGGATGATGGGCGGATCGGGAGGTTCGGGAGGATCGGGAGGATCGGCCGTAAGGCCTTCCATCGAGCAGATGGTCAGTACTTCTGAGAAACGTGGCTATGGCAGTGCGCAGTGAGACGGTCCTCCCAATCCTCCCAACAGGGGCCACAGAAACTAGTTCGAAATCCCCGGGGCGAGCGCGCTGGGAAGTGCGACCGTTAGATTGCCACCCAGATCGCCACCGGGACAGTACTGGCTAACCACGAATGGTGTGAAGAACGCGGAATTAGCAGAGAAGAACCGGTAGTCAGCCGCGTTGTGTAATTAATTACATTTGGGCGACCTAGGTGGAACGTAAATTGCGGATTTTGGCCTACGATGAGGACCGGTGGAAAAGGTGCCAGACCCACCTCAAGCAGCATCCGCAGTAATGGTAGGACCTGACAGCCGTATGGTCGCTTTAGACGAATGTCGCGTTACGCGCCGTCACTTACGCACCTTGCGTGACCAGTGGCACTTTTGCTGGCGGGGACATGCCTAGGGACACTGACCCCCCCGGGGACACGATCCGCGACACGACGCCTAGGCGACGCGGAGGGGGGTTGGGGCGGGTCAAATAACCAAGATACCTCTGTACCATCAGGCGCTTAGGGCAGAACATGTCAGACCGGGTTTGCTCGCCTTCGAATCTTGGGATTTGCATGACTCAGCCGGACCAACCCGACCTCCATCGAAGCAGGTCGCTGAGAAATTTGCAGGCAGTGAAACCTAGGGCCGAGAGCCGTCAATCATGTTCGATGAGATGCGTGCCGATTTGCCCGAAGAGACAGCGCCGCAAATGGCACTCGAATCAGTTCTCCGGAGGCTGGTGCCGTTCCAACCGCGTTCGACTGTGCATCGAAATTTGTCGAATGCAGTGCCCTCGTCTTCGCATCTTTAGGCAGTATCGTCGCAATTCTTCTTCCCTGCTTATGCTCAAGTGCTAATCTAATAGTGGGTCAGATGTCACCTGCCTCCCCTTGAACCCTTCAAGGAGGAAGGCACATGAACGGTCCCGATATCCTCTCCGCCATACGAGCTGATCTGGCGCAACAGGTACAACACCACATCCCCGACAATCCCGAGCCCCTCGATGTCTCGCCCTGGCTGGCGATGGCCTTGCTACAGAAGGCGATCCGGCGAGGGCATCGGCAATTCGCTTTGCAGGCTGCCGCCACACTGGTTCAGCAGTCCCACGAAGGGTTCTGGCGGCGCTGCGGCGTTATTGCTTTCGAAGATGTTGGCGTGTCCGATCTCCCCACTGTGAGCCTGGTAATCGCATCCCTTGCCGGGAAGACGTTCCGGTCACGTATCGGCGGCGAGTGGAGAGTTGCGAGTTTCATTGTCGAGCGGCTGGTGAACGCACCGAAGTGTCGCGCGGCAGATGACCTGCTCATGTTTGCCGAGCGGCATCCCGCCTTGGAGAAAACCAGGCTAGACTTGACCTATGCAACGATGCCGGAACTGCTGCGGATAGCGGATAGCAATACTCCCCTGCCGAGGCGAGCGTTGGCCTTTTGGTACGCTGTGGGGACCGACCGCTGCCCGTCCCCGCATCTGCGGACAAGAAGGGGTGATCCACAAACGGTCTTTGATACGATGTGCGAAGCCGGTCTTCCCCACACCCTGGTCGAGGTTGCGAGGGAAGGGTTTCGGCGTACCAGCCAGGTCCTCTGTCCACTTGTCGTCTTGATCTCGACGCTGAAAGCGGGCGATCCTACGTCAGTCGAGGATGACGATTTCCCGCTCGAAACAATGAGTGGCCCCATACCGAGTTGGGCCTTGGATCGATATTCGAGGGAAGGACAACATGCTCTGCAAAGGTTGCTCAGGCGGGATTGCATGACCGCCCGCTGGGTCCATCGTCACATCCCATCTTCGCAGCAGATAAACTTCCTCGGGGACATCCTATTCGCAGTCGAAGGCGGACTGTTGCGGAACCACCATCGCTGGCCCGTGGCGGACGAACTGCGGCGATCCTGGGAAATTGAATGCCAAGGCCCCCATTGCACCGACGCCACCGAAATCATCTCACTGCTTCGTGCCGATATCTCGCTCCTGAACGAGGAGCGCCAACATGTCCTATAGCCGTCTAACTCGTGATAATCCCCTCTTATCGCGATCTAAAACCTGCGAACCTGATCTCACAGAAAGCCAAGAATTGACGGAGGCAAGGAGCGGAGGCGGTTGTGAAGTTAACTTCACAACGTTGTTGTCGGACAAAGTTTCAGCATACGTCGAGCGTGGATTGGCGCCCAGATCAAAACACGCCTATGCAGCCGATCTGGCGCATTTCGAAGCTTGGGGCGGCAGCATCCCGGCAACCGACACTATGATTGCCAGCTATTTGGCAGAACATGCCGAAACGCTGGCGGTAGCGACACTTTGTCGGCGTCTGGCAACCTTGTCCAAAGCTCATACTGCGAAGGGTCGCGCCAGCCCAACATCGTCCGAACTTGTAAGAGCGACGATCAAGGGCATCAAACGCAGTCTTGGAACCGTCCAAGCTGAAGCAAAACCACTCCTGCGTGATGACTTGTTAGCTGTGTTGGATAATACGGGCAATGACCCGAAGAGCGTTCGTGATCGAGCCTTGCTCCTGATTGGGTTTGCGGGCGGGTTTCGACGTTCTGAGCTGGTTGGGCTCGACGTTGAGGACATCGATCATGTTCGACAAGGGATCATCGTCCGATTGCGGCGTTCGAAAACAGACCAAGCGGCCGTTGGCCGCAAGATCGGCATTCCGTTTGGTCGAACTCGGTGGTGTCCGGTTGCCGCTCTCGATCAATGGCTGTCTAAGGCCAACATTCATGCCGGACCCATATTCTTGGGGGTTAGCCGCCACGGCCATATCAACAAAGCGCGCCTTTCCGGCGAGGCCGTCTCGCTTGTGGTGAAGGAGCGCGTGGCCAGAGCGAACCTTGACCCTTTGGGCTTCTCCGGTCATTCGCTTCGATCTGGATTCGCAACCAGCGCCGCCATGGCCGGGGCAAAAACCTATAAAATCAGGGCACAAACTGGCCATGCAAGCGATGCCATGCTGGCGCGGTATATCCGGGATGGCGACATATTCACCGACAATGCCGCGACTTGGGTCCTATAGGTGGCAGGTTCGAGAATGGGCTTGACCCCTGCTTTGCCGGAACGATGAGAATGGTGTTTTCGCCCGCTGTCGGCTGGCATCGGGCGTGATATACGCCACCAAATAGATGCCACCGGCTTCCCTAATCGCGCCGGCGTGAGACAGCTCCCCAATTCACCACAATTCCTTGGAAGGCGCTCCACGCTCAATCGCGCGTCGCAACTTTCAAAGATGTGTCGAGAGCACTTTGCGACGGCGCGAGAGATCAAAGTCGGCTCCAATTAGCAGGTCAAAAAGCTTGGAGCAGCATCATGAACATCACAGAGCATGCAAGAGCCCGTTGCCTTCAGCGGGGGATTAGCCAGAATTTGCTGCAGATTATCTATGCGGAAGCGGATCGGCAATTTGCCTGCGGCGGCGGCTGCTTTGCCATAGAAGTCAGCCGAAGACGGATCGCCGAGCGGCGACGGATCGTGGGGGCCAACATAGAACGGGCGCGAAATGTGATCTTGGTCCTGTCCATGGACAATTCCTTGGTCACGGTCCTGCGGGCAAATAAATCGAAATCCGCTCGTCAATACCGTACAAATTGAACATGGGAGCGTCGCTATGCCTCATTTGCTGAGAGAATTTGACGAGTACGAAGCCGCGCTGCTGTTGCGGGACGAACTTCCGTCGCCTTTACGTCCAACCCGGCTCTCTCCATCAGAGCTCCGAGAGGAGGTTCAGCTTTACCTCCGTCGTGGGAAGGCCACCAAACGGTTATCGGTCGCAGCTGAGGATGTCCCAAACGTCCAAACAAGCCTCAGGCTCCTGCTTGATCGCGCGGAAAGTATTGGGGGGCGGGCAGCCGTCGCTACAGCGTACACACCTGGCGATGATCGGGATCCTGGGGAAGTCTATCGACGAGACAAGTACACTTACGCAGGCGCGGGCAAATTCGGCCCGTTAGATTTGAATGTAAGAATGAGGCTCGCGAGCGCAGCTTGTGCAGTCTTACGAGCTCACGATCCGTCATTCGACGACACCTCCGCGGTCCTGACAATCCTGGGTCCGTCGGCATTAACGTACGTTAGTTACAATTCCGAGACCGAGGCGCTCTTCGACAGTGGACGAATGGTTTCGGACGCTTGGCTTTGCGTATCTGAGGCGCTGAACCGTGAACTCAATCTTGGCGAGTGGTTTTCTTCATTTCCAGACATTGTCGATAGCGCAGACGAGATAGTCGCCGAACTGCTTGCCGTCCAAACAAGTGCGTGTGTTCCATCGATGCCCGATGAAGATCTGACATTTGAAGAACTAGAAGTAGCTCGCCACCTAGGGTCTCCCGAGGTTGCGGATACTGAAGAATATAACTTCATGAGGCACCCACAAGATGAGGCCTTGGCGCCATCCGTCTTGCTCTTCAGTCTCGCAATGGTGAAAGCAGCCGGACGCCTAGGTGCAGAAAGAGACGCGGCAAAGAACGGTAAGAGAGCTAATATCCACTTCTGGCGAGAGGTGGTGTTGCAATTGCTCCCCCGGCGCGGAGGGGGGATTGTGCCCTGTGTCACGCTGGTTCCGAAAATCTCCCTCTGCGATCCGACCGGGCGACCAATTGAACTGCGTACTCCGTTCTCAAGGCCAATAGGCGATTTGCGCCGAGTGCCACTCTTGCTAACGCGGTCGTCGGGGCTAACGTGGTTTTATCCAGAGAGTCTCAACGACTTTGAAGATTCGCTCTCTGGCGCTGGCTGGTCGGTCGATAGTGTTTATCAGACCGCCTGGATGGCTTCGCCGGGTGTTGTCGCGATACTGCTGCGGATGATCGCAGATGGAGTGGACCGGCCCATCAATCGTGCAGTCGACGCGTGCGCCGACCGAAATACCGACTTCCCGTCGCAGTTCGCACTCGGCACCATCGGGAATGTGATAGAGCGAGCCACCTTTGCAGCGAGCAGAGGTGACGGGATTGGCGCATTGTTGCGAGAAGATTTTCATCGGCGCGACCGAGTTCTGCGGAAACACGGGGTCGTTGCGGATGGCTCTCCATTTCCCTCTCGATTCTACCGAGCTTGGAAATGAACGATGTCTTCGGGCATCTCCTGCACACTTAAACACCCATGCTCCCGATGTATTTCCCCGACAGCGAACTCGCGATTGCGTATCATACAACACGCGACGGCTGGCAGAGATTGCGGTCAAGCAAGTGCGCGCGCTATTCGTATAGAACGGGCGCGATTCATACAGGCCGGAAACCGCTGCATCGGCACGGGTCATAGCGCCGCGACCTACGCGAGGTGGAAGCGCTCACTAGTCCGGATGGCTCGCATGCTGGCAGCCGGATCATGCAGTGCGGATCGAAAGGGTATCGATCGATTTGTCTCCAAAGCCTTGACTCTTCATCCGCTCCAAGACAGCTAGTGCTTGCTTCGATTGAAAGTCGGTTGGCAATCGCCGCGGAATAGACGAGCAAATCTGTAGGATTTGCAGCTCCTTGGGGGTCAGACACTTGCGGTCGCGGCCCCAACTAAGGACCCCATTCCAGAATGCGGCTCCCAAGGTCACGACCTCTGCCTGAGCGTTTATTCCGTCAGTTAGGACCTTATTGCTGCGCGCCTCGCGCGCTGTGGTTCTGGCTTCGTCGATCGGCGCAAGGCAAGTGTCGAAATCTTCATCGTAAGCCAGCTTTCTTGACTTCAAGCCATTCCAGCAGGCTTGTTGTTTTGCCCATTCCGACATGTTGCGTACGCCTTGCGGCGGGTGGGTGATGGCGTTGTGCGCTTCAGCAGCTGCGATCATCAACGCTCGAACCAGCGGCTCGGGCACCGACTGCCTTCGCCAGATAGCGTCAAGGTCCAGAACCTGCTTTTCGCCGTTGGCATCATTAAAGATCTTGGCCATGGCGTAAGTTACGATATTGGCGCGATAGCCACCTTCGTACCATGCCTGTTTCGGGACCTGGGACTCCAGCTGGCGAAAGATCAATGCTTTGGAAATCAACCGCTTGAACCAGAGTTCATCATACTTGACGTCACTCTTGCTCCAGGCCTCGCCGATCTCCTTCGCGAATTCCGCGAAGTTCTTCTGGGCACCCTTCGAGACGACATGAGGACGGCCCGTGGCCGAGAACTCGAACTTTGCAAGATCAGTCTTGCTGAAAAGCTGTGCCTTCGGAAATTCCAGATCAAATTTCTTCTGCTGTGCGCCTGTAAGTTTGACACGGGCATTTAAGTATTGCCCCCGCGAACGCTCGTAGAACCATTTGCTGTCATGCCTTTCGCCCTCTTTCGGGGCAAAGATCACGTCACGTGAGAACAGCTCCATGCGAACATGGAAGGGAGTGTTCGAAAAGAAATCGGCAGCGTTCACCTTGTTTTGGGTGTTGGCGTATTCAGATATCTTCGGGACGATTTCTTCCGACCTTTCGGGCGGCACCACGGTCAGCTTCATCTGCACAAAGACCTGAGAAAGCTGGTCCTTGGCGGTCTTCAGCGCACCGTGAATCGATCCGGTGGTCTGTGCCCCGTTGACGATCTGCAAGTTGCTGATCGTGGCCACAGCCAGCCCTTCCGCCGTCTGGATGCAAGCCACATCGTCGGCCGTCGCAGATAGCCCATTGTTGTAGGGGAAGAACAACTCCGGTTCCGTCCTGATCGTGGTTTGGATACCCTTGTTGGTCTTGGCCCGAGCTTGAAGGAACGACCGGACATTCGCCTCCAGCAGTCGCGCACCCCATTTATCGTAGATGTCAGCAAGCTGCTGCCCAGGCACGATCATCAGGTAGCTTTCTAGTGCCGCCCCCGCCTGTGACGCCTTTAGCGCCGGCAACGGCCCGCCGAAGTCCTTCGCGAAGTCGATGACCGTATCTTCGCGCGCCTGGCCTGAGCGGTCGAAGCGTTCGAAACGAGCAAGGTCCCAGACCGAGTACGTAATCGGAACGTCGCCGGCGTCTGCTAGCCTCACCGCATCATCTCGGCCGATGTACTGCCGATTTGAGATCAAGATCAGCTTGACCTTGGTAATGTGAGACCAAGTTGTGATGATCAGGTCCGAAACCTGAAAGGCAGCACTGACTTCGTTTAATGCATCCCGAAATTCTTCGGTCCGCGCCTTCTTGAGGAAGCGGATCAGCGGATTAAGGATGGGCGGAGCATCTGCCTTTCCGAAGGTCTTGACATCGTCAGACTCGGCAAAGTCACAGACGATCAGGCCCAGCACGCCCTCACAATCACGGGGATCCCCGGCATAACCGTCGATCCGGAGTTTCTGCCCACCTTCGCCATTCTGGTAATACGCTCGATCGGCCACTTCCAGTTCGCCCGCCGCCGTCAACCGTTCAGCCATTCGGTCAAAGAAGGCTTCGACCATCATGACGCCACTGGCATCCGCCTCGCGCCGGATATCGGCCATCAGGTTCTGATGATACTCGTCAAGCGCTGTCATCGGCGGGTTCCTCGAACAATTTTGCCTCAACAGCCTTGGTTTCGGCCATGAACGGCGCGCAGGCCGCAAGCGACAGCGCATAGGTGACGTTTGATACGCCCAGGGGAACTGGTGCCGCAAGGCGTGGAAAATCAGGCGTTACAGCATGGAAATCGGGGGGCGAGACGATCCACCGAGATGATTCATAGTCGTGCAGGGAATCGAATCCGGCATCTGCAAGATGCAAATCCCAGTCCAGAATGCTCGACGGCTCCGAGACCTCCAAGAATCTGGTGACCTCGTCGACAAACTCGGTCAACGTTTTTCCATGTGGCCTTTGAACCTTGTCGACGGCCAAGACCGCAAGCCAGAGCCGCCGATCCGCAACATCGGCAAGTTGATGTTCATTTGATATCTTCACGTAAGGCTGCGAGGCACCACGGCGCGCCTTGACCTCGATACAGTCGGATTTCAATTCGAAATCCTTTGGCGCTCCGGACGGCCCACTCCACGCGGCCAGCGCTGCCTCTGGTCCAAGCCCGGCGATCAGCCGTTTCAATATTTCCAACTCGCCAATCAGCCCCTTCTGGGCCTCATCGGAAAGAACCTCGGCCCTTCCGCCTCGCAGAAGGTAATGCCAACGGAAAGTCCGCCTGATGGCGCGCTCCAGTGCCTCCGACTCTGCCTCCGCATGTTCGCCGGCAGCCACGACATCCCGGCACAGCGTCTCGAACAGTTCGAGTTGAGCATTGTCCTTCAGCCGAATGTACAGGATCGGGCCTCCCGGCAAGGTCTGAAACCTGATTTCAAGGTTCTTGAGATTTGGCAGATCAGGGATCGGCTTCGGCAATCCCACTAACTGCAAAATCAAGGCTACATCGGCCCGAGGCATCACCGCCCAGAAGAAGTTCCACTTGCCCTGAGCATGGACCCGGCGCGTGTCGATCTCTCCGGCCTCCAGCCCCGACCATGGCGTATCATTCGGGATCACCGTCAGCCTCTCTTTCCTGTTCTTCTTCGCCGAACAGCTCGCGCATCCGGGTGGTGTTAACGACGTATTCGACGGTGCCGCCAGCGATCTGGCTGAGTGGGAAAGAAATGCCCCAAGCAAGGACATCGTTCCTGGGAAGCGCATTGTCGGCTTCGTCTTGGCCAACCTTCGGTTTGACCAGCCGCAGGATCAGCAACGGACGATCGCGGACCTCGCGGAATATCCTTGGGGAAGGGGTGCTGGGCATTGGCTTGTCGCCAAACGACATCTGATAGGCCGTCAGCGCGTCTTTGATCTGCTGAGTGGTGAGGCCTTCGCGTTCGTCCTCTGCCGAACCGACCCGCCTGCTCGCACCACTGATTGCCAGAACGCCCTTGATGAGATTGTTGGCATCTACCGAGCGCTCGAAAGGGACGAGACTGACGCCCGATACAACCGTCGCAACGGCCCCCTCCTTTCGAGCGCTCGCCAGCAGCACATCCCACTGTTTCAGTTCCGTTTCTGCCCGCGCGTCAATATAATCGTTCACCAGCCTTGGATCTGTCAGCGGATCGGCGGCATCCGCTCGGAAAGTGCGCAGAAACTCGCGGATCAGTGCGACAGGCACTGCTTTGTAAAGCAGTCCCCTGGGGCGTTCTTCTAGCACCAGGTCGCTTCTGCCTCGGATCGCCGAGATTAACTGCGCCCCTGCGGCAAGATTTTTCTCCAACTGACCGGCATCCGTGCGGATACGCGTTGTTTCCACCAGCTTTCCAGCAAGCCCTACTTTCACCGGAAATTCCTTGCCGGTGCCCATCTTGTTGCGCGCGGTGACGATCAGCGTCTGGGGGTGGCTACGCACAGCCAAGCCAAATTGTTCCGGCGTTGCTTTGGCGAGCTCCATCCGCTTCAGCTGTACCTGCAAGTCGTCCATAGCTTCGTGGATGTGGGCATACCAGCCAACGCCATCGGCGGGCATCCAGACGCGGCAGAGATCTTCATATCCGGGGCGATAACCGAACCAGCGGCCCATCTGCATCAAGGTGTCGTACATAATGGAGTTGCGCAGGAAGTAGCTGACCGTCAGCCCCTCCAGCGTCAACCCGCGTGACAGGGAAAACCCACCCACCGCAATGACCGTGACGCCATGCTCGCCACCCTGATCGTAGTCGAGAGGGGAGGACCGTTTTGATGCGTTTACCTCCACCACCTTTGCTGCGATCAAAACTTCATGGAGCCGCGACTGGATACTGGGCCAATCTGCCCCGTCGGCATCGGCGAATTCTTGCTCCCACACCGCATGCAAGGCAGCGATTTCGGGGTTCCTCAGCGCGGCCGAACCCCTAGCGGCGTCCACGGCTACTGCATCTCGTATGCGTGCGACCAGATCGCTGATCCGTGACCTGAGCCGTCCCTGAACATCGGTGAACCTTGAGGCATTGATCAGCATTGAGGCATGTGCCGCCTGCTGACCGCGCAAATTTCGGATCGCCCGCGCCACGATAAAGGTGCGGACAGCATTGGTCAGGCTAGTGGGCAGCACATCGACCGGGTCGTCGATCTTGTGCTTCATCGGCAACACGTCTTCATTGTCAGCAATCAGCCGCACATGCACGTCGCGCGCTTCAATGAACACCTTCTGCGCCCCGAAATAGTTTGACGGTGCGTCCAGACCGATGATGAAGTGGCGCGGAAACAGGTCTTGCTTCAGGGCATCGTCATCCGTGTCCGGGTCGATGAAGATGTTGGCAAAGGGTGTCGCGGTATAACCGACATAGCAGCTGCGATGGAAAAGCGACAGAAGTTCGCGGATCTGGCCGTTGATCCGCGTTACCTCGTCCTTGTCATAGCGAGTGTTGATCGAAGCGTTGTCGGCTTCATCATCGATCAGCAGCATGGGCTGTTGCACCATCTGCGTGCCTTGGTGAACGGAATGTTCCCTCAGCCATTCCAGCAGGTTCTTCAGCGTGCTCGAGTTCTTCTTGATCACTAGAACGACGGGCACGTTGTACTGGCCGACCTGGCTGGTGTTTGTGGTGGCGGTAGCTTTGTTGAAATCGCGCAGCGTATTGGTCAGCGAGACGGGAAACTCCCGCTGATCGAAGGTGCCCACGCCGATGATCTTCTGGCGTTGTGCTCGGTTTGCATGCGCCAGCCGCCCAGTGTCGCGGCCGATGAAGCCTTCGTCGATTCGCGCTTGTGTCTGGTTGCGCAAATTGTTGTGGATACCTGCGATGACCACAATCAGCCGATAGCCAGCATCCGCCGCCTTGCAGATCAGCCCTGCATAGTTCTGTGTCTTGCCGCTCTGAACATGCCCTACAACCATGCCTCTTCGGCTCCACGAGGTAGTGTTGCGGGGGTCGCCCAACCGGTCGAGCACCCGGTCAGTCACCTCGTCAGTCGCCTCGATCACCGCTTTGGGCAGGCCCTTGAGGTTCAGAAGCTGCCGGTAACGCCCCCAATAGAAATCTCCGATCTCGCCATTGATCTTGGCGTCGTGCAGCCAAGGTCGAAAATCCTCGGCGTCGACAACGGCACCGAAACCCATGCTGATCCCGTATTTTTCCTCGATCAAACGAGCGAGGTCTTCGGCTTCTGCCTCGGTGACCTTTCCAGCGAACATGGGTGTGCCGCACAGTTGTGCGATGATGTCACGGATGGATTGCGCCGTGTGCGCGGCGCTCTGCGACGCCATGTACATCGACGTCATGCCTTCAAGGCTGCTCAGCATTGGCGTCACGGAGTTTCCTTCGCTTCAAGTGTCGCGGCGATTATTCTTTGGCTATCGTCCCAGGCAGACCGGAACGGATCCACGTCTTTCATCATCGACATGATCTCCTTGATATCCTTCTTGGCGTCCATGAGTACGGACAAGGTCGACTGGACAGCCTGAACCAGCGTGTCTTCATCCACCGTGTCCGCCACGATCCGCTCGGCAGTGCCCGCCATATCCGAATGCAGCGTCTCGACAGGAAGTGATGCACCTACAAGTGCGATGCAGTTGAAGAACCCACGGCGGAAGCCCTCGGGCAGACTATCGGCAAAATCGGCAAATGCAGGATGATTGATATTCGGGCGATAGCGTATCTGGCCATCAGCCTGAATCCGATGCCACATCGGCAGACGCTCGTGATCGACAAGTTTTTGCCCGCGCCTTCGGTAAGTCCGCTTTGATCCGTCCAGGATACGCTCGATAACCTTTTTCAATCGATCCCGGACCACGGGCGGTAGCTGGGCTGATGATTTCTTGACGTCGATCTTCCAGTCCCCGTCCATGCTGTTCGGAATGTCGATCCGTACGCGCGACAGCTTTGTGAGTTCTGACTGACGACACAACCCGAACCAAGTGCCGTGAAGAATCAGGCGCCTGCCTCGATAGAGATAGAACCCTTGGGACTTCAGATGGCCCTCCGGCCCTCCGATGTCCTCCCAGCTTGCATTGGCCATTTGCTTGTGGTGCGGCAGCGTGAAACTCTGGATTCCTACATCGCCACGTATGAGGGTCAGTTTTTCTTCTGGATCGGCTATGGTCGCGGGGTTTTGCCGAGCGAACGGGTCCAGGGGACGAAGCAACCGACCATTCAACAGTATGCGAAGGGGCTTCGATTCTTCCATGAAGCGGTGAAAGACAAGACGCAGGTGCCGCTCGGATTCGGCCAGCCGCTGATTGATCACCTCGGCGCGCTTAGCTGCGTCTTGGGTATAGCCCCCCGTGAGGCGGTCGAGCTTCTCCCAGAGAACAAGCGTGCCAGACGCTCCCAGCCTGTCCACACCCGGGATAGCGGATAGATCGTCCGGGAGCTGAACGGCCCACTCATTCCTTTCGGCGACGTCGTCAAGGTCCCAGACGGCCGCAGAGGACTTTCCGGTCTTGCGTGAAATGACCGTCAATCGCCGACACTGCGAAAAACTTGCACTCTTGAGGCCTAGACCAAAACGACCGAGATCAGGCTGATCCCGGGTCGCCAGCGGGTTCTTGCTCCCGGGGCGCATTGCGGCGACCAGTTCATCCTCCGTCATGCCCTCGCCATCGTCGATAATCGCGATGAATGGTTCGTCAGAAAAAGTTTCGGTCAGAATTTGGATGCGTCGCGCGCCTGCGGTAATCGAATTGTCAACAATGTCCGAAAGAGCTGTCTCAAGCGAATATCCAACATCTCGCAACCCTTCAATCAAGGCTGCCGCGTGGGGGGTGACATCCGCCCGACGCATTATACTCGAATCATGCATGTACGATATCCAGAGAGGGTTGCGATCTACTCTCACGCGAAATGTCGGAGAGTTACAAGCTCCTCAGGATTTGTTGGTATGTTTTTTTGACAGGGTCTTCGACAACAGCGCTGCTATCTGTCTTGCAAGAAATGGCGGTACAGCGTTTCCGACCTGAACGTATTGCTGAGTTCGGTTGCCCAGAAACAGGTAGTCGTCAGGAAAAGTCTGCAACCTTGCCGCTTCCCGTACGGTCAGGCTGCGGCATTGAGCCGGATCCGGGTGGATGAAGTAATGACCGTCCTTCGAAATGTGGCTGGTGACCGTTGTCGATGCCTCATGTGCCAGCTGCACGCGGAATCGATCCGAGAACACGCCACTGTGCCAATTGCGATGATCGGGGCTGAGCGCGATCGGAAATTGGTCTGCTTTCGGACTGTTCCCATGAACCTGGCCGAACACTGCCGCGAACATGTAGCGCGCAAGGTCTGATGTCATGTGGCCTCGGGTTTCGTGCTGGGCTATCGCCCGGAGCTCTGGGCGTTCTAGCCAGCGCACGAGCTCATCATTCGAATTGCCATAGCCGACCGGTAATGCGACCGCCGACCTCACTGGCGCCAGTTGCGTTTGCAGTTGCCGCGCCAGATCCAAGAATCTGTTGAGAAGTTCGCTGTTGTTTCCATGCTGGTGAATTTCGGCAAGGTGCTTCGCCGCGAAGGTCACCGTGGCCTGCCAGTTCTCCTCGCTGTCATCTCCGCGACTGAGGCCACTTCGAAGCACGGGAAGCGCGCCTATGACATCGGCTACCGAGCGCGGTGCAGCGGAAGCGGGGATATTCGAGCTGGACGCCAGATAGGCAAGATCGGAGCGAATGCCCACGATGATCACCCGATGTCGCCGTTGAGGCACACCGAAAGCCTCTGCACGTACGATGAAGTCGGAGGGCTGCCGCGCCTTGCGCAAACTTGCTACGCCATCCTCGACCCGGATCGCGCGTAACTGATAGAGTTCGCCACGCCCCCTGCCGATCGACGACAGATCCTCCATCAGCATCTCAAAAACAAGCCTGCTTTCGACCGTTGATGAAAGGATCCCCTTGACGTTCTCCATAACGAAAGCCGCAGGGCGCAGGCGATCGAGCACGCGGATGTATTCCCGGAACAGGTAGTGCCGCGCGTCATTTTCGGGGACGTAGCCGGCTTTTCCCTTAGCGCGCGCACGGCCGACCAGCGAATAGGCTTGGCACGGCGGCCCGCCGATCAAAATCGTGTCGTCAAAGCCGTGCCGTAGCCTCGACATCGCCTCATCAATTGCTTCGGTGGCCAGGTCAGTGCCAAGTTCCAGACAGCGCGCTTCCTCTGCCGCTAGCCTCCATACATCGGCGTCCACCGAACCCCAGTCCGGCTCAGCGATCAGGCCAGCATGGAAGTTGATGAACTGCTCCAACGGCGCCCCGTGCCGACGCCGATGTTCCCTTAGGAAGGCGCGCAAGCGCAGGGTGCGATGAGCCGATGACTCCT
The DNA here is from genome assembly GCF_040324255.1 of Mesorhizobium sp. M0001. Classification (NCBI taxonomy): domain Bacteria; kingdom Pseudomonadati; phylum Pseudomonadota; class Alphaproteobacteria; order Hyphomicrobiales; family Phyllobacteriaceae; genus Mesorhizobium; species Mesorhizobium sp. M0001. The sequence goes on from NZ_JAMYVS010000009.1 coordinate 41,082, forward strand.
TCTCGACCGAGATGCCGATCCGGAATGGTGCATGCCCGTCGTCGACAAGGGAGGCAAAGCCTTCACCCAGCCCGCCAGGACCAGCAAATAGATCGACGACGCCGAAAGTTGAAGGCAAATCAGGCTCCTTACGAATTTCGCTAGTGCGGTGTATATCAACTATGGTGAGGGAGGCCAGCAGGCCTGTGACTGATATTGTCAACAAGGAAACCCGCTCCCGGATGATGGCCGGAATCCGGGGAAAAGACACCAAGCCAGAAATGGTGCTTCGGCGTGCACTGCATGCACGCGGTTTAAGGTATCGGCTGCATGCACGGAGCATTCCGGGGCGGCCGGACCTCCTGTTTCCCAAGTTTGGGGCAGCCGTCTTCGTGCATGGTTGCTTCTGGCACCGTCATGAAGGATGTCGCTACACCACTACCCCGGCGACGAGACCGGGTTTCTGGCAGTCCAAGTTCGCTGCCAATGTCGCGCGGGACGAAGCCGCGCGTGCGGCACTCCTTGACGTCCACTGGCGTGTGGCGACGATCTGGGAATGCGCTTTGCGAAGGGTCGATCAGGTAGAGGCTGTTGCGGATCTGCTAGAGGTGTGGCTGAGGTCCGATTTTGCCCAGTGTGAAGTCGGAGGAGAGGACTTTCCGCATTCCTCGGCCGTGTGGGATGCTGTGGGATGAACAGGATTTATGTTCCAAGTCGCGACGAGGAAGACTGGCGACGATTGCTAGCCGATCCCGTTAAGCACTGGCGTGAGGGTTACTCTGCTATGTGCCTTGCCAAATGTTGGGAGAATGCAAGGGGCCTTCCGCCCGAAATCGCGCGGCTATTGGCGTCTATAGGTCCAATGCCAGAGCTTCTGGTCGCCCTTCCTGAGCATAAGGTGCCCCTGCCAGGTTCAAGCCGAGGCGACAGCCAGAATGACCTGTTCGCTTTGGTAAGAGTTGGCGATCAGACCGTTGCCGTCACCGTAGAGGGCAAAGTTGATGAGTCATTCGATCAGCCGCTCGGAATGTGGCTGGCGAATGCCTCTGACGGGAAGCGGAAGCGGCTCGCTTTCATCTGCGACTTGTTGGGCCTGACACAGCCTTTGCCCGGCAACATCCGCTATCAGCTACTCCATCGCACAGCCTCCGCAATCATTGAGGCGCGGCGCTTCAAGACTGACGCGGCTGCAATGATCGTCCACTCCTTTTCGCCGACCCGAAGGTGGTTCGAAGACTATGCAGGCTTCGTCGCCTTGTTCGGTGCGACTGCGAGGCATGACCAACTTGTGTGCATCCACCCCGAAAGCACGCCACGGCTGTATGTGGGCTGGGCATCGGGCGTGATCCCTCATCAACTCCAAAGTGATGTTTTGCCCGTCTCCTAGCCCTGCGCCATCCGGCAAATCGCCATTCGCCACGATCTTCATCGGCTTGGTATATACACGCCAAAGGCCGGCAAAGGCTCGCCAACGGCTGCAATTGGGCAGCACCCAATCCATCAGCCCACCTTGACCAAGGCCGCCCTAAACGAAATCACCTCGGTGTAGTCGATTTTTGGGCTCATTGGCTTCGTTGGGCTGGTGGAATTCCGACGCGCCAAGGTTTCTACCGGCTCCTGCCAGCTGGACTAGTCACGGCGTGCAGATCGGGGCCATGTGAGCCCGGATGCCCGGCACCGTTCCCAGGTCTTGGAAGCCGGAGCGTTGAGACTGAATTCCGGGTCAAATTCGCTAGCGTCAACACTTCCGGTACCGGACGTGCCTGAGCTTAGGATTGGTCACCCGCTTCCCGCGTTCGCCGACATAAAGCGACCAGATATCTTTGGGCGCATCCTCCCCAACAAAGCCGATACGGTGGCTCTCTGAGCCATCGGCATTTAGGATATCGGGGAAGTTTTTGGGCATCGCTTGCATCCATTTGTCCGGACGAAACGCGCCAACAACGACGCCCCGGACCACGGCAAGAACGTACGGCGGGGGGAGAGGAGGAAAAGCTGAGACATATCAATCCGATGATGTTGTTCATTGGATAGACATTGAATCATCACATGCAAGGGTATATATCATCATTCATGAGGTTTTCTCTGGAGAAATGATGATGGCAGATAATTCCCTGACCGCGCCTTACGAGGAACAAGCTAAAAACATATTGAAAGGCGAGTTGAAGCGCCGGGGCATAACGTATGCAGCGCTCGCCGAGAAGCTGACCGAGAAGGGTGCGCATGAAAGCGAACGCAACCTAGCGAACAAGATAAGCCGGGGTAGCTTCACTGCCGCGTTTTTCATGATGTGCATGGACGTAATTGGCGTTCGGCAGGTCAGTCTAGAGGTCTGACTATGACGAACTTGGCGCTCGATAATTGCGCTGCAAAATCTAGTTTTTAGACACTGGTTATCCACCGAGTAACCAGACAAATACTTATTTTGCGCGATGGGTTGCGAATCAACCGGTTGTCAAGTATTTTTTTTGGGATTCTTATGGTGGGGACCTTGACACGCTTTGATGCGACCCGACATGAGTCGGGAAGAAAGCGGGAACAATCCGCTCAATCGCGTCTTTAAGCGTCTTGGAGTACATAATGAGCTTTTATTTCGTCCGAAGCGTATGCCGGATTCTCGCCGGTCGCGATGACATGGGCGAGAAACTGCGCCTTGAAAACCGTGCGACAAAAGGTGCGCGCGACGGTGCAGAACGCTATACGCGGGGGAATGTTGCCATCCAAGGTGGATCGTTTTTGACCATTGATGATCAGGAGCGTGAACGTCGCACTATGGCACGTCACCAATTTAAGGCGAGATAATTAGGCGCCGGGAATTAAAGCTTCCGGCGCAAATGGGTGGGGACCTCTCAAAATCTATGGACGACATTGATCGGCGCTGGACCGAAATTGCCGAGTTGTGGAATCGCGTCGAGCGTAGGGCAAAAGAGGTCGAACAATTTCGCGGTGAGGCAATTATCGCGGCCATTAACGAGATGCGCTACGCTGGGCGTCGCGTCGTTGACGTTATTGCGTCCCAACGCACCGGGATATCTAACTCCGAGTTTACCGACCTAGAGCAGCTCGCGATCGCGAAAAATTTCCTCAACAACGCTGACCACGACCTCACCGATGGGGTTTTGTTCTACGCACACAACACCATCCAGCGCACGATAGAGCGCCACGGGGTAAAGAAGATAACGAGGTATTGCCCCGAATTTGGCGAGCTTTACGGCGAGATGGATGCCGCTCATCGCATAGTGACTGGTAGTCGTGAGGACAGGCTTACCCGTAAGGCTGAATATGATAGGCTTGCCGACGATTATATTCCGAAGATAATCGCGTTGCACAAAAAATTAATTGCAACAAAAAAACTCCGAATTGATCGTGATATGCTGGCCTGGTGGTTGTGGGTTGTCAGCATAATTGCTTTTGTTGGATCCGTTGCAAGCGTAGGTGGGATTGCTCTGTCACTTTACCAGATCCACTTGGCGTTCCACCCGCCCATCATTCCCCACTAGCGCAGGCTTGCCCAGCCGGGGAACAACACGAATACGATGAGTGCGGGAATGGTGCTGCCAGTATCTCTAAAACTGAAAGCCGACGACAAAGCCATGGACCGCTACCGCCGCACGGCCGGGGCTATCGGCATCGAGCATGTTGATTGGGAGAGTGACTGGAAAGACGCTGGGTGCATCAAACTCAGTTTCCGAGACGAAGAGTTTTGCGAGAAATTCCGAACCGTCCACTATCTGGATGTCATACGATGATTAACATCATCATATTTGGTGTGGGTGCTCCATGATACCGAACCATTCCTTTCCCTTCCGCGCGGGATCACCTGCCTTTCCGAAACAAAGGGGCACATAGCGCCTTGGACCGCATCTTCTCCCAATCCCTCCGAGAAAGCGGAATGCGGCTGTATGGCCGCCAAAACGGCCAAAAAAGTTCTCGGCTGAATTTCGGGCTCATTTCGAAATTGGTGGAGGGCAAAGCCGCTCTATCGGCTGAAATTGGTGGGAAAATTCGTCGCGATTTTGTCCCTGAGGCGCTGATTGTTTCCAGCGGACCGCTTCCGTAGCGCTTCCGCGCACACTCATTGCAGGTTTTGCCAGCTAGGGTAACTTATTGAAATCATTGGCGCACCCGACAGGATTCGAACCTGTGACCTCTGCCTTCGGAGGGCAGCGCTCTATCCAGCTGAGCTACGGGTGCCTTCAGGGAACCTGAAAACGAACCAGCCGATAGGCCGGCCAGCCACGGCTTCTTAGCGGAAGCCGGCGCGGGCTTCAACGGGCAATTGGCGTGGCGATATTTTCGAAGCCACGTCGCGCGGCTCGGCAACTTCGCGTCCGCCTTGCAGCCTCAGCCCGGGACTCACCCCGCCACCTCCACCTTCGCCACCCGCCTGCGCACCCTGCGCGGCGCCCGCTTCGCCTTCTTCGCGCCGGTCAGTTCGTGCATCGCATCCAGCTGCATCTGCTGCATTTCGGCCAGCCGCGTCCATTGGCGCGAGATCAGATAGTCGAGCTTTTCGTGCAAATGGCGCACTTCCAGCTCGGCTTTCAGGTTCACCCGGTAGTCGTTGAACGAGCGCAGGCGGTCCTTGGCCTCCGTCCGTCTCTGGCTCATCATGATGATCGGCGCCTGGATGGCGGCGATACAGGAGAGCAGCAGGTTGAGCAGGATGAAGGGGTAGGGGTCGAAGGCGCTGCTCACGCCCGCGATCAAATTGATGCCGATCCACACCGCAAGCACGCTGCCGAACGAGATCAGGAACCACCAGCTGCCGCCGAAAGCCGCCATGTTGTCGGAGACGCGGTCGGCGAACGAGCGGTGCTCCTCGAACTCCTCTTCCGAGTTTTCCGAAATCGTGTCCTGCCTGGCGATCGATTCGACCACCTGGCGGTCGAGCTCGGAGAATTCGCCATGCTCCTGCTGCAGCAGCTCCTCCATGTAGCGCATGCGGTAACGGCCGAGCTCCTCCCGGCTGATGCGGGCGCCGCGCGGCAGGTCGGGATGATCGGAGCGGATGCGGTCGGCCAGGCTCGGCCTGAGGTCGTCGATGCGCACCAGGTCACGCTTGCGAAACTTTCTACCTGATATCGCCGACGGTTTTCGCTTCGGCTTCAGGCGGCCATGGGGTTCGGAGTCCGGCACATCGGGCGCTTCCAGCGCCTCGTCGGCAACCAGTTCGGCGTCGTGGGCGGGCGGCGCCTCGAAATACTCGCCGCCGCTGTCGTTTTCATTGTCGGCCTGTTCGGATGGTTTTGGGCTCATGATGCCGGCTCCTGCTGTCGCGCCCACGATACGCCAAGGCGAGGCGGCATAGCCACTGTGGCGGTGAAGATTGGGGGCTTGTGCATGCTTGTGATGAATGCCTGCTGCAATTGCCTGTGGCAGCGCAGCCCCCCGGGGCCTCGCTCGCCTGCTGCTCGGCAACCAGACCGCCGAAGTGCTGTTGCCGACGGAGGTCGCGCCTGCTGCAGAGTTAAGATGAGGCAGCGATCCTTCACGACCCCCCTCTGTCCTGCCGGACATCTCCCCCTCAAGGGGGGAGATCAGATGTCGCCATGGCTTCGCCAAACACGAAAAAGAGGCGAGACGCCGAAGCTGCTAATCTCCCCACTTGAGGGGGAGATGGCCGGCAGGCCAGAGGGGGGTGCTGTCCCGCCGGCGTTTCAGAGTTCCTCCACCCAACGACGGGTTCTATTGCGGCGGTAAACCAGGCAACTGCGACCCCTGCGCCGGCAAACCAGGCGGCGGCAGGCCGGGCGACGCGGCCGGCTGATCTCCCGCAAACATCAGCCGCGTCTTCGTATCGGCCATGGCGGGCGACAGACTGCGCTGGATCAGCGCTTCGACATGGTCGTTGCGCTGCCTAGCGCTGTCGGCGCCCATCACCACCACGATCAGATGCCGGCCGTCGGCATTGTAGGACGTGACGATATTGTAACCGGATGCCCTGATATAGCCGGTCTTGATGCCGTCGACGCCGCGCACCCGGCCGAGCATGTCGTTGTGGCCGCGCACCAGCCGGCCGCGGAACATGAAGTCGCTTTCGGAGAAATAGTGGAACTGCTGCGGGAAGCGGGCGCGCAGCGCCATCCCCAGCGTCGCCATGTCGCGCGCCGATGTGTGCTGGCCATCGTCGGGCAGGCCGGAGGCATTGCGGAAGACGGTGCTGCTCATGCCGATCTGGCGCGCCTTGGACGTCATCATGGCGGCGAACTGGTCCTCCGAGCCGCCGAGATATTCGCCCACCGCCACCGCCACGTCATTGGCCGACTTGACCACGATCGCCCGGATCGCCGAATCGACATCGATGCTCTCGCCGCGCTTGAAGCGCAATTTGGTCGGCGGCTGCCGGGCGGCATTGTCGGAGACCGGAATCTGCGTTTCCTTCGAGACGCGGCCGGACTCCAGCGCCTCGAACAGCAGGTACAGCGTCATCATCTTGGTCAGCGACGCCGGATAGCGTTGCGCCCTCGAACTGACTTCGAACAGCGTCTTGCCACTGCCGACATCGACGACGATGGCCGCATATTTCTCCTGCGGCGCCGGCACCGCCAGCACGCTGTCGGGCGGTGCGGTGGTGCTGCAGCCGGCCACGAAGACAAGCAGCAGGAGGGCTGCGAGAAATTTCTGGGCGGGGGAGGGGAAATGGAAATTTGGCAAGTCAAGTCCGGCGTTGCTGAGAGGGCCGGAACCTAGCCTAACCCATTTTGTTCGTCCATTTGGTTAACGGCGGAGCTGCCGATGACGCTGCCAATCTCCCCCGCAAGGGGGGAGATCAGATGTCGCTTCGGCTTCGCCAACCATCGGCGCTGAAACGGCAACCTCCCGAAATCGCCTGCTTCCTGTCCTGTTTTGCCTGCGGGGTCGCGGTGCTGCTATAGAGGCGGCAATTGCTTGGGGGATTTGACAATGACCGGTGACATCGGCGCGGCTGCGCCATCTCTTATCAGGGCTTCGCTCAGCCGCACCGGCAAATGGGCCGGCAGCGTCGCTTTCATCGGCGGCGCCGCATCCGACATCCTCAATCCGCTGGCGCCGTTCGCCGCCTATATCGCGCTGGTCGCTTCGGTTGCCGCCGCCGTCATCGCCATTGCCATCGTTCTGCGGCTGGTGCTGGCCGCCAAGGCGCTGCCGGCGCTGATCTTTGCCACCAGCGCTGCCGCCGTCGCCGGCGGCGTCTATGGCCTGCAGCAGCAGTCCAATTCGCAGAACGGTGTGATCGCCGGCCTGGTGCCGGCCATCGCCCAGTTGCAGCAGCAGATGGGCATCGTCTCGGCCAGGGTGGCCAGGATCGAGCAAACGGTAACCGAGACGAAGCTGGCGGTCGACCAGGTCAAGCAATCGACCGACGCGGTGGCGAAGAAGACCGAGGAAATTGCGTCGACCCAGCAGCAGCAGGCTGAGCAGGGCGCGCAGACGCAAAAGTCGGTAGAGGCGGTCAAGCAGACGACCGAAACGCTCGCTGCCGGCCAGCAGAAACAGGCCGAGCAGGCGGATAAGCTTCAGGCGACCACCGAGCAGATCGCCGCCTCGATCGACACCATCGCCAAGGGCTTTGCCGCATTGGCCGCGCAGGGCGGGACGATCGCCGAGCCGAAGCGGCCGGACGAATTCTATCACAATGCCCGCGTCTACGAGCTTTCCGGCGACATGCTGAATGCGCGGCGCTCCTATCTCGCTTTCGCCGGTTTCGACGTCGACGCCGTCGATCCCTACACACGCTTCGCCACCCTGCTGCGCGTGCAGGACGGCAAGGCCGGCGCCCGCGAAGTGTTCGGCGCCCTGGCCGACAAGGCCAAGGCGCTGTCGATCAAGCTGGTCCATATCCTGCAGTTCGACGATGCCCAGCGTCTCGACAAGCTCAACGCCTTCATCGCCGCCAATCCGGATTTCGCACCGGCCTATTACCTGCTCGCGCAGGAGTTTTCCGAGGATCGCCTCGGCGTCCAGTCGCTGTCCGACAAGCGCAGCGAGGCCGAGGCGCTGACCAGGTTCGTCTCCTATGAAAAGGAAGGCGGGCTGCTCAAATATTTCGTCGACCAGACGCAGCTCGCCGACTGGCTCGACCGCAGCCGTACCCGCCTGACGGCGCTTGGCGACGTGCTCGACCCAGCACGCTTTGCCCCGACGCTGACGCCGATGCGCTCCAATGCCGGCTGGACGATCTCCATCTCGCTGCCCGAGGCCGCGACCGGCATTTCCTGGCGCATGGGTGTGTCAGGTCCGTTCACCGACACCGGGCTGATGGCGATGAACGACCAGCGCACCGGCAAGCCGATGCCCAATCCGAGCTTCGAATTGCCCGACAGCACCACGGCCACCACCATCGGGGTCAAGTATCTCGATCTCAGGGGCCGCGAGACCGGGCCGTTCAACATAAGTTTCGATCCGGACGCAGCGCTGCAACAGGGCAACAAACAGATCCTCGACCAGTTCTGGACGTCGTGGATCGCCTTCGACGCCAGCGGCAATCATGGCCTGGTCTATTTCTCCCAGATGCTGTCGTTCCGCTGCGGCATCAAGGAGGTGCGCTACAGCCTGAACGGCACGGCGCTCGACAAGGAGATCAAGCTGCCGCCTTGCGACAAGAAGGACCCCTACGCCATTCCTTATGACTACCAGCCTTACTTCAAGGTCGCCGACAACGTGACATCGATGGCGGTGCAGGTCACCTACACCGACGGCACCAAGTCGCCGGTCCGGGAGTACAAACGGCAGTAGGCGTCCACCCTTCCCCTTGTGGGGAGGGTCGATCCGCGTAGCGGATCGGGGTGGGGGTCCTTGTAGGGCGCTACCCCCGCCCCGTCGAACAATCTCCGCTTCGCGTCGAGCGCTCGCCGACCCTCCCCACAAGGGGGAGGGTAAAAATCGCCCTGATGCAAAATGCCGGTCGCTGTGCTTGCGCATCCCTCGCGGAGCGGGTTTGTTCGCTGCCATCAGAATCAGCAGGTGCGCGGATGGATACGGTCACGATCAAGGCAAAGGGCATTTCGGTCACGCTCGATCTCACTGTCGGCCATATCGCCGACATAACGGTCGACAGCGATGGCCGCCAGCTGAAGCCGCTGCACCGCGCGCCCTGGATCGATGCTGGCGAGACGCTGCCGCCGGACCTGCCTGAAGGCACGGTGCGGCTGTCGGGCGATTTCCTATGCGCACCGTTTTCGGCCAGCGACATCGAGGCCGCACCGCTGCATGGCTGGCCGGCCAACAGCCCCTGGGATGTCACCGTCAGCGAAGCGACATCCGACGGCTGGCGGGCCGTCTTCCGGTTGCGCCGCACGGTGATGGGCGCGACGGTCGACAAGATCTTCACGCTCCGCAACAGTCATCCCTTTCTCTATCAGGAGCATGTCTTTTCCGGCGGTTCCGGAGCGGTCTCCGCCGCCCACCATCCGATGGCGGCGATGCGCGATGGCGGCCGGCTGGCCTTTTCGCCGAAGCGCTTTGCCGGGACACTGGACGCACCGCTGGAGCCCGATCCGGCCCGCGGCCGCTTCAAGCTTTCCTATCCCGCCCGCTCGACCGATCTGACGCGCTTTCCAGCCACTGGCGGCGGCACGCTCGATCTCACCGACTACCGCATGGAGGATGAGCGCGAGGATTTCATCACCCTGGTCGAAGCCGATCATGACGGTCCGGGCTGGACGGCGCTGGCGCGCCGGGCCGAACAGGATCTGGTGCTGGTGCTGAAGAACCCGGCGGAGCTTCCGGTCACCATGCTGTGGTTCAGCAATGGCGGCCGCGACTACGCGCCGTGGAGCAGCCGCCATCGCGGCGTGCTCGGCATCGAGGACGGCCGCGCCGCCATCGGCCATGCCGCATCGATCGACGACAATTGGCTGAAGCGCGAAGGGGTCGCGACCGCTTTTACCCTCGGCGGCGAAGTCTCCTTCCGCCATGTCATCGGCACGCTGCCGCTGGCGAGCGGCGAGCCGCCGCGCGCTATCGGGACAGCCTCAGGTCACATGCATCTCACCGGAGCCGATGGTTCGACCCGCGATGTCGCATTCGACAGCGATTTCCTGCGGATCGGCCAGCCCGGCTGATTTTCGAACGCTGGCCCTGCCCCTCACCTGCCTGCCGGCATCCTCGACACACGGCACATGGAGCTTGTCCGCCGCACCGCCGCGCCAACCAATCTGCTTGGCGCTGCGGCGGACGCATAGGGGGAGAAGTGTTACCCATCTATCGGCTGCACACCGGCAGGGCGACGAGGGGCAGCGCTGACGTGGCGGATGTCGTGAGATTGCCCAAATCGCGGTTTGAAATTTCCTCAAACTGCCGACAAGATGCAAAGCATAACTGGAAGCGCCCAATGTCCGAAATCGCCCATCTCGCCGCCACCATCTTCAAGCGCGCTGGCAAGGCGAAACGCTTCATCGTCGCCATTGCCGGCCCGCCCGGCGCCGGCAAGTCGACGCTCTCGGCCGGCCTGCATGATCTGTTGCCGGAGGGCGCGGCTGAAGTCGTGCCGATGGACGGCTTCCACTATGATGACATCGTGCTCGACCAGCGCGGCCTGCGGTCAAGAAAGGGCGCGCCGGAGACTTTCGACTTCGCCGGCTTCGAGACGCTGTTGAAGCGCATCCGTTCGGGCGAGCCAGACATCGCCATTCCGGTGTTCGACCGCAGCATGGAATTGTCGCGCGCCGCCGCCTCCATCGTTGCCGCCGAGACCAAGTTCATCCTGGTCGAAGGCAATTACCTCCTGCTGGACGAGGAGCCGTGGTCGCGGCTGGCGCCGCTGTTCGACTTCACCATCTTTGTCGATGTGCCGCGTGCCGAACTCGAGCGCCGCCTTCTGGTGCGCTGGCACGAGCATGGCCGCTCCGACGAAGACGCCCGCGCCTGGATCGCTTCCAACGACATGCCCAACATCGATCGCGTGCTCGGCCGTCGCAGGTCCGCCGACCTGGTTGTTGGCGATCCCGCATAGTTCGCTGGACTTCGGAACGGGAACCTTAAGACTTTCAGGTCGTTATCTCTCATCGGCAATCGTGCCGCCGTGAGGGAACCGTCAGATGGCAACCAAGGCAAAAACACCCGCCAAGAGCAAGACCGCTCAACCCAAAGCCAGGCAGGCAAAGGCCACGCAGGCGAAGGCAGGCGCCGGCCCGGCGATCGCCGAGCGGTCCAAGGACGCAAAGCCGGCTTTCGGCAAAGCGGCGCCAAAGAAGGTAGAACCGGTGGCGACGGCAAAGGTGACGGCGAAAACCGCCAAACCCAAGAAGCCGGCAAGCAGCGGCTCGGTGGCCGGCGGCGCGATGCGCACCGTCAAGGCGACCGCCAATGTCGCCGCTGGTGCGGTGGCGGCGACAGCCAGGGGCGCCGCGTCGCTCGCTGCGTCCGTCATCGGCAAGGGCGGCTCGAAAAGCAAGGCCAAGGCGAAATAGACCTGGTTGCTTCGGCCGGCCGAGGTCAATTCCTGGCGGGAATGGTCAGGCCGCGCTGCACCGCGGGTCGCGCCAGCCCGCGCTCCAGCCATGCCGCGACGGTGGGGAAGTCGTCGAAGCCGACGAGTTCGCGCGCCTCGTAGAAGCCGATCAGATTGCGCACCCAGCCCAGCATCGATATGTCGGCGATCGTATAGTCGTCGTCCATGATCCAGGTTCGACCCTTCAGCCGCGTCTCCAGCACCCCGATCAGCCGCCGCGATTCATTGCGGTAGCGATCCAGCGGCCGCTTGTCGGCGATCTCGCGCCCGGCAAATTTGTTGAAAAAGCCGACCTGTCCGAAGATCGGTCCGATCGCCGCCATCTGGAAGAACACCCATTGGATGGTCTCGTAGCGCCGCGCCGGATCGGCCGGGATCAGCTTGCCGGTCTTGTCGGTGAGGTAGAGCAGGATGGCGCCGGATTCGAACAGGCCGAGCGGCTTGCCGCCCGGACCGTCCGGGTCGATGATCGCCGGTATCTTGCCGTTCGGGTTCAGCGACAGGAATTCCGGCGTCCAGCTCTGGTCCTTGCCGATATCCACCAGATGCGCCTCGTAAGGCAGGCCGAGTTCTTCCAGCGCGATCGAGACTTTCACGCCATTCGGCGTCGTCGCGGAATAGAGCTGCAGGCGGTCGGGGTGGCTGGCCGGCCAGCGCTTGGTGATCGGAAAGGCGGACAGGTCGGTCATCGAAAGCTCCGGTCGGGAATTTGGCGCGGCATCGCGCCATCTGGCGTGTTGCGAAGGATTATCCTCGACGTCTTTGCCGATCAACCGGCCGACGGTGCACACACCGTCTTCGCAGTCATGCAGGGCCAGTCGCTCAGGGCCAGTCGCTTGCCGTCAGACCGCCTTGAACGCCACCACGGCATTGGTGCCGCCGAAGGCAAAACCGTTGCTGATCGCCGCGCGCACCTTGCGCTCGCGCGCCACATTCGGCGTGATGTCGAGATCGCAGTCGGGGTCGGCCTGCCGGAAATTGGCCGTCGGCGGCACGATGCCTTCGCGGATCGCCATCACGCAGGCGATCATTTCCAGGCCGCCCGAGGCGCCGAGGCAATGGGCATGCATCGACTTGGTCGACGACACCGACAGCTTATAGGCATGGTCGCCGAAGACGCGCTTGATTGCCGCCGTCTCGATCTGGTCGTTGGCCTTGGTGCCGGTGCCGTGGGCGTTGAGATAATCGACGTCCTCGGGATTGAGCCCGGCGTCCGCCAGGCAGGCGCGCATCGCCGCCGTCGGTCCCTCGACTGTCGGCGCGACGATATCGGAAGCGTCGGCGGAAAGGCCGGCGCCGGCAAATTCGGCCAGAATGGTAGCGCCTCGCGCCATGGCGTGTTCATAGGTTTCCAGCACCGCCATTCCAGCACCTTCGCCGAGCGACAGGCCCTGGCGATCGGCTGAGAACGGCCGGCAGGTATCGGGCGCCAGCACCCGCAGGGCTTCCCAGCCTTTCAGGATGCCCCAGAGCAGCGGCGCGTCGGTGCCGCCGGCGACCATGACATCGGCGCGGCCGAGCCGGATCTGGTCGACCGCCGAGGCAAAGGCGTGATTGGACGAGGAGCAGGCCGAAGTGACGCCGAACACCGGCCCGCGCAGGCCGAGATTCATGCTGACATGGCCGGATGCCGCACTCGGCATCACTTTCGGCACGGTGAAGATGCCGGCCCGGTTCTTGCCGTCGACCAGGATGGCGCGATAGTTCTCCTCGATCGCCTCCCAGCCGCAGACGCCGACGCCGACAACCGCGCCCATCCGGTAGGTGGTTGCTTCAGTCGATGTCAGGCCGGCATGCTGCATGGCTTCGCGCGCGGCAATCGTCGCCAAAAGGCTGAAGCGGTCCATCGACACGGTCTGCTTGTGGCTGATGCCATGGTCGGGCAGCGTCTTGATTTCGCAGCCGACCTTGACCTTCAAATCATGCAAACCGGGATTGCTGATTTGACCGATGGCCGATCGGCCGGCCCGCATTTCGTTCCAGATTGCAGGCGCATTGGCGCCGAGCCCGCATATGCCGCCGATGCCGGTAATGACGACGCGCTTTTGCATTCAGCTCAGGCTTTTTTCGCAATCAGCGCGCGAACAGCCTCAACCATATCGCCGACATTCTTGAGATTGCTCCAGGCATCGACCGTGTTCATCTCGATCTCGATGCCGTACTGCTCCTCGAGATCGAAGATGATCTCGGTCAGTTCCAGGGAATGGATGCCAAGCGCGGTCAATTCCGTATTGGTGGTGATCTCTTCGCCACCGGGCTCCGCATGTGCCCTGATCTTGGCGATGATTTCCGTTGCCAGCTCGTCAGCCATTCGATTCCTTCCCCAATTTTATAACGTCGCGGTGCCGATTGGTTGGCGCCCCTGTTGCCTGGACTGAAATCGCCGTCGCCTTCAAAAACCCGCCAGGCGCAGCATGACCGTTCCAAAGAGGCTCCCTCTATAGAAACGGAAACGCTGTCAAGCAACAAGCTATATCAACAAGCACCATATCGACAAAGCGCCGGGAGTGCTTAACGTTAGCGCCGTGGATACGTTGCAGCATGTCTTGATCCCAGCTCTTCCGGCCCAGCGCGCGGCCGGGGCGGCCCGGCTTGCGTGCGGCGTCAGGGATGGACGCACCCGGCTTTTGCGCCTCTATCAGGACGGCTCGGCCAAAATCCGCATGCCGGCCGTTGCGGCCGATCCGCTCGAAGCCGTGCTCATCAACACCGCCGGCGGTCTGACCGGCGGCGATCGGCTCGGCTGGGAAATCGATGTCGGGCCAGGTGCCTCCGCCTCGATAACCACCCAGGCCTGCGAAAAGATCTATCGTGCCGCTAGCGACCGCGCCGAAGTTCGGGTGAAGCTCAGCGTCGGCGCGGGCGGGCGTATCGCCTGGCTGCCCCAGGAAACCATCGTCTTCGACCGCTCGGCCTTTGCCCGCACGCTCGAGGTCGAGCTTGCCGCAGGCGCCGAGGCATTGCTGCTTGAAGCCACCATATTCGGCCGCCTCGCCATGGGCGAAGAGGCCGCGCACGGCCATTTCCACGACCGTTGGCGTGTCCGCCAGGATGGTGCGCTCGTTCATGCCGAGGATTTCCGCATCGGGCCGGCTATCGCGGCGGCACTTGGCCGCCCGGCGGTCGCCGGCGGCGCCATTGCCGCTGCGACGCTGCTGATGGTCTCGCCGCAGGCCGAAGCCTTGCTCGATCCGGCCCGCGACATCGTCGGCGCCGACGGCGATGCCAGCGCCTGGAGCGTCAAAAAATCTGGCAAGCTTCTTGCGAGGCTGTTTGCCGAGGACGGCTATCAGCTGCGCAAGCGGCTGGTTCCGCTCGTCGAACTGCTCAACGGGCGGGCGGGTCTGCCCAAATTATGGTCACTCTGAGCCAAATACAGGCCAAATCCAGGAAAGCGCATGAACCTGACGCCGCGTGAAAAGGACAAGCTGCTCATCGCCATGGCGGCGATCGTGGCGCGCAAGCGGCTGGAACGCGGCGTCAAGCTCAATCACCCCGAAGCGATCGCGCTGATCACCGATTTCGTCGTCGAGGGCGCCCGCGACGGCCGCCCGGTCGCCGAACTGATGGAGGCCGGCGCCCATGTCATCACCCGCGCGCAGGTGATGGAAGGCATCGCCGAGATGATCCACGACGTGCAGGTCGAGGCGACCTTTCCCGACGGCACCAAGCTGGTGACCGTTCACGAACCGATCAGGTGAGGAGAAAACGATGCTGGAGCTGCGACCGAATTGCGAATGCTGCGACAAGGACCTGCCGCCGGAAGCGGCGGACGCGCTGATCTGCACCTTTGAATGCACCTTCTGCGCTGACTGCGCTGAACATGTGCTGGGCGGCGTCTGCCCGAACTGCGGCGGCAATTTTTCCGCACGCCCGATCCGCCCAGTGGAGAAACTGGTGAAATATCCGGCCTCGACCCAACGCGTGCTCAAGGCCGAGGGCTGCGGCCCGCGCAAGGCTGCGTGATTGTTTTCGTGACTTCGAAGGGAAGACCGATGATCTCTGCTTCAACCAAACGCACCACGCTTGCAGCGATCCTGCTGCTGGCGGCGGCGATGCCCGCCTATGCCCATGTCGGCATCGGCACGACCTCGTCCTTCGCGGCGGGCTTCGCGCATCCGCTGTCCGGCCTCGACCATATGACCGTCATGGTAGCCGTCGGCCTGTGGGCGGCGCTCAAGGGCGGCAAGGCAATCTGGGCCTGGCCGCTGGCCTTTGTCGGCGTCATGCTGGTCGGCGGCGCGCTCGGCATGCTCCACGTGCCGGTGCCTTTCGTCGAACCGGGCATCCTTGCCTCCGTCGTCGCGCTTGGCTTGCTGGTGGCGTTGGCGGTCGATCTGCCGGTCTCGGCCGGAGTCGCCATCATCGGCCTGTTCGCGCTGTTCCATGGCCATGCCCACGGCACCGAAGTGCCGGAAAATGCAGGTGGGCTTGACTATATGGCCGGCTTTGCCGTTGCCACCGCACTTCTCCATGCCATGGGCATCGCTGCCGGCCTTGGCCTCGGCATGCGCTTTCGCGGGCTTGCCCGCGCCGCTGGCGCCGCTTGTGCTGCAGTCGGCGGCGGCCTGGTCTTCGGCGTTTTGTGAGGCTAACGATGATTCCCGGCGAAATCATCACCGCAAGCGGCGACATCGAGCTCAACAAGGGGCTGCCGACGGTGACGCTGAAGGTCGCCAACAGCGGCGACCGGCCGATCCAGGTCGGCAGCCACTACCATTTCTTCGAGACCAATGAGGGGTTGAAATTCGACCGCGACAAAGCGCGCGGCATGCGTCTGGACATTGCCGCCGGCACCGCGATGCGCTTCGAACCGGGACAAGAGCGGGACGTCACGCTGGTGCCGTTCGGAGGAAAACGCGAGGTCTACGGTTTTCAGCAGAAGATCATGGGCAGGCTGTGAGATCGACGGGGTCGAGCGCCCTGAGGTCAGTTCGACGGCCTGGCCGCCGCGTAGATGACGATTCTTGCCGAGCCGTCGAATTCCACCGCAAGGACGTCTTCCGTAAGCACGCGCCGCGAATCGATGGCGTTGAACAGCAAGGCGTTGGCGTCGATCTCCTTGCGCAGTTCCGCAATGTCGTCCTGATGCTGTTCGACCTTGCTCTCGACGGCCGGCGGCGGGCCGCCTTCGCTGCGCGCCGCGTCGGTGAGGAAGACGATATCTACTGTATCGAGCTTGGACGTCTTGCGCACGGCGCCGATGTTCTCACGCGTCCGCTCGATCGCGGTGATGATCTTGTTGGTCTGTGGTTCCGTCCGCGCCTCCTCCTGCCGGACATCGGAGCCGACGATCCTGTTGACGGTGTCGGCCCGGTTGACGGCGTCAGCGCTTTCAAGACCTTGCGCGGCTTGCGGGCCGAAAGCTGCGAGAAATGCGCAGGCAGCAAGGCTCTGGAGCCATCTGGTGTCGGCAAAGACAGGCATTGCTCGCTCCTGGTGGACTTTTCTGTGCAACGCCGTTCGGCGCCAAAGGGACGAAACGCCTCCTGTCGGGCGAAGGTTCCCTGTGGGCTGGCGGGCCGGGTGCCGGCCCGCCAAGCGCTTCTTTCAGCTTGCCTTCTTGGTGACAAGGGTCAGCGCGCCATCGGTGGTCATGCTGGCGGCGACCACCTGTGCCGAGGTGAGCCCCTTGGCTTCGAGCGCCGACTTGATCTGCGGCGTCGCGTCGATCGAAGAGCGCAGTTTCTGCAGCCCGGCATCGCCACGCTGGGCGATCACCTGATTGACCTGCGTCTGGGTGGCTTTGGGCAATTCGCTGATATCGACGATGTTGACCTTCTGGATCGCCGGCGCCGCCGGCTGAGCGCTGGGCGCTGCCGGCTTCGGTTGCGGCGTGGGCTGCTGCTGGGCGCCGGCTACGGTTGCGGAGGCCAGCGTGGCGGCGGCTGCAAGAACGATGATTTTGCGCATGTATTTTCCTTTCATCGATTTGGCCAAGGGTTTGGCAAACGGGCGGTTTGGGGTGGCACGGCCACCTCAACGGCCAAATGGGATCAGAAGGTGTCGCCGGGCGGGTCATTGCATGACCATTGGATGGCGACGATGTGGAGTTCGGCTGCGGCCGGCCTCTCGTTTGGGGAGCATTGACTGATGGCTAGAATTACCCGCGCCGCCTACGCGCAGATGTATGGCGCGACGGTCGGCGACAGAGTGCGCTTGGCCGACACCGAGCTGTTTATCGAGGTCGAAAAGGACCTCACCGTCCATGGCGAGGAGGTGAAATTCGGCGGCGGCAAGGTCATCCGCGACGGCATGGGCCAGAGCCAGGTGTCGCGCGCCGGCGGCGCGGTCGACACGGTCATCACCAACGCGCTGGTGGTCGATGCCACGGCCGGCATCTTCAAGGCCGACATCGGTCTCAGGGACGGCCGCATCGCGGCGATCGGCAAGGCCGGCAATCCCGACACGCAGGACGGCGTCACCATCGTCATCGGCCCCGGTACAGAGATCATCGCGGGCGAGGGCAAGATCCTGACCGCCGGCGGCTTCGACGCGCACATCCACTTCATCTGCCCGCAGCAGATCGACGAAGCGCTGATGTCGGGCATCACCACCATGCTCGGCGGCGGCACCGGCCCGGCGCATGGCACGCTGGCCACCACCTGCACGCCTGGACCCTGGCACATGGCGCGCATGATCCAGTCCTTCGACGCTTTCCCGATGAACATCGGCCTGTCCGGCAAGGGCAACGCCTCGCTGCCGGCAGCGCTGGAGGAAATGGTGCTGGGCGGCGCCTGCTCGCTGAAGCTGCACGAGGACTGGGGCACGACGCCGGCGGCCATCGACTGCTGCCTGTCGGTTGCCGACGATTACGACGTGCAGGTGATGATCCACACCGATACGCTGAACGAATCCGGCTTTGTCGAGAACACCGTCGCCGCCATCAAGGGCCGCACCATCCACGCCTTCCACACCGAGGGTGCCGGCGGCGGCCATGCGCCCGATATCATCAAGGTCTGCGGCTTGCCCAACGTCATTCCGTCTTCGACCAACCCGACCCGGCCCTACACCGTCAACACGCTGGCCGAGCATCTCGACATGCTGATGGTCTGCCACCATCTGTCGCCGTCGATCCCTGAAGACATCGCCTTTGCCGAAAGCCGTATCCGCAAGGAGACCATCGCGGCGGAAGACATTCTGCACGATATCGGCGCCTTCTCGATCATCTCGTCGGACTCGCAGGCCATGGGCCGTGTCGGCGAGGTGGCGATCCGCACCTGGCAGACCGCCGACAAGATGAAGCGCCAGCGCGGGTCATTGCCGCAGGAGACCGGCAACAACGACAATTTCCGTGTCCGCCGCTACATCGCCAAATACACCATCAACCCGGCCATCGCGCATGGCCTGTCCAGGGACATCGGTTCGATCGCGGTCGGCAAGCGCGCCGATCTGGTGCTGTGGAACCCAGCCTTCTTCGGCGTCAAACCGGACATGGTGCTGATCGGCGGCATGATAGCCGCAGCCCCGATGGGCGACCCAAACGCCTCTATCCCGACACCGCAGCCGATGCACTACCGCCCGATGTTCGGCGCCTATGGCAAGGCCAGGACCAACTCGTCGGTGACGTTCGTTTCCAAGGCGGCTCTGGACTCAGGCCTGCATGGCCGGCTCGGCGTCGACAAGCAGTTCGTGGCCGTGGAAAACACCCGTGGCGGCATCGGCAAGCATTCGATGGTGCTCAACGACGCTACGCCGCATGTCGAAGTCGACCCGGAGACTTACGAGGTGCGCGCCGATGGCGAGCTACTGACCTGCGAGCCGGCAAGCGTGCTACCGATGGCGCAGCGGTATTTCCTGTTTTGAGGCGAGGGGCGATTTGATCGACCCGGCAAATTCCGTTGCGACCCGGTCGGTCCCACCGCAATATGCGGCTCAAAGAACCGCGTAGCAGGTCATGGTCACCGAAATAGCCTCCGCCCACGACATCTTCCCGCATATCCGCATCGTCATGGGCATGGTGATCGGACTTGGCGTCGCTCGCCTGCTGTCGGGGGTGGCGCGAATCGTCCAGCATCCCGGCCAGTACAGGCTCTATCCCGTGCACCTCGGCTGGGTCGCCTCCATGCTGTTGCTGCTGGTGCATTTCTGGTGGTGGGAGTTCGGCCTCTACACCATAGAGGTCTGGACTTTCGGCAAGTACCTGTTCCTGATCTTCTACGCCATCACGCTGTTCCTGCTGTGCGCGCTGCTGTTTCCGGATTCGATGCTCGACTACACCAGCTACGAGGATTTCTTCTATTCACGCCGTGGCTGGTTCTTCGGCCTGCTGGCGACGACCTATCTGCTCGACGTCGTCGACACGCTGCTGAAGGGTCCCGAGCATTTCGCCCGCTACGGCAATGAATATCTGTTCCGAACGCCGGTTTTCGTGGTGTTGTGCATCGCCGCCATACTGGTGCGTGACCGCCGCTTCCACATCGCATTCGTCGCCGGCACGCTGATCTATCAGATATCGTTCATCCTGCGGCTCTTCGACACCATCGTCTGAACAGTGGCTATGGTTTAGGGTCGCAGGAAAGAGGGTTCAACCATGTACAAGGCCATCGGATCGCGTGGATCCCGCGTCAGCCGCGTTCTGTGGATGCTCGAGGAACTCGGGCAGCCCTATGAATTCGTCGAGGTCAAATTGCGTTCGCCCGAAGCCTATGCGCTCAACCCGTCGGGCAAGGTGCCGATCCTGATCGATGGCGAACTGACGGTGACTGATTCGGCGGCAATCTGCGTCTATCTCGCCGACAAGCACGCCGACAAAGGCATGGGCGCCAATCCAGGTGTGGCCGGACGCGCCGAAATGGATTCCTGGATGCATTTTGCCCAGTCCGAGTTCGAAGCGCCGCTGTGGAACAAGCTGCGCCACCGCTTCCTGTTGCCGAAGGACGTGCGGGTCGATGTCGGCCCCGCCGCCGCCTACGATTTCGCCTCGGAGGCCAAGGCGCTC
Organism: Mesorhizobium sp. M0001; assembly: GCF_040324255.1. Classification (NCBI taxonomy): domain Bacteria; kingdom Pseudomonadati; phylum Pseudomonadota; class Alphaproteobacteria; order Hyphomicrobiales; family Phyllobacteriaceae; genus Mesorhizobium; species Mesorhizobium sp. M0001. The sequence continues at coordinate 61,436 of NZ_JAMYVS010000009.1, forward strand.
GACGGCCGGCTGGGGGATCGGGAGTTTGCGCTGGGCGACCGGTTTTCCGCCGTCGACGTGCTGTTGGGCGACATGGGCGGCTGGGCCCGCGCCGGAAAATTTCCGATCGAATCCGAGCGCGTCAACGCGTATTTCGACCGCGTCCTGGCGCGGCCTGCCCGTGCGAGAGCCCAGGCTAACGGTGGAGCCATGCGATGAAACTCAACCTGAACACCGACTTCACCAAGTTCCCCCGGGCCGTCTCGGTGGTGCCTGCCGGCACTGCCGGAACTACGCCGCCATCCGGCCGTGCCGTCCTGCCCCATGACGAGCGTCATTTGCGCCGCCGCGCCATTGAGCTTGCCGACGGCAGCAAGGTGCTGGTCGATCTGCCCGAGCCCGTGACCTTGAACGATGGCGACCGGCTGGTGCTGGAGGATGGCGGCCAGGTCGAGATCACCGCGGCACCCGAAGAGGTCTATGATATCCGCGCCCGCGATGCGGTGCATCTGACGGAGCTTGCCTGGCATATCGGCAACCGCCATCTGGCGGCAGCGATCGAGCCCGGCCGCATCCTGATCCTGCGCGACCATGTCATCAAGGCTATGCTGGAAGGGCTGGGCGCCACGGTCCGCGAAGTCTCCGAACCGTTCAAGCCGGTGCGCGGCGCCTATTCCGCCCAAGGTGCGCATGGTCACGATCATGGCCATGCGCATGCGCACGCCGAAGCGCATTCCCATGATGGACGTTCCCCCGCACACAGCGAGTCGCATTCGCACAGCCATTCCCATGACGGGCATCATCACGATCATGACTGACCAGCCATCCGGCATCGCTTTGCTGCGGCTCATGGCGTGGCTGTCGCCGGCCTTTCCGGTCGGCGGCTTTGCCTACAGCCATGGTCTCGAACGCGCCGGGCAAGACGGGCTGGTTGCCGATACCGCCAGCCTCGCCTTCTGGCTGGAGACGCTGGTCGAGATGGGCTCGGGCTGGAACGACGCCGTGCTCTTCACGGAAGCCTGGCGCCGCGCCCGCGACGGCGGCGATCTCCATGAAATTGCCGATCTCGCCGAAGCGCTGGCCGGCTCGCGTGAGCGTCACACCGAAACCATGCTGCAAGGCGCCGCCTTCCTGAAAGCGGCAGCGGCTTGGGCGAATCCGGTGTTGGGCCGCCTGCCGGCCGAATGCGCCTACTGTGTCGCCGTCGGCGCCGTTGCCGGCGGCAACGGCATCGCGCTTCAGGACGCGATGTCGGCCTTCCTGCAGGCCTTCTTCTCCAACCTCGTCCAGGCGGCGATCCGACTCGGAATCGTCGGCCAGACGGACGCTATGGCCTTGCTCGCCGGCTTCGAGCCGTTGGCGCTGTCGACGGCCGCGTGCGCCGCCGGCTCGACATTGGACGATCTCGGCGGCTGCGCCTTCATCTCCGACATCATGGCGATGAAGCACGAGACGCAGTATTCCAGGCTGTTCCGCTCATGATCGTCCTCGCCTTCGCCCTCTCGGCCGTCCTGCTGCTGATCACCGCGCTGCATGTCTATTGGGGCCTTGGCGGCATCTGGCCGGGCAGGGACGGCGTCTCCTGCGCCCACGCCGTCGTCGGCTTTCGCGGCATCGACGAGATGCCGACGCCGTTTGCCTGTTTCGCCGTTGCCGCGTGCCTGTGCCTCGCAACCCTGTGGCCGCTGGCGCTGACCGGGGTCTTCGCCACCCCCTTTCCAAGGGAAGGCCTTGCCGCCACAGCGCTGCTCATAGGGCTGGTCTTCCTCGGCCGCGGCATTGCCGGCTTCACGCCGTGGTGGCGCCGTCTGGCGCCGGAACAGCCTTTTGCGCGGCTCGATGTCAGCTTCTATTCGCCGCTCTGCCTGTTGATCGGGCTCAGCTTCGCCATCCTCGCCATCACGGAGTTTTTCGGCATGACGGATTTTTCGCTATGACTCAGGCCAACGGTCCCCTGCGCATCGGCATCGGCGGTCCCGTCGGCTCCGGCAAGACGACGCTAACCGAAAAGCTCTGCAAGGCGCTGCGCGACGATTTCTCCATCGCCGTCGTCACCAACGACATCTACACCAAGGAAGACGCCATGATGCTGGCTCGCCTGCAGGCGCTGCCTGAGGACCGCATCGTCGGCGTGGAGACCGGCGGCTGCCCGCACACCGCCATCCGTGAGGACGCCTCGATCAATTTGCAGGCGATCGCCGAGCTGAACAGGAAATTCCCCGATCTCGACATCGTCTTCATCGAATCCGGCGGCGACAATCTTGCCGCCACCTTCTCGCCGGACCTTGCCGACCTGACCCTCTATGTCATCTCGGTTTGCCAGGGCGAGGAAATCCCCAGGAAGGGCGGGCCGGCGATCACCCGTTCCGATTTCCTGGTCATCAACAAGAGCGATCTGGCGCCCTATGTGAACGTCAACCTCGATGTCATGGAGAGCGACGCCGCCCGAATGCGGGGCAAGCGCCCGTTCGGCTTCACCGACCTGTCGCGCGGCAAGGGACTGCAGGAAGTCATCGACTTCATCGTCGAACATGGCGGGCTGCAGTCGGCCCGCTCGGCGGCCTGACCCAGTACTTACCGGTTGCTGGTCGGCATTGGGCGCGGCATTCTTGGGGAAATGGAGGATTTTTTGATGAGCATCGCCCGTTTGCAGAAAGAGCCGCTGACCAACCTGCCCTATTATGAGGAGCGCGTCGACCTCGCCGCCGCCTTCCGCTGGACGGCGCGGCTCAACATGCATGAAGCCGTGGCCAACCACTTCTCGCTGTCGGTCAACGAGGACGGCAGCAAATTCCTGATGAACCCCAACCAGGTGCATTTCTCGCGCATCAAGGCGAGCGACCTTTTGCTGATCGACGCCAACGATCCCGAGACGCTGACCGGCCCCGACGCGCCCGACCCGACTGCCTGGGGTCTGCACGGCGCCATTCACCGCAACGTGCCGCATGCGCGCTGCGCCATGCATGTGCATTCCATTCATGCCACTGTGCTTGCATCGCTGGCCGACTCGACTCTGCCGCCGATCGACCAGAACTCGGCCATGTTCTTCAACCGCCACGTCGTCGACGCCCATTATGGCGGGCTGGCCTTCGAGGAAGAGGGCGAGCGCTGCTCGCAACTGCTCACCGACCCTAAGGTCAAGGTGATGGTGATGGGCAATCACGGCGTCATGGTCATCGGCGACACCGTTGCCGACGCCTTCAACCGCATGTTCTATTTCGAACGCGCCGCCGAGACCTACATCAAGGCGCTGTGGACCGGCCGGCCGCTGCGCACGCTCTCCGACGCCATTGCCGAAAAGGCCGCCAGCGAAATGGACGACTATCCCGGCCAGGCGGAGCGTCACCTGGCCGAGCTGAAGGCGATCCTCGACGAGGAGGAGCCGGTGTACCGCAGCTGAATGAGTTCACCCTTCTCCCCGTTCACGGGGAGAAGGTCCCGGCAGGGGGATGAGGGGCAGCGCCGACGTTCATAGGCTCACTCAGAGTCCCAACTGAGCCCGCAACTCTTCCGCACTGTTGATCACGACAGCGCCCTTCGGTCCTGCCATCGGCGCTTCCGGCCAGAAGATCGTCCGCATCCCCGCGGCCAGGCCTGATGTGGCGCCGGTAACGCTGTCGTCGACGGCCACCGCGTCTGAAGGATCGACGCCGGCCAGCCACGCGGCGCGCAGGAACGGTTCGGGATGCGGCTTGCCTTCGCGCACGTCGTTTCGGCTGATCGTGCGCATGCCGGGATAGATCAGCCCGACGGCGCTCAGATTTGCATCGACGATCACCCGGTCGGAATTGGACACCACCGCCTGCTGCACACCGAGCGCGCGCAATTCGTTATACACTTCGATCGCGCCGGGGCGCGGCTTCAGCGTCTCTGCCATCGGCATGTAGTGATCGTATTTGCGCACGATCCAGTCGTCGAAGGGCAGGTCGAGGCCGAACTCGCTGCGCAGCATCTCGTAGACCGGCGCGGCGGCGACGCCCAGCACCCGCTCATGCAGGTCGGCCGGCGGCGTGATACCGACGCTGCGCAGCGCCGCCACCAAGGCCGCCTCATGCAGCGGCTCGCTGTCGACCAGCGTGCCGTCCATATCCCAGAAAACCGCTTTCGGCGTCATGCGAGGCTCCTTTTGCCGATCCCCTTAAAGCGTTTGTATCAGGAGATAAACCGCCGAGCCCGTCCGCTGGCGATTTTCGCTTGGTTGGTTGCCGCGCGGCGGCCGGATCGAAGCAGCAAGCAATTGCCCTGCCGATAGACAATTGCGCGCCGACACATTCCCTGCAAGACTATGACGCTTCGCCTAAGGGCGGGCAAAGGGGCAGGGCTGGAGGCACATTTTGAATTCGCGGCAAGACGGCGGCAGCAGCAGGCTGGACGAGGCAGCGCGCGCCGGCTGGCTTTATTATGTTGCCGGCAACACCCAGGACCAGATCGCCGCCACGCTCGGCATTTCCCGGCAGACGGCGCAGCGGCTGGTGTCGCTGGCGGTGTCGGAGGGGCTGATCAAGGTTCGCGTCGATCACCCGATCGCCAATTGCCTTGATCTCGCAGCTAGACTGAAGTCACGCTTCGCGCTCGACCTCGTCGAAGTGGTGCCGAGCGATCCAACCTCATCCTCGACCACGATCGGCATTGCCGAGGCGGCTGCGGCCGAGATCGAGCGGCGGCTGCGGTCACCGACGCCCATCGTCTTGGCCATCGGCACCGGCCGCACGCTGAAGGCGGCGATCGAGCAATTGCCGCCGATGGAATGCTCGCAGCACAAGGTTGTGTCCTTGACCGGCAACATCTCGCCCGACGGTTCGGCCGCCTTCTACAACGTCATCTTCACCATGGCCGACCGGGTCAAGGCGCGCTCGTTCCCGATGCCGCTGCCGGTCATCGCCTCGTCGCCGGAAGAGCGCGAGATGCTGCTTGCCCAGCCGATGATCCAACCGACGCTGGCGCTGGCCGCGGAAGCCGACGTGACCTTTGTCGGCATCGGCGATCTCGGCCCGAAGGCGCCGCTCTACGAGGACGGTTTTATCTCGGAAAGCGAGTTGAAGGCGTTGCAAAAGGCTGGCGGCGTCGCCGAGATCGTCGGCTGGGTGTTCGATCGGGAAGGCCGCATGATCGAGGGCATCACCAACGACCGGGTATCGTCGGCAGCCTTGCCGTCACGCGAAAAGTCGCTGGTCATTGCGCTCGCCATGGGCGAGCGCAAATTGCCGGGCATCCTGGCCGCGGTGAACCGCCGGCTGGTCAATGGCCTCATCACCGACGAGCGGACCGCCACGGCCCTGCTCGACGGTGCCTGATTACCAATTAAGCAGCCCATCGATAAAATCCAACACGTTATTTGCAGCGCCCGGACGGGTCGTTGCCGTCGAGGAAGCCCATGTCGCGCTGCAAATGCGGCGACAGCTCCCGGACGTCGATGTAGCCGCGCCGGCGGTGCACAAGCAGGGAGAATTCATGCGCCAGCAGGGAAAACCAGCTCTGCGCCGGGGTCGAATGGAGCTTTTGCTGTACCGTGGTCATGATCTTCAGCCTCCGCTATGCTTGAACTTGATTGATCGTTGACACCAGATATCGGCCTGATTGCCTCTTGCCGCCAATCAAACGTCGATCACGACCCATAAGGAGGGCTTATGCCCGATCTCAAGGCACCACAGCTCGCCCAGTTGCCGCCGCTGCAGGCCATCAGGGTGTTCGAAGCCGTCGCGCGGCATCTCTCCTTCACCAAGGCCGCGCAGGAACTCGGCATGACGCAGGCCGCCGCCAGTTATCAGATCAAGCTTCTGGAAGAGCGCATCGGTTCGCCGCTGTTCCTGCGCCAGCCGCGACAGATTGTGCTGACGGAACCCGGCCAGCGCCTGGCGCCCGCCGTCAGCGAGGCGTTCAGCCTGCTCTCAAGCGCCTATTCCGCCGCGCGTGGGGGCGCCGATGGTGTGCTGTGTGTCTCGACGCTGCTGACCTTCGCCTCGAACTGGCTGGCGCAGCATCTCGGCTCCTTCCAGGTCGCGCATCCGTCGCTGGCGGTGCGCGTCGATACCTCGAACAGGGTGATCGATTTTGCCCGCGAGGACATGGACATCGCTATCCGCTCCGGCAGCGGCAAGTGGCCTGGAGTGGAGACCCATCTTTTGTTCAAGGCCGATTTCACCCCGGTGCTGAGCCCGGCACTCGCTGCCACCATAGGTGGCGTCCACGAACCCGCCGACCTGTTCAAGCTGCCCATTCTCGATCCCGGCGACATCTGGTGGCGGGAATGGTTCGCCCTTGCCGGCGTCCCGGCGGACGAACTTGCCAGGCGCACCGGCACCAGCATGGGCGCGCAGGCCTATGAGGCGAACGCGGCCATCGCCGGCCATGGTGTGGCGATCCTGACCACCGCATTGTTCAAGACCGAGCTCGCCGCCGGCCGCCTGATCCAGCCCTTCGACCTAGTCGGCGACGACGGCCACGCCTATTGGCTGGTCTACCCGACGGCGCGTCGCAACGTGCCGAAGATAAAAGCCTTCCGGGACTGGATCCTGGCCGAGATCGCCTGCGCCTGAGGGCGAGCGACTCGCGGATTGATTTCCGAGATGCAAAGCGAGCCATGGATCCGCGACGAATGCTCGCTTTCGCGGACAAACAGCTGCGATCGGGCCACCCGGTTAACCAAGCTTGACAAAAACGCTGTCGATATCACTCGCCCGGCATAGGCTTGTGCTTGTGACGACCCAATTGAGCAGGATCAATCGTCTGCAGATTGAAACAGGGTCGATCAGCCGGCTGATGAAAGTCTATCGCGTCGAAGAAATCGAAAACAACACCGTGCGCACGACGCAGGTGATCGAAGCATCTACGCCGTTTCAAGCTGCCGTGAAGGCAATCGGCCGGGAAGTTAGGCTGCGCAAGGACGAGCCCAGCTGGATCCAGGTGACGGAAGTGCTGACCAGAGCCAAGCAAACACGCGACGGCAGGGTTTTCGAATATTCCGTCGGAAGCTACCCGTCCCACGGCTGACGGGCTGGGCCCCATCGCTCCCTTGGCGCCATGATTGGGTTGCGATGGGTCGGCATCTACCCGCTCTCACATCCCGTGCAAACAGCTTCCCAAATCCGTTCAATATCCTCTACGCGCGCAACGCCGCGCTCCGCCTTGCGTGCTGCGCTGCAGCATCGAATCTGGCTTGACATAATTTATGCCAAGTGAGTAATTGCCCATTACCAAGGCAAATGCTCATCTTGGTTCATGGGAGGAATTTGATGAAACTGCGCACGCTCACCCTGGGCTTGTTGTCGGCCAGCGCTTTCGCTTTTGCCGCACACGCCGAATCCATCACCATCGCCACGGTCAACAATGGCGACATGGTCCGCATGCAAAAGCTGACGGACGACTTCACCAAGGCGAACCCCGACATCCAGCTGAACTGGGTCACGCTCGAAGAGAACGTGCTGCGCGAGCGCGTCACCACCGACATCGCAACCAAGGGCGGCCAGTATGACGTGATGACGATCGGCACCTACGAGGTTCCGATCTGGGCCAAGCAGAGCTGGCTGTTGCCGCTCGACAAGCTCGGCGACGACTATGACGCCAAGGACATCATCCCGGCCATCGCCGGCGGCCTCTCGGTCGACGGCAAGCTCTATGCCGCGCCCTTCTACGGCGAAAGCTCCTTCGTCATGTACCGCAAGGACCTGATCGAGAAGGCCGGGCTGACCATGCCCGATGCCCCGACGTGGGACTTCATCAAGCAGGCCGCCGACAAGATGACCGACCGCGCCAATGGCGTGAACGGCGTATGCCTGCGCGGCAAGGCCGGCTGGGGCGAGAACACGGCGTTCCTGACGGCCATGTCCAACTCGTTTGGCGCCCGCTGGTTCGACGAGAACTGGAAGCCGCAGTTCGACCAACCGGAATGGAAGAACACACTGCAGTTCTATGTCGACCTGATGAAGGCCGACGGTCCGGAAGGCGCTTCGTCCAACGGCTTCAACGAGAATCTGGCTCTGTTCCAGCAAGGCAAGTGCGGCATGTGGATCGACGCCACCGTGGCGGCGTCCTTCGTCTCGGATCCGAAGGCCTCGAAGGTGGCCGACAAGGTCGGTTATGCTTTGGCGCCGGACAATGGCCTCGGCAAGCGCGCCAACTGGCTCTGGGCATGGTCGCTGGCGATCCCCGCAGGCACGCAGAAGGCGGAATCCGCCCAGAAGTTCGTCTCATGGGCGACCAGCAAGCACTATGCCGAACTGGTCGCTTCCAAGGAAGGCTGGGCCAACGTTCCTCCGGGAACGCGTTCCTCGCTCTACGCCAATCCCGAGTACCAGAAGGCGGCCCCGTTCGCCAAGATGACGCTGGACTCGATCAATGCCGCCGATCCGGCGCATCCGACGGTCAAGCCGGTGCCCTATGTCGGTGTGCAGTTCGTCGCCATTCCTGAGTTCCAGGGCCTCGGCACAACCGTTGGCCAGCTGTTCTCGGCGGCGCTCGCCGGCCAGACCAGCGTAGACGACGCGCTCAAGCAGGCGCAGGACGCCGCCACGGCGACCATGACCGAAGGCGGTTATATCAAGTAAGGCTCCTCCCGGTGCCGAATGCCGGTCGCCTCCTTGGCCGGCAACGGCCGCCCGAATCCCAGTTCGGGCGGCCCCTTTCACACACCTGAAAATTTGGCTGACCTTGAAGGGTGACCGTCATGGCTACTCAGCAGACCCGTTCGCTTGCCCGCTTTATGTTGGCGCCATCCGTGGTGCTGCTGTTCGTCTGGATGATCGTGCCGCTGGCACTCACGATCTGGTTCTCCTTCCAGCAGTACAATCCGCTCAATCCGATCCGCGACGGGTTTGTCTGGTTCTCGAATTACTCGCTGTTCTATTCCAACCCGGCATTCCTGCAGTCGATCCTCAACACGCTGGTCCTGGTGGGCAGCGTGCTGCTGATCACCGTCATCGGCGGCATCATGCTGGCGCTGTTGATCGATCAGCCGATGTGGGGACAGGGGATCGTCCGCATCCTCGTCATCTCTCCGTTCTTCGTCATGCCGCCGGTGGCTGCACTTGTCTGGAAGAACATGATCATGCACCCGCAATACGGCGTCTTTGCCGACATTGCGCGCTTCTTCGGGGCTCAACCGATCGACTGGTTCGGGCAGCATCCGATGCTTGCCATCATCATCATCGTCGCCTGGCAATGGCTGCCCTTCGCAACGCTGATCCTGCTGACCGCATTGCAGTCGCTCGACGGCGAGCAGAAGGAAGCCGCCGAGATGGACGGCGCCGGCTTCGTCAGCCGCTTCATCTATCTGACGCTGCCGCACATGTCGCGCGCCATCACCGTCGTCATCCTGATCCAGACCATCTTCCTGCTGTCGGTCTATGCCGAAATCCTGGTCACCACCAATGGCGGACCCGGCTATGCCTCCACCAACCTGCCCTTCCTCGTCTACCAGAAGGCATTGCTGGAGTTCAAAATCGGCCAGGCATCGGCCGGCGGTGTCATCGCCGTCATTCTCGCCAACATCGTCGCCTTCTTCGCCATGCGCGCGGTCGGCAAGAACCTGGACAAGTAAGGGAGGATACGATGGCACGCGCAGTCACCACCCAACACAAGGTCATTGCGACAGGCGCCGCCTGGATCGTCGCGCTGCTGATCTTCTTCCCGATCCTCTACACGATCATCACCTCGTTCAAGTCGGAGCAGGAGGCCATCCAGGGCTTCGCGCTGATCCCGTCGGGGACGTTCGAGAGCTATACCGAGGTCCAGGCGCAGAGCGGCTACTTCAAGTTCTTCTTCAACTCGGTGCTGCTCTCGGTCGGCTCGACCATCCTGGCCCTGATCGTCGCGGTTCCGGCCGCCTGGTCGATGGCCTTCTCGCCGGGCAAGTGGACCAAGGACATCCTGATGTGGATGCTCTCGACCAAGATGATGCCGGCCGTTGCCGTGCTGTTCCCGATCTACCTCATCTTCCGCGATGCCGGACTGCTCGACAGCCGCATCGGCCTGATGATCATGCTGATGCTGATCAACCTGCCGATCGTGATCTGGATGCTCTACACCTACTTCCGCGAAATCCCCGGCGAGATCCTGGAAGCGGCACGCATGGACGGCGCCACCCTGTGGGGCGAGATCGTCTATGTGCTGACCCCCATGGCCGTGCCGGGCATCGCCTCGACCATGCTGCTCAACATCATCCTGGCGTGGAACGAAGCGTTCTGGACCATCCGCCTGACCACCACCGAGGCGGCGCCGCTGACGGCCTTCATCAGTTCGTTCTCAAGCCCGCAAGGCCTGTTCTGGGCCAAGCTTTCGGCGGCATCGACGCTGGCCATCGCGCCCATCCTGATCATGGGCTGGTTCAGCCAGAAGCAGCTGGTGCGCGGGCTGACCTTCGGTGCGGTAAAATAACGGACGTTGCCTGAAGCAATCCGGCCAAATAACCCCTCGGGGAGGAAACCATGGGAAACATCACGCTCAAGAACGTCTCCAAGCATTTCGGATCGACGGTCATCATTCCAGGCCTCGACCTGGTCATCGAGAATGGCAAGTTCGTCGTCTTCGTCGGGCCGTCGGGTTGCGGCAAGTCCACGTTGCTGCGCCTCATCGCCGGGCTCGAGGACACCAGCGGGGGCACCATCAACATCGATGGCCGTGACGTCACCGGCGAGGCGCCGGCCAAGCGCAAGCTGGCCATGGTATTCCAGTCCTATGCGCTCTATCCGCATATGACGGTGGCCAAGAACATCGGCTTCCCGCTGAAGATGGCGGGCGAGGATGTGGCGACGATCGACAAGAAGGTGAAGGACGCAGCCCGGGTCCTCAACCTCACCAACTATCTCGAACGCCGGCCCGGCCAGCTCTCTGGCGGCCAGCGGCAACGCGTCGCCATCGGCCGCGCCATCGTGCGCCAGCCCTCGGCATTCCTGTTCGACGAGCCGCTGTCCAATCTCGACGCCGCACTGCGCGGCACCATGCGGCTCGAAATCAGCGAGCTGCACCATCAGCTCAAGACGACGATGGTCTACGTCACCCACGACCAGATCGAAGCCATGACCATGGCCGACAAGATCGTCGTGCTCAACGCCGGCAACATCGAACAGGTCGGCTCGCCGATGGAACTCTACAAGTCGCCGAAGAACCTGTTCGTGGCGGGCTTCATCGGTTCGCCGAAAATGAACCTGATCGAAGGTGCGCCGGCGGCCAAATACAACGCCAAGACCATCGGCATTCGTCCTGAGCATATGGGGATATCGACCACAGCGGGCGACTGGAAAGCCCTTGTCGGCGTCGCCGAGCATCTGGGCTCCGACACCTTCCTGCATGTCCAGGCCGACGGCGTCGGTCCGCTGACGGTACGCGCCGATGGCGAACTGGCCGTACGCCACGGCGACACCATCTATTTGACGCCGGACAAGGTCCGCATGCATCGCTTCGGCCCCGACGGAAAGGCGCTGACGCAGTGAGACTGAAAGGCAAATCGGCGCTGATCACCGGATCCGCGCGCGGCATCGGCAGGGCTTTTGCCGAAGCCTATACGCGCGAGGGTGCCACGGTGGCCATTGCCGACATCAATCTGGCGGCTGCCGAAAAGACGGCCGCCGAGATTGGCGCCAACGCCTATCCGGTCAGGCTCGACGTCAGCGACCTTGCTTCGATCCAGGCGGCGGTCAAGGCGGTCGAAACAAAGACCGGCGGCCTCGACATACTGATTAACAATGCTGCCTTGTTCGACTTGGCGCCGATCGTCGAGATCACCGAAGCGAGCTATGACAAATTGTTCTCCGTCAACGTCGCCGGCACTTTGTTCATGCTGCAGGCAGCGGCGCGTTCGATGATCGCAAGGGGCAAGGGCGGCAAGATCATCAACATCGCCAGCCAGGCAGGACGGCGCGGCGAGCCGCTGGTCGCCGTCTATTGCGCCACCAAGGCCGCGGTGATTTCGCTGACCCAGTCCGCCGGGCTCGACCTGATCAAGCACCGCATCAACGTCAATGGCATCGCGCCCGGCGTCGTCGACAGCGATATGTGGGATGAGGTCGATGCGCTGTTCGCCAAATATGAGAACCGGGCGAAGGGCGAGAAGAAGCGGCTGGTCGGCGAGGGCGTGCCCTATGGCCGCATGGGCAAGCCGGAGGACCTGACCGGCATGGCGGTGTTCCTGGCCAGCGACGACGCCGAATACATTGTCGCCCAGACCTACAATGTCGATGGCGGCCAATGGATGAGTTGATGGGCCGGGATCACGCAGGCCGCAGCCCGGCCAAAAGGGTAGAAAAATGACCGTGAAACTCTCCTCCTCGATCCTCTCGGAACTCCCCGCCAAGGTCGCCGGTCCGAAATACGACCGCGCTGCGCTCAAACCCGGTATCGTGCATTTCGGCGTCGGCAATTTCCATCGCTCGCATCAGGCGGTCTATCTCGACGATCTCTTCAATGCAGGCATCGGCCATGACTGGGCGCTGGTCGGCGCCGGGGTCTTCGAGGGCGAAAAAATCGGCCGTTCCAAGCTGCAGGAGCAGGACTGGCTGACCACCGTGGTCGAGCAGGATTCCGATCATATGAGCGCCCGCGTCACCGGCGTCATGATCGACTTCCTGACGCCCGGCGATGCGGATGCGATCATCGACCAGCTCGCCGATCCGGCGATCAAGATCGTCTCGCTGACCATCACGGAAGGCGGTTATTTCATCGATCCGGCCTCCGGCAAGTTCAACCCGACCCACCCCGACATCGTCGCCGACGCACAGGCAGGCACGACGCCGAAGACGGTGTTCGGCCTCATCCTTGCGGGCCTGATGCGCCGCCGGGCCGACGGCATCGTGCCGTTCACCGTCATGTCCTGCGACAACATCCCTCATAATGGCCATGTCACCTCGGATGGCGTCATTGGGCTGGCCCGGCTGATCGACGAGGATCTGGCGAACTGGGTCAGCGACAATGTCGCCTTTCCCAACGGCATGGTCGACCGCATCACGCCCGCCACCTCCGACCGCGAGCGCGGTATTCTCGCCTCGGAGTTCGGCCTTGAGGACAACTGGCCGGTGTTCTGCGAGCCGTTCAAGCAATGGGTGCTGGAAGACCGTTTCACCGACGGCCGCCCACCGCTGGAAAAGGTCGGTGTGCAATTCGTGAGGGATGTCGCGCCCTATGAGCTGATGAAGATCCGCATCCTCAATGGCGGTCATGCCACGATCGCTTATCCCGCAGGGTTGATGGACATCCATTTCGTCCATGAGGCGATGCAGGAGCCGCTGGTGCGCGGCTTCCTCGCCAAGCTCGAGCATGACGAGATCATCCCGACCGTGCCACCGGTGCCGGACACCGTGCTGGAGGATTATTATCAGCTCATCGAGCAGCGCTTTTCCAACCCCAAGATCGGCGACACCATCCGCCGGCTCTGCCTCGACGGTTCCAACCGGCAGCCGAAATTCATCATCCCGACCATTGCCGACCGGCTGAAGGCCGGCAAAGGCGTCGCGGGTCTGGCGCTCGAGTCCGCGCTGTGGTGCCGCTACTGTTTCGGCACCACCGACAGCGGCGCCGACATCGAAGCCAACGATCCCAGCTGGGACCGGCTGCAGGCAAGCGCGAAGGCGGCGAAGGATAAGCCCGGTGCCTGGCTTGCGATGGAGGATATCTATGGCGGTGTCGGCCGCTCGGCGCCGTTCGCCGAGGTCTTTGCCCATGCGCTCAACGTCTTGTGGGCGAATGGCACGCGCGCGACGCTGACGCGCTACATCTCCGGCAAGCTCTGACGCCAGCCGCAATGACGCCCGAACTGGTCATCTTCGACTGTGACGGCGTGCTGGTCGACAGCGAGGCGCTGTCGGTTTCGGCTCTGCTCGGCATGATCTCTGCCGCCGGGGGCTCGGTCAGCGAGGATGCGGCCTACGAGCATTTCCTCGGCAAGAGCATGAAGAGCGTGCGCGAGATACTTCTTCGCGATTTCACCATCGACATCACCGACGTGCATCTGACCGATATGCGCGTCGAGCTGATGCGCAAATTCCGCGAGGAGCTGAAGCCGATTCCCGGCATCAGCGACATCCTGCCGAGGCTGGGCGTGCCCTGCTGCGTCGCTTCCTCCGGCACGCTCGACCGCATTCGCTATGCGCTCGACGTTACCGGCCTGCTCGGCCTGCTCGAGCCCCATCTGTTCAGCGCTGCCATGGTCGCGCGCGGCAAGCCGGCGCCGGATCTTTTTCTCCATGCCGCCGCTGCTATGCGCGCGCATCCCGGTAATTGCATCGTAATCGAGGACAGCCCTGCCGGCATCGCGGCGGCGCGTGCGGCCGGTATGCGCGTCTTTGCTTTCACCGGCGGTTCGCACGCCGGCAACCCGGCCTTGAAAGCGCGGCTTGCGTCGAGTGAACCGGACTTTATATTCGCGGACATGCTGCAATTGCCCGATCTGATTGCAGGCTAGAGCATGATGCCGAAAAGTGTGAAGCGGTTTTCGGACGACATCATGCTCTACTTCTTTGATTTAGAGACGGATTCAGATTTCAGGTCGAACAGACCTGAAATCATACGGCTCTAGGGAGCGAGAGTAAAAGCATCTTGACGAAGAGCTTCGTTTGCGCGGTCGATGTCGGCACCGGGAGCGCCCGCGCGGGCATTCTCGATACGTCAGGCACCTTGCTCGGCCGCGCCGAGCATCCGATCGTCATGAACCAGCCGAAGGCCGATCACGCCGAGCACAATTCGCAGGATATCTGGTCGGCGGTCTGCATCGCGGTGCGTGCCGCGCGCGAAAAGGCCGGTGTGTCAGCCGACGATATTGTCGGCATGTCGTTCGACGCCACCTGCTCGCTGGTGGTGCTGGACAGGAATGCCGGCCAGCTCAGCGTCTCGGTGACGGGCGAACGGCGCTGGGACACCATCGTCTGGCTCGACCATCGCGCCATCGCCGAGGCAGATGAATGCACCGATAGCGGCCACGCCGTACTCGACTATATCGGTGGCGTCATGTCGCCGGAAATGGCGACGCCGAAGCTGATGTGGCTAAAGCGCAATCTGCCGGGAACTTGGCATGAAGCCGGCTACCTATTCGACCTCACCGATTTCCTGACCTGGAAGGCGACCGGGTCGCTGGCGCGCTCGCAATGCACGCTGACCGCCAAATGGACCTATCTGGCGCATGAGGAAACCGGCTGGCGCCGTGACTTCTTCGACAGGGTCGGGCTTGGCGATCTGTTCGAACACGGCAGCCTGCCGGAGAAGGCAAGTGCTGTCGGCGCAGACATCGGCACGCTCACCCCTGAAGCGGCGGCGGAGTTGGGCTTGAGCGAAAACTGTCGGGTCGGCGCCGGCGTCATCGATGCCTATGCCGGCGCGCTTGGCGTGCTCGGCGGCTTTGCTGGCGACGAGCAGAATATCGGCCGCCATCTGGCATTGATCGCCGGCACCTCGTCCTGCGTCATGGCGATGTCGCCCGACCCGCAGCCTTTCGCCGGCGTCTGGGGTCCATACTATGGCGCCGCACTGCCAAAGCTCTGGCTGTCGGAAGGCGGACAGTCGGCCACTGGTGCCTTGCTCGACCACATCATTCGCTGGCATGGCGCCGGCGGCGAGCCGGATGCGGCCATGCATGCCAAGATCGCCAGGCGCGTCGCTGAACTGCGCAGCACCGAAGGCGACAAGCTGGCGGCGAGGTTGCATGTACTGCCGGATTTCCACGGCAACCGCTCGCCGCTTGCCGACCCGCATGCCGTCGGCGTGGTCAGCGGGCTGACGCTGGATTCCTCCTTCGACAGTCTGTGCAAGCTGTATTGGCGCACCGCCGTCGGCATCGCACTCGGCGTGCGCCATGTGCTGGAGGCGCTGAACGAGAACGGCTATCTCATCGACACGCTGCATGTCACCGGCGGCCACACCAAGAACCCGTTGCTGATGGAGCTTTATGCCGACGCGACCGGCTGCGCGGTGATCGAGCCGCTGGCCGACGAAGCCGTTCTGCTCGGCACCGGCATGGTCGCCGCCACCGCGGCCGGTCTGTTCCCGGACCTGAATGCCGCTTGCGTCGCCATGCAGCAAGGCGGCAGGGCGCGCACCTCGAACCCGGCCGCGTCAGGCCGCTTCGACCGCGACTACAGGATTTTCCTCGAAATGCACCGCCAGCGGCAGGAGCTCGACGCCATCAGCTAGAGCAATTGCAGGAAAAGTGTGAAACGGTTTTCCGTCCGGAATTGCGTACCAAATCTAGGCCTCCTCTCGCCGGCGCAAGGATGCGCCGGTCGCCGCGTCGAACAGATGCACGCTCTCCTCCTCGAATGTGTAGCGCACAGGCGCGCGCAACGCCGGGCATTCGCGGGCCGATACCAACGCGCCGACCTCCTTGCCGCCGCAGGCGAACGTCACCAGCGCGTCATTGCCGTGGAACTCGATGAGGTCGGCGGTGCCTTGCAGAAGATTGATGCTCTGAGCACCGGCGGTCTTCAGGTCCGGCGGTCGGATTCCAAGCACGGCGCGATGGACGCCGCGCAGATCGAAGCCCAGGCCTTCTATGAAGAAGGTCGAGCCGCCGCCTGTCAGCGTCCAGCGTTCGTCCTTCCGCCCGACGGCCACGTCGATGAAATTCATGTTCGGCGTACCGATGAAGCCGGCGACGAACAGATTGCCCGGCTGGCGATAGATCTCGGCCGGCGAGCCGATCTGTTCGATGACGCCATCCCTGAGCAGCACTATCCGGTCGGCCAGCGTCATCGCTTCGAGCTGGTCGTGGGTGACATAGACGGTAGTGGTCTTCAGCGACTGGTGCAGGCGGGCGATTTCGACCCGCATATGGTTGCGAAGTTTGGCGTCGAGATTCGACAGCGGCTCGTCGAACAGGAACACTTTCGGCGTCTTGATCATGGCGCGCGCAATCGCCACGCGCTGCTGCTGGCCGCCGGAAAGTTCGGTCGGCTTGCGGGCGAGGTAAGGTTCGAGGCCGAGCGTCGTTGCCACCGCCTCGACCCGCTTCCGGATCTCGGCCGGGGGCACTTTCTGTCGCTTGAGCCCAAAGGCGATATTGTCGAAGATCGTCATATGCGGGTAGAGCGCATAGTTCTGGAAAACCATGGCAATGCCGCGCTCGCCGGGCTCGAGATCGTTGACCACTTTGCCGCCGATCGACACTTCCCCGCCGCTGATATCCTCCAGTCCGGCCAGCATCCTGAGCAAGGTCGACTTGCCGCAGCCGGACGGGCCGAGGAATACGACGAATTCGTGCTCCTCGATCGAGAGATTGAGGTCTCGGATGACGGTAGTGGCGCCGTAAGCCTTGTCGACATGGGAGCAAACGATCGCGGACATGGTCAGCCCTTCTCGCCGGTAAGAAGGATTTGCAGCTTGACGTCTTGCGGCTTGCCTTGCGCCGCCCGCTCGAAGGCCTCGATGCTGTCCGAGAAATCATAAGTGCCGGTGATCAGCGGCTTGAGGTCGACCTTCCCCGAGGCGATCAGCTGCAGCGCGCGGTCGAAGATGTTGGCGTAACGGAACACCGTCTCGATGCGCACTTCCTTGGAGATCGCCGCCGGAACGTTGAGGCTGACCGGTTCGACCGGCAGTCCGACCAGCACCACCGCGCCGCCCGGCCGCACGACATCGAACAGGTCGGAGAATGCCTTCGGGCTGCCGCTCGCCTCGAACACGATATCCGCGCCCCAATTGTCGGTCGCGGCGGAGACTGCGTCGACCAGCGATTGCTCACCTATATTGACCGGCACGATGCCGGGATATTGCGCGGCAATCTTGAGCTTGGGTGCGGAAAAATCGGAGATCAGCACCTTCGAGCAGCCGCCGGCCAGCGCCGCCAGCGCGATCATGATGCCGATCGGGCCGCAGCCGACGACGACGGCGACGTCGCCAGGCACGATGCGGGCGCGGCGCGCCGCCTGCATGCCGATGGCAAAGGGTTCGACCATCGCGCCTTCGGCGAAGGTGACATTGTCCGGCAGTCTGTAGGTGAAGGCGGCCGGGTGCACGGCATAGGGCGCCAGCACGCCATGCACAGGCGGCGTCGCCCAGAAGGAGACGTCAGGGTCGACATTGTAGATGCCGAGCCTGGTCGCGCGCGACGACAGGTTCGGCACGCCCGGCTCCATGCAGACGCGGTCGCCGACCTTCAGCGTGCCGACATTGGCGCCGATCTCGACGATCGTTCCCGCGGCTTCGTGGCCGAGCACCATCGGGGCCCGCACGACATAGCTGCCGATGGCGCCATGGGTGTAATAGTGCACGTCGCTGCCGCAGACGCCGACCGTGTGGATGGCGATCTTGACATCGCCCGGTCCGACGTCGAGCGGCAGCGCGATCTCGCGCAGCGACAGTTCGCCTTTTTTCTCAAGCACCAGTGCCCGCATAGGTAAGTCCTCGCATCAAGTCTTTCTTTGCCGGAAAACGGAATTCAGGAAGCCGCTGAGCACGCCGAGGAACAGCAGCGGCGGTAGCGACAACAGCACGACCGAGGCGTTGAGGATTCCCCACGGCACGTTCATGCCTTGCTGTGAAAGTTCGGAAGCGACGATCGGCAATGTCTTGGCGTTGGAACTGGACAGCATCAGCGCGATCAGGAATTCGTTCCACACCAGCACGAAGCTGAAGGCGACGGCGCCGATCAGCGAGCGCGCCGCTACCGGCAGCGCAATGCGCCAGAACACCGAGTAAGCGCCGTAGCCGTCGACGAAAGCGGCTTCCTCGATTTCCTTCGGCACGGCCTGGAAGGCGGGAATGGCGAGCCACATGATCACCGAGATGGTGAGCAGCGAATAGGTGACGATCAGCGCCGGCACGGTGTCGTAGAGCCCGATCTGCAGCCAGATCACCATCAGCGGAATGGCGACTGCCACCGGGGGCAGGAAGCGCAGCGACAACACGAAGAACTGGATGTCGCCAGCGAAGCGATTGGGATAGCGCGCCACCGCATAGGCTGCCGGAAGGCCGAGCATGACGCCGATCAGCACGGCGACGCCGCAGGAAATGACCGAGTTATAGAGACCGGTCATTACGCTGTCGCGGCCGATGATGTAGCTGATATTGTCGAAGGTCGGGGTAAACACCAGGCGCGGCACGCGGGTGATGATGTCGACATTGTTCTTCAGCGAATTGACCGCCGTCCAGGCGAGCGGAAACACCGCCATGAAGCCGGCGAAGGCCAGGATGATCTTGCCGATGAGGCGGCCCGGTCTCATGCGATACGGCCTCATGCCTGCACCCGCTTCCACAGCATGGTGAAGGTGATGACAGTCGCGATCATCATCAGCACCGCCATGGCCGAGGCATAGGACACCTTGCCGGATTCGATGAAGCCTTGCGAGAAGGCGTACATGTCGAGCGTCTCGGTCGCCACGCCCGGCCCGCCGCGCGTCATCACATAAATCAGGTCGAAGGAGCGCAGCGATTCGATCATCTTGACGAACATCAGGCTGATCAGCGGCGCCTTCAGCATAGGCAAGGTCACATAGGCATGGATCTGCCAGCGTTTGGCGTGGTCGAGCCGCGCCGCTTCGATCGGCTGCGGCGGCAAGGTCTCCAGAAGCTTCAGCACGATGACCGCGAAGAACAGTCCCCACTGCCAGACATCGACCGAGGCGACGGCAAACAGGGCCGTCGACGGCTTCGACAGCGGGTCGAAGATCAGCCCGCCGGTGATCAGCCTGTAGGGATAGGTGGCGATGCCGTAGAGCGGATGATAGGCAAACTTCCACACGAAGGCCGCCGAGACACGCGGCAACAGCACCGGGATGATGAACAGCAGGCAGTAGATGTTGCGCAGCCGCGGCGACGCTACTTCGAACATCAGCACGCCGAGCCCGATCGCCACCATCATCGTCGCCACCACGGTGACGATTTCCCACTTCACCGAAACCCAGACCGCGTTGAGGAAACGCCGGTCGGCGAACAGGTCGATGAAGTTCGACAGCCAGACCCAGGAATAGTCCGACGAGCTCAGCTCGCGGTTCTGCAGCGCAATGACGATGGCGTACAGCGTCGGCACCATCGACAGCACCAGAAGAATGGCGAGCGTCGGAACCAGAAACGTCACGGGCAGGGAAGAGCGTCGGCGCATTGCCTATCCTCGGGCTGTGCCTTTTGGGGAGAACCCGCGGCGCACAGGTCCCGGCATCCGGTCGAATCCGTGGACCGCGCGCCGCGGGCGGGAGGATTACTTCTTCTTCACCAGCTCGTTGGCGTAGGCCTCGAGTTCGTCGAGGCCGCCCTTGACGTCGGTGCGCGTGCCGGTGACCAGCTCTTCCAGGATGATGCCCCAGCGGTCGCCGAGATCCGGCCAGCGCGGATCCTGCCAGAAGTTCACCGCCGTCACCTTGCCGGTATCGGCAAGCGCCTGGCCGAGATCGGCGCCATAGATGTCGGCGAACTCCTTGCTGGACAGCACGCTGGTGCGGTTGAGCTCGCCGAATTGGTGCGCGTCGAGCCGGCGCTTCTCGTTCTCTTTCGACGTCGCCCAGGCGATGAACAGGCCGGCGCATTGCTTCGCGGCGTCATCGGCATTGGCCTTGGCGGCGATGGCGAGGCCGTGGCCGTAGCCGCCGCCGGTCAGTGGCGAGGGCGGCGGCAGGAAGCCGATCTTGCCGACCACTTGCGAGGTCTTCGGGTCGACCGCCATGCCCGACAGCGGCGTCGATTCGACCAAGATGGCAACCTGGCCCGACAGGAAGGCGCCGGTCGATTCATCCCAGCTGCCGGTCTGCGTGCCGGGCGCTGAATCCTTGAACAGTTTAAGATAGGTCTCGGTCGCTTTGACCGCGGCCTCGGAGTTGAAAGCCGGCTTGTCACCGTCGAACCATTTTCCGCCATAGGCCTTGAAGAACGGCATCCAGCGCCAGACATTGGCGCCCGAGCCACGCGCGCCGCGCAGCGCGATGCCGTACATGCCCTTGTCGGGATCGGTCAGCTTCGGCACGTCGGCGATCAACTCGTCCAGCGTCTTCGGCGGCTGGATGCCGGCGGCTTCCAGAATGTCCTTGCGGTAGACCATCAGGTCGCCGCCGCCGGTCAGCGGCGCGAACCACACCTTGCCGTCATAGGTGGCGACCTTCTGCCGGCCCGGGTCGAAATCGGCGTAGTCGTAGTCAGCCGGGTAATAGTCGGTGAGCGGCACGATCCATTTCGACGAGGCGAACAGCGCGACATTGGCTTCGTCGACATAGTAGACGTTGTAGTTGCCGACCGTGGACGCATCGGCGCGCGACTTTGCCCGGCGGTCGTTCTCGTTGAGATAGTCGATCTGGAAGCTGGCGCCGGCCAGTTTCTGGAACTCGTCCTTGGACGCTTCCAGCAGCGTCAGCCCGTCACGCGGTTGCGCCAGCACCTTGACCGGCGCCGAGCAGACCGGCGCCGCCAGCGCCATGGTCGAGAGGGTCGTGGTAAGCATGAAAGCTGCGCTTATGCTCGCAGCGAGCCGAATTGGTTTCATTGATTTACTCCTCCAGGAACAGTCGCAGGAAGCGGAAGTCTTCGGTTGCGCGATCCTCGCCATCGCCCGAGCGACAAGCCGCCCATCGCCAAAATGAGGAGTTGCTAAAGGCCGCGCTAGAAGCCCCGTTGCAGCAGACCTGTACTTTTATGCATTGTGCGCTGCAAAATCCGGCCCGCCTGCACAGCCTCTGTCACATGAGTACCGATGGAGTGAGGAAGGCCGGTTTTCAGGCGCGCATCGTCATCCGCTGCTTCGACAGCTTGCGGTAAGATGACGGCGTCATCCGGTGCTTGCGCAGGAAGGCGCGGTTGAAGTTGGCGATGTTCATGTAGCCGACCTGGAAGCAGATGTCGGTGATCGGAATATCGGTGTCCGCCAGCAGCTTGCAGGCTTGCCAGAGCCGGAGCTTGGCGATGTGGTCGCTGAAACTGTTGCCGGTGTTTTTCTGGAAGAAGCGCGAAAACGTGCTTTCGCTCATCCCCGCCAGCTCCGCCGCCTCCGGCAGCTTCAGGTCCTCGGCGAAGTGCTGGAAGAGATAGGTCAGCGTGCGCTGGATGATGTCCAGCGAGGTTGCGTCGAGCGCGGGTGAGAAATCCGGCGAGGACAAAAGCTCGTATTCGTCTGTCCTGGCCAGCAGATCGACCAGTTCGAGGAAGAGGCAAAACCGGGCGAGCCCGTGCACGGTGCCCATCCTTTCCATCAGCGCAGCGCCGTCGAGCGCGGCGCGGCCATGGAAGACGATGCCGCGCAGCGATCGCTCCAGGAACGGTTCCAGTTCGCGCAGCTCCGGCAGCAGTCCCGCCGAGCCGCGCAGCCGCTGCGGATCGAATTGCAGCACGATGTCGCGTCCTTCGATCAGCTCGCCGGGTTGCACCGATGTCACCCAGTCATGCGGCAGCCCGCCGCCGACGATGCTCAGGTAGCCCGGCCCGAATTCGCCGATGTGATCGCCGACCAGCGCGACCCCGGAAGACTTCCTCAGGAGATGGATCTCGTATTCCGGATGAAAATTCCAGACATTGCGCTCCCAGGGATAGTCGTCGAGCCGCCACAGGAAACTGTCGCTCGCCTCGGTGACGATGTGCTCGAAAGCCGGCACCGTGCGAGGGATCGCGGCCGTGTTCTTTCTGCGCCTGAATGCCATCGTCTGCTCTCCGGGGCGTATGAGGAAGCGACTGGTTTCGGGTAATCCGTAGCAGTCTGTTGCCCGCAAGTGAACGATGTCTGCCTCAGCGATTTCAACGCCGGCTCTCGATGATCTCGATGAAGCGGGCGAACAGCCCGGCTTGGGATTTGACGCCGAGTTTGCGATGGATGTTGCGGCGATGAACCTTCACCGTTCCCGGCACGATGCGCATGGCTCTCGCGATCGACTCGGTGGAATGCCCCTGCAGCACCAGATCGACGACATGCTTTTCGCGCGGGGTCAGCGACAGGCTTTCCCAAATGTGGGCGCGGTCGAACTCGTTGACGGCGGCGATCGTCTCGCCCTGCTCCGCTTCGTCCTGCTCCTCGGCCGCAAGTGCGGGCCAGCGCAACCGGGCGAAGTTGATGACCGCCGGCGCCATGTCGCGCAGCAGCCTGGCATCGGCGGTGCCGAAGGGGCCGGAGGCCTGCAATCGCATCAGCGACAGCACCAGCGCATCCTTGCCGGGCAATGGCACGAAGAAGCCGACCTCCTCGGCGAGCCTTGTCTGACTGTAGTAGGTGCGAAAATACTCGCTGGCATAGAAGCGGTCGGGCGCCAGTTCGCGCATGCGCCAGAACCCCTCCTTGCGCTCCACCGCCGCGTGATGAAACGGGTCGAGCAGGTAAGGCCCTTCCTGATAAAGCGTGACGAAGACATGGCTCTCGTCAGGCGAGAAGGTTTCGAACAGCAACGGCGGCCGCGAAGCGCCGCGATAGCCGAAGATCACGCAGTGGTCGAAGCTGACATGCTGCCTCAACCAATCGACCATAGCCTGGCCGAACAGGTCGCCGCTGGTCTCTCGCGTTGCCGCGACAAGGGCAGCGAGCCGGCTGTATTCGTCGCTGCGAGATGCGCTCAAAATATACCCCCTTAAACGAGAAAATAGATCAGATATACCACCAGCGAGGTATATACTAGCCGCCATTGGCTCTGGTAGCGTCCTGAAATAGCCCTGTTGCTGGAGCCAGCACTTTGACCGCAGTGCCCGACATCGAGTTTCGCGGCGTCACCAAGCGCTATGGCGCCGTGACCGCTGTCAGCGGCATCGATCTGGCTGTGCCGCCCTCCGCCTTTGTCGCCCTTCTCGGACCGTCCGGCTGTGGCAAGACCACATGCCTGCGCATGATCGGCGGCTTCGAGCAGCCGAGCGAAGGCCAGGTGTTCATCCGTGGCCGGGACATGGCCGGAACGCCACCCTATCGTCGGCCGGTCAACATGGTGTTCCAGCAATACGCGCTGTTTCCGCACCTCGATGTGGAAGCCAATGTGTCCTACGGGCTGCGCCAGGCACAGCCACGCCTGTCGTCGCAGGAAATCGGCCGGCGCGCCGGCGAGGCGCTCGAAATGGTGCGGCTCGCCGGCTATGGCCGCCGCAAGATCCACGAACTCTCCGGCGGCCAGCAGCAGCGCGTCGCGCTGGCGCGCGCACTGGTCAACAAGCCGGCGGTGCTGTTGCTCGACGAGCCGCTGGCGGCGCTCGACAAGAAACTGCGCACCGATATGCAGATCGAGTTGCAGAACCTGCAGCGCGAGATCGGCATCACCTTCGTGCTGGTCACCCACGACCAGGAGGAAGCGCTGTCGATGAGCGACTTCGTCTGCGTCATGAATGGCGGCCGCATCGTACAGCTCGGCCAGCCGAGCGAGATCTATGACGAGCCGGCCGACCTGTTCGTCGCCGACTTCGTCGGAAAGACCAATCTGTTGAGCGGCAAGGTTGCCGGGCATACAGGCGATCTTGTCAATGTGGCGCTGGCGGACGGAACCGTCATTGCCGCGCGCAAACGAACCGCCTTGCAGCAGGGCGAGACCGTTTCTGTCAGCCTGCGTCCTGAATCGCTAAGCCTCGGCGCCACCAAAGGCAGCCCTTTCAAGGGCATCGTGCGCAACCGGATCTTCTTGGGCTCGACGGCGGAATACGCCATCGAGGTGCAGGGCATCGGAACGCTGCTGGCCAAGGCCGACCATGTGATCGGCCATGGCAACCTCTTCAAGCCGGGTGAACCCGTCGCCATCGGCTTTGCCTCCGGGACGCCGCTGGCGTTTCCGGAGACCAAGAACAACGGGACCAACCAGAGGGTAGCAAAAAATGTCGAAATCATATCGTGACGGACTGCCGATTAGCCCTGAGAACTTCGTCGACCAGCTGATGCGCCTGAAGCGCGGCTCGATCGGCCGCCGCGACTTCCTCCGCCTCACCGGCCTTGGCATCGCAACCGCGGTGATGGCGCGCGAGCTCGGCATCATGCCGACGCCGGCCTTCGCCGCCGAAAACCTCGGCGACCGCATGTCGATCGCCACCTGGCCGAACTATCACGACCCGCAGACCTTCGAGAATTTCAAGAAGGACACCGGCGTCGCCGTCGAGGTCAACGTGTTCGGCTCCAATGAGGAGATGCTGGCCAAGCTGCAGGCCGGCGCCTCGGGCTGGAGCCTGTTCGTGCCGACCAACTACACGATCTCGACCTACAAGAAACTCGGCATCATCGATCCGCTCGACATGGCCAAGCTGCCGAATTTCGACAGCTCCCAGGAGGACCCGCGCTTCACCTCGGAAGGCACGATCGACGGCACGACCTACGCGGTGCCGAAGAACTGGGGCACCACGGGCTTTGCCGTCAACACCAAGAAGCTGGCCAAGCCGATGACCAGCTGGAAGGAATTCTGGGACGTCGCCATGGCCGAGGGCGATGGCCGCACCATGGTCCACGACTACCAGCTGACCACAATCGGCAACGCGCTGAAATATCACGGCTATTCCTTCAACTCGCTGAAGCAGGACGAACTCGCCAAGGCCGAGGAGCTGCTGCTCAAGGTCAAGCCGCATCTGTTCGCGGTCTCGTCCGACTACCAGCCGGGCATGCGGGCGGGCGACGCCTGGATGACCATGTGCTGGACGAATGACGGCGCACAGCTGCATCGCGATATCCCGGAGATCGCCTATGTGCTGGGCAAGGAGGGCGGCGAAATCTGGACCGATTTCTACGCCATCCCGAAGGACGCGCCGAACAAGCCGGCCGGCTATGCCTTGCTCAACTATCTGATGACCCCTGAGGTCGCGGTGAAGGAGCATCTGGCCAACGGCGCGCCGTCGACCGACGCACGCGTCAACAAGCTGCTGCCCAAGGAAGTGCTGGACAATCCGATCCTCTATCCGGCGGCCGACCTGTTGACACCGCTGGAATTCGGTGCGGCGGCGACGCTGACCGATCCCGGCCGCGCCGAGCTGATGGCGCGCTTCAAGTCGGCTTGAGGCCGGCCTGACGCAAACGGAAACCGGTGGGCCTATGTCCGCCGGCATCGGGGCGGTTTCCATGCACGGCAACAGATTTCGGTATAACATCCTGACAGCGCTGCTGCTCGCTCCGGCTACAGCGTGGCTGGTGGTGTTTCTGGTGTTGCCGTTCGTCGCCATTGCCGTGTTCAGCGTCGGCGAGCGGGCGCCGGAGGGCGGCTACCAGGCCGCCTTCACGCTGGCGCAATATGCCAACCTCCCGGCGCGGGCGACTGCCTTCTGGAACACCATGATGCTGGCGCCGGTGGGCGCGCTTGCCTGCCTGCTCGTCGCCTACCCCGTCGCCTACTACCTTGCCCTGAAGGCGCCGCAACGCTGGCGGCTGATCCTGCTTGCGCTCGTCGTCATTCCGTTCTGGACCAGCCTTTTGATGCGTACCTATGCTTGGATGTACATTCTGGGCGGACGCGGCATTCCCGCGCTGCTGGCCTTTGTCGGCATCGAGGATGTCAGGCTGATCAACACGCCGGGCGCCGTGCTGCTCGGCATCGTCTATGGCTATCTGCCGCTGATGATCCTGCCGATCTATGTCAGTCTCGAGCGGCTCGACCGAAGGCTGCTGGAAGCCTCCGCCGATCTCGGCGCGACCCCGCTCTCAACCTTTCTGGGGGTGACGCTGAAGCTGTCGCTGCCGGGCGTCATGACCGGCTTCTCGCTGGTCATGATCCTGCTGCTCGGAGAATACCTGATCCCGACGCTGCTTGGCGGCGGCAAGGTGTTCTTCATCGGCAATGCGCTGGTCGACCTGTTCCTGCAGTCGCGCAACTGGCCGTTCGGATCGGCCATCGCCATCACGCTGGTGGCGGTTTCGGTGGTGGTGCTGATCGCGGCAAACCGCATTTCGACACGGGTGTCGGGCGCCCGCAGGGTGGATCTGATCTGATGCGCGCCTTCGTCACAGCCGTCTTCGCCTTCCTCTATCTGCCGATCGCGTTGGTCGTGCTGTTTTCCTTCAACGCCGGCCGCCATGCCAGCGAGTTCACCGGCTTTTCGGTGCAGTGGTACGGCACGGCGCTGTCGAACCCGTTCCTGGTCGAGGCGTTGAAGAACAGCCTGTTCATCGCCACCACCAGCGCCCTTCTGGCGGCGGTGTGCGGCACGGCGGCGGCACTCGGCCTGGCGCGGGTCGGGCTCAGAACCCGCGCCGTCTTCGACGCGCTGATGGGTGCCGCGATCGTCGTTCCCGGCGTCGTCATCGGCATCTCGACGCTTGTCGCGCTGGTCCAGCTGTTTGGCGTGCTCAACCCGTTCCTCGCCTCGATCTGGCCAAACGACCAGCCGCCGCGCCTGTCGCTCGGCTATGGATCGATCATCGCCGCCCACGGCCTGTTTTCGATGGCGTTGGTGACGATGATCGTCGGCACGCGTCTCGCCAGCCTCGACCGCAACCTGGTCGAGGCCTCGAGCGATCTCTACGCCACGCCGCTGACGACGTTTCGCTCGATCGTGCTGCCGCAGATCATGCCGGCGGTGATCGCCGGCTTCCTGCTCGCCTTCACCTTCTCCTTCGACGATTTCATCGTCGCCTTCTTCGTCGCCGGCGCGCAGACGACGCTGCCGATCTATGTCTTCGCCTCGATCCGGCGCGGCGTGACGCCGGAAATCAACGCCATCGCCACCATCGTGCTCGTCGCCTCGGTTCTTCTGGTGGTGCTTGCCCAATGGCAGCTGCGCCAGCGCCAGCCGTCAAACTGAACAAGCCATCCAGCTGAAAGACAAATTCATGATCCTTAGAGACCGCATCGCCGTGGTGACGGGCGCCGGTTCCGGCATCGGCCGAGCCGGCGCCATGATCATGGCCAGGGAAGGCGCTGTGGTGGTCATCGCCGACCGGGATAAGACCAGCGGCGAGACGACAGCGGCGGACATCCGGGCAGTGGGCGGGCAGGCCGAGGCGATTGTCACCGACGTCTCTGACGACGCGGCGGTCGGGCAGCTCATCACAGGCACGCTCGGCAAGTATGGCCGCATCGACATTCTGCACAATCACGCCGGCATCCAGGTCGGCGGCACGCTGACCGAGGTCGAGGTCGATGGTATGGATGCGTCATGGCGCATCAATGTACGGGCGCAGTTTCTGGCCGCGCGGCTGGTCATGCCGGCAATGGTCGCGCAAGGCGGCGGCGTCATCCTCAACACGGCTTCGAATTCGGGCGTCTTCTACGATCGCGAGATGATCGCCTATGCCACGTCCAAACATGCCGTGGTGGCGATGACCAGGCAGATGTCGCTCGACTATGCCCGCCACAATGTGCGCGTCAACGCGCTCTGCCCGGGCTGGGTCGACACGCCCTTCAACGAGCCGTTCATCGCCCAGATGGGCGGACGCGAGGCGATCGAGACCTATGTCCGCACCAAGATCCCGATGGGGCGCTGGGCGAGCGCCGAGGAGATCGCAGAAGCGATCCTGTTCCTCGTTTCCGACCGCTCATCCTTCATGACCGGCCAGGCGCTGGTGATCGACGGCGGCGAAAGCATCGGCTGATCCAAGGGCGGCCGGATAGGAGGGTTCCCGCCTCTGGCTCAATCGCCGGCTGCCCGTCCTCCCTTGCCTTCATCTCGCATTTCGTCCAATAGAACGACACAAACGCCGCGAAACCGAAGGTTTTGCCGTTTGGAAGTGCGGCTTCCGGCCTCGTTGCCGACGCGCCGCAACCGGAAAAGAGCAGGACAATGTCTGCGATCGAAGCCGGCGCTCGTGCGCCGGAAAATCTTTGGCGTCAGGAAATCAGGGCGACACTGGCGCTGGCCTGGCCAATGGTGCTGACCAATCTCGGCCAGACCGCGATGACCGCGACCGACGTCATGATGATGGGGCGTCTGGGCGCGGACACGCTGGCCAGCGGCGCGCTCGGCGCCAACCTCTATTTCATGCCGCTGATCTTCGGCCTCGGCCTGATGCTGGCGACCTCGCCGATGATCGCCACCGAGCTTGGCCGCCGGCGCTATTCGGTGCGCGATTTGCGCCGTACCGTGCGCCAGGGCCTGTGGCTGGCGATCCTGATCTCGATCCCGATCTGGATGGTGCTGTGGCATGGCGAGGCCATTCTGCTGGCCATGGGCCAGGAGCCGGCATTGGCACATCAGGCCGGCATCTATCTGCGCTGGCTGGAATGGGCGGTGCTGCCCTTCTACGGCTATATCGTGCTGCGTTCCTTCATCTCGGCGCTGGAGCGGCCGGGCTGGGCGCTGATCATCGTCTTCGTCGCCGTCGCCTGCAACGCCTTCTTCAACTGGGTGTTCATGTTTGGCAATCTCGGCGTCACCTCGATGGGCATTGCCGGTTCGGGGCTGGCGACCACGCTGTCGAGCACGCTGATGTTCTGCGGCCTGGCAGCCGTGGTGATGCTGGAGAAGAAGTTCCGCCGCTACCGCCTGTTCGGCCGCTTCTGGCGCTCCGACTGGCCGCGTTTCAAGGGTCTGCTGCGGCTCGGCATGCCGATCGCCGGCATCCTCGCCTTCGAGGTGACGATCTTCAACGCGGCAGCCCTGCTGATGGGCCTGATCGATGCGGATTCGCTTGCCGCGCACGCTATCGCCATCCAGATCGCCTCGATCTCCTTCATGGTGCCGCTCGGCCTCAACCAGGCCGTCACCGTGCGCGTCGGGCTGGCCCACGGCGCCGGCAATCCGGCAGGCGTTTCGCGCGCCGGCTGGACCGCCTTCGTCATCGGCGTCTCGTCCATGGCGCTGATGGCGCTGGTGATGGTGCTGTGGCCGCATCTGTTGATCAGCGCCTTCATCGACATGACCGATCCGGCGAACGCCAGGGTGATCGCGCTGGCCGTGTCGTTCCTGGCCTTTGCCGCGCTGTTTCAGATCTTCGACGGCGCGCAGGCCGTTGCCGCCGGCATGCTGCGCGGCCTGCACGACACCAAGCTGCCGATGATCTATGCCGCCATCGGCTATTGGGGCATCGGCCTGCCGCTCGGCGTGCTGCTCGCCTTCCATTTCGGCCTGCACGGCGTCGGCATTTGGATCGGCCTGGCGTCGGGTCTGGCCGTGGTGGCGGTGCTGCTGCTCGCGCGCTGGCTGCGGCGGGACCGCATCGCACCGCCGCTCGTCTTCAGCCATTGAAGACGCACCAAGCGGTCCGCCAACTGCCCGAAGCAGTCACTGTAGAGCAGATGTCTGGCGTCGCCTTTTGGACCGGAAGCGGCCGAACGCTTCGGGCGTGGGATCTTCAAAAGCGGACTCTCAGTTCGACGCGAGCATCGTTGCGAGTGAACGATCCCAGACTCTCGCTGCTTTTCAGAACCGGGTAGAACGCTCTGCCGGTTGGGGCGACTTCAAGCCGTGGCAAGAGCATTCCGGATTGGCCGGAAGTCGCGCCGCGGTCTCCAGCGCAACCCGCGAGGCTGTCATAGAGAGGCTCGGCAGCACGTGCTCCTGCAGCAATTTCTGGCGCTCGCGGTCCATATAGTCGTTGAAGCCGGCCGTGACGAACGCCAGGGGCACGAAACAGGCGCCGATCTCGCGCGATAAGGTGGCCTCAGGGGCGATCGAGTGGTTGAGCACGTCCGCTCCCATGTTTCGATACGCCAGAGCTTCGGCGGGAGTTGTCAGTCGCGGCCCGTAGCAGTGGGCAGCCACCAGCTGCTGCTCGATGCCATGGACGCGGCATCCGGCTGGCCAATGGCGCCGGGCGGTCTCGGCCAACAATGCCGCACATCTTGGACATACGATCTGCTTGCCCGAGCAGTCGAAGCTCTGGCGGCCAGGCAGAAGTGAAAACGGGGTCTGCGACAGTTCGATGATATCGGCGTTTACGACTATGTCGCCGGGCTGGATCGCCTTGTTGACGGCGCCAACGGTCGAGCAGGCCAGCACTTGCCTTACACCCGCTTTCATCAAGACCCAGAACGCGCGGCGATGACAGGAATGGTCGATATGGTCTCGGGGATTGCCGTGCGAATACATGCACAGGGCACGTTTCGTTTTGCCCTCGACGGTAATAGATGCATCGAATTCGAGCAGTTTCCAATTGTCGCTGGGACCGAAAGGGGTTTCGAAACTCATGTCTCGTTGCAAGGTGCGGACGCCATCGACTTCGACATCTTCCGGAAAGGCGAGACCCCAATTCGCCGAGCCGGTGATGATCGCCAACCCCACCTGGGGTATGTCCGTTGAATGATCCGCCAGATCGTCGGCTGCATGATGATTGTTGGGCATGTTTCCAATCTCGGTCAGGATTTTTGGCGAAGGGTCACGACGAGGACAACGACCACGACGATGACGGTCCACAAGGTCGAAATCGCCGCAATGGTCGGGTCGATCTGATCGCGCAGCGACAGGAACATGAGCTTCGGCAGCGTGCTGTTTTGACCACTCGCGACGAAGATCGAAATGACGGATTCATCGAGCGAGGTCAGGAAGGCCATCAGCGTGGCCGACAACAGACTTATCCGAAGTTGGGGGACAATTATTCCGCCAATGGCTCTTGCCCAGTTTGCGCCCAGGCTGCGCGCCGCCTGAACCTGGTTCCAGTCAAAGCGGGCCAAGGCGGGCACCAACACAATGCAGGCGACCGGAATGGCCAGCACCACATGTCCGACCAGGACACCGAACAGCGTTCCGACCAGACGTTGGGCCGCCAGAACAAAGAAGAGACCAATCGCGAGCAGGATTCCCGGCACGATAGAAGGGGTTAGCAGAATACCCTGAATGGCAATGGCGGCCTTTCCGCCGAGCCGATTTATCGAAATGCAGGCCAGCAGCCCCAGGGGCACTGCGATCATCGCCGTCAATGTGCCAAGGATCAGGCTCGTCCTGAGTGCGGCCATCCATGCCGCCGAACCGAAGAAAGCCTCGTACCAGCGCAACGAGTATGCGCGCGGCGGGAACTCCAAAAGATTGGACGCCGAAAAAGAGAGCGGCACGACGACGAGCGTCGGCAGCATCAGGAACGCCATAACGACCGCGCAAAAGCTCCACAGGAGGATGCGGGCCAGCCTGCTATCTGGATAGGCTTCAAGCATGGGCTGTGCCGATGCTGCGTCCGGCAATCAGCCGCCGCGCAGCCAGGAACATCACCCCCACCAACGCCATTAGTACGAGGAGCAGGATGCCCAGGACGCTCGCCGAGCCCCAATCCTGGAAGGTCGATAGCGTGCGCTCGATCCGGGTGGAAAGAGGGTTTACCTTGCCGCCGCCAAGCACCGCGGGCGTGATGAAGAACCCTATGGTGTAAATGAAGACGATGATCGAACCCGAGAAGATGCCGCCGGCCGAAAGCGGCAGAATGACCGTGCGGATCGTTTGTCCGAGCGTGGCGCCCATGCTCGCCGACGCGCGAACGAGGTTTGCATCGATATCGCGCATCGCCGCATAAACGGGCAGCAGGAAGAGCGGCAGCATGTAGTGAACCATGCCGATGAGCGTTCCCGTTAAGTTGTAGACCAGCGGCAAGGGCTCAGCTGTCAGGCCTGAACCGGTCAAAGCCGCGTTGATCAGGCCATCGCGTCGCAACAGAACGAGCCAGCCATAGGTGCGCACCAGAATGGAGGTCCACAACGGCAGCATGACGAAGGCCATCAGCAAATTGGCCACCCTTGGTCTGGTGCTGGCCAGGGCGAGCGCCAAGGGGGTACCGAGTAGAATGCAGATCGCCAGCGTGCCCACGGACAGCTCAAGGGTGGTGACGAGTGCCGACCATGTCAGTCCGCTCGAAAGCACTTTCTCGTAGTTGCCGACGGTGTATTCACCTGCTGTGGTGAGGAAGGATTGCCGGATAATCCAGACGATGGGCAGGATCGCCGCCAGCCCAACGATCAAAAGCGCGGGCACTGAAAGCGACAGGAAGAACCGCCGCTCGCGTCGTGCGTCTGCCGCGAGCGCAGGATCGGCGATGACGGTCACGCTCCTGCTCCCGGTATCGCGTGAACTTTCGCTGCCGGTGCATATGCGGTCACTCGCTGACCGGTCGCAAGCTCGCCGCAGCCGCTGGCCATCGCCGCCGGAACGCAGACAAGAATCTCTTGCCCGCCGTCAAGCGCCAGCGTCAAAAGCCAGTTCTCGCCGCGAAACGCCTTGGCGCGCAGCGTTCCCTCGAGCGCCACCCCGTCTCGCCCGACGAGCTTCGCATCAAGATGGAAGCTTTCGGCGCGGATCATCAGAGCTTCGCTTGATGCATCGGCGCCGTCTATTCTGCGCACCGCGCCCGGGGCCACAATGTTGGCCTCACCCATGAACCCCGCGACAAAGCGGGTCGATGGATGATCATAAATCCGCTGTGGCGTGTCGATCTGCTGAATACGGCCGGAATTCATCACCGCGACCCGGTCTGACATGATCAGTGCTTCGCGCTGGTCATGCGTCACATAAATCGTGGTGATCCCCAGATCATCGTGCAGACGCCGGATCTCGTACTGCATGGTTTCGCGCAAATTCTTGTCGAGCGCCGACAACGGCTCGTCCATCAGCATCACGCGCGGCTCGAAGACGATCGCCCGCGCCAACGCAACCCGCTGGCGCTGGCCGCCGGACAATGCGGCAATGTTGCGCTCCGCCAAACCTTCGAGCTTCACGCGGTCCAAAGTGTCGAGCGCCCGCTGGCGGGCCTCGGCTTTCGGTACCTTGCGCAGCACCAGCGGATACTCAACATTTGCCAGAACGTTCATGTGGGGAAACAGGGCGTAGTTCTGGAAGACTATGCCGATGTTGCGCCTGTTCGGGGCCAGGCGGGTAATGTCGCGATCGCCCAACAGAAGTCTACCGGAATCCGGCCGGACAAAGCCGGCCAGAGCCATGAGCAGCGTGGTCTTGCCCGATCCCGATGGCCCCAGCAGCGTGAGGAATTCGCCAGCCCGAATGTCGAGCGAGACATCGTCCAGCGCGACGTAAGATCCATAGGTCTTGCGCACGCTGTCGATGGTGATCGGGAGCGACTTCATCATGTGCTCAAGCCTTAGAGCTGAGACTCAGCGGGCCATCATCTCATCGAAGGCTTTTTGGGCAGCCTCGCCATTCCTGACCCACCATTCTGAATTCGAAAACACCGAAGTGCCGGCATTTTCAGGCGCGGTCGCCAGCGTCTTGAGACGGTCCTCGGGGATAAGGCCACCCTCATAGCCAGCAGGATTGACCGGGCCATAGGCTATGAAGTCGGTCAGCTTCGCCACGCGCGCGGGCTGTGTCATCGCTGCGATGAGCTTCATAGCTGCTTCCTTGTTCGGCGCCCCTTTCGGCACCGCAAGACAGTCGGTGCCAATGACGGAACCCTTGAACGTGTAGTCGGCCGCGCCGCCATCTGCTTTTACGGTTTGGGCCCGCCCGTTCCAGGTAACGACCAAATCCGCCTCACCATCTTTCAGCAACTGCGCCGACTGCGCTCCCGAGGTCCACCAAACGGCGACATTCGGCTTGAGTGCTTCGAGCCGCTTGATAGCGCGATCCAGACCCTCTGGCGTGCTGAGAACGGGATAGACGTCCGCCGGTGCTACGCCATCGGAGAGCAGCGCGATCTCGATCGAGTCCTGGGCATTGGCACGCAGCGCACGACGGCCGGGGAATTTGGCAACGTCCCAGAACTCCGCCCATGTCTTCGGCGGGTTTTCGCCATAGGTCTTGGTGTTCCACGACAAGACGGTGCCATAGGAGTCGAATGGATAGCAGTAGTCGGACTTTGCGCCGTCCGGCACGGCCTTTGGGTCGATGATCGTGTAGTCGAGCGGCTCCAGCAGCGACTGTGCGGCGGCCTGCGCGCCCTCCGGTGAGCCCAGGTGAATGACGTCGGTTGTGACCGCGCCCGAGGTAACCTGCATCTTCAGGGCGGCCAAGCCGTCGCTGAGGGTCTCCTCGCCGACATCATAGCCAAGCTCTTTTGCAGCGGGGCCCCACATGGCTTCCTTCATGGCGTTGCCATAATCGCCGCCCGCGGTCGTGATGGTGACTGATTGGGCATAGACCGGCACGGCGGCCGAGAATGCGAATGCCGTCAAGGAAATGCGTAACCAAGACATAGGTTCTCCTCCCTAGAATTTGTTGAGACGCGCTAAAAATGGCCAATTCTTGCCAATCGTAACGTTACGATTGCATCCAATTGCAGGAGAGTCAAGCTGCTTTAGCGAGAGCTTGGATTGACCGTGAGGTGGAATTCGGTCACGTAGTGGAAGTCAGCAAATCAGCCGGCGCTTTCGCAAATGAGGTCGGGCGACATGACCAACCTGAAACAGATCGCGGCGGAACTTTCCCTTTCGGTGACCACGGTATCCCGCGCGCTGAAGGATGGGCCGGAGGTTCATCCCGCCACCATCGCTCGCGTCAAGGAAGTGGCGCAGCGGGTCGGCTATGTGCCAAATCATCATGGCTTCGCGCTCAAAACTGGCCGCACGCTGACGATGACAGCAATCTACCCGATGGAAACACAAGATCATCTGTCCGATCTGTTGAAGCTTCCGTTAATCGAAGGCATGACGCTGGCGGCGCGGCAAGCGGGTTATAGTCTATCCATCTACTCCACCACGCCCGATGATGACCCCATCGAGAGTGTGCAGCGACAGCTTCAGGCGGGCAGCACAGACGGACTGATTATCACGCGCATGGTCTCGGGTGATCCACGCGTTAAGCTATTGCTGGATAGAGGCATGCCATTCGTCGCGTTTGGAAGAACTGACCTGGATACAGCATATCCTTATGTCGACATCGACAATGAACAGATTGCCTACGAGGCGACCCGGCGGCTCGTGGACAAGGGCTGCCGACGCATTGCGCTGCAACTTCTCGTTCCGGGCGACCAGGCGAGTGCCATGCGTCTTTCCGGGTATGGAAGGGCAATGGCCGAGGCTGGTATTCCGATCGACCAGTCGCTGATCGGTCATGGAATGTTCACCATGGAATCGAGCGCAGCCTGGTTCGATCGCATGCTGGCCTGGTCAGATCCGCCGACGGGCTTGGCTTGCGCCAACGAACTGGGCCTTTTGGGGGCACTACACGCTCTTGGCAGAAGAGGTCTCGCGCCAGGGAGTGACATCCACATTGTCACTCGGGACAGCACGCGGCTGTCACGTTTCTTGCCTGCGAAGATCGGCGTTCATTTCGTGGACATAGCGGGTGTCGGACGCAAACTTGTCGAAGTCCTGGAGAGCCGGATCGTCAATCCCCTCGGGCCGGTGGAGACGGTCTTGTTCAAAGGTGAGTTCGACCCTGGCGAATAGTCGGGCGAAGAAGTCAGTTGTCCGCTTTCGAGGAGCACTTAGGTTCACCCCTGAGTCCGAGATGAGGCGCGAAGCTGCCGCCTGCGCGAGTGCATAGGGTGCACTCAGACACCTTGATGGCATTGGTGGTTCTGAGCAGCGATCGAGGGGTGCTGTTACAAATGATTGCGCTCAGCTCCCGTCCGACGACATCGCGCCGAGCAGTCTGCGTATATCGCCGAACCTGGCGATCGAGCCGAACACCAGTGCCGCCACCGCGACGAAGAACACCGACACCGAAGCCATGGTCGGTGTGTAGCCGTAGCGCAGCGCGTTGAAGATCTTGATGGGCAGCGTCTCGGTGGTGAAGCCGATCGTCATGTAGGCGACGATGTATTCGTTGAGCGACAAGACGAAGGCGAAGGCGTAGCCCGAGACGAGGTAGGGCAGGATCAACGGCAGCACCACGGTTTTCAGCACTGTGCGGTCATCGGCGCCCATGGTCGCCGCGGCCTCGACCAGCGAGCGGTCGATCGAGGCAAAGCCGAGCGACAGCGTCACCAGCGGCAGCGTCACGAAGAAGATGGCGTGGCTGATTATGGCGGTGAAGAACTGGCCGAACAGCCCGACCGTCGCCCAGAAGGAGAGGAAACCGAGCGCGGTGATGACCGGCGGCAGGATGAAGGGGGCAAGCCCCAGCACCTGAAAGATGTTTGCCCAGGGCGCGATGCGCCGCCACAGGAACCAGGCCAGCGGCAGCGCCACCGCCACGGCAATCGCCGCCGAGCAGACGGCCAGCGTCACCGAATGGATCAGCGCCAGGCGCCATTCCGGATCGGTGAAGATCTGGGCGTACCAGGCGAGCGAGAAGCCGACCGGCGGGAAGGAGAGCTCCTGCCGCGAATTCACCGACACGCCGGCGACGACGATCAGCGGCGCCGCCAGGAACAGCGCGACGATGGTGAAATAGACACGGCGCAGCAAGGTCGCGGTCATAGGGCGTTCTCCCGGCGTCCGACGAGCAGCGTCAGTCCGACCAGCGCCAGCGAGATCAGCACCAGGAACACCGCCATTGCGGCCGCGAACGGCATGTTGGACTGGTAGATCGCCTGGTCGGTGATCAACACCGACAGCGTCCAGTGCTGCGGCCGTCCCAGAATCTGCGGCAAAAGATACGAGCCGAGGGCGAATACGAAAACCATGATCAGCGTCGCCACGATGGTGTTTCTGAGCGCCGGCGCGACGACGTTGAAGAAGGCGCGGATCGGCGAGGCGCCGAGCGTGCGCGCTGCCTCGAGCAATGTCGGGTCGAGGCGCACGAGGGCGGGGTACAGCACCAGGATCGTATAGGGCAGCGCCTGGTAGACCATGCCGGTCAGCACCGCGCCAAAGGTCGGCAGCAGTGCCACCGGCTTGTCCATCAGCCCGATCGCCACGAACAGATTGGTGATGCCGGCGGTGCGCGAAAACAGCGTCGACCAGGCAAAGCCGATGATGACTTCCGACAGCGACAGCACCGACAGCAGGCCGACCAGCCACAGCGTCTGCACACGGCGCGGCCGACGGGTCAAAAGGTAGGTGAAGGGAAAGGCGATGGCCACGCAGCAGACGGCGACCAGCACCGCCAGCAGCAGCGAAAAGCCGAGCACGCCGCCGAAGAACACCGACAGGAAGCGGGCGTAATTGTCGAACACGAAATCCGGCGTGTAGAAACCGGACGGGTTGCGCTTGAAGAAGCTCACCGCGATCATCGTCGAGAACGGCACGACGAAGAAGACGATCAGCATCAGCGCCGGAAAGAACAGCGGCGTGTAGTCGGCTATCGACTTCGGGGCTTCGCGTCTCATGCGCCGAGCACCACGCAGCTTGCCGGCGGCAGTGTGACGCCGACCTTGGCGCCGACCGGCACGTCATGCCGCTCGCGCGGCGTCGTCACCGCAATGATGCTGGTGCCGCCGACGTCGACGAAGGTCTCGATGGTGCCGCCGAGATCGCGCACGAAACTCACCTCGCCGGTGATGGCCGAGCCGCCGGGGCTGCCGAGATGCACATCCTCGGGGCGGACCGATACAGACGCTTTAGTCTGACCCGCCGGCATGGCAAGACCTGGAATGGCTGTGCCCAGAATGGTGGTGCGCCCGGTGCTGTCGATCTCGGCCGGCAGCAGATTGGTGATGCCGATGAAGTCGGCGACGAAGGCGTCGGCCGGCTTGCGGTAGATCTCGATCGGCGGCGCCGCCTGCAGGATCCTGCCGTGGCCCATGACGACGACGAGGTCGGCCATGGTCATGGCTTCGCGCTGGTCGTGGGTGACGACGATGGTGGTGATGCCCAACCGCTGCTGCAACTGGCGCAGTTCCACCTGCATGGCCTCGCGCAGTTTGGCGTCGAGCGCCGACAGCGGCTCGTCGAGCAGGAACAGCTTTGGTGACAGCGCAAGCGCGCGGGCAATCGCCACGCGCTGGCGCTGGCCGCCCGACAGTTTCGCCACCGGACGGTCGGCAAAGCCGGTCAGATGGATCAGGCCCAGCAACTCGTCGACGCGTTTCTTCTGCTCCTCCTTCGAGGCGCCGCGAATGCGCAGCGCATAGGCGATGTTGTCGCCGACGGAGAGATGCGGAAACAGCGCCAGCGACTGGAACACCATGCCGAGATTGCGCTTGTGCGTCGGCAGCGGGGTGATGTCCTC
This sequence comes from Mesorhizobium sp. M0001, assembly GCF_040324255.1. NCBI lineage: Bacteria > Pseudomonadati > Pseudomonadota > Alphaproteobacteria > Hyphomicrobiales > Phyllobacteriaceae > Mesorhizobium > Mesorhizobium sp. M0001. The sequence continues at coordinate 100,106 of NZ_JAMYVS010000009.1, forward strand.
GCCGTCGAGCACGATGGCGCCGCTGGTCGGCTCCTCCAGCCCGGCGATCATGCGCAGCAGCGTGGTCTTGCCGCAGCCCGACGGGCCGAGCAGGCACACGAACGTGCCATGCGGCACGTTGAGCTGGACATTGTCGACGGCGGCGAAGTTGCCGAATTTTTTGGTGACGGCGTTGATGTCTAGTCCGGACATGCTCATCCCTTGGAGGGTTTGCTAAGGGGCCGCCGGACTATGCCGGCGGCCGCTGTGGTTCAGACGGATCGAACGGCTCAGCCGACGATCAGCTCGGTCCACTTCTGGTTGATCCAGTCGGCCTTCGACGTATAGAGGTCGTAGCGCGGGATGATCGGATCGATATCCGACGACACGGCTGCGAACTCTTCCGGCTTGAGGTCGAGCACCTCTTTCTTCAGCGTCGGCGTGGTGCCGACCTTGCGCGACATCAGGCCCTGCATCGACGGCTGGCTCATATAGTCGATGAAGGCATGCGCCTCGTCGACCTTGGTCGAGGCGCGCGACAGCACCCAATTGCCGGAATCCTGGATGCCGCCTTCCTTCGGGAAGGTCGAGCGGACATGGAAGCCGTCGGCGACCGCGAGGCCGGTGACGTCGTGATAATACTGGCCCATCGGAATCTCGCCCGACTTCAGCGCCTGCTCGAACTGCGCCTCGTCGCGATACCACAGCCGGACATTCGGCTTGAGCTCGGCGAGCTTTTCGAACGCCTTGTTCAGTCCGTCCTCGGTGTCGAGCGCATTGGTGCCGCCCATGAAGGTCTTGGCTGTCACTTCGAGCAGGAACGAGTTCGAGGCAAGTGCCAGAAGGCCAAGCTTGTCCTCATTGGCCTTGTCCCACAGCGTCTCCCATGAGGTCGGCGCATCCTTGTAGACATCGGTGTTGGAGACCAGCGTGATCCACCAGGCGACGGCGCCGATGCCGGCGACCCGGCCATCCGGATATTTGTTGACGAAGCGCGGCAAGAGGTCGTTGTAGTGCTTGAACTTCGACGTATCGAGCGGCGTCCATAATTCGGTCGACTGGCCCTTCAGCGTCGAGGTCTGCGACATCATCGAAAGGTCGGCCGGCGCCTGGCCGGCCTTGGACGCTTGTTCGAGCTGCACCAGCCAGGCTTCGCCGGTCGGCTCGGCGACCGATTCCACTGCAATGCCGGTGGCCTTGGTGAAATCGGGGAAGACGTGCTCGTCAAAGGATTTCTTGAAATAGCCGCCATAGACGCCGACCTTCAGCGACTTGTCCTGCGCGCGCAGGATCGACGGCATGGCGAGCACGCCGGCTGTAGCGAGGCCCGCACCAAGCACGCCGCGCCGTGTCAGGGATTTTCCGATCAGTCTGTTCATCTGGTTTCTCCTCAGTTGATGCCGTTCCCGGCAGGTTCCCTTCACGCACTGTCGCCCCCTGGCGTCAGTGGGCCGCCGCTCGTTGTTCGAGCGTACGGGCGTATTGCGTCAGTGGAAAGCACATGACGAAGAAGATCAGCGCCACCAGCCCGTAGACCTTGAACGGTTCGAAGGTGGCGTTGTTGATGGCGTTGGAGGTTCTGACCAGCTCCTCGAAGCCGATGATCGAGGTCAGCGCCGTCGATTTGATCAACTGCACCAGGAAGCCGACGATCGGCGCCCTTGTGATCGAGAACGCCTGCGGCAGGATGATCAGCCTGAGCTCCTGCAGACGGTGCAGCCCAAGGCTGGCGCCGGCGTCCCACTGCCCGCGCGGCAGCGCATCGACGCCGCTGCGCCAGATCTCGGCCAGATAGGCGCTGGCGAAGAAGGTCAGGCCGAGCACCGCTGCCGTCCATGGCTCGATGCGCAGGCCGAGCATCGGCAGGCCGAAGAACATCAGGAACAGCTGCATCAACAGCGGCGTTCCCTGGAACAGGGCGATGTAGCCGGAAGCGATGCGCCGGCTCCATTTATTTTCGGCGATGCGGAAGAACAGCACGATCAGCCCTACCACCGCCCCGCCGACAAAGGCCGCCAGCGACAACAGCACCGTCCAGCGGGCGGCGAGCAGCAGATTGCGAACGATGTCCCAGAAGGTGAATTCGATCATGTGACACCTGCCCCCAATACGCGGCGCCCGCCTGTGACCAGCAGCCGGCGCAAGGCCATGGACAGGACGAGGTAGACCAAGGTCACGACGAAATAGGTTTCGAAGGAGCGGAAGGTGCGGGCTTGCAGCATGTCGGCCTCATAGGTCAGCTCGCGCACGGCGATCTGCGACACCACGGCCGATTCCAGCATCATGATGACGATCTGGCTGGTCAGCGCCGGATAGATCACCTTGAGCGCCTGCGGCAGCACGATCTTGACAAACACCTGGCGTGGCCGAAGCCCGAGTGCCAAGGCGGCTTCCGTCTGTCCGCCGGGCACGGCATCGAGACCGGCGCCGACGATTTCAATGGTGTAGGCCGCCATGTTGAGCGTCATTGCCAACATGGCTGCCAGGATCGGATCGAGCCTTATGCCGAGGCTGGGCAGTCCGAAGAAGATGAAGAACAGCTGCACCAGGAACGGCGTGTTGCGCATCACCTCGACATACACCGCGATGGCGCGCTTCACGAATACCGGGCCGTTGCGCCGGCCGGCAGCGCCCAGGATGCTGAGCAGCGTGCCCACGAGCGTGGTCACGACGATCAACAGGATCGTCGTGGCCGCGCCGCGCGCGATGTCGCCCACAGCACCTGGGAGCCAGGCAAAAGCCACGAGAACTCAATCCTTGAGGTTGTCGGGATTGAGCGGCGTCTTCAGCCAGACCTTCGAGCTCTCGTCGAGCTTGCCGTTGGCCAGCATCTTGGCAACCGCATCATTGACCGCCGTCTTCAGCCGGTCCTCTTTTTTGTTGAGGCCGATATGCGAAGGCGAGGTCAAAAGCTGGAACTTCTGCTCCGGCTTCAGCGCGTCCTGCTTGGCCAGCACCTGGGCGCCGACATCATTGCCGACCACCATCAGCTGGGTCTGGCCGGAGATGAAGGCCTGGATGACGGAATTGTAGTTGTCGAAGCGCTTGATGTCGGCCGATGACGGCGCCGCTTCGGTCAACGACGTATCCTCGAGCGTGCCGCGATTGACGGCGATCGACTTGTCGGCGAGATCTTCCTTGCCTTTGATCGAAAGCGCTGCCGGACCGATGACGGCGATGTAGTAGGGCGCATAGGCGGCGGCGAAATCGATCACCTCCTCGCGCTCCTTGGAATAGCCGACGCTCATCAGGATATCGACGCGCTTGTCGGTGAGATACGGGATGCGGTTCTGGCCGGTGACGCTGACCAGATTGAGCTTCACCTTGAGTGAATCGGCGATCGCCTGCGCGACGTCGACGTCGTAACCCTTGATGCTCATATCGGCGCTGGCCGAGGAGAAGGGCGGAAAGTCGGAGAAGATGCCGACATTGATGGCGCCGGCCTTGGTGATGTCGTCGACGGCGTCGGCATTGGCCTGGGAGGCGAAGCCGAGGCCGGCGAGCATCAGCGCGGCGGCGATGGTTGATTTCATTTGGATTGTCATTGGTATTCCCCTTCTGGAAGCTTGTTTGTTTTGGAAACGGCCGCCGGCTCCAGCGCGGCGGCCGCCTTTGCATGTGAAATCCGTCAGGCCCCCTTGCCGGTGATCGCCGGGCTGAACACCATCAGGCTCAGGATCTCGAACAGGACCTGGGCGCCGACATGGGCGGTGTTGGTGGTCGCGTCATATTGCGGCGCCACCTCGACGACGTCGCCGCCGATGATGTTGAGGCCTTTCAAGCCGCGCAGCAGTTCGAGCACCTCGCGCGTCGTCAGGCCGCCTATTTCCGGCGTGCCGGTACCCGGCGCGAAGGCCGGATCGACACTGTCGACGTCGAAGGAAATGTAGGTCGGGCCGTCGCCGACTATTCTGCGCGCCTTCTCGATGATGGCCGGGATGCCGAGACCCGTCACCTCTTCGGCATGCACGACCGTCATGCCGGATTCATAGGTGAACTCCCACAGATACTCCGCCGAGCCGCGGATGCCGATCTGGATAGTGCGGGTCGGGTCGAGCACGCCGTCCAGCACCGCGTTGCGGAACGGTCCGCCATGATGGAACTTGGTCATGTCGAACAGCCCGCTTGTGTCGCAATGGGCGTCGATATGGATCATGCCGACCGGCGCCTTCTTGCCGACCGCCTTCAGGATCGGATGGCTGATCGAGTGGTCGCCGCCGACCGAAAGCGGCAGCACGCCGGCATCGACGATCTGGTTGGTGCGGCGCTCGATGTCTTCGTGGCTGACCTCCAGCCGGTAGCGGCTGCGGAACGGCGTATCGCCGATGTCGGCGACGCGCAGCTCATGCGTCGGCGCGCATTCCAGCACATGATTGTAAGGGCCGATGCGCTCGATGGCGCGCAGCGCCCTTGGCCCGAAGCGCGAGCCGGGCCGGTTGGTGACGCCGAGATCCATCGGCACGCCGATGATCGCCACCTGCAAATCGCCGAAATCCGGATTGTCGGCAGCGATTTCACGGTAGGGCGCGGCGAGGAAGGTGGGGATGCCGGCATAGGGCGCCAGCCTTGTGCCGCTCTTGGAGAAGATCTTGTCCGCGACCTTGCGGAACTTCGGGTCGAACATCTCGCCGCCATGGCTCTCGCCATACTTGCGGCGCAAGGCTTCCAGCTTGCCTCTGTCATAACCCATGTCGGTCTCCTCCTGCGGGCTGATGCATGCGGCCGTGGCGACATCTGCGAACTGACCATCATCCGGCCGGGTCGCTGTCCCGCTGGCTGCCTGTAGATTTCACGTCATTGATGCTGTTGACCTGCCAAAGTGTCCGGCAGCCGCATTGAAAAATCAATTGATATTGTTACGGTGCTGATTGTGAGAAAATCTCACAGAGTATCCGGTTGCTCATGGCCAAGCGTCTGCCCCCCTTGAATCCCTTGCGCGCCTTCGAGGCGACGGCGCGGCATGCCTCGCTGACCAAGGCGGCGAGTGAGCTCAACGTCACCCACGGCGCAATCAGCCACCAGATCAAGGCGCTCGAGCAATCACTCGGCGTAAAACTGTTCGAACGCACCGGACAGCGGGTAAAGCTCACCCCGCACGGCGCCGAATTGCTGCCGGCGGTCTCGACCGCCTTCGACGGCATCGCCGCCGCCACCCAGCGCATGACCAGGCCAGCGAGCGCCGGTACGCTGTCGGTCTCCTGCGTGCCGGCGCTGCTGCTTCTGTGGATGACGCCGCGGCTCGGCAGCTTCATGGCGCAATATCCTGATATCAGGTTGACGCTGATCCCGTCCAACGACCCCAAGGACATCCGCGCCCCACAGGTCGATGTCTGCGTGCTCTATGGCGACGGCAGCTGGACCGATTGCTGGATGCGCAAATGGTCGGGCCTCGAACTGTTCCCGGTGGTCAGTCCGACGCTGATCAACAACCGGCCGCTCCGCATCTGCCGGGATCTTGCTGGCCATGTCATCCTGCATGGCGATGATGGCCGCGAATGGCACACCTGGCTGGCCGCCGCCGATGGGCTCGACCTCGAACGTGGCCGCCGCCACCATCTCGGCGACGCCCGTACGGCGATCGAAGCCGCGGTGCACGGACATGGCGTGGCGCTCGGCGATTCCGTCACCGCCAGCATGCTGCTCGCCAGGGGCCTGCTGGTGGCGCCGTTCAGCCTGTCGGTGCCGGCAGTCGACGATTTCTACGTCGTCTGCCGCAACGAGATGCGTTCGGCGCCGATCGTGCAATTGTTCGTCGACTGGCTGTTTGCCGAAAAGGAACAGGCCGACAGCCGGGCCGACGCGCCGGTGGCCGGCCGCATCGGCAGCCGCCGGAAGCGTCCGGCGCTGCGGGTGGTGGGCGCCAAGAGTTGAGGCTGGACCGGAGCGACTGCTTTTTGTCGGGCCAGCCCGGAAAGCGGGAAGCGCTTTCAAAAATTCAATGCTACTAAGCTCTTGCCAGGCAATTCCAGGAAACGAGTGCGGCGGTTTTCCGTCCGGAATTGCGTAAGACAGACGTGAGCAGCGAAGGCGACGGCAGGACATGGCAAGAACCGATATAGCGCGGCGCGTTTACAACCACACCTGGAAGCTGGACCCGATCGTCCGCAGCCTGCTCGACACCGATTTCTACAAGCTTCTGATGCTGCAGATGATCTGGGGCATGTACCCCAAGGTCGACGCCACCTTTTCGCTGATCAACCGCACCACCTCGGTGCGCCTGGCCGACGACATCGACGAAGGCGAATTGCGCGACCAGCTCGACCATGCCCGCACGCTGCGCTTCTCCAAGAAGGAGATGATCTGGCTTGGCGGTAACAATTTCTATGGCCGCAAGCAGATCTTCGAGCCGGAATTCCTCGCCTGGCTGGAAGGTTTTCGGCTGCCCGACTACGAGCTGTCCAAGCGCGACGGTCAGTACGAGCTCTCCTTCAGCGGTCCCTGGATGTACACCACCCTGTGGGAAATCCCGGCGCTGGCGATCATCAATGAGCTTCGTTCCCGCGCCGCCATGCGCGCCTTCGGTCCCTTCGCGCTTGACGTGCTCTATGCACGCGCCAAGGGGAAGATGTGGGCCAAGACCGAACGCTTGAAGGCGCTGCCCGGCATCCGCATCTCCGATTTCGGCACCCGCCGCCGCCATTCCTTCCTGTGGCAGCGCTGGTGCGTCGAGGCGCTCAAGGAAGGCATTGGCGAAGCCTTCACCGGCACCTCGAACGTGCTGCTGGCCATGGACAACGACCTCGAAGCGCTCGGCACCAACGCGCATGAATTGCCGATGGTTTTTGCCGCCCTTGCCAAGTCGGAAAAGGAATTGAAGGAATCGCCCTACAAGGTGCTGCAGGACTGGCAGCGCTATTACGGCGGCAACCTGCTGATCGTGCTGCCCGACGCTTTCGGCACCGCATCCTTCCTGCGCGACGCCCCGGACTGGGTCGCCGACTGGACCGGCTTCCGCCCCGACAGCGCGCCGCCGATCGAAGGCGGCGAAAAAATCATCGACTGGTGGCGCGAGAAGGGCAAGGACCCCAGGCAGAAGCTGCTGATCTTCTCCGACGGTCTCGAGGTCGAAACCATCGAGGAGACCTACAGGCACTTCAAGGGCAAGGTGCGCATGTCCTTCGGCTGGGGCACCAACCTCACCAACGATTTCGAAGGCTGCGCGCCGACCGAAACCAACAGCCTGGATGCGATATCGCTGGTCTGCAAGGTGACGGAGGCCAATGGCCGGCCGGCGGTGAAGCTGTCGGACAATCCGGCGAAAGCGACGGGCGACAAGAAGGAGATCGAGCGCTATCTCCGGATTTTTGGGGCGAAGGACCGCGTGGAGCAGCTGGTCAAGGTTTGAGGGTCGGCGGGTGCCTTGCTGGACGAAATGGAAATCGCGATAGCGTGAGTTGCCGCCCACCCCCCTCTGTCCTGCCGGACATCTCCCCCGCAAGGGGGGAGATTGGCAGCATCGAGTACCGCGCCTCTTTCTTTACCCTTGAAAGTTGGCGAAAGCCCCGGCGACATCCAATCTCCCCCCTTGCGGGGGAGATGGCCGGCAGGCCAGAGGGGGGTGTGAAGGATCGCGTCAGGCTGACATATGTCGCCTGCTCCCCCACCCTCACACTCCTCCCCACCCCTGCCTTCGCCCACGCCTCCGACCGCGGCCACGTCCTCCTCCTCCCGACCGGCTACTACATCGCCGGCGGCGCGCTTGCCGTCGCGGTAAGCTTCCTCGTCCTCGCCCTGCTGCCACCCGCAACCCTCGACCGCTTCTGGCGCCGCCGCCTGCCGCTCTTCCCATTCGCCGACACCCCTCGCACAATCATCAGCCTCATCTCCTTTGCCGGTTTCGCAACGCTCATCGCCGCCGGCCTGTTCGGCAGCCGCGATCCGCTCTCCAATCCGCTGCCCCTGACCATCTGGACGCTGCTCTGGGTCGGCCTTGCCATCGCGCAAGGCCTGTTCGGCGATGTCTGGTCGTGGCCGAATCCATGGTATGGCCCGTGGCGGATCGTAAGCCGCCTGTTCAAGCTTCGTGGCGGTGAGGGACAGAAATTGCGTTTGCCTTCATGGCTCGGCTGCTGGCCAGCCGTTATCCTGTTCTTCGCCTTTGCCTGGTTCGAGCTGATCGACCCGGCGCCCGACGACCCGGCGCGGCTGGCCTATGCCGCCGGCCTCTACTGGTTGCTTACCTTCATCGCCATGCTCGCCTTCGGCTACCGCGATTGGAGCCGGCGCGGCGAATTCCTGACGGTGTTCTTCGCCATGGTGGCGCGCTTCGCCATCGTCGAGCGCAATGAACACGGGCGGCTCGCTCTCTGCTGGCCGGGCTCAAAACTGCTCGGCGCGGCACCCCTGCCGGCAAGCGGCATCGCTTTCCTGCTGCTCAGCCTGTCATCGGTGTCCTTCGACGGCCTGTCGAAAACCTTCTTCTGGCTCGGCCTGTCCGGCATCAACCCGCTGGAATATCCCGGCCGCACCGCGCTCATCGGCATTAGCAGCTTCGGCCTCGTGCTGACCTTCGTTCTGCTGGCGGCGGCATTCCTGCTGGCCGTCATCCTCGGCCAGCGCCTCGCCGGCAGCCGACATTCCCTCCGCGAGGCCGCCAGGCTGCTGGTGTGGTCGATCGTGCCGATCGCGCTCGCCTATCATGTCGCGCACTATCTGACGGCGCTGCTGGTCGACGGCCAGTATGCGATCGCCGCTCTGTCCGACCCGTTCGCGCTGGGATGGAACCTGTTCGGCGCCGCCGACATGCAGATCGAGGCCGGCATCGTCGCCGGGGCCCACTCCGCCTGGTGGCTGTGGAACCTGCAGGCCGGCATCATCATCGCCGGCCATATGCTGGCGGTGCTCGTTGCCCATGGACTGGCCTGGCGACTGCACCAGGTGCCATCGCGCGCCGCCCTCAGCCAGTTGCCGCTCACCATGCTGATGATTGCCTACACGATCTTCGGCCTGTGGTTGCTTGCCACGCCGACGGCCGGATGAGACAAGCTGATCAACATGCCTTTGCGGAAAGCCCGCTTGCAAGCTCTGTGCTTTGGTGATTTAGTTTGTACACATGCAATTTCTGCCCCTCCTGCAAGGGAGTGGCCTTGCCTCGTTACAGACAGTCAAAACTCAAAAACAGGGGAACTGCCGTGACTGACAAGAATGGGTTTTTCGATCTCTCCAAATCCACCCTTAGCCGCCGCACCGCGCTGAAAGGTCTCGCCGCCGGCGCCGGGCTGACGCTCGCGCCCGGCTTCGTCCGCTACAGCCAGGCGCAGAGTTCGGCGCCAATCAAGATCGGCTTCCAGTCGCACCGCACCGGCATCGGCGCCGCCTATGGCCGCTGGTACGAAAAGACCAGTGCCGCCGCGGTCAAGGCGATCAACGATGCCGGCGGCATCAACGGCCGGCCGGTCGAACTGGTGATCGAGGATGACGGCACCGATCCCGGCCGTGGCGCCGAAGTGGTCGGCAAGTTCGCCACCCAGCACAAGACCGACATCGTCTTCGGCACGCTGTTCTCGCATGTCGTGATCGGCTCGGCGCCGGCCGCCGGCGAAAACAAGATCCCTTATTTCGTCGTCAGCGAAGGCCACCATGTCGCTTCGACCAAGCTCAACCGCTACGTCTTCCAGCCCGGCATCACCGATGTGAAGAGCCAGATCCAGTCGATGGCGCCATGGATCGCGGCCAATGCCGGCAAGAAGGTGACGCAGATCTTCCCGGATTTCGCCTTCGGCTACGACCATCGCGACTACCTGCCGCCGGCGCTGAAGGCGCAAGGCGCCGAGGTCATCGCCCAGATCGCCATCCCGCCGACAGAGTCGTCTTTCACGAAATACTTCCCGCAGATACCGGCCGAGACCGAAGTCATCTACCACGTGATGGTCGGCCCGGCCGTGCTCACCTTCGTCAAGGAACTCGGCGAGTTCTACGGCTCCAACCGGCCGCAGCTGTTCGGCTTCATCGATTCGCTCGAAGCCACCGACATCAACAGCCCCGGCCTCGAATTCCTGGACGGCAGCCATTTCTGGGAAGGCTCGCCGCGCTATGCCCAGGCCAATGACTCGGCCGCGCAGAAAGCCTACCGCGCCGCCGTTGGCATCGACGAAAATGGCGCTGCCGTCGGCGACCCCAAGGACGTCTCCACCGCCGCCCACATGTTCGGCTGCTGGGAGACGCTCTATGTCGTCAAGAAGGCGATGGAAGACGCCGGCTACAAGGGCCTGGAAGACCGCGCCAAGCTGGTCGAGGCGACCGAGGCGCTGACCGAATTCGCCGAAGGGCCGGAGCATCCGCAGGGGCCGAAGACCTTCAACGGCAAGATCCACCAGTGTTTTGGCATCCAGAACATCTCCAAGGTCGAAGGTGGCAAGCTGAATGTCGTCCACAAGACCAAGATCGAGGACGGGCTTTACGAGGCCGAAGGGGATTATACGACGCAGGCGCTGTGAGGCGCCTTACCCTCCCCCTTGTGGGGAGGGTCGGCACGCAAGCTTCGCACTTTTGCGAAGCTTGCGAGACGGGGTGGGGGTCGCGACGGCCCGTGCCCAACCCCCACCCGACCGCTGCGCGGTCACCCTCCCCACAAGGGGAGGGTAAGGGCGCCCTGAATGCATTTCGGACCCCATCTCCTCCTCGCCGCCCTCGAAGGCCTTGTCACCTCAGCCGTGCTGGCGCTGACGGCGCTTGGGCTGTCGCTGGTGTTCGGCGTCATGCGCGTCGTCAACGTCGCCCATGGCGAGTTCTTCATGCTGGGCGCGGTGCTGGCCTGGGCGATCTCGACGGCGATACCCGGCCATCCCACGCTCGGCTTCCTGGCGGCGCTGGTGATTGCGCCGCTGATTGTCGGCGCCATTGCGCTGGTAGCCGAGCGGCTTGTGCTGCGGCGGCTCAATTACAATCCGGAAGCCACCATCGTCGCCACGATCGGCATGCTCTACATCATCCAGCAGCTGGCGTTGAGCTTCTATGGCCCGGAAGCCCGCCCGGTGGAGCCGCCCTTCAGCTACCGCATCCTTTTGCCCTGGTTCGGCTATTCCGGCTACAAGCTGTCGATCATTGCCGCTTCGGCCCTTCTGCTCATCGCCACCTGGCTGGTGCTGACGCGCACCAAGATCGGCCTCATCATGCGCGCCACCCAATATGACAGCGAGACGGCGCAGGCCTTCGGCATTCCGGTCGCCCGCGTCTATGCCGGCGTCTTCGCGCTCGGCGCCATGCTGGCGGCCATCGCCGCCGTGCTGATCGTGCCGATCAGTCAGGCGCACTACCTGATGGGGCAGGACCCGCTGCTGTTGTCCTTCATCGTCGTCATCATCGGCGGCCTCGGCTCGCTGCGCGGCACCGTCGTTGCCGCCGTGCTGATCGGCCTGTCCGATGGCATCATCTCGGTGTTCTTCTCGCCGACTTTGGCCAAGATCATAGCCACGCTGCTGGTGGCCATGGTGCTGGTGTTCAGGCCGCAAGGCCTGTTCGGGCAGGCGCCGCGATGAGCGAAGCTTCGCCGGCAAAAGCGTATGCATTGCATATCGGCGCCATCGCGCTGCTGTTCGCCCTGAGCTTCGTCCTGCCGGATTATCATCACGGCCTGCTCGCCCGCATCATGGTGCTGGCGGTGTTCGCCATGGGCTACAACATGCTGTTCGGCTATGTCGGCCTGCTCAGCCTCGGCCACGCCATGTTCTTCGCCGCCGGGCTCTATGGCGCTGGTCTCGCCGTCATCCATCTCGGCTGGAGCGTGCCTTTGGCTTTCCTCGCCGGTATCGCCTGCGGCGCGCTGCTGGCACTTGTGATCGGCCTGCTGGCGCTGCGCACCACCGGCGTCGCCTTCATGATCGTCACCATGATGTTCGCGCAGGTGTTTTACCTCACCATCCTCTATTTCGCCGCCTGGACCGGCGGCGACCAGGGTCTGGTGGTGCCGCAGCCGGCGCGGGTTCTGGCCTTCGGCTCGACATCGCTCGACCTCACCAACCCGACCGTGCGCTACATGAGCGCGCTGGCGCTGTTCTCGGTCGTGCTGCTGATCACCCTCGCCATCGTCCGCTCCCGCTATGGCCGCGTGCTGGTCGCGGTGCGCGAGAACGAGGAGCGCACGAAAATGCTGGGCTACGACACCTTCTCCAACAAGCTGATCGCCGTCGTCGTCTCCGGCACCATCTGCGCCGCCTCGGGTGCGGCCTATGCGCTGCTGTTCGGCTATGTCGGCTCGAGCTTTGCCTCGGTGCAGTATTCCATCCTGCCGCTGCTCTGGGTGCTGCTCGGCGGCGCCGCCACGACGCTGGGCGCGCTGCTCGGCACGGTGTTCATGTACTATGTCATCGACACCGCCAGCGGCTACACCTCCGCCTATCTCCTGATCGTCGGTATTGCGCTCATCCTGCTGGTGCTGTTTTTCCCCAAAGGCATTCTGGGCACCATCCGCCAGCGCTGGCTCGGGTGGCTGCCATGATGCCGTTGCTGACCACCAAAGGCCTGGCGCGCAGTTTCGGCGGCCTGCGCGCCGTCGACGGTGTCGATTTTCAGCTGATGCCGGGCGAGATCCGCGCCGTCATCGGTCCCAATGGCGCTGGCAAAACCACCTTCGTCAGCCTGGTCAGCGGCCGCATTCAGCCATCGTCCGGCATGATCGTCTTCGACGGCGCCGACATCACCAGCCAGCCGGCCTATCTCAGGGTGCGCCGGGGCATCGCCTACACCTTCCAGATCACCAGCGTCTTCGCCAACCTCTCTGCCTACGATAATGTCGCGCTGCCGGTGCAGCGCACGCTGACCGATGCCCGCTCGAAAGGTGCGGTGCGCACCGGCGTCATGGCCGCGCTGGAACGCACCGGACTGGCCGGCCGCGCCCATATGCCGGCCGGCCAGCTTTCCTACGGCCATCAGCGCCTGCTGGAAGTGGCAATGGGCCTGGCGCTGAAGCCGCGGCTTTTGATCCTCGACGAGCCGACGCAAGGGCTGGCCGACAGCGAGATCGACAATTTCATCGAACTGGTGCGCGAGATCGCCAAGAGCGCCACCGTGCTTTTGATCGAGCACAACATGCCTGTCGTCATGCAGCTGGCCGACCGCATCACGGTCTTCAACGCCGGCAGGATCCTGGCCGAAGGCACGCCCGAACAGGTTCGCGCCAACACACAGGTGCAGGAAGCCTATCTGGGGACGGCGCCATGAGCGAAGCCCCCAAGACTGAAGCCCACGAGACTGAAGCGCTGACTATCTCCAGGCTCGACTGCTTCTATGGCGAGGTTCAGGTGCTCTATGGGCTCGACCTAGTGCTCAACAAGGGCGAGGTGCTGTGCCTGTTCGGTCGCAACGGCGCCGGCAAGACGACGACGCTGAAAGCGATCATGGGGCTGGTTCGGTCGAGCGCCGGTTCGATCCGGCTCGCCGGCAAGGAGTTGACCGGCCTGGCGGCGCATGAGGTGCCCAAGGCCGGCGTCGCCTATGTGCCCCAGGGCAGGCGGCTGTTCGCCGAGATGACGGTGGCGGAAAACATCGAGATCGGCCTGATGGCGCGCGGCAAGGGAAGAGCGACGCGCGAGAGCGTGCTCGACCTCTTCCCGCTGCTGCGCCAGCGGCTGCGGCAGCGCTCCGGCACTTTGTCCGGTGGCGAACAGCAGATGCTGGCCATGGCCCGCGCGCTTTGTCTGGAGCCGCAGGTGCTGTTGCTAGACGAGCCGACCGAAGGGCTGATGCCGTCGATGATCGCCAAGATCCGCGAGACGGTGGTGAAGCTGCGTGAGCTAGGTGTCTCCACCATTCTGGTCGAACAGCGCGTCGACGCCGTGCTGTCGGTCGCCGACCGCGTCTGCTTCATCGAAAACGGCCGCAACCGCGAGACCGTCGATGTCGAGCAATTGCGCGCCGACCCATCGGCAGTCAGGCGCTATGTCGGCGTCGGCTGATCAGCCGAAAAACAGGAACCCGGCGATCAAAAAGATCGGGATCAGCACCAGCCCTGACCATGCCATGTAGCCGAAGAAGCCCGGCATCTTCACACCGCGGTGTCGGGCGATGGCGTAGACCATGAAGTTGGGTGCATTGCCGATATAGGTGTTGGCCCCCATGAACACCGCGCCGGCCGAGATCGCGGCCAGCGTCGAGGCCGCCTCCGTCATCAGGTGCCGCGCGTCGCCGCCTGCGAGTTCGAAGAACACCAGATAGGTCGGCGCATTGTCGAGGAAGGACGACAGCCCGCCGGTCAGCCAGAAATAGGCGAGATCATTGGGCTGCCCGGTGGGTGACGTCACCAGCGCGACCAGCGGCGCCAGCGCGCCGTCATGGCCGGCGCGAAGGATGGCAATGACCGGCACGATGCAGATGAAGATGCCAGCAAACAGTTTCGCCACCTCCGCGATCGGGCCCCAGGTGAAGCCGTTGGCCTCGCGATGGCTCTTGAGTGACACGACAAGCGACAGTCCGGCGAGCCCCAGGATAATGGCGTCGCGCGCCAGGTTCTGCAGTTCGAGGCTCACGCCCAGCACTGAAAAGCTCACGCCCGGCTTCCACGCTGCCGACAGCAGGATCGCGGCAATGACGCCGGCCAGCAGCGGCAGATTGGCCAGGCCGCGAAGGCGCACCTTCGTATCCGGCGTCGGATCCTTGATCTTCGGCGCGCCGCCTTCACGGCGATGCAGCATGATGTCGATGGCCAGGAAGACAAGCAGCACCAGGCCGCCGGTAAACAGCGTCTCGCGCCAGAGGTTCGCCGACGTCCAGAAGAAGTCGACGCCGCGCAGGAAGCCGACGAACAATGGCGGGTCGCCCAAGGGCGTCAACGAGCCGCCGATGTTGGACACCAGGAAGATGAAGAAGATGACGACATGGGCGTTGAACTGCCGGTTGTCGTTGGCGCGCAGCATCGGCCGGATCAGGATCATCGAGGCGCCGGTGGTGCCGATCACCGAGGCCAGCATCGCCCCGACGAGCAGCAGCCCGGCATTGACCAGCGGCGTGCCATGGATGTTGCCGGCGACAAGGATGCCGCCCGAAATGGTGTAGAGCGCGAACAGCAGGATAATGAAGGACATGTATTCGGTGAGCAGCGTGTGCAGCACGGCTTCACCGGCTACCGGAACGCCGAATGCAACCATCAGCGGGATGACCGCCAGCGCTGCCCAGCCGGCGGCGATCTTGCCGTAATGATGCTCCCAGACATAGTGGAACAGCAGCGGTCCGGTGGCGATCGAGAGCAGCAGGCCGGCGAAAGGCAGCGCCCACCACAGCGACATGGCAGCATCGGGCAGGCCGCGGGCCTCGGCCGCGAAGGCCATTTGCGGAGACACAGCGGAAGCGAGTACACCTGCCGCGAAAGCCTTCCCCAACTGTGTGCAGCCCCCTCGATGCGTCACGATCCAGTCACTCCGAGATCGGGTCTTCGAGCTTCACCCCGGCATCGCGCATCCTCTTCAGCATCGCCTCGACCGAACCGTTTAGATCGATGCCGCGGCACGCGTCGAGCCGCACCGTCGTCTTGAAGCCTTGCTTGACCGCGTCGAGGGCCGAAAAGGCAACGCAGAAGTCGGTCGCCAGGCCAACCAGGGTCACACTGTCGATGCTGCGCTCCTTGAGGTAGCCGGCGAGCCCCGTCGGCGTCTTGTGGTCGTTCTCGAAGAAGGCGGAGTAGCTGTCGATATCAGGGCGAAATCCCTTGCGGATCACCAGCTCGGCCTTGGTCCAGGCGAGCCCCGAGTGAAAATCCGAGCCGAGGCTGCCCTGGATGCAATGGTCCGGCCACAGCGTCTGCGGCCCATAGGGCATCTCGATCGCGCTAAAGGGCTGCGCCCCCGGATGGCTGGAGGCAAAGCTCGAATGTCCGGCCGGGTGCCAGTCCTGCGTCAGCACGACATGCTCGGCATGCCGAATCAGATCGTTGACCAGCGGCACGATTTCGTCGCCGCCGGCAACCGCCAGTGCGCCGCCGGGGCAGAAGTCGTTTTGCAGGTCGATGACAACAAGCGCTTCGTCGGCCATGGCGCCTCTCCTCTTCTACGTCTCGAACGGGGGATCGAGTGAAATACGCCGCTGATGCGACCGGATGCTGAAACTTGACCGGATGGCCGCCTGCGTCAACCTCTGCAAGCGTAAGAAATGCTTGGCGGCCGGGTTCCCTTAAACTCCGGCTTTGACAATTTCCGCCAGCTTGATATCATTTGCATACGAATGAATTTGGCCTGATCAGACACTGGCGGGTTCGGGAAGTCCCCACCTTTGAAGGCCCCAATGGGAAGGCCGATTTTTTTGGAAGGCAAAGCGTGATCCGTTACGCGAAACCCACCACGCTCGACGAGGCGCTCGCTCTGCTGGGCGAGGGCGCCTGGCGCGTGCTTGCCGGCGGCACCGATTTCTATCCAGCGCAGGGCGCCAAACCGTTCCGCGACAATGTTCTCGATATTAACGGCCTGCACTCGCTGCGCGGCATTGCCGAGACCGAAACCCATTGGGTTTTGGGCGCCCGCACCACCTGGACCGACCTTGTCCGCCATCCATTGCCGGCGGCTTTCGATGCGCTGAAGCAGGCCGCGCGCGAAGTGGGCTCCCTGCAGATCCAGAATGTCGCCTCGATCGCCGGCAATCTCTGCAATGCTTCGCCTGCCGCCGATGGCGTTCCGGGACTGCTGGTGCTGGACGCCGAGGTCGAGCTGCGCTCTGCAGCCGCGACGCGTAATCTGCCGCTGCAGGAGTTCATTCTCGGCAACCGCCGCACCGCGCTGCTACCGGGCGAGCTGGTCACCGCCATCCGGGTGCCGAAGCCCAGGGCCGCCGGCACGTCGGCCTTCGTCAAGCTCGGTGCGCGGCGCTACCTCGTCATCTCCATCGCCATGGTGGCGGCGCGCCTCGTTGCCGAGGCTGGCATCGTCATGGAAGCCGCTGTCGCGGTCGGGTCCTGCTCGGCCGTGGCCAAGCGGCTCGCCGCTGTCGAAGCCGTGCTGGTGGGCAAGCCTGTCCGCCCGGCACTCGCCGGTGCGATCTTGGCCGCGCCGATGAACGAGCTCTCGCCGATCGCCGACGTGCGCGGCAGCGCCGAATACCGGCTCGACGCAGCGCGCGAGCTTGTCGCCCGCGCCGTGCTGGGGGCTTGCGGGCTGACGAACGACAACAGCATGGTGGCGGCATGAGCCACTCCGAGATGATTGAAGCCCTGCCTGATCTCGTGCCGGGTTTCGGCCCCGAGCGCGTAGACATCGTCTTCGCGGTCAATGGCGGCGCCGTCTCGGTCAATGTGCCGCCGTTGCGCCGGCTGTCGCAGGTGTTGCGCGATGAATTGCAGCTGACCGGCACCAAAGTCGGCTGCGACGCCGGCGATTGCGGCGCCTGCACGGTGCTGGTCGACGGCGACGCCGTCTGCGCCTGCCTGATGCCGGCGGCCTCCGCAGCCGGGACGTCCGTAACGACCGTCGAAGGCCTCGCCGATGGCCGGCTCTCGGCGCTGCAGGCGTCCTTCCTGGCACATGGCGCCGCGCAATGCGGCATCTGCACGCCGGCGCTGCTGGTCGCGGCAACTGCGCTGCTGGATGGCACACCGAATCCGACCGAGACCGAGGTGCAGGATGCGCTGGGTGGCATCCTGTGCCGTTGCACCGGGTACAGAAAGATCATTGCGGCAGTGATGGATGCGGGACGGTTCGAGACGTCGACCGACGGCGCTGCCCCTCATCCGCCTGCCGGCACCTTAACCCTGTATAGTGACGGGGAGAAGGGAAGTGCTCCAGCGCCGACGCTCCCCTCTCCCCGTTCTTCACGAGGAGAGGGTAAGGGTGAGGGGCAGCGCCAACGTCATTCGTTGGAATTCAACTTTGAACGTAGAATGCCAACCACAGGGAAT
This sequence comes from Mesorhizobium sp. M0001, assembly GCF_040324255.1. Lineage (NCBI taxonomy): Bacteria > Pseudomonadati > Pseudomonadota > Alphaproteobacteria > Hyphomicrobiales > Phyllobacteriaceae > Mesorhizobium > Mesorhizobium sp. M0001. The sequence continues at coordinate 117,897 of NZ_JAMYVS010000009.1, forward strand.
GCTGTAGGCGCCTCCCCGGTCCGGCTCGACGGCGTGCCAAAAGTCACCGGCGCTGAAAAATTCGGCGGCGATTCCTTTCCCGCCGATGCGCTGGCTGTGCTGGTGGTCCGCTCGCCGCATTATCATGCCGGCTTCGCCTTCGGCGACCTGGAGGGCTGGGTGAAGTCGCATCCCGGCATCGCCGGCGTCTTCACCGCCGCCGACATTCCGGGAAAAAACTGTTTCGGCGTCATCGGCCCGTTTGCCGACCAGCCGGCGCTGGCCGAAGGCTTTGCGCGGCTGCGCGGCGAGGCAGTGGCGCTGGTCGCCGGCGAGCGCGAGGCCATGCTCGATCTCGACCTCCAGGATTTCCCGGTCCGCTGGACCGAGCTGCCGCATTTTCTGCAGCCCGGCGACGCGCAGGCAGAAGGGGCTGCGCTCATCCACGCGAACCGCCCGGCCAATTTGTTGACCAAGGGCTTTGTCGAGCGCGGCGACCCCGAGGCGGCGCTTGGCGAGGCTGCTTACACGGTGTCCGGTGCCATCGACACCTCCTATGTCGAGCACGCCTATATCGAGCCGGAAGCCGGCCATGCCTACATGGACGGCGACACGCTGGTCGTCGTCGCCTGCACCCAGGCCCCCTACATGGACCGTGACGAAACGGCAAAGGTGCTCGGTCTTGCCGTCGACAAGGTGCGCATCGTGCCGACCGCGACCGGCGGCGGCTTCGGCTCGAAGCTCGACGTGTCGCTGCAGCCGCTCATCGGCCTTGTGGCACTGAAAACCGGCCGGCCGGCGGCGCTTGCCTACACCCGCACCGAATCGATGATGTCGACCACCAAGCGCCACCCCGCCGAGATGAAGGCGACCATCGGCACTGACGCCGAAGGCCATGTCACCGGCATGATCTTTTCCGGCGATTTCAACACCGGCGCCTATGCCAGTTGGGGGCCGACTGTCGCCAACCGCGTGCCGGTGCATGCCTCCGGTCCCTATGCGACGCCGAATTACCGCGCCGAAGGCCGCGCCATCCACACCCACGGGCCGATTTCCGGCGCCTTCCGTGGCTTCGGCGTGCCGCAGGCGACGATCATGCAGGAGACGCTCTATGATGAGCTTGCCGGCAAGCTCGGCATGGACCGGCTCGATTTTCGGCTGAAGAACTGCCTTCGGAACGGATCCGAAACGGTTACCGGACAGCGACTGGAGTCGGGAGTCGGTATCTTCGAGTGCCTCGACTCCTTGCGGCCGCATTGGGCTCGCGCGAAGGTCGACGCAGATACATTCAACAATGCCAATACGAGCAAAAGGCGCGGCGTCGGCATCGCGTCCTGCTGGTATGGCTGCGGCAACACCTCGCTGCCCAATCCGTCGACCATAAGGGTCGGTATCTCGCCAGACGGCGACGTCATCCTGCACCAGGGCGCCGTCGATATCGGCCAGGGCTCCAACACCGTCATCGCCCAGATCTGCGCCGACGCACTCGGCCTGCCGCTGGAAAAATTCAAGCTGAGAAGCGCCGACACCGCGATCAGCCCGGACGCCGGCAAAACATCGGCCTCGCGCCAGACTTTTGTCACCGGCAAGGCGGCCGAAAAAGCCGGCCGCGCCTTGCGCGAAAAGATCCTGCGTTTTGCCAATGTCTCGGAGAAAGCTGCCCTGCAATTGGACGGTCCGGTGATCGTCATTCGCGAGGGCGAAGCCACTCGGCGCATCGATCTCCCCGCCCTCGATGTCGATGCGGGCGGTTTCGTCTTCCGCGCCGAGGAGACCTACGATCCGCCGACGCTGCCGCTCGATGCCAAGGGCCAGGGCAAGCCTTACGCCGTCTATGGCTATGGCGCGCAGATCGCCGAACTCGAAGTCGATCTCAAGCTCGGCACGGTGAAGCTCTTGAAAATCACCGCCGCGCACGATGTCGGCAAGGCTATCAACCCGCTGCTGGTCGAAGGCCAGATCGAAGGTGGCATCGCGCAAGGCATCGGCATGGCGCTGATGGAGGAATACATCCCCGGTCGCACCGAGAATTTGCACGACTATCTCATCCCGACCATCGGCGATGTGCCTGAGATCGAGCACATATTGATCGAGGTTCCCGATCCGGAGGGACCGTTCGGCGCCAAGGGCCTGGGCGAGCATGTGCTGATCCCGACCGCACCCGCCATCCTCAACGCCATACGCCACGCCACCGGCGTTCTCATCACCAAGGTTCCGGCGACGCCGGCGCGCATCCGCGCCGCCATCCGCGAAAAAGATGGCATCCGCGACAAGGAGGCACGCCGATGAGCGAGCTTGCCGAACGCTTCGAAACCCACGATCCGGGCGAAAAGCTGGTGGCGGAAAAGATCCGCTGCGATGCCTGTCCGGTGATGTGCTACATCGCCGATGGCCGCACCGGCGCCTGCGACCGCTACGGCAATGTCGGTGGCCGCATCGTGCGTATGGACCCGCTGACCATCCTCGACCATGCGGCAGAGAGCGGCGCCGCGGTCGTGCCTTTCACTGCCGAGGGCGAGCAATGGGACGGCGAACTGGTCAACACCGGCCGCCGCTTCGTCACTGCAATCGGCGCCGGCACCACCTATCCCGACTACAAGCCGGCTCCCTTCATCGTCAGCCAGGAGGTCGAGGGGGTCGATCTGGTGACCGTGGTCACCGAAGGCATTTTTTCGTACTGCGGCGTCAAGGTGAAGATCGACACCGACCGCCATCTCGGTCCCGAAACGGCAATCGTGCGCGCGCAAGGCGAGCCGATCGGCCACGTCACGACAGGCGAATACGGCTCGCAGATGCTGTCGCTCGGCGGAGTGCATCATTTGACCGGTGGCTCTAAGGCCGAAGGCCGGGCAACCTGCGACGCGATGCTCAGTCTGTGCAATCGCAAGCCGGTCGAACTGACCATCGATGGCGGCGCCACCATCATCGTCGAAGCCGGCAAACCACCTGTCATCGACGGCAAGCAGGAACACCGTATGCGGGTCGGCTGCGGGTCGGCCACCATCGGCATGTTCGCCACGCAATGGCGCGGCCTTGTCGACGAGGTGGTGGTGGTCGACGACCATATCACCGGCGTCGTCTCCGAGCATCAGGCCGGCAAGGTGCTGGGCTGGCAGGATACCGGCATCAAGATCATCGGCCGCCGTTCGACGCCGGGCCGCTATTTCAAGGTTTCCGAGCCCGGCCTCGGCTGGGGCGGCACCTCGATTTCCGACCCGCTGTCGATCCTCGGCGAATGGAACGCCAAGAAGGGCGCCCGCCCCGGCCTGTCGCTGCTGATGGTGTCGACCACCGGCGAGCAGTTCGCCTATTACGAGCTCGACGACGAGTTGAAGCCGGTGGAAAAACCGTTCCCCGAGCGGCTGCAGAAATCGGTCGGCCTGATCGAGGACAATTGCGAGCCGGCGCTCTGCACCGTGCTGTTCATCGGCGGCGCCGGCGGTTCGCTGCGCGCCGGCGTCACCGAAAACCCGGTCAATCTCACCCGCTCGGTGCAGGGCTTGAATACCTATGTTACCGTTGGCGGCGCGCCGGTCTATGTCTGGCCGGGCGGCGGCATCACGCTGATGGTCGACGTCATGCGCGTGCCGGAAGGCGCCTTCGGCTATGTGCCGACGCCGGCGCTGGTGGCGCCGATCGAATTCACGCTACGCCGCGACGACTATGTCCGGCTGGGCGGCTACGAGGCCGAGATACGCAGCGTCGAGGATATCGTTGCCAAAGGCGGCGAATATCTCAACCCGCGCCGCGGCTCAGGCGCCGAGGCCCACAATCCATGGCCGCCGCTGGCGCAGTTGCGCCGCGTCGGCTCGAACGGGGCCTCTTGATGCAAGGCCCGCAAGTCCACTGGCTGCAGGACGGCAAGCGGCTGCACCTCAACCACGGGCCGATCGACCTGATCGTCGAGGCCTTTGGTGAGGCGGCTGAGTGTCGTGCCGCCTACGATCAGGCGATCGAGCGCTTCCAGACGATCCTGATCGAGTTGGTCGAGGAGCTTCCCGAATTGCGGCTGCCGGCATTTTTCCTGGCGCCGCGCACCTTCGCCGGCCCGACTGCGCGGCGCATGGAAGCAGCCGTCATGCCCTTGGCGGAATGCTTCATCACGCCGATGGCCGCCGTCGCCGGATCAGTAGCCGACGAAGTGCTCGCCGCGCTGCTTGCCGGTCGCAAGCTCGACCGGGCCTATGTCAACAATGGCGGCGACAGCGCCCTCCATATCGGCAAGGGCCAGTCGATGAACCTGGCGATCGCCGGCACCGGCAACGGCATGGCCGACCGCCTCACCATTCGCTCGGCGGACGGCGTGCGCGGCGTCGCCACCAGCGGCTGGCGCGGCCGTTCGTTCTCGCTTGGCATTGCCGACGCCGTCACCGTGCTGGCGCACACCGGCGCCGAGGCCGATGCGGCCGCGACACTCATTGCCAACGCCGTCGACCTGCCCGGCAATCCCGCCATCAAGCGCATTCCCGCGCAGGACTTGGCGCCCGACAGCGATCTCGGCGCGCGGCTGGTGACACAAGCCGTCGGCATGCTCGCGCGTGGCGATGTGGAGCGGGCGCTGGACAATGGCCTTGCCGTCGCCGAAGATTTTCGCCGGCGCGGCCTGATTGCCGCATCGGCGCTGTTTCTAGGTGGGGAAGCCCGCATCAGTGGTTCCATGGCGCTTGCCGCGCCCAACAAAAATCCAGGGAAGGAAGTTGCCCATGCCTGAGTTTCCGATCCGCAAGATCGCGGTTCTGACCGAAGAGATCTTTCACGATGGCGGGCCGGTCGCTGCTCTGCCGCGCCGCCGCGCTGCAGCCGTGGCCCTGGTGAAGAACCCGTTCGCCGGCCGCTACGTCGAAGAACTGCAGAGCGCCATGGACGATCTGAAGCCGCTCGGCCTGCTGCTCACCGACAAGCTCATTGCCGCATTGGGCGGCGACATCAAGCAGATCGACGCCTACGGCAAGGGCACCATCGTCGGTTCGTCAGGGGAGCTGGAACACGGCGCGCTGTGGCATGTGCCGGGCGGTTACGCCATGCGCGAGCGGCTGGGCGACGCCAAGGCGATCGTGCCGTCGGCAACCAAGGTCGGCGCCTTCGGCTCGCGGCTCGACGTGCCGCTCGGCCACACCAACGCCGCCTATGTGCGTAGCCATTTCGACGCCATGGAGGTCGGTCTCAGCGACGGGCCGCGCGCCGACGAAATCCTGTTCTGCCTCGCCATGAGCTGCGGCCCCCGCGTGCACGACCGCATGGGCGGCCTGGCGGTCGGCGACATCAAGGCCTGGGACGGCTTGCGATGAGCGGCGGGGACAATCTTCTCAAGCTCGTCGAGGCCGAAGAGCCCGACGAACATGACTACCGCCTGCAGGAGCAGGTCGGCTTCATCCTGCGCAAGGCGCATCAGCGCCATGTCTCGATCTTTGCCGCCCAGATCAGCGACCTGACGCCGCCGCAATTCGCTGCACTTGCCAAGCTGCACGACGTCGGCGAGACCTCGCAGAACCAGTTGGGCACGCTGATCGCCATGGATGCGGCGACGGTCAAGGGCGTCATCGACCGGCTGAAGGCGCGTGGCCTGGTCGATCTGACCAAACACGAGGTCGACAAGAGGCGGCTGCTGGTCAACCTCACGCCAGAGGGACGCGAGGCGATCGAGCGGCTGATCCCGCTGGCCCGCGCCATCACCCAGGAAACGCTGGCGCCGCTGACCGCCAAGGAGGCCGCTACGTTTATGCGGCTGCTGGCGAAACTCGCCTAGGCGCGCAGTCTCGTGCCTTCTGGATCGAAGAACGGCATCGGCGCCACCACCGCGCGTGTCCGCTTGCCGTCAATGTCGGTGCTGAGTTCGGTGCCGATGGCGGTGAACGGCAGCCGCAGATGCGCGGTCGCCAGCACCTTGCCCAGCGAATAGCCGTGATCGCTATAGGTGACGACACCGGCATCCTCGCCGTCGGCGAAAACCCTGGCATCCGTCGCGGCCGGCTTGTCACCGTCGAGAATCAGCCCGGTCCAGCGTTCGTCGAGCCCCTTGCCGCGAATTGTGAGCAATGCCTCGCGGCCGATGAACTCGCCCTTGTCGAACTTGATCCAGCGATCGAGCCCGACATGGAAGGGCGTACGGCTCTCGTCCATGTCGATGCCATGCGCCGGATAGGCCTTTTCCAGCCCGAGCGTGAACATGGCCAGCACGCCGTATGGCTTCAGGCCGAAATCGCTACCGGTCCGCATCAGCGCGTCCCAGACGGAAGTGGCCTCGTCCGCCGGCACGAACAGTTCGAAGCCGAGCTCGCCGGTCACCCCGGTGCGTGAGATCAGGACTTTGGTCTCGCCGACGCGCCCTGAAGTGAACGCCCAGCGTTTCAACTCTTCGAGATCGGCATCCGACACTATAGCTTTCAGCAGCTCGCGTGAGCGCGGCCCCTGTATGGTCGGGAAGGCGACGGCCGCGGTGATGTCGGTGACATAGGCCTTTCGCGCTTCAGCATGATGCTGCAGCCAGGGCAGCATCTTCAGCCGGTTGACCGAGCCGGTCACCAGCATGAAATGCTCAGGCGCCAGCCGGAACACGGTGAGGTCGTCCATGATGCCGCCATCGTCGCGGCAGACGGTGGAATAGCGCACCTGGCCGGGCTTCATCGCGGCGGCATCGTTGACGATGATGTGGTTGACCAGCGCCTCGGCTTCCGGCCCCTTGATGTCCATCTTGCCCATGGTGCTGAGATCCTGCACGCCGACATTCTTGCGCGTGTTCAGATGCTCGTCGGCGATGCCGGAATAAGTTTTGGCCGAGACGAAGTCGCCGCCGACCCGGCCCATCGTGGCGCCGAGGCCAACGATGCTGGTGTAGAAAGGGGAGCGCCGCTCAACCAAGAAACTTCTCCGTCATCTCATGAAAACGGCAGCGCCGGGTGGCGCTGCCGAGGTCGGGTTGGCTGAGGGATTAACCCCCGTAGACGTCGAAGGCGAAGTACTTGTCGTTGATTTCCTTGTACTTGCCGTTGGCACGCAGGGCGTCGATGGCGGCATTGAACTTGTCGGCCAGTTCCTTGTTGCCCTTTTGCAGGGCGATGCCGACGCCGGGTCCATGAATGGCCGGATCAGCGGTGAGCGTGCCGAGCAATTTGCAGCAGGCGCCATCGGGCTTCTTCAGCCATTCGGTCAGGATGATCGAGCCGTCCATCATCGCGTCGAGCCGGCCATTGGCCATGTCGGTGCGGGCGTCGTCGCCGGTCGGATACGCTTTCACGGTCGAGCCGGAGTATTTCTGCTCGGCGAAATTCTGGTGGATGGTTGCGCTCTGCACGCCCAGCACCTTGCCCTTCAGATCGTCCGGCGATGTGCCGGCGATGGTCGAATCCTTCGGCACGGCGATGGCCGGCGGCGTCTGGTAATATTTGTGGGTGAACTCGACCTTCTCGGCCCGTTCCGGCGTGATGGTGATGTTGATGATGGCGTCGAACTTGCCGGCCTGCAGCGCCGGAATGGAACCATCGAAATCCTGTACGGAGAATTCGCACTCGGCCTTCATCTCGGCACACAGCGCCTTGCCGAGGTCGATGTCGAAGCCGCCCAGCGTGCCGTCCGAATTGGCATAGTTGAAAGGCGGATAGGCGCCCTCGGTCCCGATCCTGAGTTTCTCGGCGGAGGCAGCACCGGTCCCAAGCAGCAGGGCGGCGGAAGCGGCAAGCACGAAACGACCGAAAAGACGCATGTTCCTGATCTCCGTTGACTAAGCAATTCCAGGGAAGGTGTTGGCGGTTTCCCGTCCGGAATTGCGCGAAAACAAGGATAGAAGTCTATGGTCTTTTGCAGGCCCCACGGAGACGGAAACGACATGCTCTGCGGCGATCACGGCGCGGCAAGCCGTCCTTCCCCAGGAATCTTACTGTGATCTAAATTACAGACCGATCATGGACATGGGCGCATGCTCAGCTGGAAGTAGACGGTCGTGGGAGGGACCTGGGGATGGACCAGCAGGAATTCGTGCAGGAAGCCGCGCAGCGGCGCATAGACGACGACATCGCCAAGCGCATCAAGGTTCACCAGGCCAACATCGAGCGGCTCGAAACCGCAAGGGAAAGCGCCGGCAATCTCGAGGCGGCCGTCGCCAACCGGCCGCTGGTGATGCTGGCGCAGGGCGATTCCTGGTTCGACTATCCGCTCACCGGCAACGGCTTTCCGTTCGTCGACACCGACGTGATCGCGCAGCTGCGCCGCATCGGCTCGATGCCGCCGACCATCCTCAACCTTGCCCATCATGGCGATGCGGCGACCGACGAGATGTCGCTGCCCAAGCAGCAGCGCATGATCGCCGCCCTGCGCAACAAGGCCAACTGGCTGGACGGCAAGCCCGATGCCATCCTGTTCTCTGCCGGTGGCAACGACATTGCCGGCGACCAGTTCTGCATCTTCCTCGACTTCAATGACGGCCACGCCCCCGGGCTGAACAAGAACCGCTTCACCAAGGCGCTCGGCATGGTCGAGGCCTGCTATCTCGATTTGTTCGCGCTGCGCGACCGCGTCGCGCCAGGCGTGCCGATCTTTGGCCATTGCTATGATTTTCCGATCCCGAACGGAGCGCATCCGTCCTGTGTCGGCCCGTGGCTGAAACCGTCGCTCGATTTCTGCAACTGGACGGTCGCCAAGGGCACGGTCATCGTTCACGACGCGCTGGCGGCGTTCCGCGATGTGGTGAAGCGCCTGGCCGACGATCCCAACAACAATTTCCATCTGGTCGACACGCAGGGAACGTTGAAGGTGGCCGACTGGGCCAACGAACTGCATCCCGATCCCGCCGGCTTCAAGAAGATCGCGCAAAAATTCGCCGATGCGCTGAAGGCCAAGCTGCAGACCTGACGCGGCTCGGGCCTGTCGGCTGTCAGGTTCCGAACAGCTCTTTGGCTTGTTCAACGGTGTAGTAACCAAGCCTGATGTCTTCGGCGACCAGTTTCGGGTCGCGCTCACGCGGATCGCCATAGCCGCCGCCGCCCGGCGTGCCGACGCGCACGCGGTCGCCGGCCTTGAGCGCGATGTCCTGTTCCTTGGACAGATGCGGCGGCACATGTGCCTCGCCGGCGCGGAACACGGTCACCGTGTTGACCGCGCCGTCCCTGCCGCCGAGCGCGCCTTGCGGGCCGAAACGGCCATGGTCCATGACGAAGGACGCGCGCGCTTCGCCTCGCAAGATCTCGACCTCATAGGCGAGGCCGAAGCCGCCGCGCTGCTTGCCGGCGCCGCCCGAGCCTTCGCGCAAGGCATAGTGGCGGTAGAGCACAGGAAACGCCTGCTCCATGATCTCGACCGGCGGCGATTTGGAAATGCCGATGGTAGAGCAGCCATTGGTCAGCCCGTCATGGCCTGAATTGCCGCCATAGCCGCCGCCGGAGATCTGATACATCACATAGTCGCGGCCGCGCGCCGGATCGTTGCCGCCCAGCGCGAAATTGCCGCTGGAGCCGGCGGGTGCAGCCGTCACCTTTTCCGGCAGCGCCTGCACCATCGCCGCGAACACCGCCTCGGCGATGCGCTGCGAGACTTCAGCCGCGCAGCCCGAGACCGGCCGTGGGTATTTGGCGTCGAGGAACGTGCCTTCCGGCCGCTTGACGATCAGGGGCTCGAAGGCGCCGGCGCTGATCGGTACATCCGGGAAAATATGGCGCATGGCGAGATAGACCGACGACAAAGTCGTCGCCAGCACGCTGTTCATCGGCCCGGCACAGGGTTTTGACGAACCGGTGAAATCGAAGGTCAGCGTGTCGCCCTTCTTCTCCACCGCGAGCGCGATGGTCAGCGGCTCGTTGACCACGCCGTCCGAGTCGACAAAGGCCTTCGAGCTGTAGGTGCCGTCGGGAATGGCGGAGATGTTGGCGCGCATCTGCTCGGCGGCGCGGCGACGCAGTTCGGCGATCGCCCCGACGACGGTTTCGTCCCCGTAACGATCGAGGATTCCATTGAGCCGGTCCTGACCGATCAACAGTGCCGCGGCTTGCGCCCTTATATCGCCGATGCGCTGGTCGGCGACGCGGATGTTGGAGCAGATGATGGCGTAGATTTCGGAGTCGAGCACGCCCTTCTTGAACAGCTTGACCGGCGGCAGCCGCAGGCCTTCCTGCTCGACGGCTGTGGCGGAGGCGGAGAAGCCGCCCGGCACCGAGCCACCGATATCGGGCCAGTGGCCGGTATTCGATAGCCAGCAAAATATCTTGCCGCCGCGGTAGACCGGCATGGCGAAGCGCACGTCCATCAGATGCGTGCCGCCGAGATAGGGATCGTTGACGATGTAGATGTCGCCGGGTTCCGGCGGCAGGCAGCGGCCGTCGGCGATCATCTCGATCACCGTTTTGGTCGAATACTGCATGACGCCGACGAACACCGGCAGGCCCTGGCTGCCTTGTGCGATCAACGAACCATCGACGGCCGAGTAGATGCCGTCGGAGCGGTCATTGGCCTCGGCGATGACAGGCGAGAAGGCAGCGCGGGAGAAAGTGAGATCCATCTCGTCGCAGACCTGCTGCAAGGCTGCCTGCAGGACCGAAAGCGTGATGGCGTCGAGCTTTTGCATCTCAGGCCTCGCCGATATCGATGATGATGTTGCCGTCGGCGTCCGATCTTGCGCGGTCGCCGGGTTCGAGCACGGTGGTGGCGTCCATCTGTTCGAGGATCGCCGGCCCTTGGATAACGGCATCGAGCGGCAATTTTTCGCGTGCGTATATCGGCGTATCGTGCCAGCGTCCGGCATACCAGACCGGCCTTGTCTCGCGCAGCGCCTCGTCTAGCGTCTTTGTACGTCCGGCCGGGTCGATCAGCCGTGACAGGTCGATTGCCGGCCGCACGCCCGTCACCGACGTGTTGAGGTTGACCAGATTGGCGCGGATCTCCGGCAACTCGACCTTGAAGCGGGCGAAATAGGCTTTTTCGAACAGCGCCTGCAACTCGTGCCTTGTCACCGATGAAGACGGCAGCGCCACGTTGATGATGTGGGTCTGGCCGACAAACTGCATGTCGGCAGAGTGCGTAACGCGGATCGTTTCCGGCTTCACCGCTTCCTTGCCGATCAGTTCCTCGCCTTCCCCGCGGTGACGTTCCAGCACCTCGCGAAGCCTGGCTTCATCGAGCACGGCGACCGGCTGGTTGATGGTGTTGACGAAGTCATGGCGCAGATCGGCCACGACGCAGCCGAGCGCATTGGTGATGCCCGGACGCGCCGGCACCAGCACGCGGGGCAGGCCGAGTTCGCGCGCCAGGGCGGAGGCATGCAGCGGCCCGGCGCCACCGAAGGCGAACAGCGCGAAATCGCGCGGATCATGGCCGCGCGACACCGAGACCATGCGGATGGCGCCGGCCATCTTCATGTTGCCGAGGCGCAGCACCGCGCCCGCCGCTTCGACGCCGGAGAGGCCGGCGGCCTTGCCTATTCTGTCTTCGAAGATACCGGTGACCCGCTCGACGGTGACCGGATTTTCGACCGCCAGCAGCTTCTTCGGCGCCAGCCGCCCGAGCACCAGATTGGCGTCGGTGATGGTCGGCTCCAGGCCGCCGCGGCCGTAGCAGATCGGGCCGGGATTGGCGCCGGCACTTTCCGGGCCGATCTGGATCAGGCCGGCGGCATCGACCCGGGCGATGGAGCCGCCGCCGGCACCGACCGTATGCACCGCCACCATCGGCACATGGATCGGCATCGCATATTCGATCTCGATCTCGTTCGAGACGGCGGGCTCCGCATTCCGGATCAGCGCCACGTCGGTCGAGGTGCCGCCCATGTCGTAGGTGACGAGGTTTTCAAAGCCGGCGCGCTTGCCCGTATAGGCGGCCGCGATGACACCCGAAGCCGGGCCTGACATCACGGTCTTGGCCGACTCGCGCGTGACGAAGCGGGCCGAGATCATGCCGCCATTGCCGTTCATGATCAGGAAGTCGCGGGCATAGCCTTTGGCGGCCAACTCCCTGCGCAGCCGCTCGACATAGCGCTCGAGGATCGGCTGCACCGAGGCGTTCACCGCGGCGGTCACGCCGCGCTCGAATTCGCGGGCTTCCGACAGCAGCGCATGGCCAGTCGTGATGTAGCCGTTCGGCCAAAGCTCGGCGGCGATTTCGGCGGCGCGCCGCTCATGCCCAGGGTTGGCGTAGGAATGCAGGAAATGGATGACGAGGGACTCGCAGCCGGCGACGATCAGCGTCTTCACGGCGTCGCGCATCTCGGCCTCGTCGAGCGGCGTGCGCACCGCGCCCGACGCCTCGACGCGCTCCGAAACTTCCAGCCTGAGATCACGCGGGATGATCGGAACGAAGCTTCCGGTCATGCCATAGGGCTGCGGCCGTGTGCGGCGGCCAAGCTCAATCACGTCGCGAAAACCGCGCGTGGTGATCATGCCGGTTTTCGCCAGCCTGCGTTCCAGAACCGCGTTGGTCGTGGTGGTCGTGCCATGCACGATGAGGTCGATGCCGTCTATGGCAAAGCCTGTGGCGCCCAGCGCTGAAACCACGCCGAACGCCTGGTTGTCGACCGTCGTCGGCGTCTTGGCGATATGCACCTTTCCGCCGTCATTTCCGTCGATCAAAATGAGGTCGGTGAAGGTTCCGCCAACATCGATGCCGGCAACGACGTGACCCAGGGAATCCGGTTGTTGCACCGAAAAATTCTCTTTCATTGTCGAAATCCGAAATGGCGGAACTACGAATATGCCGCAGTTTGGAAAGCTGTTTTAGCGTGGTATCTTGACACAAATATCGTTTGTATACTAATAAATCTGAGACACAAGAGCTCACTGCTTTGGAGTGTGTGAACGGCACGCCGGGACCTGAATGGTCTGGGCGCGCAGGAAACGGTTTGGCGCCCGCACAGGCGTGGGCAAGACAGAGTTGGATTTGATGAACACCACATCCGCACTCAACACCGCCGGCGCCCGTCCGCTGCAGTTCCCGATTCCGGCCAACGTCTATGCCGAAACCGTCGTCTCGGTGAAGCATTACACCGACCGTCTGTTCTCGTTCCGCATCACCCGTCCGCAGTCGCTGCGCTTCCGCTCCGGCGAGTTCGTCATGATCGGGCTGCCCAATGCCGAAAAGCCGGTGTACCGCGCCTATTCGGTGGCAAGCCCGGCCTGGGACGAAGAGCTGGAATTCTTCTCGATCAAGGTGCCGGACGGCCCGCTGACCTCCGAACTGCAGAAGATCCAGGTCGGCGACACCGTCATCATGCGCCAGAAGTCGACCGGCACGCTGGTTGTCGACGCGCTGACCCCGGCAAAGCGCCTGTTCATGATCTCGACCGGCACCGGCATTGCGCCCTTCGCCAGCCTTCTGCGCGACCCCGATACCTACGAAAAATTCGATCAGGTCATCCTGACCCACACCTGCCGCGACAATGCCGAACTGACCTATGGCCAGGAACTGGTGGCCGCGCTCGAGAACGATCCCCTGATCGGCGAACTGACCGGCGGCCGCGTCACCCTCTACAATTCGACGACCCGCGAAGAGTCGGCGCGCATGGGCCGCATCACCGCGCTGATCGGCTCCGGCAAATTCTACGACGACCTCGGCATCGAGAAGCTCAATCCGGAGACGGATCGCATTATGATCTGCGGCTCGATGCATATGCTGAAGGACGTCAAGGAAATGGCCGAAAGCCTCGGCTTCCATGAGGGCTCGCTCAGCCATCCCTCGACCTTCGTCGTCGAGCGCGCTTTCGTCGGCTGACATCAGCCGGCGCCTCGGCGCCACGTCTTGAATTGACGTTTTGACCATGTGGTCAAAATTCAGCTGCTTTTGCCGCCTTTTTCCGTTATGAGCCCTTGAAGGACTCGTGAAGCATCGATTCACGGGCTATCTTCGGTGTGTGTCGCCCAAGTCCGGGAGCAACGACACGCACCACGACGTAAAATCGTCGAGCGAAAGGGCAGGAGATGAGCAGCACAATCCGCGAAGCCGATCTCGGCGGGTCCAAGGTCACGCCGCTGCCGGCGCGTGCCGCAGCCAACACGCCCGTGCCGCAAAGCCACGGTATTGCCCGCAACACCGGCATGCGGCTCGATCTCGGCTTCATGGAATCGGTGCGCTCGGTCAACCGCTCGGCGCTGGAACGCAGGGTCGCCAGCCTCACAAAGCGGCGCTCGATCAAGGCTGACAACCAGGCCGCCTGGCTGCTGCGCGCGGTCTCCTGCATGGATTTGACGACTCTGAATTCCAACGACACCGAAGAGCGGGTGCGCCGCCTATGCGCCAAGGCGATCAACCCGTTCCGCCGCGACATCGTCGAGGGGCTTGGCATCGAGGGCGAAAAAATCCGCCCGGCGGCGGTCTGCGTCTATCATCCATTCGTCGCGACGGCTGTTGATGCCGTGCGCGGCACCGGCATCCATGTCGCCGCCGTCTCCACCGCTTTCCCGCACGGCCTTGCGCCGTTGTCGACCCGCCTGCAGGAGATCGAGGCATCGGTGCGCGACGGCGCCGACGAGATCGACGTCGTCATCCCGCGCGGCCTGGTCTTCGGCGCCAAGTGGCAGGAGCTCTACAACGAGATCGTCTCGATGCGCGAAGCCTGCGGCGATGCGCATCTCAAGGTCATTCTCGGCACTGGCGACCTCGCCACGCTGCGCAATGTCATGCTGGCCTCGATGGTGGCGATGATGGCCGGCGCCGATTTCATCAAGACCTCGACCGGCAAGGAAAGCGTCAACGCCACGCTGCCCGTCGGCCTTGCCATGGTGCGCGCCATCCGAGCCTATTTCGAGGAGACCGGCTTTCTCATCGGCTTCAAGCCGGCCGGCGGCATCTCTACAGCCAAGGCTTCGCTCGACTGGCTGGTGCTGATGAAGGAGGAGCTCGGCCGGCCATGGCTGGAGCCAGACCTGTTCCGCTTCGGCGCCTCGAGCCTGCTGACCGATATCGAGCGCCAGCTCGAGCATCATCTGACCGGGCATTATTCGGCCAACCACCGCCACGCAATGGCGTGAGGCGGGTGAAGGCCTTGAACGCCGAGTTTTTTCGCGCCCCCCTCTGTCCTCCCGGACATCTCCCCCACCTGGGGGGAGATTGGCTATCATTGACGATTTCGCCAGTCGTCGACGTTTCGGAGCCGACAGGCGCGAATGCTGATCTCCCTCCTTGTGGGGAAGATGTCCGGCAGGAAGGAGGGGGGCGCCACAGAGCGCCTGCCAAGAAGATTATCTGGAGCGCGTCATGAACATTCTCGAACGCTATCACGCCATGGAATACGGCCCGGCGCCGGAAGCCCGCACCGAGGCCGATGCCTGGCTTGCCGGACGCGATTTCGGCAAGGCGCTGTTCATCGATGGCGGCTGGAAGGCGGCCGCCAGCGGCAAGACTTTCGAGACCAGCGAACCCTCCTCCGGCAAGCTGCTGGCCAAGATCTCCGATGCCGGCGCCGCCGATATCGACGCAGCCGTCGCCGCAGCCACCAAGGCCTTACCGAAATGGTCGGCATCCTCGGGCTACCAGCGCGCAAAAGTGCTTTACGCCATTGGCCGCGCGATGCAGCGTCATCAGCGCCTGTTCGCAGTGCTTGAGTCAATCGACAACGGCAAGCCGATCCGCGAAAGCCGCGACATCGACGTGCCGCTGGCCATCCGCCATTTCATCCATCATGCCGGCTGGGCACAGGCGCTGGACAAGGATTTCCCAGGCCACAAGGGTGTCGGCGTCGTCGGCCAGATCATCCCATGGAATTTCCCGCTGCTGATGCTGGCATGGAAGATTGCGCCGGCGCTCGCCGCCGGCTGCACGGTGGTGCTGAAGCCGGCCGAGTTCACGCCGCTCACCGCCATCCTGTTTGCCGAGATCTGCGAGCGTGCCGGCGTGCCCAAGGGCGTCGTCAACATCGTCCAGGGCGGGCCGGAAGCGGGCGTCGCCATCGTCAACCATCCCGGCATCCAGAAGATCGCCTTCACCGGCTCTTCGGAGGTCGGCAAGATCATCAGGAAAGCCACGGCTGGATCGGGCAAGAAGCTGTCATTGGAGCTTGGCGGCAAATCGGCCTTCATCGTCTTCGAGGACGCCGATCTCGACAGCGCCGTCGAAGGACTGGTCGACGGCATCTGGTTCAACCAGGGCCAGGTCTGCTGCGCCGGGTCACGGCTTCTGGTGCAGGAAGGCATTGCCGATGCCTTGATCGCCAAGGTCAAGGTCAGGATGAGCCGGCTTCGCGTCGGCAGCCCGCTCGACAAGAACACCGATGTCGGCCCGCTGGTCGACGCCACGCAGCTCGACCGCGTCAAGGGTCTGGTCGCCGAAGGCGCCAGGCAGGGCGCCGTCTGCTGGCAGCCCGATGCGGTGCTGCCGTCTTCCGGCTACTACCACCTGCCGACGCTCGCCACCGGTGTTTCGCCGGCAAACATACTGGCGCAGGAAGAGGTGTTCGGTCCGGTTCTGGCCACCATGACCTTCCGCAACACCGAGGAAGCGATCGAGCTTGCCAACAACACGCGCTATGGGCTGGCCGCCTCGGTGTGGAGCGAAAACATCAACCTCGCGCTGCATGTCGCTCCGCAATTGAAGGCCGGCGTCGTCTGGGTTAACGGCACCAACATGTTCGACGCCGCCTGCGGCTTCGGCGGCTATCGCGAAAGCGGCTTTGGCCGCGAGGGCGGGCGCGAGGGCATGTTCGAATATCTCTCGGCAAAACTGCCGCTCGGCCCGGTGATCAAGCCGACGGCGTCTTCGGCGCAGCCCGTCGAGCAATCGGATGGCGGCGCCATCGACCGCACGGCCAAGCTGTTCATTGGCGGCAAGCAGGTGCGTCCCGA
The DNA here is from genome assembly GCF_040324255.1 of Mesorhizobium sp. M0001. Taxonomy (NCBI): domain Bacteria; kingdom Pseudomonadati; phylum Pseudomonadota; class Alphaproteobacteria; order Hyphomicrobiales; family Phyllobacteriaceae; genus Mesorhizobium; species Mesorhizobium sp. M0001. The sequence goes on from NZ_JAMYVS010000009.1 coordinate 134,624, forward strand.
TGGAAATTACTCGGTTTATGTCGCCACTGCCAGGGGCAAGCTGGCCGGCGAAGTCGGTCTCGGCAGCCGCAAGGACATCCGCGACGCCGTTGCCGCCGCCCGCGCCTGCAAAGCGTGGCCGGAGGCGACCGCCTACAATCGCTCCCAGGTGCTATATTATCTCGCCGAAAATCTGTCCGGCCGTGCCGGCGAGTTTACCGCACGCTTGACCGAACTGACCGGCGCCAACGCCAAGGCCGCGCGGGAGGAAGTGGAACAATCGATCGAGCGCCTGTTCCTCTATGCCGGCCTTGCCGACAAGTATGAGGGCAGGGTGCATCAGCCACCGGCCCGCGCCGTCACGCTCGCTTTGCACGAGCCGGTCGGCGTCGTCGGCATCGTCGCCCCGGACAGCGCGCCGCTGCTCGGCTTGATCTCCCTGATCGCACCTGCGCTTGCCATGGGCAACACGGTAGTGGCCGTGCCGTCGGAAAAATACCCGCTGCTTGCCACCGATCTCTACCAGGTGATCGAATATTCCGACGTTCCGGCAGGCGCCATCAACATCGTCACCGGCCGCACGGCGGAGCTTGCCGGCGTGCTGGCCAAGCATGACGATGTCGACGGGCTCTGGCTGTTTGCCGATGCCGACACTTGCGCCAAGGCGGAGGCCGATTCCGTCGGCAATCTCAAGCGCGTCTGGACCGGCAACGGCAGCAGCCTCGACTGGGCGTCCGACGAGGCCGCCGGCGATGCCCTGCTGCGCCGCGCCGTCGAAGTGAAGAACGTCTGGGTGCCATACGGCGACTAATGCCGCCTGAAGCGCGCTGTGCTTGAGTGAACCATGGCAGCGTGACTCGTTGTCCGGTTGTCATACATGTTGTTGCATCAGAGCAAGCGATGTGCATTACATCAGCCGTCGCGAAGGTGATCGCGTTCGGGCTTGACGCTTGGACATGTGTTCTTTAACCAGAAAAAACATTTGTTATGGACTGATGGATTGTGCAGGGCCGCATAGTCGCGCCTGTCTGGCACGGGACGCCCCAGTCAGCCGGCAGTAAATCGGGCCGAGCAGTGGCCAAAGAGGGCGAGGAGAAACGCATGGCGGATCTGGCAGGCAAGGTCGTTGTCGTCACCGCGGCGGCACAAGGCATCGGCAGAGCGAGCGCATTGGCCTTCGCCAAGGCAGGTGCCATCGTGCACGCCACCGACATCAACGAGGCGCTGCTGGCCGAACTCGCCAAGACCTCCGGCATCAAGACCCGCAAGCTCGACGTTCTCAACGACGATGCGGTGGCATCCGGCTTCGCCGAAATCGGCCGCGTCGACGTGCTGTTCAACTGCGCCGGCTTCGTCCATTCCGGGTCCATCCTCGAGATGAAGGACGCCGATCTCGATTTCGCCTTCAACCTCAATGTCCGCGCCATGATCCGCACCATTCGGGCCGTACTGCCCGGCATGCTGGAGCGCGGCGATGGCTCGATCATCAACATGTCGTCCGTCGCCGGCGCCGGCAAGGGTGTGCCCAACCGCTTCGCCTACGGCGTCACCAAGGCGGCCGTGATCGGTCTCACCAAGGCGATTGCCGCGGACTATGTCGCCAAGGGCATTCGCTGCAACGCCATCTGCCCCGGCACCGTCGAGAGCCCGTCGCTACAGGACCGCATGCATGCGCAGGGCGATTACGAGGCGGCCCGCGCGGCCTTCATTGCCCGCCAGCCGATGGGCCGTCTCGGCACGCCCGAGGAAATCGCCGACCTTGCCGTCTACCTCGCCGGCGCCACGTACACCTCAGGCCAGGCCTATAATATCGACGGCGGCTGGTCGATCTGAGCAATAGCCTCGATCCGCAGGTCCAGGCTCGAACAGTTCTAAAGTCCGGCTTGCCCTAGGTCGGGTCCGATAGCCAGAGTCCACCCAGTCATCGCTTGGCGGAACGAGTTTTGAAAACGGCCTTGGGCCGCAATTTGGAGAGCAAGATGAAACTGCTGCGCTATGGCGAGATAGGGAGCGAACGCCCCGGCCTGCTCGATGCGGATGGAACGATCCGCGATCTTTCGGGTCATGTCACCGACATTGCCGGCAAGGCGCTCGATCCGGCGTCGCTCGAGACATTGTCGAAGCTCGATCCGAACTCGCTGCCAGCGGTTTCCGGCAAGCCGCGCCTCGGCGCCTGCGTCGCCGGCACGGGCAAGTTCATCTGCATCGGCCTGAATTATTCCGACCATGCCGCCGAAACCGGCGCCACCGTGCCGCCGGAGCCGATCATCTTCATGAAGGCAAGCTCGGCCATTGTCGGTCCCGACGATGACGTGCTGATCCCGCGCGGTTCGGAAAAGACCGACTGGGAGGTTGAACTCGCCGTGGTCATCGGCAGAAAAGCCAAATATGTCAGCGAAGCCGAGGCGCTGGATTATGTCGCCGGCTATGCCGTTGCCCATGACGTGTCCGAGCGAGCCTTCCAGGCCGAGCGCCAGGGCCAGTGGACCAAGGGCAAGAGCTGCGACACGTTCGGTCCGACCGGGCCGTGGCTTGTCACCAAGGACGAGGTTGCCGATCCGCAGAACCTCAAAATGTGGCTGACGGTCAACGGCAAGACGATGCAGAACGGCTCGACCAGGACCATGGTCTACGGCGTCGCCTATCTCGTTTCCTATCTCAGCCAGTTCATGTCGCTGCATCCTGGCGACATCATCTCCACCGGCACCCCGCCCGGCGTTGGGCTGGGCATGAAGCCGCCGGTGTTCTTGAAGGCTGGCGATGTGGTGGAACTGGGCATCGAGGGGCTCGGCCAGCAGAAGCAGACCTTCAAGGCGGATGTTTAGCCATCTCTTCTCTTGAGCGTTTCACCGTTTGGCGGCGAAACGCTCAATCTCTTTGTTTCCCCGGCGGCTGGCGCCTCTTGTCAGCGCCAGCCGAGAGCCGGCGCGACGTGCTTCAGGATCGCCTCGATGACGTGGGCGTTGTACTCGACGCCGAGCTGGTTGGGGACGGTCAGAAGCAGCGTGTCGGCCTCGGCGATCGCTTCGTCCTCTTTCAGCTGATCGATCAGCACATCGGGCTCCGCGGCATAGGAGCGGCCGAAGACGGCAAGCTTCTCAGGCTCGATATAGCCGAAATGATCTTCGCTGCTGCCGCCGCCGAAATAGGCGCGGTCGCGGTCGTTCACTAGCGCAAAGATGCTGCGGCTGACCGACACGCGCGGCTCGCGCGCATGGCCGGCCTCCTTCCACGCCGCGCGATAAGCGCGGATCTGTTCGGCCTGCTGGATGTGGAGCGGCTGGCCGCTCTCATCGAACTTCAGCGTTGAACTTTGCAGGTTCATGCCGAGCTTGCCCGCCCATTCGGCGGTGGCGTTGGTAGCGGCGCCCCACCAGATCCGGTCGCGCAGGCCGGCCGAGAACGGCTCGAGCCGCAGCATTCCCGGAGGATTGGGGAACATCGGCCGCGGATTGGGTTGCGCGAAACCTTCGCCGCGCAGCACGTCCAGGAACACCTCGGCATGGTTGCGCGCCATGTCGGCATCGCTTTTGCCGTCCTGCGGCACGTAGCCGAAGTAGCGCCAGCCGTCGATCACCTGCTCCGGCGAACCGCGGCTGATGCCAAGCTGCAGCCGGCCACCGGCGATCAGGTCGGCAGCACCCGCATCCTCGGCCATATACAGCGGATTCTCATAGCGCATGTCGATGACGGCGGTGCCGATCTCGATGCGGCTGGTGCGGGCGCCGACCGCGGCCAGAAGCGGAAATGGCGAAGCGAGCTGGCGGGCAAAATGATGGACGCGGAAATAGGCGCCGTCCGCGCCCAGCTCCTCGGCGGCGACGGCCAGGTCGATCGACTGCAGCAGCGCGTCGGAAGCCGAGCGCGTCTGCGATTGCGACGAGGGCGACCAATGGCCGAAAGAAAGAAGGCCGATCTTCTTCATGCGCGCATCCTGTTCTTTGATTCCAGTTGCCTACTTCGTCGCCCACGCGATCGGGTTCAATCGACACTCACACAACGCAGTGTCAATGCCGCCGGCCCTTGACGGTTTCGCGACGATACCCATCGGTGCGCAAAGGACCAAGGCCATGGTCCCCGGCGATGCCTTGCGCGACCGCGTCAGCATCTGCCGCGGCGCTTTTGGGGCCAAATGAACCAACCAAAGGCGATGTACCGCAAACTCCATTCGCTTCAGAGCCCGGTTTTGAAATCTTCTCGCTCATTTAATTCTACAAAATCGGTAGGCTTAATGCGGATAGTGCGTTTGCGAGAAGGAGCCTCGGATGTCAAAAAAGCTGGTGGTGGGGTTGTCCGGCAACCTGACCCGTCCGTCCAAGACGAAGGCATTCGTCAGCCACATCGCCGGTGAGGTGGCGAGCCGGGCCGGCTCGGCTTTGAGCGTTTTCGACATCGAGGATCTCGGCCCGTCCTTTGCGCCTGCAAGACAGCTTGGCGATCTCGATCCGGCGGCGCGCGGTATTATCGAGCAGCTGCTCGGCGCCGACGTGCTGGTGGTCGGCTCCCCGACCTTCAAGGGCAGCTACACCGGGCTGTTCAAGCACTTCTTCGACCTGCTCGACCCGTCGTCGCTGCGCGGCAAGCCGATCATCCTGGCGGCAACAGGCGGCGGCGAGCGTCATTCGCTTGTCGTCGAACACCAGTTGCGGCCGTTGTTCGGCTTCTTCGAGGCGCAGACCCTGCCGACCGCGATCTACGCCTCGGACAAGGACTTTGCAGATGGCGTGCTGGTGTCAGAGGCAGTCAAGGCGCGAGCCCGGCAGGCGGTCGCCGAAGCATGCCGGGTGGCCGGCGTGCCCTACAGCGTCGTCCTTGCCGCCTGAAACCACGATCCGCGACGCAATATTCCATCCCGCATAGACCAGAAGGACGCCTGCAATGACTCGAGCCAGCAAGTCCGATAGCAGGCCGCGGCAGATCAAGCTCGGCGCTTTCCTGCCCGGCGGCGGGCAGCATATCGCCGCCTGGCGTCATCCCGATGCGCCGGCCGACGGCGCCACCAATTTCGAGTTCCACAAGCAACTGGCGCTGACCGCCGAGCGCGGCCTGTTCGACGCCTATTTCCTGGCCGACAACCTGACCGTCGGCCTCGGCGCCCGCGAGGGCGGCAACGCCAAGATCGCCGGCTTCGAGCCGGTGACGCTGTTTGCGGCGCTGGCGCCGCTGACGACGCATCTCGGCTTCATCGCAACGGCGTCCACCACTTATGAGGAGCCTTACACGCTGGCGCGCAAATTCGCTTCGCTCGACCTGTTGTCGAACGGCCGCGCCGGCTGGAACGTGGTGACCTCGGCCGGCGACGAAACGGCACGCAATTTCAACCGCGACGTCCAGCCCAGCCATGCCGAGCGCTATGCCAGGGCGCATGAGCATGTCGAGACGGTCAAGGCGCTGTGGGACAGCTGGGAGGATGACGCCTTCATCCGCGACAAGCAGTCGGGCCGTTTCTACGACAAGGACAGATTGCACGACATCGACCACAAGGGCGAGCATTTCAACGTCAAGGGTCCGCTCAACGTGCCGCGCCCGGTGCAAGGACATCCGGTTGTCGTACAAGCGGGGCAGTCGGAAGACGGCCGTGGGCTTGCCGCGCACTCGGCCGAGGTCATCTTCACCGCCCATCAGAAGCTCGAGACGGCGCAGGAATTCTACCGCGACATCAAGGCGCGCGTGGCTGAAGTCGGCCGCGATCCCGACCAGGTGCTGATCATGCCGGGCGTCGCGCCCTTCGTCGGCCGCACCGAGGACGAGGCCCGTGCCAAATACCAACAGCTTAACGACCTTATCCTGCCCGAGGACGGTGTCGCCCTGCTCAACGGGCTGGCCGGCCAGACGCTCGACATCAGGGGCTATCCGCTCGACGGCCCGTTGCCGCCGAGCAAGGAAACCGAAGGCATGAAAAGCCGCCAGGCGCTGATCCGGCAGATTGCCGACGAGCACAATTTCAGCATCCGCCAGCTTTACCAATGGGTAGCGACGGCGCGCGGCCACTACACCATCGTCGGCAGCGTCACGCAGGTCGCCGATCAGCTGGAGGAATGGTTCACCAGCGAGGCGGCCGACGGCTTCAACATCCTGCCGCCCTGGCTGCCCGGCGCGCTCGACGATTTCGTCGACCTGGTCATTCCCGAGCTGCAGCGGCGCGGCCTGTTCCGCACGGCTTACGAAGGCCGCACGCTGCGCGAGAATCTCGGCCTCAGGCGCCCGGAAAATCCATGGACCGTCGCCCGCTCGACCGTCCTTGCCGCCGAATGACCTTGGCATCGAAGGGGTGAAGCAATGACGCTGCAGCACATCGATCGGCAGATCACGGTTCGCCGCAGTGGTGGCGAAACTGGGCTCGGCACCGACTTCCTGAACCTCGGCAGCAAGGCGGCTGTTCGCTTCCTGAAGCGCTACGGCGTGCTTGCCGGCTTCCTGGCGCTCTGGCAGGTGGCGAGCAGCGTCGGCTGGGTCAACGCGGCGGTGCTGCCGCCGATCGACATGATCGTCGTCGCACTCTGGAAGGGGCTTGCCGGCGGCAGCCTGCTCGGCGACATCGCCATCAGCCTGCAACGCGCCGGCATCGCCTTTGCGGCGGCTGTAGCCGTTGCCATTCCGCTCGGCCTGTTCATGGGCCAGGTGCGCCCGGTCGAAACCGCGCTCGATCCGATCCTGCAGGTGTTCCGGCAGACCTCTGCACTGGCGCTCTACCCGGTGTTCATCCTGCTCTTGGGACTTGGCGAGACCTCGAAGATCTTCGTCATCTTCTGGGCGACGCTGTTTCCGCTGCTGCTCAATACCACCAGCGGCGTCAAGGAAGTCGATCCCAAGCTGCTTGAAATGGCGCGCGTCTATGGTGCGAGCCGGCTCACCGTGTTTCGCCGCGTCGTACTGCCGGGCGCCGTGCCGTCGATCTTCGTCGGCTTGCGGCTGAGCGCCACCACCGCGCTGCTGCTGCTGATCGCGTCCGAGATGATCGGTGCCAACAAGGGCATCGGCTTCCAGGTGATGAACGCGCAGTACAATTTCCAGATCCCGCTGATGTTTGCGGCAATCGTCATCCTCGCCGGGCTTGGCCTGATCGCCAACCAGGCATTGGTCACCCTGCAGCGGCGGCTCTGTCGCTGGAGCAATCCTGTCAACTGAGCAGTCCGCCCCTCACCGTTTACCTCCAGGAAGGACCCGATCATGAAAATCACCCGCCGTTCGCTGCTTGCCGGCGCGCCGCTTGCCGCCGGCCTCATCGCCGCCGGCCTGCCGCGCATGGCCTTTGCGCAAGCCGCAGCCGTCAAGTTCCGCTACCTCGCCAGCCGTGGCAGCATCTCCCCGCACGAGCTGGCCGACGAGCTTGGCTACTTCAAAGGGCTCGGCGTCGAGCTGGAGAATGTCGGCTATTCCTCGGGTGGACCGGAATCGCTGTTTGCGCTGTCTTCCGGCAGCGTCGACATCGGCTCGGCCGCCACCGCGGCGGTGATCAACTCAATCTCGGGCGGCAACGACTTCGTCGCGGCGTATCCGAGCAACGGCATCAACAAGGATGTGAAGAGCGTCTTCTACGTGCTGGAAGACAGCCCGATCAAATCGATCGCCGACATTGCCGGCAAGACCATCTCGGTCAACACGCTCGGCGCTCATCTCGACTATACGGTGCGTGAGGCCCTGCACAGCGTCGGCCTGCCGCCGACCGCCGCCAACCTCATTGTCGTGCCCGGCCCGCAGCTTGAGCAGACGCTGCGCTCGCGCCAGGTCGACATTGCCGGCCTCGGCTACTGGCAGGCGACCTTTGCCGGCGCGCTGGTCGCCAATGGCGGCGTGCGCGGCGTGTTCGACGACACGCAGGTGCTCGGCGAGCTCGCCGGCGGCTTCGTCGTACTCAGGCGCGACTTCATTGCCGCCAACCCGGATGCGGCGCGCAACTTCGTCGAACAGTCGGCGCGCGCCTCGGACTGGTCGCGCCAGAACCCGGACGAAGCCCGCAAGGTGCTGGCCACTATCCTCGACAAGCGCGGTGAAAACGGCGATCTCGCCCGCTACTGGACCGGCTTTGGTCTGCGCGAAGGTGCGCAGGCGACCGACCGCGACATCGACTTCTGGGTCGCCGTGCTGGAGCGCGACGGCCGTCTGGCCAAGGGCAAGCTGAAAGCCGCCGACATTCTGTACCGGCCCGGCGAAACCAAGATCAACTGAGCTCTGAAATAGCTGAGAGATGAGATGACCGGTTCCAACCGCGGCGGGGAGGTCTCGATCCGCGACCTGTCCAAATCCTTCAGCCTCGGCGGGCGCCAGCTTGCCGTGCTGCGGACGCTCAACCTCGACATTCGTTCGGGGGAATGCCTGGTCATTGTCGGCGCCAGCGGCTCCGGCAAGACCACGCTGCTGCGTATTCTGGCCGGGCTGGAGGCGGCCGACAGCGGCGGTGTCGCGATCGACGGCCAGCCGGTGCATGGCGTCGGCGCCGAGCGTGCCGTGATCTTCCAGGAGCCGCGGCTGCTGCCGTGGCTGAGCGTGCTCGGCAATGTCGCGTTCGGCCTCGAAGTGCGCGGTGTTCCCAAGAGGCAGGCCGAGGAACGCGCCCGCTTCTACGTCGCCCTGGTCGGCCTTGCCGAATTCGCCGATGCTTTTCCGAGCCAGCTTTCCGGCGGCATGGCGCAGCGCGTCGGCATCGCCCGGGCGCTCACCGTGCAGCCCGAGATCCTTCTGCTCGACGAGCCGCTGGGGGCGCTGGACGCCATGACCAAGATCGGCATGCAGGAGGAACTGGCGCGCATCTGGAGCGAGGAGAACGTCACCATGGTGATGGTCACCCACGATCTGGAGGAGGCGATCTATCTTGCCGACCGGGTGCTGATCCTGCCCAAGGAGAAAGGCGGCGCGGCGCGGTTGATCGACATCGACCTGCCACGCCCGCGCGAGCGCAGCGAGAGCCGCTTCGTGCGCTATCGCGAAGAACTGCTGCGCGAATTCGGCCTGCACTGATCGGGGAAGGGGCCAGCCGTGGCTCCCCCGGAAGATTAGCTCTCGCAATTATTGCTTGGTGAACGTGCCCGTATAGGTTCGGTCGGCAAGCCCATAGGTGACGGCCAGCGTTCCGTCCGCCTGAATGACCGCGCTGACGTCCGCGCCATTGGGAAGGCGCCGCAGTTTCAACGTGTTGCCGAAAATCTTGCCTTCGCCGTCGGCCACGCCCGGTTTGTTGTCGGCGACATCGCCCCAGGCATAGGTGGCGGTGACATTGCCGCCGCGCGTAATCGTCAGCACGGCGAGCTTGCCGTCATACATCCCGTCCAGCTGTCCGCCCCATATGCCGGAAAACGCGACATACTTGGCCGGGACGCCTTCGCCGGGCGGCATAACCCGCACGGATGGATCGAGGACCGCCGCACCATCAGGAGCAGAGATCGCGGCAGGCGCCATGGGCTGAGGTGCGGGCGTTGGCGGCGGCGATGATGGTTCAGGCGCCGACTGGCAGGCGACAAGCACGAATGCCGCGAAACCGAGCGTCGGAAAAAGACTGTTTGGTGGAGCCAATCGGGATCGAACCGACGACCTCTTGAATGCCATTCAAGCGCTCTCCCAACTGAGCTATGGCCCCACTCCGGCAGTCAGCCGTCGCCGTTGCCGGCGAGAGGTCCGGCGCGGGTTTCAGGACCGCGCCGTTTAGTGCAGGCGGCTTCTAACCCCGCCTTCCCTGAAGATCAAGCCTTCGAGGGCCGCTTTTTCGTCATAGCCCGTCAACGCCGCTAAATGCATGCGTTCGAAGCGTTCCTAGACTTCGTCGTCGTCGTCGCCGACGCCGATCATGTCGGCGACGTCGTCGTCTTCTTCCTCTTCGTCGGCAAGGAAAGTATCGTCCTCATCGTCGCCTAGATCGACATCGTCCTCGTCGTCGCCCAGGTCGGGAAGCTCGTCGCCGGCCTTGACGTCTTCGTCGGCCTCTTCAAGCGAGACGACTTCAACGCCTTCTTCTTCCTCGGCGTCCACTTCCTTCTCGGCCACTTCCTCTTCCTCTTCGAGTGCGGCGATCTTGCCGTCCTCGAAATAGGAACGCGGATACGTCTTGCCCGTATAGGGCGAGACGATAGGGTCCTTGTTCAGGTCGTAGAATTTTCGGCCCGTTTCAGGGTCGACACGCTTTGTGCCAAGTTCGTTTTTTGCCACGTCAAGCCTCGTCAGTAAAAGAGTGGTCCCCTTAACCACAGTTTACCGCGCTGTCAAAGCGAAAAGCCGGCGTCACAAAACCAAGCACTGAAAGGCCTCGCGCCAAGCGACGACCATGGGGATGACCATTCGTGCCCGCCGTGATACGAGACCGCCGCAACAAATGAAAAGCGCCGGCGCGCCGGCATTCCGTCCAGGGAAATTCCATGTCTCACGCCGCCGCTGCCAAGCCGGCCACCGCCCGCAAATCATCCGCCCTTTCCGGCACCGCTCGCGTGCCGGGCGACAAGTCGATTTCGCACCGTTCCATGATGTTCGGCGGCCTTGCCTCCGGCGAAACCCGCGTCACCGGCCTGCTCGAAGGCGAGGATGTGATGCGCACGGCGGCCGCCATGAAGGCGATGGGCGCGCATATCGAGAAGCGCGGCGCCGAGTGGGTGATCCGCGGCACCGGCAATGGCGCGCTGCTGCAGCCGGAAGGCCCGCTCGATTTCGGCAATGCCGGTACCGGCTCCCGCCTCACAATGGGCCTCGTCGGCACTTACGACATGGAAACGACCTTCATCGGCGACGCATCGCTGTCGGGACGGCCGATGGGCCGCGTGCTCGAACCCTTGCGCCAGATGGGCGTGCAGGTGCTGAAGGCGACGCCGGGCGACCGCATGCCGATCACGCTGCATGGGCCGAAACACGCCGCACCCATTACCTACCGCGTGCCGATGGCCTCGGCGCAGGTGAAGTCGGCCGTGCTGCTGGCAGGCCTCAACACGCCCGGCATCACCACCGTGATCGAACCGGTGATGACGCGCGATCATACCGAAAAGATGCTTAGGGGATTTGGCGCCAATCTCTCGGTCGAGACCGACGAGCGCGGCGTGCGCCACATCTTCATCGAGGGCCAGGGCAAATTGACGGGGCAGACCATCGCCGTGCCCGGCGACCCCTCCTCGGCCGGCTTCCCGCTGGTCGCGGCACTGATCGTGCCGGGTTCGGACATCGTCATCGAGAACGTGCTGATGAACCCCACCCGCACCGGCCTGCTTCTAACGTTGCAGGAAATGGGCGGCCAGATCGACATCTTGAACCCGCGCAATGCCGGCGGCGAGGATGTTGCCGATCTGCGCGTGCGCTACTCCGAGCTCAAGGGCGTCACCGTGCCGCCCGAGCGGGCCCCGTCGATGATCGACGAATATCCGGTGCTGGCGGTTGCCGCAAGCTTCGCCGAGGGCGAGACGTTGATGCAGGGGCTGGAAGAGCTGCGGGTGAAGGAATCCGACCGACTGGCAGCGGTTGCCAATGGGCTGAAGCTCAACGGCGTCGACTGCGCCGAAGGCGAAGCTTCGCTCGCGGTGCGCGGAAAGCCCGGCGGCAAGGGGCTGGGCGGCCATCCCAATGGCCAGGACACGACGGTGCAGACGCATCTCGACCATCGTATCGCCATGAGCTTCCTGGTAATGGGGCTGGCAACGGAAAAGCCGGTGACCATCGACGACGCCGCCATGATCGCGACGAGTTTCCCGGAGTTCATGGGTCTGATGACGGGGCTCGGTGCGGAGATCGGGTAGGTTGATGCCAAGCGCAAAGCAAGCAGAGATGTCGGCGGGACAGCGCCCCCCTCTGTCCTGCCGGACATCTCCCCCTCAAGGGGGGAGATCGGCCGTCACAGCGGCTTTCGCCAGTTTTCGAAATTGCAGGAAAGAGTGGGGCGCAGAAGCTTCTGATCTCCCCTCTGGAGGGGGAGATGTCCGGCAGGACAGAGGGGGGCGCGAAGGATCGCGGCGTCTGTCTTTCGTGTTGGCCCGCCAATGACCTTCACCATCGCCATCGACGGTCCCGCCGGCGCCGGCAAAGGCACGCTGGCCCGACGGCTGGCCGACCACTACCGCCTCAACCTGCTCGACACCGGCCTCACCTACCGCGCCGTCGCCTATGCGTTGATCCGGCACGCGCTGCCACTCGACAATGTCTCAGCAGCCGAAACCGCCGCACGCCAGGTCGATCTGGCAAAGCTCGACCGTGCGGTGCTGTCGGCGCATGCGGTTGGCGAGGCGGCCTCGAAGGTCGCGATTTACCCTACCGTCCGGCGCATCCTGGTCGAAAAGCAGCGCGATTTCGCCAGGACACCGCCAGGCGCGGTGCTCGACGGGCGCGACATCGGCACGGTTGTGTGCCCTGACGCCGACATAAAGCTCTATGTGACGGCGAGCGCCGAAGTGCGGGCGCAGCGCCGGCTGGCCGAGATCGAAAGCATCGGCGGCACCGCCGATTTCGCCGAAATTCTTGCCGATATTGTGCGCCGCGACGAGCGCGACATGGGCCGCGCCGACTCGCCGCTGAAGCCGGCGGCGGACGCGCACTTGCTTGATACCTCCGAAATGGCTATAGAGGCCGCGTTTCTGGCGGCCAAAGCGATCATCGACGACGCCCTGGCCAAGAGAGACAAAGCCTGATCCAGGGTTTTCCCGCTCCACCGATTGCCGGAAGCGAAGAAAATACCCATATCGGGCACGAACCAGCCTGCCAGCATTCTTCATGCGCCGGAATTGCCGCTTAGGCGGCCCAGGGCTTTTGTAGCCCGGAACGCCGGCAGGCCAACGCAACGCTAACCCACGGCGCCCGTCCCGCTTCAGATGCGGGGCACTCCAGGAGAAAATATGTCAGCTGCAAATCCCACTCGCGACGATTTCGCGAGCCTGCTCGAAGAATCATTTACCACCGGTCACTCCGGCGAAGGTCAGGTCGTCAAGGGCACGATCCTGGCGATCGAAAAAGACATGGCCATCATCGATGTCGGCCTCAAGGTCGAAGGCCGCGTGCCGCTGAAGGAATTCGGCGTCAAGGGCAAGGACTCGACGCTCAAGGTCGGCGACACGGTCGAGGTCATGGTCGAGCGCATCGAAAACGCGCTGGGCGAAGCCGTCCTGTCGCGCGACAAGGCCCGCCGCGAAGAGAGCTGGGTCAAGCTCGAAGAGAAGTTCACCAAGGGTGAGCGCGTCGAAGGCGTCATCTTCAACCAGGTCAAGGGCGGCTTCACCGTCGACCTCGACGGCGCCGTGGCCTTCCTGCCGCGCAGCCAGGTCGATATCCGCCCGATCCGCGATGTCTCTCCGCTGATGCACAACCCGCAGCCCTTCGAGATCCTCAAGATGGATCGCCGCCGCGGCAACATCGTGGTGTCGCGCCGCACCGTGCTCGAGGAAAGCCGCGCCGAACAGCGTTCGGAAATCGTGCAGAACCTCGAAGAAGGCCAGGTTGTCGAAGGCGTCGTCAAGAACATCACCGATTACGGTGCGTTCGTCGACCTCGGCGGCATCGATGGCCTGCTGCATGTCACCGACATGGCATGGCGCCGCGTCAACCACCCGACCGAGATCCTCAACATCGGTCAGACGGTCAAGGTGCAGATCATCCGCATCAACCAGGAAACCCACCGCATCTCGCTCGGCATGAAGCAGCTCGAGAGCGATCCGTGGTCCGAGATCGGCACCAAGTTCCCGATCGGCAAGAAGATCAAGGGTACCGTCACCAACATCACCGACTACGGCGCGTTCGTCGAGCTGGAGCCGGGCATCGAAGGCCTCATCCACGTTTCGGAAATGTCGTGGACCAAGAAGAACGTGCACCCCGGCAAGATCCTGTCGACGACGCAGGAAGTCGACGTGGTCGTGCTCGAGGTCGATCCGGCCAAGCGCCGCATCTCGCTCGGCCTCAAGCAGACGCTCGAGAATCCGTGGCAGGCTTTTGCCGCGAGCCATCCGGTCGGCAGCCAGGTCGAGGGCGAGGTCAAGAACAAGACCGAGTTCGGCCTGTTCATCGGCCTTGAAGGCGACGTGGACGGCATGGTGCACCTCTCGGACCTCGACTGGACCCGTCCGGGCGAGCAGGTCATCGAAGAGTACAATCGCGGCGACATGGTCAAGGCGCAGGTGCTCGACGTCGACATCGACAAGGAGCGCATCTCGCTCGGCATCAAGCAGCTGGCCAAGGATACGGTCGGCGAAGCGGCGACTTCAGGCGAACTGCGCAAGAACGCGGTCGTCACCTGCGAAGTCACCGGCATCAAGGATGGCGGCCTGGAAGTGCGGCTGGTCGACAGCGGCATAGAGACCTTCATCAAGCGCAACGACCTCAGCCGTGACCGTGACGAGCAGCGCCCCGAGCGCTTCTCGGTCGGCCAGAAGCTGGACGCCCGCGTCATCGCCTTCGACAAGAAGACCCGCAAGCTGCAGGTCTCGATCAAGGCGCTGGAAATCGCCGAAGAGAAGGAAGCCGTCGCACAGTACGGCTCTACCGACTCCGGCGCTTCGCTGGGCGACATCCTTGGCGCCGCGCTGAAGAAGCAGGGCAGCTAAGCCGCTTTGCGCGCAGCGCGTAAGCCGCTTCGCGCAAGCGTAAGCCTCGGCTGCGCCTCGCGCGCAGCCTGAACAAGAAAACCCGCGGGCCGCAAGGCTCGCGGGTTTTTCATGCTCGGCTGCGCGATTGGCACTAGACTAAGACTGTGCAACCCCTTCAATTCCACACGCGCGGTTGTAGGCTCGGCCGTCGTTGCAGACGTAAACACGGAAGTCCGGCCCTTCGGGCAACGGAGAAGCATGCGCGATGAAGGTCGTCGAACTCTATCGCTATCCGGTCAAGAGCCTGCGCGGCCATGCCGTGCCGAGCGCCGACATCGAGACAATGGGCATGGAAGGCGACCGCCGCTGGATGGTCGTCGACAAGGATGGGCAGTTCCTCACCATTCGCCAGATACCTGATATGACGACGATCGACGTCGAGCATCGCGGAACGGGCATCCTGTTGAAACATGACAGGCATGGCTCGCACTTCGTCGAGGCTCCGGCTCCCGGCACCGCGCTCCGGCAAGTCAAGATCTGGAAGGATATGGCTGCCGCGCGGCCGGGCGATCCGGCCGCCGGCGCCTATCTCTCGGCTATTCTTGGCCGGCCTGTCGATCTCGTCTATTTCGACGATCCGCAAAACCGGCCGGTCGATGCGGAATTCGGCCAGCCCGGCGATTTCGTCGGCTTTGCCGACGGTTTTCCGCTGCTGATCGCCACGACAGGCTCGCTGAACCATCTGAACAGCCATCTTGCCAGGCCCATCGAGATGGCGCGGTTCCGGCCAAACATCGTCGTCGACGCAGAAGGCGCATGGCCTGAAGACAGCTGGAAGACGATCCGCATCGGCACGGTGGAGTTGCGGATCGCAAAGCCCTGCTCGCGCTGCGTCATCACCACCCGAGATCCGTTGAGCGGCGAGCAGCCGGACCCGCGCGAGCCGTTGCAGACGCTTGGCAAACTCCACTGCTCCGCCAAGGGCGGCATCATCTTCGGCCAGAATGCGATTCCCAACAACGCCGGCGCGATCGCCATCGGCGACGCAGTCGAGGTCGTGGAAGCGGGCGTCTCGAACCTGACGTAGTCGCAGGCCTTCTAATGCCGTGGAGGCGTCGGCGGACGCCATGATTGAATGGCCAACCTCCGCTGTAGACTCAGGCGAGGTCGGCAAAGGCCGCCATCGGAAGCCAAACCAAATGAGTCGCCTGCGCGGCGGAACTTCAGGCGCGGCCGTAAAGTGGCGCCAGCGTTCCGCTCATTGCCAGATTGGCCGGTGATGCCAGATAGGCGATTGCCTCGGCGGCGGCTTCGAGGCTGACCCATTTGCCGAAATCGGCATCCGGCATGTCGGCGCGGTTGGCCGGCGTATCGAGCGTCGAGGGCGCCACCGCGTTGACCAGTATGCCTTTGTGCTTCAGCTCTTCCGCCATCGCCACGGTCATCGCCGCCACTGCCGCTTTGCTCGCGGTATAGGCGACCATGCCGGCGCCTCGGCGCGGGTCGAGCCCGGCGCGTGCCGTGACATTGACGATGCGGCCCGCTGTGTTCGAGCCCAACATGGAGCGCACTGCCGCGCGGCAGCACAGAAAGGCGGTGCGGGCGTTGGTGTCCATCATTTCGGCAAAGGATGCGGATTCGATTTTCTCGACGGGGGCCATGGCAAAGCCGCCGGCCAGATGGATGGAGGCCCACAATTCGGGAACGCTGTCATAGAAGGCATCGACCTTGGCAGGATCGGCGAGATCGACATTGTGCGCCAGCCGGACGCGATCATGGGCCGCGAAGGGGAAATGCGTGGGGGCCGACGCGTGGGCATTGGGCACATGGCAGATCGCGCCGTCCGCCAGCAATTTGCCGACGACCGCGGCACCCAGCGCCCCGGTGCCACCGGTCACCACGATATGCTTGCCCTGAACTGTTTCCGTCATCCTGGACGCTCCTGTCGTTTCTTATGATTATGTCGCTTGTCGTGCCGACCCGACGCAGAGCGTCGCGCCTTTTGCACGATCACTCAACCGACATCTCGACATGGCAGTTGTTGCGTCTTTGCATCGCTCGAAGCCGCCGACCGCCCCTTCCGACCCCCGCGCATGGACGTACGGCGCGCGGCCAGGCGTCAGTCGATGGTGATTTCGATGACGTGAGGCATGCCCGTTGCGCGTGCGCGTTTGAGCGCATCGGCGAGACCGGCAGTACCGGCAAGCCGTTCGGCTGATATGCCGTAGGCATCGGCCAGCTTGCAGAAATCCGGCGGCGCCGGGGACACGCCGACCGGCTCGACGCCGACATCGAGCATCGACGTTTCGATCTCGCGATAGCCTCTGTTGTTCCAGACGACGAAGATGACCGGTGCGGGTGCATCGAGCGCCGCGCCCAGCTCCGGCAAGGTGAACTGAAAGCCGCCGTCGCCGGTGAGGCAAACCACCGGCACGCCGGGCGTGGCGAGCGCTGCGCCGATCGCCGCCGGCGGCCCGTAGCCGAGCGCGCCGAAACCGGTGGCGGCGTTGAACCAGCCGCCTGGCCGGTCATGGTCGTAATAGAGATTGGCGGCGTAGATCGGCTGCGTGGAATCGCCGACGATGATGGCGCCCGGCAGTGCGTCGCGGATGGTTTCCACCGCACGCACCTGCGCGGCATAGGCCGGGCTGAGCTCGGCAAAGGCCGCCTTCCTCGACGCGGCTGCGCGGCTCTCGCCGTCCTTCGCTGCGGCATGATCAGGGTGGAGCGCGCCTAGCAGTGCACCAAGCGCCTCCGCGCAATCGGCCTGGATGCCGACGCTCACCGGGCGGCGGGCGAGCTGGTCGGCGCCGATATCGATGCGGATCAGATTGGCGGGCAGCACGAAGCCGCCGTCGCTGTAACCGTCATAGTCGGTCGGGCCGAATTCGGTGCCGGCGGCGATGACCAGATCGGCGTCTGCCATCAGCGCACGCACCGCCTTCAGGCTGGGGCTGGCCGGCACGCAAAGCGGATGCGCGTGCAGCAGACCGCGCGCATTGGCGGTCTGGACGACAGGTGCGCCGAGCCGCTCGGCCAGGCGCTGCAGTGGCTGTTCGGCGCGCTTGGCGCCGCCACCGGCAAGGATCAGCGGCCGGCGCGCGGCTGCGATCAGTTTGGCTGCCTCGGCAATGGCTGCGCCATCCGGCGCCGGCGGCGCTGCATTGGTGAGCGAAGCAGCGATGCCGTCGGCCGGTTTGACCATGACGTCGGTCGGGATCTCGATATGGACGGGGCCCGGCCGCGACGACGAAAACAGCGCGAAGGCCCGCGCCAAAGCGCCAGGCAATTCGCTGGCCTCGGTGACACGCTGCGAAAACAGCGCCACCTTCTCCATCATGCCGCGCTGGTCCGGCAGTTCGTGCAGGAAGCCCAGCCCCTTTCCCAGCGTCGGCATCGCGTTGACGCCCGAAATCACCAGCATCGGCACCGAATCGGCGCGCGCCTGGCCCATTGCGGTGATGGTGTTGGTCAGCCCCGGTCCGGTGATGACAAAGGCAACGCCCGGCCGGCCGCTGGCACGGGCATAGCCGTCGGCCATGAAGCCGGCGCCCTGTTCGTGACGCGGCGTGACATGGCGTATCTTTGAACGCGCCAGCCCGCGGTAAAGCTCGACAGTGTGGACGCCAGGAATGCCGAAAACGGTGTCGACGCCATGCGCTTCGAGCAGCGTGATCAGCGCTTCGCCGATGGTGGTCATGGCTTCTCTCCCTTTTGCGGTGCGAGGCCGAGCTCGGCCTCTATGGCTTTGACGCCGATCGCCGCCAATTCGCCAGGCGAGAACATCTCTGCGGCCATACAGCCTTCGATCCAGAGCCCGTCGATGATCGCGTTGATGGCAATGGCATGGCGGCGCAGTTCATTTGCGTTTGGCCTGCGCTGCTCGGCGCCGAGCACTTCAGCAACGACTGCTTCCACCTCGTTGCGAAAGCCAAGATAGCCTTCGCGGTGGGCGCGAGCCAGGCTCGGATCCGCGCCGGCGCGGCCGATGAAGGTTGCCCAGAGCGAAAACACGCGTGCATCGATGATCGGGGCGTTGAGGTTGGCGGTAACGAAGGCCGCAAGGCGCTGGCGCGGCGCGGCGTCTTCCATGAGCAATGCTGCCTTCGCCTGCTCGGTCATACGGCCCATCACCGCCGCGTACGCTTCCTGCAGCAAGTCTTCCTTGCCGGGGAAATAGTGCCGGATCAGCCCCGCGGTGACGCCGGCGCGCAGTGCGATGGTGCGCAGGCTGGCGCCCTCCAGCCCATGTTCGGCCACGCTGTCCAGGGTCGCGTCGATCAAATCCTGCCGCCGCCGCTCCTCGCCCTCGCGGCGGAACTTGCGGCGCTCATTCATTGCCGCAGGATGGGCCGCGTCAGGCATGTCGGCCCACCTTCGCAGGCGATGCAGAGGGCATCCGCCTCGAAGATTTGAACCGTGCAGCCGGCGGCTTCCATCGCGGCCTTGGTCTTGGGAAAGCCGGCGACGGCAATGACCTTGTGCGGGCTGGTCGGCAGCACGTTCAGGCTGAGGCCGTTGGACGCGGCAAACTCTTCGGCGTCGCCTTCCACCAGCCGGATGCCGCGCGCCTTCAGCAACTGATAGAACGGCGCCGGCAAAAGCGGTGAATAGACCAGGGCCAGGTCGTCGGCCAGCGGGCTGATCACCGACATCAGATGCAGGCACGCCTCCTCGCCCTGCCACAGCGGCAGATCGAAGCCGTAGACGGAAATGCCGAGCGGCGTCAGCAGGTTGGAAACCTGCTGTATGCCTTCCTGGTTGGAGCGCACCCCGCGCCCGATCACCAGCGTGCTGGCATCCAGCCATACGCAATCGCCGCCTTCGACCTGGCCGGGAGCCTGGACGCGGCCGAGGATGGGAATACCCAGGCGTGTGTAGGTTTCCTCATGCAGCGATGGCTCCCGGGCGCGCAATGGCTTGCCCATGGACAGGATCAGCGCGCCGCGGTCGGTCATCAGCGACGGGTCGTGGGTGAATACGGAATCCGACAGCCCGTCGGCCTTGTCATCGATCCATTCGATTTCGGCGCCGGACGCCGTCACCAGCTCAGCGAGAGCCGCGTGCTGCGCCGCCGCTTTCGCCGGGTCGAAACCCGGGCCATAGTGCCAGGTAGCCCGGTCGGCACCGCGCATGGCATTGGCCGCCGACCGCATCAGCACGCGCCGCAACGGCGCCGCCATGGATTGTGATCCGAAAGCGCTCATCAGTGCCCTTTTCAATGCCGTGTTCAAGGTGAAAAAAATGGAAAAATTTTCATCGGAGGCTATTTATACACTTGCACAATAAGGCCGCAAGTGCCGTAATGAGCGGGATTGACGGGCTCGCGCTGTTGGGTCCATGCTGAAGTCTGGAGTGGGCATTACAGCGTATGTTGATTAGCCGGATAGACGTTCGACGATCTGCCGTGGACCCTGTGGCAGAGGTTCCCCGGTGAGCGCGGCGGGAACCGCCGCAGTCCAATCCGGCAAGGCGCAGGACGGCGCCGCCGAAGCCATCCATGTCGAGAACCTGCACAAGAAATTCGGCCATCTGCATGTGCTGAAAGGCGTTTCGCTGTCGGCGCGCGACGGCGAGGTGATCGCCATTATCGGCGGCTCGGGTTCCGGCAAGTCGACGCTGCTGCGCTGCATCAACTGCCTGGAAAACCCGACCAGCGGCATCATCCGCGTCAATGGCGAGGAGATCAAACTCAAGGCCGACAGCCACGGCCACACCGTGCCCGCCGACCGCCGGCAGATCGAACGCATCCGCGCCAAGCTCGGCATGGTGTTCCAGAACTTCAACCTGTGGAGCCACATGACGCTGATCGAGAACGTCATCGAGGTTCCGGTGCATGTTCTGGGCGTCAGGCGCGACGTGGCGATCAGGGAAGCCGAAAAGCTTTTGGCGCGCGTCGGCCTGGCCGAAAAGCGCGACGTCTATCCGGCCTATCTCTCGGGCGGCCAGCAGCAGCGCGCGGCGATCGCTCGCGCCCTGGCCATCAACCCGCGCGTCATGCTGTTCGACGAGCCGACCTCGGCGCTCGACCCGGAGCTGGTCGGCGAGGTGCTGAAGGTGATCGGCGACCTGGCGCGCGAGGGCCGCACCATGGTGCTGGTCACGCATGAAATGAAATTCGCCCGCGAGGTCGCGACCCATGTCGTCTACCTCTGCAACGGGCTGGTCGAGGAAGAGGGGCCGCCGGAGCAGATATTCGGCGCACCGAAATCCGAAAGGCTGAAGCAGTTCATCCGCAACATCGGCTAGGACAAGCCGGGACGGAAGAAAACCGGGAACCAACAACAAACTGGGAGTCGTGACATGAAGACTGTTCTGAAAACATTCGCCGCAGCGCTGCTGCTCGGCGTTGCCGCCATGGGCGTGGCCAAGGCCGATCCGGTCAAGATCGGTGTCGCCGCCGAGCCCTATCCGCCCTTCACCTCGCCGGACGCTTCCGGCAAATGGGTTGGCTGGGAAATCGAGTTCATCGACGCCGTCTGCGCCGAGGAGAAGCTCGACTGCGTCATCACGCCTGTCGCCTGGGACGGCATCATCCCGGCGCTGACGACCAAGAAGATCGACGTCATCGCCAGTTCGATGTCGATCACCGCCGAACGCGAGAAGACCATCGACTTCTCGGATAAGTACTACAACACGCCGACCGCCATCATCGGCCCGAAGGACCAGAAATTCGGCGCCACGCCGGACGATCTCAAGGGCAAAGTGCTCGGCGTGCAGGTGTCGACCACCCATTCGGCCTATGCCAAGAAGCATTTCGGCCCCACGGCCGCCGAGATCAAGGAATACCAGACCCAGGACGAAGCCAACAACGATCTGGCCGCAGGCCGCCTCGACGCCGTCCAGGCGGATTCGATCGCGCTCGACGCATTCCTGAAGTCGGACCAGGGCAAGGCCTGCTGCGATCTGAAGGGCATGGTGGCTCCGGACGATGAAGTGCTCGGACCGGGCGTGGGCGCCGGCGTGCGCAAGGAAGACACCGACCTTAAGGCCAAGATCAACGCCGGCATCAAGGCGATCCGCTCGAACGGCAAATATGACGAGATATCGAAGAAATACTTCGATTTCGACATTTACGGTGGTGGCGGCGCGCAGTCGAACTGACGATCCTCGCATGAGCTGAGGGGCACGGCGCCAACGCCATGCCCCTCCTGCCCGACCTTTCCCAGACATGCTGCCACCGACGCTGCCGTCGGCGGTGGTTGAAGCCAGCAATCCGGGGGCGACGCTGATCGACGCACTTCTTTCGGCCTCGGCGGCCGGCATCATAGAACTTCTCTCGCCCAATCCGCCGGGCTGGGGCGGCACGCTGTTGCTTGGGCTGCTCCATTCGATCGAGATCGCGCTCGGCGCCACGGTCCTTGGTCTCCTGATCGGCACCGGTGGCGCCTTTGGCAAACTTTACGGCGGGCCGGTCGTACGCGACTTGCTGGCGGTTTACACCACCATCGTGCGCGCCGTGCCCGAACTGGTGCTGATCCTGCTGCTCTATTATGCCGGAACAGACCTGATTAACCAGGCGCTGACGGCAATGGGCTACCAGCGCGTCGACGTCAGCGGCCTTGCGGCAGGCATCGCCGTGCTCGGCTTTGTCCAGGGCGCCTATTCGACCGAAGTGATCCGTGGCGCCATCCTGGCCATACCGCAGGGCCAGATCGAAGCCGCTCGCGCCTATGGCATGTCACCCGGGCTCATGCTGCGGCGCATCACCTTGCCGGCGATGCTGCCCTTCGCCATACCCGGGCTCGCCAATCTGTGGCTGATCGCCACCAAGGATACGGCCCTTCTGGCAGTCGTCGGCTTTTACGAACTGGCGCTGGCGACGCGGCAGGCGGCGGGCGTCACCAAAGCCTATTTCACCTTCTTTTTCGCCGCGGGCGTGCTCTATCTCATCTTGTCGCTGGTCTCCAACCTGCTCATCGGCCGCCTCGAGGCCTGGTCGCGGCGCGGTATGCCGTCGCTCAAGGATGCGCGCTGATGGCCGGAGAAGCGATCATCATCAATGTTGCCGCGCGGACGTCGCTGTGGCTGCAGCCGCATCGCATCGTGCTGATCCTGATCGCGATCGGGCTGGTGCTGAGCGCCGCCTTCTTCATGCGCTGGGACTGGCTGCCGCAATATTATGAAATGGGGCTTCTCGGCATCTGGCGGTCGCTGTGGATCCTGGCCGTCACCTGCTTTCTCGGCTTCCTGCTCGCCGTGCCGCTCGGGCTCGCGCAGGCCGCCGGCTTTTTCTGGTTTTCCGCGCCCGCCAGGACATTCTGCACCGTCATCAGGGGCACGCCGCTGCTGATCCAGCTATGGCTGCTCTATTACGGGCTGGGCTCGCTGTTTCCGCAATTTCCCTGGATCCGCGAATCCTGGATGTGGCCGTATCTGAGGCAAGCCTGGCCTTATGGAGTGCTGGCGCTGACCTTGTCCTTCGCCGGCTATGAGGGCGAAGTGATGCGCGGCGCCTTTGCCGGCGTGCCGAAGGGGCAGTTAGAGGCGGCCCGCGCTTTCGGCATGAGCCGCTGGAAGATTTTCCGCCGCAT
Source organism: Mesorhizobium sp. M0001 (assembly GCF_040324255.1). Taxonomy (NCBI): domain Bacteria; kingdom Pseudomonadati; phylum Pseudomonadota; class Alphaproteobacteria; order Hyphomicrobiales; family Phyllobacteriaceae; genus Mesorhizobium; species Mesorhizobium sp. M0001. The sequence goes on from NZ_JAMYVS010000009.1 coordinate 157,611, forward strand.
CTGGCTGCCGCAGGCCATCTACCGGGCGCTGCCGACGCTGACCGGCGAAACCGTGCTGCAGCTGAAGTCGACGCCGCTGGTGGCGACGATCAGCGTCATCGACATCTTCGCAGTCTCGTCCAAGGTCCGGCAGGACACCTACCTCACCTACGAACCCTTGCTGCTTTTGGCGCTGATCTACATGATCATCACCGGCATACTGGTGTTTGCATTCAGCAAGATCGAGGCGCGCATACCGAACAAGGTGGGCTAGGGAATAGTGAGTAGGCAGTAGTGAGTAGTCAGCATATGACCGGGAAACCGCTTGCTTTCGCTACTCCCTACTGACTACTCCCTAATCACTCACCACCAATCGGGTCCGCACCATGCAACTCTCTCTCGACCAGGCAACAGGGCTGTGCCGGATGGCGGCGCTCGGCGCCGGCGCCAATGAGGAGGCGGCGAAGTCGCTCACCGCCTCGATCATTGCCGCCGAGGCGGAAGGGCTTTCGACCGTCGGGCTGACCCATTTCATCGATTACCTCGAAGCGCTGGAAGCCGGCCGCATCGACGGCAATGCCGATCCCGTGATCACCAGGCCGGCGCTCGCCGTCTATCAATCCGATGCGCGTGGCGGCCTCGCCCATACCGGCTTCGACCGCACCATCGACGACCTCGCCAAGGCGGCAAAGCTGTTCGGCGTCGCCATCTTCTCGCAGAAGAACGCTTATACCTGCGGCGCACTAGGCTATTTCACTGGGCGTCTGGCGCAGCTGGGATTGGTCTCCTTCGCCGCCACCAACGGGCCGGCGGTGCTGGCAGGCTCGGGCTCGGTCAAGCCGGTCTATTGCACCAACCCGATGTCGTTTGCGGCACCCGCCGCCGATGGCGCGCCGCTGGTCATCGACCAGTCGTCGAGCGCCACCGCCTTCGTCAACATCCGCAAGGCGGCCGAGGACGGCAAGAAGATCCCCGAAGGCTGGGCGCTGGACGCCAGCGGCAATCCGACCACCGATCCGGCCGCGGCCATGAAGGGCGCCATGCTGGCCTTCGGCGGCCAGCGTGGCGCCAACATCGCGCTGATGGTCGAAGTCCTGGCTGCCGGCCTGTCGGGCGCCAACTGGTCGCTCGACGCGCCGTGGTTCTCCGGCGGACCGGACAGCCCCGGAACCGGCCTGTTCGTGCTCGCTGTCGAGCCCAAGCTGCTCGACCCGGATTTCGAGCAGCGCATGAAGGACCAGCTCGACCGGCTGCGCCGGCGCTTTGGCGTGCACGTGCCGGGCCGGGCGCGGGCCGAAGCGGCCGAGAAGGCGCAGGCGCGCGGCATCAATGCCTCCAAAGCCGTAGTGCAGCGCATTTCCGAATTCGCCGAGCGCTATTCGGGCTGAAGCAGTCCTGCGACAACGAATTTTTACGCGACCTGGCTGAACCTTTCTACCGATCGCAACGACCAATAGCTGCCGGGTCGGGTTTGCCCGGTCGGTGTCTTCTGTCGGATGCGTTTAGGGCCCGGGCGGGCGTATGCCGTCTCAGGTTATCCGCCGCGTTGCGCTCTGTCCCGACAGTTGCGTCACCCGGAAAACCCCGCTTCGGCGGGGTTTTCTGCGTTCGTGTTAACTTGACTTGCCGGAACCATCGGGCGTTTGCGAGAGGTCATCACAACAACAGGAGCTACGATGTCCGCAACCACCGACGCTCCCGCGGCAGACTGATCATTCCGGTGTTTGGCCGCCTGTATTCGTCGCTGCATGATGGCGCCGAAACCCTTCTGCGCGTCGTCGCCGGCGGGTTTCTCACCATTCACGGCTCGCAGAAGATCACCAACCCTTTCGGCGCCGAGATGGTCGAAGGGCCTCGGCTTCTATCCCGGCGCGTTCTGGTCGTTGCTTTTGTCCTGCACCGAATTCTTCGGCGGCATTCTGATCGCCATCGGCCTGTTGACTCGGCCCGCCGCCTTTGCCGGCATGATCGTGCTGCTGGTCACCGTCTGGTTCCACTGGATCACTGTCGGCCAGGGCTTTTCCGGCGCTGAAAAGTCGCTGCTGTGGGCGGCGATCCTGCTGTTCTTCGTCATCCGCGGCGGCAACCGCCAGTCGTTCGACGCGCGCATCGGCGAGGCGTTCTGAAGGGTCTATAAGAGGGTGGCAGCGACGACGCGTCACCCTTTGCCTTTGGCCCAAAACGGACTATGAAACGGCTTCAGCCAAGCTTTCGAGCGCCGGAGCCAGCCATGACCGAAATCCTGCAGATCCCCAAGCTCGTGGTCGTCTTCGGCGGCTCCGGCTTCGTCGGCCGCCACATCGTGCGGGCGCTGGCCAAGCGCGGCTACCGCATCAGGGTGGCGGTGCGCCGGCCCGATCTCGCGGGACATCTGCAGCCGCTCGGCAATGTCGGCCAGATCCAGCCGGTGCAGGCCAATGTGCGCGTGCGCTGGTCCGTCGACCGCGCCGTGCAGGGCGCCGACCATGTCATCAATCTGGTCGCCATCCCGCATGAAAGCGGCCGGCAGAAATTCAACACCGTGCACGAATTCGGCGCCCGCGCCGTCGCCGAAGCCGCGCGCTCGGTCGGCGCAGGACTGACCCATATTTCGGCGCTGGGCGCCGACCTCAACGCCGAGTCCGATTATGCGCGCACCAAGGCGCTCGGCGAAAAGGCTGTCCTGGAGACGATCGCCGACGCCGTCATCTTCCGTCCGTCGATCAATTTCGGACCCGAGGACAGTTTCTTCAACCGCTTCGCCGACATGGCGCGCTATTCGCCGGTGCTGCCGCTGATCGGCGGCGGCCAGACCAAGTTCCAGCCGGTCTATGTCGGCGATGTCGCCGAAGCGGTGGCGCGTTCGGTCGAGGGCAAGATCAAGGGCGGCCAGATCTATGAACTCGGCGGGCCGCAAGTGCTCACCTTCAAGCAGTGCATAGAAGAGCTGCTCACCGTCATCGAGCGCAAGCGGCTCCTGGTGCCGGTGCCGTGGTGGATGGCCAATCTGCAGGCCTCGATCCTCGGCCTGCTGCCCAACCCGTTGCTGACCAAAGACCAGGTGCTGCTGCTGCGCCAGCCCAACATTGTGTCGGAGGAGGCCAACAAGGCCAACCGGAACCTTGCCGGCCTCGACATCCAGCCGCAGTCTATCGGCACAATCCTGCCCAGCTATCTCTGGCGCTTCCGCGCCGCAGGCCAGTTCCAGCGCAAGCCCGCCGGCATCGCGTAACAAGGCGTTGCGCCGTTAAACGCGCCGCGTCACCTGCATCGGCAGGCCGCCTTGCGGCTGTGTCGTCAGTTTCTGCACCGGCCACGGCTTGGTCTCGGCGGTCACATCGAAGCGGAAGCGCGACAGCATGATGGCCAGCGCAATGATCGCCTCCTGCATGGCGAAGCTGGCGCCGATGCAGATGCGCGGACCGGCGCCGAACGGCAGATACTGGAAGCGGTCGATCTTCTCGCGGTTTCCCGGATGGAAGCGTTCGGGCATGAAGGCGTCGGGCATGTCCCACAGTTTTCTGTGGCGGTGGACGACCCAAGGCATCACCAGTACGGCCGCGCGCTTGGGGAGCACCAGATCGTTCCAGGTCTCCGTCTCGATCGGCTCGCGGTTGATCGACGGCGCCGGCGGATAAAGCCGCAGCGCCTCCTCGAAGGCGGCGCGGGTGAACGGCATTGCCTCGAGCCATTTCGTTGGGTCGGGTTCGCGCGCCAGCACGGCCTCGATCTCGCGCTCGACCTTTTCGCGCTCCCACGGCGCTTCGGCGAGGCAGTAGATCGTCCAGCCCAGTGCCCGCGCGGTGGTCTCGTGGCCGGCGCCGATGAAGGTGATGATGTTGTCCTCGACTTCCGCCCGCGTCAGCCCGTCGGGGCCTTCGGCGCGCAGCAGAAGCGTCAGGAAATCCTGCGGCGCGGTGTCGGGGTCGCGCTTCAGCCGCTCCTCGCGCATCTTGACCGTATCGGTGACGATCTTGCGGAAATAGGCCATGGTCTTGCGGCCGCGGATGCGGGTCAGCCGCGGCAGCCATTCGGGCGCGCGCAACAGGTCGAGCGGATCGACGCGGCCCATGGTCTCGAACAGGCGGTCGATCTCCTGCGCGAAACTGCCGGGCTCGCCCGCAATCTCGCCCGAAAACAGCGTCTCGGCCAGGATATCGTAGGTGAGCAGCGTCATGTCATGGGCGACATCGGTCATGCCGCCTTCGTCATAGCGGGCGACGAACTGCATCGTGCGGCGCAGCATCGGCTCGGCGAAGCCGAAGATATGCCGCGGCGTGAACACCGGCGCCATCGCCTTGCGCGAGCGCTTCCACACCTCGCCTTCGGCGGTCAACAGCCCGTCGCGCAAGATCGGTCGCAGGATCATCTGGCGCACCGTCGCCATCTTGTAGTTCTTGGCGTTGTCGATCAGCACGTGGCGGATAAGGCCGGGATCGTTGGCGACGATCAGATGCCCGCCGACGCCATTCGCCGAAATCCAGGGCTCGTTGTAGGTGTGCTCGCCCCACAGTTCGAGCGGATTGCGGTAGACGATCCGCATCATCTCCAGCGTCGAAGGCGGCGTCGTGCGCGGCCTGGGCGCCGGCGGCACGAAGGGGACGGGCTGCGTGTCCATGAGGTGCTCCGCTGATAGCTCAGATGTAGTGGCTGGCAATCCGGGCGTCCATGTGACCGAACGGCAAACTGAAACGCTGCAGCGCCCGGTGTGCCCGACAGACGGTGTGTTCATCGGATCGTGACCGCCGGTGAAACGGTTGCGGCTTGTCCGGTTGGACACTCTGCCATAGGTGACAGTTACCAACAGCTACTGCCAATCGCCCAGGAGAGTCCGCTTGAAGCACAAGCTGAACATCATAATCGGCAGCACGCGGCCGGGCCGCGCCGGGCCGGTCTTCGCCCACTGGCTGGAGGATTTTGCCCGCGAGCACGGCAAATTCGAACCGGTGCTGACCGACATTGCCACGTTCCATCTGCCGGTTCTGGACGAGCCGCATCACCCCAGGCTCGGCAATTACCAGAACGACCACACCAAAGCCTGGTCGAAGGTCATTGATGCCGCCGACGCCTTCGTGTTCGTGGCGCCGGAGTACAATTATTTCGTGGCGCCTGCGATCGTCAACGCCATCGACTACCTTGCGCGCGAATGGAAATACAAGCCAGCCGCCATCTTCAGCTATGGCGGCGTTTCCGGAGGCCTGCGCGCCGCGCAGGCGCTGAAGCCGCTGCTGACCGCGGTGGGCGTCATGCCCATCTCGGAAGGCGTCGCGCTGCCGATGTATCAGAAACTGCTGGAGAGCGACGGCTCCTTCCAGGCTAGTGAGCAGGTAGAGGGTGGGACCAAGACCATGCTGGACGAGCTCTCGCGCTGGAGCGGGGCGCTGAAGCCGATGCGGGCTACGTAACGCAGCCGGCCCCGGCTTGCTCATGCCATAAAGAGGTGGAATGGTCGGCAGGTGACTGAGCCGGGGGCGGTTCGATTTGCGCCTGTTGTTTGCCTTGCTGTTGATGCTTGCGACCACCGCCACAGCGGTGGCGGAGCGGCGCGTGGCGTTGGTCATTGCCGAGGACGACTACCGGCTGGTGCGGCCGCTGGCCAATCCTGTCAATGACGGCGAGGTGATGGAAGTGGCGCTGAAGAAGCTCGGCTTCGAGGTCGTGGTCGAGACCAATCGTGATCTCAGGCGCATGCGCCGGGCTCTCGACGATTTTCGCGAGGACGCCATGGGCGCCGACGTGGCGCTGGTGTATTTCTCCGGCCATGGCGTCGAAATCTCCGGCGACAACCGTCTTCTGCCGGTCGATGCCGATGCCTCCTCGCTCGACCAGCTGGAGAAGACCAGCCTGCCGCTGGAGGAAGTGCGCGATGCGGTTGCCGCCACGGCGAAGGTCGGGCTGATCGTGCTCGACGCCTGCCGCAGCGATCCGTTCACAGGCGGCAGCGGCGACGGGCGTGGCGCCACATCGCTGATCAAGGACCTGGTGGACAAGATCAAGCCGGGCCTCGGACGCGTCGGCAAGGCGGAAAACATCCTGTTCGCCTTTTCGGCGGCGCCCGGCGAGACGGCTGCCGACGGTACCGGTGCGAATTCGCCCTTTACAGCGGCGCTGATCAAATACCTCGGCACCGACGGGCTCGAAATCCGCTCGGTGCTGACGCTGGTGCAGCAGGAGGTCTACGACCTTTCGCGCGGAAAACAGCTGCCCTACGTCGAGAGCGGGCTGCCGAAGCTGTTCTTCGCCTCGGCGGCCAAGGAACAACTGCCGGAGCGCGAGCGGCTGTTGCTTGCCATGGCCGATGTGACGCCGGAAATGCGCGGCGCGGTCGAACGGGTCGCCAGCGATGCCGACATGCCGCTGGCGCCGCTCTATGGCGCGCTGATCAGTTCCGACACCAGCCATCTCTCCGGCGAAAGCCTGGACGCCAAGCTGCGCGAGGCGGCCGACGCCTTCGTCAAGGTGCGCGGCGAGATGAAGACGCTGGCCGCCGACGACCCGCAGGTGACCGAACTGCGCCGCCAGGCCGAGGAACAGTTGGCGCTCGGCGCTTTCGATGGCGCACGCGTGATCCTCGCCAAGGCCGCCGACGTCGACAATGTCTCGCGCCAGGCGTTGAAGGCCAATTTCGTCAGCCGCACCCTGTCCGAAGCCGCGACGCGATTTCTCTCGGGCGGCGCGGCGCGTGCCACCCTGGACTATGCAACCGCCATCAAGGACTATGAAACGGTGCTGGCGCTCTATGGCGAAGCCGGGCAGACCTCGCTCAGCCTGGAACAGGCCGACCGCCAAAGCCGCACGCTGGAAGAGCTCGGCATCCTCTACACAACGGTCGGCAACACCGACGCCGCCAGCCGCGCCTTTGCGGCGCTGGTCGCCAATCTTGAGCAGCGAGCGCGCCAGGAAACCGATCCGAGCGTCAAGCGCGACCTGGCCATCGGCCATATCAAGTTCGCCAACATCAAGATGGCGCAAGGCGATCTGCCGGCCTCCCTGCAAAACTATGAGGCGGCCAGGGACATGTTGCAGGGCCTGACCACAGACGTGCCGGACAAGAAGGACTGGCTCGGCGATCTCGCCATGGCCAATGACAAGATCGGCAATGTGCTGGCCACGCAAGGCGACGTGGGTGCGGCAGCCCAGGCCTACCAGCAAAGCCTGTCCATCAAGCAGCAATTGGCCGATGCCGAGCCGAACAGCGTCTATCTGCTGCGCGACCTGACCATTACCTACGACGAAATCGGCGGTCTTGCCCGTACCGCCGGCCAGCTGGATGGCGCCCAGACTGCATTCGAAGAGAGCCTGAGAATTCGGCTGGCGCTGGCGCAGAACAACCCCGACGACCCCAGGCATCAGCGCGCCGTCTCCGTCAGCTACACAAGGATCGGCGACGTTCTGCGCGAGCGTGGCGACGCTGCGGGCGCGCTCGACGCCTACAACAAGAGCCAAATAATCGCCGAAGCGCTGGTGCGCCGCGACTCAAACGACACCGATTTGAAGCGCGACCTGTCGGTCGGTTACGCCAAGATCGGCAATGCTTACGGCGACCAGAAGGACTGGCCACTCGCGTTGGAGGCCTACCAGCAAGCGCTGGCCACGGCGCGAGACCTTGCCGCCAGCGACCCAGGCAACACCGACTGGCAGCGCGACCTGTCGGTCTGTTTGGAAAAAATTGCCGGCGTGTTTGATGCCGAGGGCAATATCGCCGGTGCTTTGCAGAACTATCAGGACAGTCTCGTTATTGCCAACCGTTTGGCAAATCTCGACCCGGGCAATTCCGACTGGCAGCGCGACCTGTCGATCACGTTCGAGGAAATAGGCCTGCTGGAGACCAAGCAGCGCCACTATGAGGGCTCGAAGAAGGCCTTCGAAGCCAGCCTGGCCATCCGCCAGCGGTTGGCCCTGTCCGATCCGGACAATGCGATCTGGCAATTCGATCTGGTACAGGCCTACATCAACTATGCCTATGTGGCGAAGAATCCGAAGGCTGTGTTGTCGCAGGCGCTAGACCTGACGCTGGAGCTTGACCGCACAGGCAAACTGGCGCCGAGGGACAAACCCACTATCAAATATCTGCGCGGTCTTCTGGCCAAATTGAAAGCCGCGAAAAAATAGCCGGCTGCCAGCTCGGGATTCAGCCCTGAAATGCCCGCAAACCTTGGAAAAACCGCCTTTTGCGCCTATATCTAGGACATCAAAGCGGCGTGATTCGAAGCCATTTTTTCGCGCTGAGCATGCGGCATCAATCAGACAGGTTTTCATGAGCGATCAAAGCGACAACGCCAACGGCGCTGAGGCCGAATACGGCGCCGATTCCATCAAGGTTTTGAAGGGGTTGGACGCTGTCCGCAAGCGGCCGGGCATGTATATCGGCGACACCGACGACGGCTCGGGCCTGCATCACATGGTCTATGAGGTGGTCGACAACGCCATCGACGAGGCGCTGGCCGGCCATGCCGATCTGGTCACGGTGACGCTCAATCCCGACGGTTCGGTCACCGTTATCGACAATGGCCGCGGGATTCCGACCGATATTCACACTGGCGAAGGCATTTCGGCGGCCGAAGTGATCATGACGCAGCTGCATGCCGGCGGCAAATTCGACCAGAATTCCTACAAGGTGTCTGGCGGCCTGCACGGCGTCGGCGTCTCGGTGGTCAACGCGTTGTCGGCCTGGCTGAAGCTGAAAATCCGCCGCAACGGCCAGATTTTCGAGATGAGCTTCACGCATGGCAATGCCGATGCGCCGCTCAAGGCGACCGGCAGCTATGAGCAGAACAAGCAGCCCGGCACCTATGAGGGCCGCAGCGGTTCCGAGATCACCTTCTTTCCGTCGTCCGAAACCTTCACCATGGTCGAGTTCGACTTCGGCACGCTGGAGCACCGGCTGCGCGAGCTCGCCTTCCTGAATTCCGGCGTGCGCATCATTTTGACCGATGCCCGCCATGCCGATCTCGTGCGCCACGAGTTGCACTATGATGGCGGCCTGGAAGAGTTCGTCAAATATCTCGACCGGGTCAAGAAACCGCTGATCGACAAGCCGATCGCCATCAAGGCCGAGCGCGACGGCATCACCGTCGAAGTGGCGATGTGGTGGAACGACAGCTACCACGAGAACGTGCTGGCCTTCACCAACAACATCCCGCAGCGCGATGGCGGCACCCATCTGGCCGGCTTCCGTGGCGCGCTGACGCGCCAGATCACCGGCTATGGCGAATCGTCGGGCCTGACCAAGAAGGAAAAGGTGGCGCTGATCGGCGACGACTGCCGCGAGGGCCTGACGGCGGTGCTGTCGGTCAAGGTTCCCGATCCGAAATTCTCCTCGCAGACCAAGGACAAGCTGGTCTCGTCAGAGGTGCGGCCCGTGGTCGAAGGCCTGGTCAACGAGGCGCTTGGCACCTGGCTGGAAGAACACCCGACCGAGGGCAAGGTGGTCATCGACAAGGTGATCCAGGCGGCTGCGGCGCGCGAAGCCGCGCGCAAGGCCCGCGACATCACCCGCAAAAGCTCGCTCGGCGTCACCTCGCTGCCTGGCAAGCTCGCCGACTGCCAGGAGCGCGACCCGGCGAAATCCGAAATCTTCATCGTTGAGGGTGATTCCGCCGGCGGCTCGGCCAAGGGCGGCCGTTCGCGCCAGAACCAGGCGATCCTGCCGTTGCGCGGCAAGATCCTCAATGTCGAGCGCGCCCGCTTCGACCGCATGCTCGGCTCCGAGATGATCGGCACGCTGATCACCGCGCTCGGCACCTCGATCGGCAAGGACGAGTTCAACGCCGACAAATTGCGCTACCACAAGATCATCCTGATGACCGACGCCGACGTCGACGGCGCCCATATCAGGACCTTGCTGCTCACCTTCTTCTTCCGCCAGATGCCGGAGCTGATCGAGCGCGGCCATCTCTACATCGCCCAGCCGCCGCTCTACAAAGTGACGCGCGGAAAAAGCTCGCAATACATCAAGGACGAGAGCGCCTTCGAGGAGTTCCTGATCGGCTCCGGGCTGGAGGAGGCGTCGCTGACGCTTGCCTCCGGCGAGGCGCGGGCCGGACAGGATCTGCGCGGCTCGATCGATGATGCACTGGCCGTGCGCCAGCTCATCAACGGGCTGCACACGCGCTACAACAGGGGCGTGGTCGAACAGGCGGCGATCGCCGGCGCGCTCAACGCCGATGTGCTAAACGACCTCGGCCGCGCCAATGCCATGGCCGAACGCGTCGCCCAGCGCCTCGACATCATTGCCGAGGACACCGAGCGCGGCTGGACCGGCCGGCTGTCGACCTCCAATGAAGGCGTCGGCGGCTATGTGTTCGAACGCACGGTGCGCAGCGTCAAGGAATTCGCGCAGCTCGATGCCGGGCTGATAAATTCGGCCGACGCACGCCAGCTCGACCGCTATGCCCCGCGCCTCATGGAAGTCTATGGCGAGCCGCCGGTGCTGCGCCGCAAGGATGTCTCCGAAACCATTTCGGGGCCGCTGGCGCTGCTCAACGCGGTGTTTGCGACCGGCCGCAAGGGCCTGACCATGCAGCGCTACAAGGGCCTCGGCGAGATGAATGCCGAGCAGCTCTGGGAAACCACGCTCGACCCGAATGTGCGTTCGCTGCTGCAGGTCAAGGTCAATGACGCCACCGATGCGGATTCGCTGTTTTCGCGGCTGATGGGCGACGAGGTCGAACCGCGGCGCGAATTCATCCAGGACAACGCGCTGTCAGTTGCCAATCTGGACATTTGAGGGCTGGGGGCCTTGCCGCCGGAGCTCCACTCCGGGTCAGGCCTTTGGCTCCAGCTTCCGACCAAGGTCCACCGCGTCGCGCAGCACTTGCAGATGCGAGCGCGGCGCGGTGCCCGCCGGCAGGGCGATTTCGACGCCGTTTGCCGTCGATGACCAATAAAGCGTGTGGGTGAAGATACGGCCAAGTGAGCTGCGAAGCTCGATCTGGATGTTCTCCACACCGGGGCCGAAGTTTTCCGTCATCGGACCGGAAATCGGATCGCCTGTCGCCCAGCCATTGCCGCGGTCGTAGACGTTCGTCCAGCGCGTTGCCGCAAACACCGCGCCATGATGCACCGCGCGCTGCGCCTTGCCTTGGCTGTGTCCTTCCCGGTAAAGCACGGTGCCGCCGGGGCGCCCGTCATCGGCAATCGGCGGGCAAGCCGAGAACAGGCGCTCGGCAAGGCCACGCCTGAATTCGGCGAGATTGTAGGTCACCAGGAATTCGCTGTGGGAGAGCGGACTGCCAAGCGTGACGAAATCGCTGATCTTCCAGGGCAGCGGGTGGTCGGCGTCCTTGGTCCGAAGCTGCTGGTAGAGCGCCCATTGACCGCGCCGGAATCCGGCGAGGTCTTCAAGGTTCTTTGGCCACGCTGACCCATCAGAGCCGAGCGTTGCCTTGTCGACGGCCTCGACCGCCGCCAGTTTGGCCTTGTCGCGGACCGCTTCCAGCCTTCGCGGCCGGAACTCGGCCCACAGGATCTGCAGCAAATCATAGGCGATGATCGACCCAAGGCTGTGCGAGACCAGCACGATGCGGTCGTAAGCATCGTCCTTCATCAGCGTCTTGAGCAACGTCAGGCCTCTGTCGCGGATCAGCGCACGCTTCTCGATCGCCGCCGCCTCGGCGCGCACATAAGCTGCGACGTCACCGAAATAGGGCAGGGCGAACTGATCCACCGCCCAGATGACAAAAGAAGCGAGGGTGGTGATCATCAGGCCGGTCGTCAAGGTAACGGCCTGTTGCCAGACCGATGTTGCCAGCACGAGTGCTGCGCCCAGAATGACGATAACGATCAGAAGTGTGGCGACGTAAAGCTTGCGGGCGTCGGGCGGAATGTCGGCGGGCTTGCGCCACAACAGGTTCGTCACCCAGGCGGCCAGCCGGCCGCGCGTCGTGCCTTGCGTGATGTCGGCCCAATAAAGCTCGTAGAAATCGGTACGGCGGCCATCGACGTCGTAGGGCGTGGTGATGCGGCGCAGCTCGTGTGACTTGGTCCGGCTGTCGGGCGTGATCCAGCTCTGGTTGATCGTGGCGCCGGAAACGGCCGGATCGGGAATCTGGGCGTAGGGTGGAGCACGGGTGGGATCGCTGCTCCAGACCGCCTGGACGAATCCCCTCAGCGTACCCATCGGCCGCTGCTCGCCCATGCCATGCACGATCACCACCGCCTGGCTGGGCTGCGCCTTTTTGTAAGCCAGCGATGCGACAGTCTTGGGCATCAGCGTCTCCGTTGACGACATCCGACGGCGGGATCGCTCATGCTACCCCCGGCTCACCGAGCCAACAATACACGGCAGCCCATGTGGACCTCCGTGAACCAATCCACAGTTTCGCAGTCGTGCCTCGGGCCGCGCGGAAAATAGTTCCGTTCCCGCTAAGCAAATCATTTCATTGCTCCTCGGAACGGAAATCGCTCAGGAACATTGTGACGACATCGATCAATTTCTCGCAGGGAGGCTCTTTATGGGACGCGGTATTTTGCTCTGGTTGCTCGGTATTCCGATCCCGATCATCATTCTCATCATGCTCTTCGTACGGTAGGAGGCGTCGATGCAGTCCACCGTATCGGCTGTCGACGTATCTGCTTCAACAGAATCCTCCGCCACGGCCGTCAGCTGGGGGCCGATCATCGCCGGCGCCTTCGCGGCCTCGACGCTGACCTTCATCCTCATGCTGCTCGGCTCAGGACTGGGGCTGACCATGGTCTCGCCATGGTCCGGCGCCAGTGCCTCGCTGACCACCTTCGCGGTGTCCGGCGCGATCTGGCTCATCATCGTGCAATGGCTGTCCTCCGGGGTCGGTGGCTATCTTGCCGGACGCCTGCGCACCAAATGGGTCGGCATCCACACCGACGAGGTCTATTTCCGTGACACCGCGCACGGCCTCCTCGCCTGGGCGCTGGCGACATTGCTGGTCGTCGGCATTCTCGGGTCGGCGCTGTCGGCAGTGCTTGGTTCAGGCGTGCAGGCGGCTTCTACCGTTGCCTCAGGCGCCGCCATGGGTGCTTCGGCCGGCGCGTCCGCCAATGCTGGCAGCGCACCGGCCGACAATGCAACGTCCTATCTTGTGGATACGCTGTTCCGTCCGGCTGATGCCGCCAGGCTCGCGGCGGCCAATCCGGACAGCGATGCGGCTGCGGCCGGGCAGGCTTCGCGCATCCTCGTCGCCAGTGCGGCGGCAGGCGAAATTTCGGCTGACGACAAGACCTATCTGTCGCAGCTCGTCGCCGCCCGCACCGGGCTTTCCGAGGCTGACGCCAAGGCGCGTGTCGACGCCCTGGTGGCCAGGGTCGAGGACGCAAAGGTCAAGGCCAAGCAGGCCGCCGACGCCGCCCGGAAAGGCAGCGCCACCTTCGCACTGCTTGGCGCCCTGTCGCTGGTTATCGGCGCCTTCATCGCCAGCGCTGCGGCAGCACTGGGCGGCAGGCAGCGCGACGACGAGGAAGCGGTTTTCCTGACCAGCCGCTGAACCGGTCTTCAACATAGAAAAGCCCGGTCGAACCGGGCTTTTTTGTTTCCGATGATGGACCAAACCTTCCAGTGGAAGGTTGCGGCGGGATCAGTGATCCATCGCCTTGACGATTTCCTCGGTCATCTTCTTGGCGTCGCCGAGCAGCATCATGGTGCCGTCCTTGTAGAACAGCGTGTTGTCGATGCCGGCATAGCCGGAGCCGAGCGAGCGCTTGACGAACAGGCAGGTGCGGGCCTTGTCGACGTCGAGGATCGGCATACCGTAGATCGGCGACGACTTGTCGTCGCGGGCGGACGGATTGGTGACGTCGTTGGCGCCGATGACATAGGCGACATCGGCCTGCGCGAACTCGGAGTTGATGTCTTCCAGTTCGAACACTTCGTCATAGGGAACATTGGCTTCGGCGAGCAGCACGTTCATGTGGCCGGGCATGCGGCCGGCCACGGGGTGGATGGCGTATTTGACATCCACGCCATTGGCCTTGAGCTTGTCGGCCATTTCGCGCAGCGCGTGCTGGGCCTGGGCGACCGCCATGCCGTAGCCCGGCACGATGATGACCTTCTGTGCGTTCATCATCAGATAGGCAGCGTCGTCGGCCGAGCCCTGCTTGACCGTGCGTTCGATGCCGTCATCGGCAACCGCCGCGGTCTCGCCGCCGAAGCCGCCGAGGATGACCGAGATGAACGACCGGTTCATGCCCTTGCACATGATGTAGGACAGGATGGCGCCGGACGAGCCGACCAGCGCGCCGGTGATGATCAACGCCAGATTGCCAAGCGTGAAGCCGAGTGCCGCGGCGGCCCAGCCGGAATAGGAATTCAGCATCGAGACGACGACCGGCATGTCGGCGCCGCCGATCGGGATGATCAAGAGGACGCCGAGCGCCAGCGAAGCCGCGACGATCAGCCAGAACACCAGCTTGGCCTCGGTGGTGACCAGAAGCACGATCAGCACGATCAGCGCGATGCCGAGGACCGCGTTGATGATGTGACGGCCGCCGATCATGATCGGCTTGCCCGACATGCGGCCATCGAGCTTGAGGAAGGCGATGACGGAGCCGGTGAAGGTGATGGCGCCGATGGCAACGCCAAGGCTCATCTCGATCAACGCCTGGGCGTGGATGTCGCCATTCGTGCCGATGCCGAAACTTTCCGGCGCGTAGATGGCGGCTGCCGCTACCATGACGGCGGCAAGGCCGACCAGCGAGTGGAAGGCGGCGACCAGCTGCGGCATCGAAGTCATGGCGATGCGGCGCGCTGTAACGGCGCCGACGCCGCCGCCGATGGCCAGACCAAGCACGATCAGGCCGAAGCGCCCGGCGGACGGAGTCGCCAGCGCCAGCGTGGTGGCAATGGCAATGCCCATGCCGATCATGCCGTAGAGATTGCCTTGGCGGCTGGTGGTCGGATGCGACAGGCCGCGCAGCGCCATGATGAACAGGACGCCGGAGACCAGGTAGAGGAAGGACGCGAAGTTGGCGTTCATGGCTCTCTACCGGTCCTTCTTCTTGTACATGGCCAGCATGCGCTGGGTGACCAGGAAGCCGCCAAAGATGTTGACCGAGACCAGCATCAGCGCGACGAAGCCGAAGCCGGTGGCAATGCCGGAGGCCGAGATGCCGACGGCCAGCAGCGCGCCGACGACGATGACCGAGGAGATGGCGTTGGTGACCGCCATCAGCGGCGTGTGCAGCGCCGGCGTCACCGACCAGACGACGTAGTATCCGACGAAGATCGCAAGTACGAAGATGGCGAAGCGGAAGACGAAGGGATCGATGGCGCCGCCGGACAGTGCGTGCGCGGCATCGCCCGCCGCATCGGCGCCACCGGGCGCGTTGGCCAGGTTCTGCACAGCCAGCCGGACGGCGGCACTTGCCTGGTCGAGCTGATCGAGGGCTTTCTGCAAGGTCTGATCCATCACGCGATCCCCTTCGGCTTGGCGGCGGACTTGCCGGCAGTGGCTTTGTCGGACGCCTTTTTCGGTGCAGCCTTCTTCGGCGTGGCATCAGCCACCATGGTCTCCGCCGGAATGGCCGCCGGTTCGACATGGGGCTGTTCCGCCGCCTTGGCGAAGGCCGGATGCACCACGCGGCCAGCGTCGGTCAGCATCGTCGCCTTGACCAGATCGTCTTCGCGGTTGATGGCGAGCGTCTTGCTGGTCTTGTCGACCAGCGTCTCGAGGAAGGCGAACAGGTTCCTGGCGTAGAGCAGCGAGGCCGATGCGGCGACGCGGCCGGGCACGTTGAGGTGGCCGACGATTTTCACGCCATTGGCCGTGGTCACCACCTGGCCTGCAACTGCGCCTTCGACATTGCCGCCGCGCTCGACGGCGAGGTCGACGATCACCGAGCCCGGCTTCATCGAGGCGACCATCGCCGCCGACACCAGCTTCGGCGCCGGACGGCCGGGGATCAGCGCCGTGGTGATGACGATGTCCTGCTTGGCTATGTGCTCAGCGGTGAGCGCTGCCTGCTTGGCCTGGTACTCCTTCGACATTTCCTTGGCGTAGCCGCCGGCGGTCTCGGCCGCCTTGAACTCCTCGTCCTCGACGGCGAGGAACTTTGCGCCGAGCGACGCCACCTGTTCCTTGGCGGCGGGACGAACGTCGGTGGCGGTGACGACGGCGCCGAGACGGCGCGCCGTGGCGATCGCCTGCAGGCCGGCAACGCCGACGCCCATGATGAAGATCTTCGCCGCCGGCACGGTGCCGGCCGCAGTCATCATCATCGGCAGCGCGCGGTCATACTCCGATGCGCCGTCAATCACGGCCTGGTAGCCGGCGAGATTGGCCTGCGACGACAGCACATCCATCGACTGGGCGCGGGTGATGCGCGGCATGAATTCCATCGAGAAGGCGGTGACCCCAGCCTCGGCAAGCGCCGCGACCGCGGCATCATTGCCGTAGGGATCCATGATGGCGATGACCGCCGCACCCGATTTGTAGCCCTTCAGCTCGGCGTCGGTCGGCCGGCGCACCTTCAGCACCACATCCGCCCGGCTCGCATCCGAAGCCTTGCCGATCGCGGCACCCGCCTTGGCGAACTCCTCATCGGGGATGCGCGACCTGGTGCCGGCGCCCGTCTCGACGGTGACGTCGAAGCCCAGCGCCGCCAGCCGCTTCACGGTATCGGGCGAGGCCGCGACACGAGGCTCGCTGGCATCGAGCTCGCGAGGGATGAAAACCGTCTGTCCCACCGCATAATCCTTTCGGCTGGAACCTGTTTGCGCAAGAGTGCGGCTTTGCGAAAGAGTGCGGCCGGATGTCCGGCTACGCCCTTGGCAAGGGGCTGAAGAGACTATCGGAGAATGAAGGCGCCGAGGGCGAGGATCAGCACGAACAGGATGGTCGCGGAGAAGAAGCCGCCTGCGAAGAAGCCGAAAGCCATGGCCAGGAGCAGGGCGCCGCAGAACAGCGAGCCGTATTTGGCCAGCGCCAGAAAGCCATGATAGGTGCGGTCATGTTCGGCATAGTCCATCTTCGCGCCCAGTTCGACAGGACCGGTCGGCGTGTGATCAGCCATAGGAATACCCCTTCGAAGACATCTTTGAGGCACATAGCGAAAAGCCGGGCCAAGAGCAATGGCGCTATTGCCGCACGACCAGTGACAACAGCCTCAAAGGAATGTTGAAAGCCGGCGGTAGGGCTTGTCGCCGGCCTAACGTCGAACGTTGAGGGTTTTGCGTTTCAACCGGCTAGATGCGGGAACAGCCCGAGCAGTCCGACGACGATCAGATAGAGCGCGACGATGTAGTTCAGCAGCCGCGGCATCACCAGGATCAGCACGCCGGCAATCAGCGAGATCAGCGGGGTAAGCGCGAGCTCGGGAATATGCAT
This sequence comes from Mesorhizobium sp. M0001, assembly GCF_040324255.1. Taxonomy (NCBI): domain Bacteria; kingdom Pseudomonadati; phylum Pseudomonadota; class Alphaproteobacteria; order Hyphomicrobiales; family Phyllobacteriaceae; genus Mesorhizobium; species Mesorhizobium sp. M0001. The sequence goes on from NZ_JAMYVS010000009.1 coordinate 174,866, forward strand.
GTCGGTTCCTTTCTATGGCCGCGTCGGGGTCGTGACGTCCAGAACGCCGAAGCGGCCGGAAAGCTCCTCGCACCGGGCGCTAAAGTGCGCCGGCTTTGCCGACATTACGCTGCTTCGCGAAAATATTTGGCGGTGGGCAGGATGGTCAGCGGCGCGAGCTCGCCGGCCGGCGCCTTGGCAAACAGCATACGCCGCTCCAGCGCCGTCGACTGGAAGAAGGGAAAGCGCTCCAGCGTCGGGGCCATGTTCTGCTCGCAGATCGATTCATAGAAGAAGATCGGCATGGTGAAGGGCGGGTAGAGGCGCGGCTCGCCGACCTGCACCGATCCGAAGATGCGATGGTAGAAGGCCGTGTGCTCCTCGCGGATCATCGAAATGCAGCTGGTGGCGTTGAAGAAGGTGTTGGCGATAACCGCGAGCCGCAGCGTGACATAGGGCAGGGCGCGGTTGGCCGACGACATTTGCGGATCGATCGCCAACCGGCTCGGGTCGATGAAGGTTTCACCGCGCGCCAGCCGCAGCAGCAGCCGGTCGCCGAAAACGGTCATGATCGGCGCTTCGGGGGTCTCACGGGTCAAATGGTGGAGCCTGACGGTGCTGACCAGCTCGCCATCCATGAAGACGCCGAAACAGTAGCAATTGCGCACTTCGTCAAGGTGATCGACGAGCTTCTGTTCGGTAATGGTGTCAAGCAGGCCGTGTGTATGAAAGGCCTTGTAGCGCAGCCGGTAGACCGCTTCGAGATCCTCGCCGCTTTCGCAGCGCCGGTATTCGACACGCTCGAGGACGTCGAGGACGTTGCGGGCGAACAGGGAAGGCGGGCCAGATTTGACTGCCGCACCCGAAAGCACACCTGACTGATGCGTGTCCATTACTTCCCCTCGTACCGCCGCAGGAGAACAATACCGGACGACAGAAGGAACAAGAAGATGAAACTCTAATCGTCTGTGTTTACCGATCATTAACCTTAACAATCAGTTAACGTCTAGACAATACAACGCTTTTTAGACGGGCTTTTCAAGCGCAATTTAATGACGGGTCAGGGCGTGGCGAGTTTTGCCGCCGGCCGCAGCTCGGCGGCGAAAGGCCAGGTCACGTTGGACATGGTCTCTATGCCCGAGGCACTGAGTGCTGCGCCAAACAGGAAGCCCTGGACGAGGTCCGGCTTGACCGAATGCACCAGGATCTTCAGCTGTTCGAAGGTTTCCACACCTTCGATGGTGACGGTCAGCCCGAGCACGCGAGTCAGGTCGACGATGCCCTTCAACAAGTCGAGCGAACGCTTGTTCTGGGTCACGTCCATCAGGAACGAACGGTCGATCTTGATCTTGTCGAGCGGCAGCTTGTGGAGGTAGCTCAGGCTTGAATAGCCGGTGCCGAAATCGTCGAGCGCGATGCGAACGCCAAGCTGCTTCAGTTCCTCGATATACTGGCGCGTTAGCGATTTGTCGTCGAGCAGCGCGGTTTCGGTGACTTCGATCTCGAGGCGGCCGGCGGCGAGCCCCGAAGTGGCAAGCGCGTCGCGAACCTTCTGGACAACGTCGCGGTTGCGGAAATCCTTGGCCGAAAGGTTGACCGAGACGCTGGTCTGGCCCGGCCATTTGGCGCATTCGGCGCAGGCAGCCGCGAGCACAAAAGTGCTGATCTCGGAAATGATGCCCATTTCTTCGGCCAGCGGAATGAAGATGCTGGGCGAAACCGGCCCGAGATCGGGATGATCCCAGCGGCACAGGGCCTCGCAGCTGGCGATGCGCATGGTGTTCATCGCCACGATCGGCTGATAGACCACCCGCAGCGCCTTGCCTTCGACCGCCGTGCGCAGATCGGCCTTCATCAGCTGGCGGTTGCGGAACGCCGCATCCATCGCTGCTTCGAACAGCCGCCAGTTGTTCTTGCCGAGTTCCTTGGCCTTGTAGAGCGCCAGATCGGCCTTGACGATCATGGCGTCGACATCGGTGTCCTCGACCCTGGACAGCACGGCGCCCGCGCTTGCCTGGATGCGCAGACCGTGGCCTGCGACGTCGACCTCGCCCTGCAGATCGGCAAAGATCTGGTCGAGCAGGCCCGTCAGATGGCTTTCATCCTCGACGCGGTCGAAGAAGATCATGAACTCGTCGCCGCCGAAACGGCTGACATTGACGCCTTGCCCGGCGACGGCCGCCAGCCGCTCGGCAACGGCATAGATAAGTCCGTCGCCGACCGGATGGCCAAGGGTGTCGTTGACGCTCTTGAAATCGTCGAGATCGAGCACCGCCAGGGCACACAGGCGGTCGCGGCTGCCCGACGCCATGGCCTCGCCGACCAGCTCATGGAAATACGCGCGGTTCGGCAGGCCGGTAAGGCTGTCATAGCGCGCCATGAAGCGGATTTTTTCCTCAGCCTCGACGCGGGCGGTGACGTCCTCGAAGGTGATGACGCCGAGGTCCTGATTGCCTTCTCGGGCCGAGAACTCATAGTGCTGGCCATTGGAGAAGGAGACCAGCACCTTGCGGTCGCGGCCCTCGCGCAAGGCGCGCGTGAGCTGCGCTTCGACATAGCGACAGTCTTTCGGCGCCAGCATGCCGCCGGCGACGCCGCGCAGGAGCAGCGAATGGATCGACCGCCCGAGGAGCTGGTCGGGAGAGCGCAGCGACATCAGATGCGCGGCTTCGGCATTGCCGACCACGACCTTGCCGTCGGGGCCGAGCATGACCAGGCCATGCGACATGGTGTTGAGCGCGCGGTTGAAGCGCTCGGCGAGCCTGGCGGCCGTCTTGCGTTCCGAAATGGCGTTGAACAGCACGGTGCGGACGTGGCTGGCCATCCGGGTAATGATGAAGATGAACGGCACGATGTAGAGGCCGAGGATGAAATCGCCGAGATGCCCCTTGAGCATCAGCCCGACCGCGATCGGCAGCACGACCGTGAAGGCCTGCACCGCAACCATGGTCTTGGAGCCGTAATTGCGGCCGACAATGGTCACCGTCGAGCCCATTATGACGGCGATGGCGGCGCTTTCCCCGAAGACATCGGGAATGAGATAGATTGAGGTGAAGCAGAAAAGCCCCATGAAGAAAGCCTGGATGGTGCCGCCAACCAGGTAGTAGCGTTCCCACTTCTTGGCTTGTTCATAACTTTCGAAACTGCCTATGCGCAGGCCTTTGCGGATGCCGTAATAACGGTAAAGGCCGGCCGCAAGCATAAGCGCGGCCAATGCAAGATAGGCCGGATGCCCCGAGGTAAAATAAACCAGAATGCCGATGAGGCCATGGCAAAATGCGCCAATCAGCAGGATCCCGGGATCGTTGAACAACGATCGCACGAACCCAGCATAGACGTCCTCACCTATCTCTGCGGCTTTGTTTTCTTGCATGGCCTGCGGTGTCGCACGAACCGCAGTCATGTCACATTCGCCTTAAGAAAGGTTTAGAGATGCCGTTTCGACGCTTGGCGTCAAGTCGGCTCCACCGGCGTAAACCGCGAAAATTCGTGTTCAGGTAAACAAGGCGTATCGATCACTCGGCGGCCTGAAGTTCAGGCCGCGCCGGCGTGTTGGCCAGCCGCTCGACAAGCCTTGTGCGCTCGCCCTCGGCCTTTTCGGCGCTGCCCTGCCTCACATGGCCGTAGCCGCGAATGAGCGCCGGCACCGAGGCAAGGGCGATGGCGGCCTCGATCCTGCCTGGCGCAAGTGCTTTGGCGACAAGCTCCAGATCGGCCTCATAGCCGGCCAGAAGCTGCCGCTCCATGCGCCGCTCAGTGCTGTAGCCGAACACGTCGAAGGCCGTGCCGCGCAGGCCTTTCAGCGCCGCCAGCAGGCGAAATCCCTTCATCATCCACGGGCCGAAGCTCGATTTCCTCGGCTTGCCGTCATTGCCGCGCCTGCCCATGATCGGCGGCGCCAGATGAAATTCGAGCTTTTCGTAGCTCTGGAACTGTTTTGAGAGCTCCATAGCGAAGGAGCCGTCGGTGTAGAGCCGCGCCACCTCATATTCGTCCTTGATCGCCATCAGCTTGAACAGGTTTCTGGCGGCGGCCTCGGTCACCGCGGTCGAGCCAGGCACGGCCTTGGCCTCGGCAGCACGCAAAACCGCCAGCTTCTCGGCGTAGCGCCTGCCATAGGCGGCATTCTGATAGGCAGAGAGGAAAGCGACGCGGCGGGCGATGATATCGTCCAGCGTCTTGGCGATCTCAGTGGCCTTGCCCGGCTGGGCGACCAGGCCGCGCACAAACTCCGGCTGATGCGCGGCGCGCCGGCCCCAGCGGAAGGCGGCGATGTTCATCGCCACCGCCTCGCCGTTCAATTCGATTGCTTTTTCAACGGCTTGCGCCGACAGCGGCAGCCCGCCATGCTGGAAGGCGAAGCCGAGCATGAACATGTTGGCGCCGAGCGAATTGCCGAACAATTGGGTGGCGGTGCCCGTCGCGTCGAAGAAATGCGTCTTGTCGTCGCCAGCGGCAGCGCGGATCGCCTTCTTCAGGCGCTCGATGGGCAGCGAGAAATCGGCCGAGCGGGCGAACTCGCCAGGCATGATCTCGGCGGTGTTGGCAAGGAAGATGGTATGGCCTTCGCGCACCGCGCCAAGCACCTTCTTGGCGCCGGACACGACAAGGTCGCAGCCGAGTACCAGGTCGGCCTTGCCGGCCGAAACGCGGATCGCGTGGATGTCGTCCGGCGTGCGGGCGATGCGGACATGAGTGAACACCGAACCGCCCTTCTGGGCGAGGCCGGCCATGTCGATCATGCCGCAGCCCTTGTCCTCGAGATGGGCGGCCATACCGAGCACAGCACCTATGGTGACGACGCCGGTGCCGCCGACGCCGTCGATGATCGCCGCCCAACCCTCGCTACCGAGCGGGAATTCGGCTGGCACCGGCACGCCGTCAAGCGGGTCGGAGCGCCCGGCAATGCCTTCGGCCTTCCTGATCTTGGCGCCGTGCACGGTGACGAAGGACGGGCAGAAGCCGTTGACGCAGGAGAAGTCCTTGTTGCAGCTCGACTGGTCTATTCTGCGCTTGCGGCCGAACTCGGTTTCGACCGGCTGGATCGAGACGCAGTTCGATTGCACCCCGCAATCGCCGCAGCCCTCGCAGACCAGTTCGTTGATGAAGACCCGCTTGTCGGGATCCGGGAAGGTGCCGCGCTTGCGGCGGCGGCGCTTTTCGGCGGCGCAGGTCTGGTCGTAGAGCAGCACCGAGACGCCCTTGACGTCGCGCAGCTCGCGCTGAACGAGGTCGAGGTCGTCGCGGTGGTGGATGGTGGCGCCGAAGGGGAATTCGGCCTTCCCCGCATATTTGTCCGGCTCGTCGGTGACGATGGCGATGCGCTCGACGCCTTCGGCGCGCACCTGCCTGGCGATCATGTCGACAGTCAGGCCGCCCTCATGCGGCTGGCCGCCGGTCATGGCGACGGCGTCGTTGTAGAGGATCTTGTAGGTGATGTTGGCATCGGTCGACAGCGCGAAGCGGATCGCCAGCGTGCCGGAGTGATTGTAGGTCCCGTCGCCGAGATTCTGGAAAATGTGGCCGCGCTTGGAGAATGGCGCCTGGCCGACCCATTGTGCGCCCTCGCCGCCCATGGCGGTGAAGCCGACCGTGTTGCGGTCCATCCACAGCGCCATGAAATGGCAGCCGATACCGGCGGCGGCGATCGAGCCGTCCGGCACCTTGGTCGAGGAATTGTGCGGGCAGCCGGAGCAGAAGAACGGCGTGCGCGAACCGATATCGCTGGTGTCGGCAAGCATCGCCTGGAACTGGCGCAGCTTTGCCACCTTTGCAGTGATCTCTTCCGAAGGGCCGATTGTGCGCAGGATGCGCTCGCCCAGCGCAATGGCGATCTCGTTGGGGTCGAGCGCGCCCTTGGCCGGGAACAGCCAGTCGCCGCGCTCGTCCTTCTTGCCGACGATCATCGGCTGGGTGGCGGTGCCGTAGAGGTTTTCGCGCAGTTGCACCTCGATCAGCGAGCGCTTCTCCTCGACGACGACGATGGTGTCGAGGCCGCGGGCGAATTCGGCGATATGCTGCAGGTCGAGCGGCCAGGGGCAGCCGACCTTGAACAGGCGGATGCCGATGCGGTTGGCGGCGGCCTCGTCGATGCCGATGTCTTCCAGCGCCTGGCGGACATCGAGATAGCTCTTGCCCAGCGTGATGATACCGAGCTTCGGCGCGCGGCCGCCCGAATAGACGATGCGGTTCAGGCCGTTGGCATGGATGAAGGCGGATGCAGCGGCGCGCTTGTATTCATGCAGCCGCTCCTCCTGGCCGAGCATGTCGATCTCATCGCGGATGTTGAGGCCGCCGGGCGGCATATCGAACTCCGGCACGACGATGTTCAGGCGCTCGAGCGCGGCATCGACGGAGGCCGTGGATTCGATGTTGTCCTTGACGCATTTGATAGCCGCCCAGGTGCCGGCGAAGCGCGACATGGCAAAGCCGTAGAGGCCGTAGTCGATGATCTCCTGAACGCCGGCCGGGTTGAGGATCGGCACCATGGTGTCGACGAACAGGAATTCGGTGGCGTGCGCATTGGTCGATGATTCGGCCATATGGTCGTCGCCCATCAGCGCAAGCACGCCGCCATACTTCGACGTTCCCGCGAGGTTGGCGTGGCGGAAAACGTCGCCGGAGCGGTCGACGCCCGGTCCCTTGCCGTACCAGACCGAAAACACCCCGTCATGCTTGCCTTCGCCCATTAATTCCGTCTGCTGAGAGCCCCAGCAGGCGGTGGCGGCAAGCTCCTCGTTGAGGCCGGGCTGGAAGACGATGTCGGCCTGCGCCAGCTGCTTTTTCGCCCGCCACAGCTGCATATCGAGGCCGCCGAGCGGCGAGCCGCGATAACCGGACACGAAGCCGGCCGTGTTGAGGCCGGCCCGGCGGTCGCGCTCGCGTTGCATCAAAAGCATGCGGATGACCGCCTGTGCGCCGGACAGGAAGATGCGCTCCTTACCAAGATCGAACTTGTCGTCGAGCGCGACGTCGTGCAGCGTCATCAGGCATTTCCTCTGCGGAGACAGCACCGGGGGCGCGCAGCCAACGTAGGAGTGAGATGGCGCAGTCTTTCTCCGCTTGCAAGGCAGGTCAAACGAAATCGAAAGTGCCAGGCAAAGCGCAACGAACGATCCGCTGCCGTCGCGTATTCGGCACGAAATCGGTCCGCGGCGGTTGTCCGGCGACCAGAAATTTCCACGCAGTCGCGCCGGGCAAAGACGCGTCAGCCTTTCGAGCAATCCGGCTTCGGCTCACCCGGCAGCTTGCCGTCGGGATGGCCGGCAAGATCGGGATTGGCCGTATAGAGCTGGTCGACCACCAGCGGCCGGTCGGGAAGGATCGACTGGTCCTCGCTCGACATCAGCGTCGTGTCGATCTTCTGCAGGAACGTGCCGTCAGGACCCCTGATGCTGATCGAAATCGCATAGGGCTTGTCCTTGACGATACAGGTCAGCGCCGGGCTTTCCAGGCTGACCTTGTCGAGCTTCGGCCAGACCTTCTGCTCGATCACCAGGGGAGGACCGCCAGCCGGATTCTGGAAGCTGGCGACCGCAACCTGGCCTTCGCCCATCGGCTGCAGGGGCCGCAGCGTCACGACATAGGTCGCCCGGGCGAGGCGGTAATTGAAGACGACGACCTTGCCGGAAACCTCGAACAGCTTGCCGTCGCCGCCGGTGTCGCGGCAGGCGCCAAGCGCAACGGCTGCAATGAGCGCAGCACCGACAAGGATCGAACGAAAAACAACCCTAAGCATTGTTGACCTCATGTGCCGCCGTGCGGCGGCGATAGTGACGGCTTGCTTTCTGGCGGTTGCCGCACACAGCCATATCGCACCAAAGGCGGCTGGAATTGCGGCTCCTGTCGACGAACAGCCAGCTGCAATTGGGACAGATCCTGAGCCTGGCGACCGTGTCGTCGCGCAGCAGCGACAAGGCCGAAACCGCCAGCGCCGCCTCGAACGCGATCGGCGTCGATGGATCGCCGAACGGTCTACCCGGTGCGCCGATTTCGGCAGGGCTCCGATCGAGGCCGTTGGCGCAGGCCTTGAGAAAAGCGGCGAGGTCGCCGGCGGCAAGCGCACCTTTCGACACCGCGCCGCGAAACAGGCGGTCGGTCGTCTCGCGGATCGCCAGCACCACCGGGGCGATCCTGTCCGGCGAGGTCGCCTCCAGCGGTCTGCCGCCAAGCTCGGCACCGCGAAAGCCGGTTGCGGCGTTGGCGAAGCGCGCGATCTCGGCCGGATCGGCAAAACGGTCGAAAGTCTTTTCCGGATCGTTGCGCAACACCACGGTGTTGGCCGTATCGAGCGCAAGAATGCCGCCGGTAAAGCGATGTGGGGTCCAAGATACTGTCATATCAGAAATCTAACCGATAAATCGCGTTTGACAAGTTAGATTTTACGATGCAAACCTTGGCGCGGGCTCCGGCGCAGGATTTTGTTGAGGCAAGTCGTTGCCCCAAAACCGCTTTGCACTTTTGGGCGACATGCCCTGAAAGCTGTCCATGCTCTATTTCTTCCAGCAGGTGCTGAACGGGCTGCATTCCGGCGCGCTCTATGCGCTGCTTGCCTTCGGCTACGTGCTGACCAACGGCATCCTGCACCGGACCAATCTCGCCTATGGCGCGCTGTTCGCCTTTTGCGGCCAGACGATGATCCTGACCGTGGCCTTCGGCTATCAGGTATTGTGGCTGACCTTGCTGGCGGCAGTGGTGCTCGGCGTCGTCACGGCTTTCCTTTATGCCGCGCTGATCGGCCACGTGCTGTCGCGCAGCGTCTTCGAACCGCTGGCCGACCGCACGCCCAATGCCATTGTGGTGACGACGCTCGGCATCCTGCTCGTGCTGTCGGAAGCAAGCCGTATCGCCGCCGACACGCATGACTGGTGGCTGCCGCCGATGCTGGCGCAACCCATTGTCTTCGCTCAGGATGCCGGCTTCCAGGCGACGCTGACGCTGATCCAGCTCATCGATTGCGCGGTGGTTCTGGCAGCGATCATGCTCGCTGCATGGGCGTTTGCCCGCTCAGGCTTCGGTCGCTGTTGGCGCGCCGTCTCCGACGATCCCAAAGCGGCTGCCATGTGCGGCGTGGACGTGCGCGCAGTGTTCCGGCATGCGGTGCTGTTCGGCGGTTTCTGCGCCGCGCTGGCCGGAATCATGGCCGCCCTTTACTACGGCAATGTCAGCTTCGGCTCCGGCCTCGTCTACGGGCTGAAAATCCTGTTCGTGACGGCGGTGGGCGGCTATCTCTCTCCGCCTCGGGCCGCGCTCGGTGCGGCCGCCTTCGGCATGACGGAGTCGCTATGGGCCGGCTATTTCCCGATCGAATGGCGCGATGGCTGGATGTATCTGTTCCTGGTCGCGGCACTTGTGCTGATCGGTCCCGGCCGCGACCAGCAGAAGATCGCCTGATCGCCGCATCCGCTGTCAGACTTTGGTTGCATGACGCAGCAGCCGGTCGGCACTTATCCCCTGCCTCCCGTCACGACGGCGTTGATCGCGCCCATGCCATGTTGACCCGCCGAACCACGCACGGCATACCGTTGGGCCACAGCGGCGCGACGGAAAATAGGGGAGCCGGCGCGCCTTCGACCTCAGGGAGGAAATGCATGGCAGGGCTGCTCGCTCTATCCAGAACGATCGACCGTATCAACGAGTTCATCGGCCGGTGGATATCGTGGCTGATCCTGCTGGCAATCCTGGTCAGCGCCGCCAATGCCATCGTCCGCAAGGTCTTCGACGTCTCGTCGAATGCCTGGCTGGAACTGCAGTGGTACCTGTTCGGCGCCGCCTTCATGCTGGCCGCCGCCTACACGCTGAAACAGAACGACCATATCCGCATCGACATCGTCTACGGCATGTGGTCGCGCCGCGTGCAGCACTGGATCGACCTGCTCGGCCATGTCTTCTTCCTGATGCCGTTCGTGACGCTGATGGTGATCTATTTTGTCCCCTACGTGTCGCTGTCGTTCCGCAGCGGCGAAATGTCGAACAATTCCGGCGGCCTGATCATCTGGCCGGCCAAGGCGATCCTGCTCGTCGGCTTCTTTCTGCTGGCGCTGCAGGGCATCTCCGAGATCATCAAGAAGATCGCCATCATGCGCGGCGACATGGACGATCCCAATCCGTTCATCTCGGTGCACGAACAGGCCGAGCTCGAGGCGAAAGCCCTTGCTGAAGAGGCCAAGGCGCTCGCCCAGGAGGCGCGCCCATGATCGAGTTCATCGCCCAGAACATGGCGCCGATCATGTTCGCTTCGCTGATCATCTTCCTGCTGATCGGTTATCCCGTCGCTTTTTCACTCGCCGCAAACGGCCTGATGTTCTTCTTCATCGGCGTCGTGCTGTCGCCCTATTCGGGCGGCTCGATCAACCTGGCGTGGCCGCTGCTGCATGCGCTGCCCGACAATTTCTACGGCAGCCGGGTGATGTCGAACGACACGCTCTTGGCAATCCCGTTCTTCACCTTCATGGGCATCGTGCTGGAACGATCGGGCATGGCCGAGGACCTGCTCGACACGATCGGCCAGCTGTTCGGCCCGGTTCGCGGCGGCCTTGCCTATGCGGTGATTTTCGTCGGCGCGCTGCTTGCCGCTACCACGGGCGTGGTCGCGGCTTCGGTCATCGCCATGGGCCTGATCTCGCTGCCGATCATGCTGCGCTACGGCTATGACCGACGACTGGCGTCGGGCGTCATCGCGGCATCCGGCACACTCGCCCAGATCATCCCGCCGTCGCTGGTGCTGATCGTTCTGGCCGACCAGCTCGGCCGTTCGGTCGGCGACATGTATGCCGGCGCGCTGATCCCCGGCCTGGTGCTGACCGGCCTTTACACGCTCTACATCCTGATCATGTCGATCGTCCGGCCGAACTCGATGCCAGCGTTGCCGCTGGCGGCCCGCACGCTTGGCCACGGCGTGCTGTCGCTGCTCGCGGCACTGCTGGTGGCAGTCGCGGCTTCCTATGCGGCCTATCGCTACCTTGCGCCGGCGCATGGCGACAATGCCGATATCCTTGGCGCCAGCATCGGGGTGATCCTGATCTATATCGTGGCGATCGCCGACAAGGGCCTGAACATCAACATGATGTCCAGGTTGGCGCAGCAGGTGATCATCGTTTTGATCCCGCCTCTGGCGCTGATCTTCCTGGTGCTGGGCACCATCTTCCTCGGCATCGCCACCCCGACGGAGGGCGGCGCCATGGGCGCGGTTGGCGCCCTGGCGATGGCGGCAATGAAGGGGCGGTTGTCGCTGGATGTCATCAAACAGGCGCTCGCGTCGACCACCAGGCTTTCCTCCTTCGTGCTGTTCATCCTGATCGGCGCGCGGGTGTTCTCGCTGACCTTCTACGGCGTCAACGGCCACGTCTGGGTCGAGCATTTGTTGACGTCGCTGCCGGGCGGCGAAGTCGGCTTCCTGATCGGCGTCAACATCCTGGTCTTCGTGCTCGCCTTCTTCCTCGACTTCTTCGAGCTCGCCTTCATCATCGTACCGCTCTTGGCGCCGGCTGCCGATAAGCTCGGCATCGACCTGATCTGGTTCGGCGTGCTGCTCGGCGTCAACATGCAGACAAGCTTCATGCACCCGCCTTTCGGCTTTGCGCTGTTCTACCTGCGCTCTGTCGCCGCGCGCGTGCCCTATCTCGATCGCCTCACCGGCAAGCAGATCGCGCCGGTGACCACCGGCCAGATCTATTGGGGCGCCGTGCCCTTCGTCTGCATCCAGGTGATCATGATCGGGCTGACCATCGCCTTCCCGCAAATGGTCATGCGCTACAAGGGTGCGGCCGTCGATCCGGGAACGATCGAGATCAACTTGCCTGATATGCCAGGCCTTGCGCCTCTCGGCACACCACCACCAGCCAACGGTGGCCCATCACCTGCGGCGCCACCGTCGAACGATCTCTCGCAGCCGCCGAATCTCGGCGAGACGCCGCCCGCCAAGCCGACGGCGCCGGCGACCGACCTGTCGCAGCCGCCGAACTTCAACTGATGTGTGAACACTGAGAACCTGAGTGAGGATGTCATGAGAGCCGTGCGCCTGGAAGCCGTGGGCAGCATTGCGCTACGGGAGGTCGACAAGCCTGTTGCGGGACCGCAGGACGTTCTGGTGCGCGTCGAAGCCTGCGGCGTTTGCGGCACCGACCGTCACCTCCTCCACGGCGAATTCCCTTCGAGCCCGCCGGTGACGCTTGGTCACGAATTCTGCGGCATCGTCGAGGCTGTCGGCGATGCGGTTTCCGGCATCGCCATAGGTGACCGTGTTACCGGCGATCCCAACATCTTCTGCGGACGCTGCAGTCATTGTCGGGCTGGCCGGGTCAATCTGTGCAGCAATCTCAGGGCCATCGGCATCCATCGCGACGGCGGCTTCGCCGACTACGTCGTGATGCCGCAGAGCCAGGCCTTTCTTCTGCCTGCGAACCTCAAGCCAACGCATGGCGCCTTCTGCGAGCCGCTGGCCTGCTGCCTGCACGCTGTCGACCTCGCCGGAATCAGACCCGGCGCTGCCGTGGTGGTGCTTGGTGGCGGCGTCATCGGCCTGCTTACCGTGCAATTGGCGAGGCTCGCAGGAGCGGCGACCATCATCCTGTCGACGCGGCAGGCCTCCCGCCGTGCGCTCGCCGAAGAGCTCGGTGCAACGGCGACGGTCGACCCAAGCGCGGTCGACCCGATCGAGGCGATCGCCGGCCCAACCGGCCTTGTGCCCGGCGGGGCCGACGTGGTGCTCGAATGCGCCGGTGTCCCCGATACCGTCGAACAATCGATGCGGCTGGCGAAGTCCGGCGGCACGGTGGTGATCGTCGGCGTGATGCCGCAAGGCGTGAAAGTGCCCTTCGAACCGTTCGACATCCTGTTTCGCGAACTGAAGGTTCTCGGCTCGTTCATCAACCCCTTCACCCACGGGCGAGCGGCGGACCTTGTCGCGTCCGGGGCAATCGAGATCGACAAGCTCATCTCCAGACAGGTCGGCCTGGACGGAGCCCCCTCGGTTGTCTCCAACCCGGCAGCGCCCGGCGAGGTCAAGGTGTTGGTGGTGCCGGGCAGGGAATGAAGGGCAGCCTCAATCCTGCGGCGTTGGCGATTGGCGAAACGGCGATGACCGCGCCCCTCTCCCCGTCACTATACGGGGAGAGGATGCCGGCAGGCAGGTGAGGGGTAGCGTCAACGCTTGGAAAGATAAGCTATAATTTCGGGGCGGCTACAAACCCCAAGGCGATCAATCGCCGAAGTTGCGCCGCCCCTCATCCCCCTGCCGGGACCTTCTCCCGTATAGTGACGGGGAGAAGGGGCAGATCCCAGCCTACAGTTTGCCGTTGCGTTGCTGGACCATCATGAAGGTGTCGTAATTGTACTCGGCCACCTGGGCCCACAGATAATGCTCCTTGCGGAAGCCCTTGATCGAGTCCCAGATCTTCTTGAACGGCGCGTTGGTGGCTTCCATTTCGGTGTAGACCTCATTGGCCTTCTCGAAACAGGCGGCCATGATGTCCTGGCTGAACGGGCGCAATTTCGCGCCGCCGGCCACCAGCCGCTTCACTGCTGCAGGATTGAGGTAGTCGTATTTCTGCAGCATGTTGGCGTCCGCCGCGTGCGCGGCCGTGTGCACCAGCGACTTGTAGGCCGGCGAAAGCTCTTCGTACTTCGCCTTGTTGAACAGGAGATGGACGGTCGGGCCGCCTTCCCACCAGCCGGGATAGTAGTAATAGGGCGCGACCTTGTAGAAGCCGAGCTTCTCGTCATCATAGGGGCCGACCCATTCGGCGGCGTCGATGGTGCCCTTTTCCAGCGCCGGATAGATGTCGCCACCGGCGATCTGCTGCGGCACGACACCGAGCTTCGAGACCACTTTGCCGGCAAAGCCGCCTATGCGCATCTTGAGGCCGGAGAGGTCGGCGACGGTGTTGATCTCCTTGCGGAACCAGCCGCCCATCTGCACGCCGGTGTTGCCGCCGGGCAGGCCGAACAGGCCTTGCGTGGCAAGAAACTCGTTGAACAGGTCGATTCCGCCGCCATGATAGTGCCAGGCATTCATGCCGCGCGCGTTGAGCGAGAACGGCACTGCCGCACCGAGCGCCCATGTCGGGTCCTTGCCCCAGTAATAGTATGACACCGTGTGGCAGGCCTCGACGGTGCCGGCAGTGGTGGCGTCGGCCGCCTGCAGGCCGGGCACGAGTTCGCCGGAGGCGAAGACCTGGACCTGGAAATTGCCGTCCGTCGCCTCCGACAGCATCTTGGAGAAGACTTCCGCGCCGCCATAGATCGTATCGAGTGACTTGGGGAAGGATGACGCCAACCGCCACGTCACTTTCGGATTGGACTGGGCGATTGCCGGTGCGGCTAGCGTCGCGGCAGCCGCCGCAGCGCCCACGCCGGTGACCCCGGCCTTGCGGATGAATGAACGACGATCCATGCAGAACCTCCCTTTTGGACCAACAAAACCGACATCAGGGACATCTCCTCGCGCCCGGTATCGATTTGCCGAAACAATACACGGGCAAGGGGTCGAGTCCAGCATGGCAGCGGGATTTGACGGCGGCGCTGGCGACAAATCCGCCGGCCGGCCAGCCAGCCTGCAACTATAGTCTAACGGTCGCGCGTGGCCCATGCGAGATGGCGAAACTTGCCATGGAAAAGCGCCTTCGGATCGCCTATTTTGCAGGCACAATAGATTATTCGCTTCGCTCCAAATGGAATCCGGACCCAAAATGCACCAGCCGCTCGTCGCCATATCGACCGACGTCCGTCAGTTCGACAACTACACCTGGCATGCCGTCCCGCAGCAATATATCGAGGCAGCACTTTCCGGCGCCGGCGTGTTCCCGCTTTTGGTGCCGTCCTTCGGCGACCGGCTCGATTTCGACGAACTGTTGTCTTCGGTCGACGGTGTCATGGTCACCGGCTCGAAGTCCAACGTGCATCCATCGCTCTATGGCGGCGACGCCAGCGAAGCCAACGGCCCCTACGACCCGGCGCGCGATTCCACCACGCTGCCGCTGATCCGCAAGGCGATCGAGCGCGGCGTGCCGCTGCTTGCCATCTGCCGCGGCATCCAGGAGTTGAACGTTGCGCTGGGCGGCACGCTTGGCACCGAGATCCAGGAGCGCGAAGGCTCGCTCGACCATCGCGCGCCGGTGAGCGACAACCAGGACGAACGCTTCGCCATTCACCAGACCATTTCGATCAAGCCGGGCAGCTGCCTGGCCGGCGTGTTTGGCGCCGGCGACATCAAGGTCAACTCGCTGCACCGCCAAGGCATCGACCGGCTCGGCTCGAAGCTGCAGGTCGAGGCCGTTGCCGGCGACGGCACGGTGGAGGCAGTTTCGGTGAAGGACGCCCGCGCCTTCGCCGTCGGCGTGCAATGGCACCCCGAATACTGGGTCAAGTCGGACAACAACTCGGCCAAGATCTTCCGCGCCTTCGGCGATGCGGTGCGGCTGCATGCGGCGGCGAAGGCCGGCGCGCGGGCGGCGGCGGAATAAATCCCGGCGATCAATTGCCGGCGGATTGATCCCGTTCGCCGGTTGTCGCCAGCGACAGCAGCGGCGTGGCCGGAGCGTAGGATTCGTAGCCGTCGCCATCCGCAACCGAGAAGGTGACGATCGGGTCGGTGCCGTCGGCGCTAAACGCGATCGTGCCGTCCTCGCCCTCTCGCCAGAATTTTGCCCGCTCGATGCCGGGCAGCAGCCCGCGGCAATTCGGCGCCACGGTCAACAGCGACAGGCCATCGTCAATCGCGGCGCCGCGGCTAACCGCGCAGTCGCCTTCGTCGCCATTGGCGACCAGCCTGAAGGTGGTTGCCGGCCTTGCTTCATTGGCCGAACTTTCACTGCTGCCGCCGTGAAACAGCTGAAAGCCGGCGAAAAGTGCCGCTGCCGCAATCGATGCCGGAAGTTTCGTCATCTTGCACTCCGCGCCCCCCGGCGCAGATGCAGAATGATTCCAAAGCGTTAAGCCGACGTTAACGAGTGTGGCAGAGAGCCGCTCAGCTTCGTGGCTTGACTTGCGCCGTCTCAGGCACCGGGGTCAGTGGCCGGCGCTCGCTGAACCAGGATACCAGATTGTCGACGCACAGATCCGCCATGGCGCGGCGCGTATGGTGCGAGGCCGAGCCGACATGGGGCAAAAGCGAGGTGTTTGGCGCCTCCAGCAAAGCCTTGGGCACATTCGGTTCATCGGCGAAAACATCGAGCCCGGCCGCGGCGATGGTGCCGTTGGCAAGCGCTGCGGCGAGGTCTGCCTCGTCGACCGTGCTGCCACGGCCGATGTTGACGAAAACGCCGTTGGCGCCAAGCGTCGCCAGGATTTCGGCATTGACCGCCTTCTCCGTGGAAGCGCCGCCCGGCACCACGGAAATCAGCGTATCCACCGCTTCGGCAAGGCCCTTCAGAGTCGGGTGGTATTCATAAGCCAGACCTTCGACCTTGCGCCTGTTGTGGTAGGCCACCGGCAGCCCGAACGCTTCCAGCCGGCGCGCAATGGCAAGGCCGATGCGGCCCATGCCGAAAATGCCGACATGCCGACCGCGCAAGGTCAGCCGGCTCAGGGGATAGTTGCCCTTCTTCACCCAACTGCCGTCGCGCAGCCATTTCTCGGCGTTGTAAAGTTCACGCACGGTGTTGAGCAAAAGGCCGATCGTGGTGTCGGCGACCTCCTCGGTCAAAACATCGGGGGTGTTGGTGACCATGATGTTTTTCTTGGCCGCATGGCCGGCATCGACCGAATCATAGCCGACGCCGAAGGAGGCGATGAGTTCGAGGTTGGGCAATGCATCCATCAATGCCGCATTGACGCCGGCGAAGGACGCAATGGCGCGCACGTCATGGCGCATCTCGTCGGTGACCAGGGCGGGATCGGCGCGCTCTATCTTGACCCGCTTGAAGGTGCGGTCGATGCGCTCGACCGCATGGTCGTTGAAATGTCCCGGCACCAGAACGGCGACGGTCTGCAACGCATCAGTCTTGGTCATGCACGCTCCACCGGCTTGCCGGTCGACTGGCGCACATGCAGTTCCGGCTTGATCAGTTCCTGTGACGGCCGTACCGCCTGTCCGTTCAGCTTGTCGAGCAGCGCGCTGGCGGCACGGCGGCCGACCTCTCGCTGGCCATTCCAGACCGTGGTGAGCGCCGGTGTCGCGATTGCCGCCTCCTCGAGATCGTCATAGCCGGTCACCGAGATGTCGGCGCCCGGCACCAGGCCGGCGCGGGCAATGCCGTTCATCAGGCCGATGGCGACCAGATCATTCCAGCAGCAAGCGGCGGTTGGCTTGTCTTTAAGCGCCAAAAACTGTCCAGCCGCCTCGAATCCGCCCTGCTTGGTGCGCGGCCCGGCGATGCGCCAGGACGGCCTGACCTCAAGCCCGGCGGCCTCCATGGCGTTGAGATAGCCCTGGTAGCGGTCGCGCCCTGTCGAGGTCTGGTCGGTGCCGCCGATCATGGCGATGCGCTTGTGCCCGAGCGAGATCAGATGATTGGTGGCAAGTGCCGTGCCATAGGCATCGTCACCACGAAACACCGGCACGTCGGCGCCTTCCACGCTGCGTGCGATCAGCACCGCAGGCAGGCCGTTTTCCTCGGCCATGACGATGTCGGAGGCCGGCGTGCCGATGGCCGGGGACATGATGACGCCGTCGGCGCCGAGCTGCAGCAGCGTATCGATGAAGGTGCGTTGCTTTTCCAGCTGGTCGTAGTGATTGGACAGGATGAAGGTCTGCCGGCTGCGATCGAGTTCGCTTTCGATGGAGCGCAGGATCTCGGCGAAGAACGGGTTCATGATGTCGTGCACGACGACGCCGACAATCCCCGAGCGCGAGGTGCGCAGTGAGGCGGCGCGGCGGTTGTAGATATAACCGATGGCCCGCGCATGCTCCTTGATGCGGTCACGCGTGGCGCCTGCGACCAGTGGACTGTCGCGCAAGGCGAGGGAGACCGTGGCCGTGGAGACGCCAAGCGCATCCGCGATCGTCGAAAGCTTGATCTTTTGTGCCAGCCCTTCGCTCCCCGAGTTTTTTAAATTTTTTAAATGCGGCGTTATGCCATCGGATTCGGAGCAAATCAAAGTTTTTTCGCCAGAGCCTCCGCCTCGACATCGACGGTCGTGCGATTGCGCAGCCGCAAACGGTGCTCGCGATGGATGATGTAGAGGCCGCTGGCGACGATGATGGCAGCACCCACCAGCGTCCAGCGGTCGGGGAACTGATGGAAGATGATCCAGCCGGACAGGATCATCCAGACCATCTGCGAATACGGGTAAGGCGCCAGCGCCGTGGTGGTCGCCAGTCGGTAGGCCTGAACCAGCAGCCAGTGGCCGCCGGCGCCGAACACACCCAGCATCACAAGGATAAACCAGTGCCAGCCATCCTGCGGCAGCCCATGCGAGAACGGCAGCATCGGCAGAAGCAGCACGGCCGGCGCCAGCGCTGAAAACAGGATCAGGCTCTCCGAGCTTTCGCTGGCCGACATGCGCCGCGTCATGATGACGTAAAAACTGTTCGACAGCATCGAGCCGAGCGCAAAGAGGTGGCCGACGCCGAACACGCCGACGCCAGGCCTTGTGATCACCAGCACGCCGACAAAGCCCGACAGGATCGCCAGCCAGCGCCGCCAGCCGGCCCATTCACCAAGCAGCGGTCCGGCAAGGGCGGTGATCACCATCGGGCCGAAGAAGTAGATCGAGGTGGTCTCGGCCAATTGCAGTGTCTTGAGCGCCATGACGTTGCACATGGTCGAGCCGAACAGCAGTCCGCCGCGCAGGATGTGGGCCGACAGATTGTTGGCGCGGAAGCGCGACGGCTCGCGCCAGCCGCGCAGAAAAACGCCGACAAGCAGGACATGGACGGTGAAGCGGGCCCAGGCGACGATCAGCGCCGAGACGCCGGCCAGCACCAGATATTTGCTCGATGTGTCGAGAAAGGTGAAAAAGACATAGGTGGAAAGCATGAACAGCATCGCCGCGGGCGGCGTTGCGCTTTCGTCTGATCTTGCGGGAACGTTCAAATGTCAGGCCGGGCAGGGAGGATCAACGCTTAACCTTTGCGGCAATCTCCAGCGCTCGGCAAGCCAAAAGCGACTGGCACAACAGGCGTCTGAG
This sequence comes from Mesorhizobium sp. M0001, assembly GCF_040324255.1. Taxonomy (NCBI): domain Bacteria; kingdom Pseudomonadati; phylum Pseudomonadota; class Alphaproteobacteria; order Hyphomicrobiales; family Phyllobacteriaceae; genus Mesorhizobium; species Mesorhizobium sp. M0001. The sequence continues at coordinate 193,913 of NZ_JAMYVS010000009.1, forward strand.
ACAGGTTCAGCGCAGGCCGATCCGATGCCAGCTAAGGCGCTTTGCGTTCCGCTGCGACGTTCTGACATCCCGGTGCTTTGCCGTCGGATGCCACTTGCGCCTGGAGATGAAGCCACAACGCCTCGGCGACGGGTCCATGCGGTCGGTCGCGCCGGCGCACCGCCGCCAAGATCTCCGTCCGGCCGGGCAGATGTGCACCAGCGATCGAGATCAGCCTCCTATCCCGCAGTTCGTCCTCGATCAGCCATGCCGGCAGATGGCCCCAGGCCAGTCCGTGAAGGATCAGTTCCTTCTTCATCAGATGATCCGGCGCCGAGCACTGATGCGCACCGTCGATGAGGAAATAGCTCTCCGGCGATGGCCGCCGCGCCGTGTCGCGGATCACGCACTGGGTGAAGGGCCGCATCTGCTCCGGCGCAATCTCGCGGCCAGGCGCGAACGGAAGGAACCCAGGCGCCACCACCGGCACGAGGGGCACCGCGCAGAGATCGATCCGCTCGAGATGCGGATCGGAAGGATCCGCGCGATGGAAGATGAGGTCAGCCGAGCCTTCCATCAACCGTTCGAGCGGACCGCCGACCGCCTCGTACTCCAGGTGCAGGCGTGTCCCGGTGCGTTCGGCAAAGAAGCCGCTGAGCATACGCAGGATTTGCGGTCGCGGGCAGAGATCACCCATGACGACACGCAGGACCGTCTCCTCGCCGCTCGCCAACTGGCCCGCATAGGTTCGCAGATGGTCGAGCTCGCGCAATGTCAGCTGCGCTCGCGCGTGAAACTCGCGGCCCGCCTCCGTCAGCCCCACCCGATATCCGCTGCGGTCGAGAAGTGTGAGCCCGAGCAACTGCTCGAGGCGTGCGACAGCGGCGAAGACGGATGGATGCGATCGATTCAAGGCGAGGGCGGCCGCCTGGAAGCTGCCCTCGCTTGCCACGGCGTCAAAGCACCGTAAGTCGTGGAGTTTCAGACCATTCATTATCGTAAAAACCTACTGAGATCGTCCAATCATAGTAATTTTCCTGGATAATTACGAGGCCTAGGGTGGCTCATTCAAAGGGCGGCGGGAGCATGGAACTCCTTTCGCCAGGGTGAGATGAGGACCAGATGACTGACACGCTTTATTTTACGACGGGCGACGGCTGCCGGATCGCCTATCAGCTGGCGGGGGCCGGCCCTGTGCTTGTGCTCTCGAATTCCATTGCGACGAACCTGCATATGTGGGACCGGCAGCTAGCGGAACTTGCCGGATCTTTCCGGGTGCTGCGCTATGATCTGCGCGGCCACGGCAGTTCCGATGCTCCGGCCGGAGCCTATTCGCTTGATCGGCTGGGCCGCGACGTCCTTGAGCTGCTGGATGCGCTTCAAATCGCCCGCGTGCATTTCTGCGGGCTGTCGCTGGGCGGCTTCGTAGGGCAGTGGCTGGGTATCCATGCCTCGGAGCGCATCGAGCGTCTCATCCTTTCCAACACCTCGCCGCATCTCGGGCCGGCTTCTTACTTTGATGAGCAGATCAGGACTGTCCTTGCAGCGAGCAACATGTCGGCCACCGCGGACATGTTCATGCACAACTGGTTTCCCGCCTCGATGCTTGCCGGCCCAAACGAAACCGTCGACGCGTTCCGCGCGATGGTCCTGGCGACGCCGCCCCAAGGTCTCGCGGGATGCTTCGCCGCCGTACGCGATTGCGATCTGCGCCGGACTGTCTCCCTCATTACCGCGCCCACCCTGGTGATCGGTGGAGAAGACGACAAGGTAACGCTGGCAAGCCACAGCGAGGCGATCGCAGCCAGCATCCCCGGCGCCACGCTTACACTGCTTCCGGGCGTCCATATGCTGAACGTCGAGCGGCCGACTGAATTCATGAGCGCCGTTACACGCTTCCTGCTGAATTAGGCGTGCATGCGGGCGCCCTTGGTGATCTTGTCGACGAGTTTCTTGTCGGCACGCAGCGCGATGCCGACGATCTTGGCGTCCTCAGGCCCGAACTCGGCGAAGACCGCGCGGTTGGCCGCATCGAAGCCGGTGGCAAACATCTCCTCGACATAGGCTGACCCCGTCACGCCCCGCTCCAGCGCCTTCCGGTGGATGGAGTTGAGCGTCGGCCCATCGGCCGAAAGCACGATGACCGGCTGGATCGACAGAGGATTATAAAGGTTGCCGGCGCGGTCGCGGTAGGGTTCGCCGATAATGGCGGGGAATTGCGCGACGATGCCGCTGGTCAGGAAGGCGGCGACGTTGAGCTTTTGCCAGACGGCGAGATCGTCCCGCAGCACGATTGCAAATTTCGTATCGAACACCAAAATGAGGACTCCGGAGCACGCCCATGAAGGGCAGGGATAGGTGATGACGCACGATCTAGACGGTGAGGCGACACAGGGTCTTGGACGTTCGTGCGCGGATGAAGACCGGATCGTCTCGGCGCCAGGCAGCACCGGCATCGAGCGCATCGAGGCGCATTTCCATGGCAACGCCTTCGACCTGCACCGTCATGATACACTTGCCGTCGGCGTGACGCTTTCCGGTGTGCAGCGCTTCCACTACAGGGGCACTGTCAACCACAGCCTGCCCGGCCAGGTTATCGTGCTGCATCCCGACGAAGTGCACGATGGCGGCGCCGGGACCGAGGATGGTCTGCGCTACCGGATCCTCTATCTGGAACCCTCACTGCTGCTCGACTGCCTCGACGGCGCGCCGCTGCCTTTCGTCAGGGATGCTGTGGTCAGCGATCCTGCCTTGCGTGGCACGCTGCTTTCGGCCCTGTCGCCGCTCGATGAGGAACTGGACGAGCTGTTCGTCGCCGATTTCGTTGCGGAGCTGGCGCAGCATCTGGGGCGTCATGCGGGACAGAAAGCAAAGCCGATGGGGAAGTCGGCCTCGCGTGCGGCAGCGCTGGCGCGCGGCTATCTCGAGGAGAATGCCGAGCGGTCCGTTCGTTCCGATGAGCTGGAAGCCGTCACCGGGCTCGACCGCTATGCGCTGTCACGCCATTTTCGCGCGACCTATTCCACCAGCCCGCATCGGTTCCTGCTGATGCGCCGGCTGCAAAAGGCAAGACGGATGATCGAGGTGGGCGAGCCGCTGGCCGAGATTGCCGTTGGCGCCGGCTTCAGCGACCAGAGCCATTTCAACAGGCATTTCAAGAAAGCATTCGGCCTGACGCCCGGCCGCTGGTCGACCCTGGTGCGCGGGCCTTCGGTAGCCGCCTAGGTGAGGAAGATCAATCGTCGATGTCGCCATCGTCGTCGACAAGCACCAGCTCCTCGTTCGACAAATTGGCCTCGATGCGGGCGAGCAGCTTGAACAGCGTCTTCTGTTCTTTCTTGTCGAGGCCCTTCAACGCCTGCTTCTCGGTCTTCTTCACCGACTTCTCGATGGCGTGGATGATCTCGCGGCCGGTGTCGGTGAGAAAGATATGCGCCTGGCGTGCATCCGCGGAAGAAGCGCGCTTTTCCAAAAAGCCCTGGGCCTGCAGCCGGTTGATGGTCTTGGTGATGGTCGGCGGGCGCACGCCGAGGCGGCCGGCGAGATTGCCGGGCGTCTGGCCGTCCTCGCGGTCGAGCGTCAGCATGATCTGGTCCTGGCCGGCATAGAAGCCGTGCGCCAGAAGCCGCGCCGCCAGCGCGGTCCTTGCCAGCCTTGCCGCCGAATGCAGCCGGCTCATCGTTGCAGTCTTGTCCGCCTTGGCCATGGTGATCCCTCTTCGGCCGTACCGGTGCGTGCAGCATAGACGCAGCCGGCCGGTTGGCAATCGACGATCAAAAAGATTCCGGCTTTCGAAACAGCTTTGCCGGCAAGCATTTGTGGTGCTCGAAATGGTGATGCCAGATGTTTATTTCAGTTAGATGACAAACGAGTTTCCGCCAAGGCGATTGCAACGGTTTGACGCGGCGCGGCTCAGCACAGGTCAACGAAGAGGCGTTTCCAGCGACACGTTGATGGTCGGCATCCCTCGCACTCGGCCTCTCGGGTCTACCCATCCGCTTCGTCAATCCTGGGTCAAACACCCAGGCGGTTTGCCTCGTGCAAAAGGCCGGCACACATCCTATATCAGGCCAACAATCCCTTCTTGCGGCCCGCAATTCCGTGGCCCAGCCATTTCGAGGCAAGATATGAGCGAAGCACAGACGCAAATCCCCGTGACCGTTCTCACCGGCTATCTCGGCGCCGGCAAGACGACGCTGCTCAACCGCATCCTGTCGGAAAACCATGGCAAGCGTTATGCCGTCATCGTCAATGAATTCGGCGAGATCGGCATCGACAATGATTTGATCGTGGAATCCGACGAGGAAATCTACGAAATGAACAATGGCTGCGTCTGCTGCACGGTGCGCGGCGACCTGATCCGCGTCGTCGAAGGCCTGATGCGCCGTCCCGGCCGCTTCGACGCCATCGTCGTCGAGACCACCGGCCTCGCCGATCCGGTGCCGGTGGCGCAGACCTTCTTCATGGACGACGACGTGCGCTCCAAGACCAAACTCGACGCTGTCGTGGCCCTGGTCGACGCCAAGCACCTGCCGCTCAGGTTGAAGGATTCCAAGGAAGCCGAGGACCAGATCGCGTTTGCCGATGTTGTCGTGCTGAACAAGACCGACCTGGTGACGCCCGAAGAGCTGGCCAAGGTCGAAGCGACCATCCGCGCCATCAACCCGGCGGCCAGGATTCACCGCACCACGCGCGCCGGCGTGGCGCTGTCCGAAGTGCTCGACCGCGGCGCCTTCGACCTGTCGCGCGCATTGGAAAACGATCCGCATTTTCTCGAGGCGCACGATCATGATCACGACCACCATGATCACGACCACGATCACCACGACCATGATCACGACCATCATCATCACGATCACGCGCATCCCTCCGACATCCATGACGTGACCGTGCAGTCGGTGTCGCTGCGCGGCGGCGAGATGGACCCGAAGAAATTCTTCCCGTGGATCGAGAAGATCACTCAGATGGAAGGTCCCAACATCCTGCGGCTGAAAGGCATCATCGCGCTCAAGGGCGACGACGAGCGCTATGTCATCCAAGGCGTGCACATGATCATCGAAGGCGACCACCAGCGCGCCTGGAAAGACGGCGAAAAGCATGAGAGCCGGCTGGTGTTCATCGGCCGCGAGCTTGACGCCGAACGGCTGAAGAAGAGCTTTGACGCCTGCCAGGCGGCTTGATTTCCGGACTCTATGGCGCTAGCGCTGCCCGCTCTTCCTTCTCCCCTTGTGGGAGTAGGTGGCCTCGCGAAGCGAGGTCGGATGAGGGGTGCTCCAGCTCGGCACCGACGGCGATCCGTCCAACACCCCTCATCCGTCTCGGCGCTGCGCGCCGATCCACCTTCTCCCACAAAGGGGAAGGTTGACGCCAGGCCTGGCCGCCTCAATGGCTTCCCGGGAGTGGTGACAGCTTCATTGGAATGGTCCTGATGCCCACAGTTGCTCCCCTCGACCTGGAAGGTCACTGCCTTGCCGCCGTCTTCCTCGACAACGTGCCGCATTATGCGCTGGCCGATGGGACAGTTCATAGGCTCGACAACGGCCACAAGACAATTCAGGCCAATGACGGCCTGCTCTCCACGTTCCATGACGCCGCCAACGACCGCCTGATCACCGGCGGCGAGGACGGCAAGATTTTTGCTGTCACCGCAGGTGGCACCGTCGGCGAATTGGCGAGCGCCGGCAAGAAGTGGATCACCAGCGTCGCCGCCGGGCCGCAAGGCGCTATCGCCTATGCCACAGGCAAGACTGCGTTCGTGCGCTTTGCCGACGGCAAGACCAAAGAGTTTGCCCATCCGCGTTCGGTCGAGGGGCTGGCCTTCTCCCCCAAGGGCATGCGCTTCGGCGTCGCCCGCTACAATGGCGCGACGCTGCATTTCCCGGCCGCCGACGGCAGGCCGGTGGAGCTGGAATGGGCCGGTGCCCATACCGGCGTCACCTTCTCGCCGGATGGCGCCTTCCTCGTCACCACCATGCAGGAAAACGCGCTGCATGGCTGGAAGCTCGCCGACGGCAAGCACATGCGCATGACCGGCTATCCCGGCAAGGTCAAAAGCCTGTCGTGGAGCGTGAAGGGCAAATGGCTGGCGAGTTCCGGCGCGCCGGCGGCGATCGTCTGGCCGTTTTCGGGCAAGGACGGCCCGATGGGCAAGGCGCCGCTGGAGCTCGGCACGCGCGGCAACGCCATGGTGACATCGGTTGCCTGCCATCCGAGCCAGGATGTCGTCGCCGTCGGCTATGATGACGGCATGGTCATGGCGGTGCGCTTTACCGATGCCAAAGAGGTGCTGTTGCGCCGCCCGGGCAAGGGCGCCATCACCGCGATGATGTGGGATAAGGAAGAGCGCCGGGTCGCCTTCGGCAGTGCCGCCGGCGACTGCGGCGTCATCGATATCTCGGCGTGACCTATTCGGCTCCGCACGACACCTTGCCGGTCAATTCTTTCGGCTTGCCGTCCTGTTCCGTGTCGGCGGCGTTGTCGTAGACGGCAAGCGTGTACCGGCCGTCATAGACGCCCTCGTCACTGGTCTTGGTCAGGATCGTCAGTTCGACAGAGTTGAATTTATCTCCGAGCTGATGCTCGTGGTAGACGTTCAGCCGCAACTCCTTGTCGTCCAGCCAGTACTGGGTGAGGTCGGAATCCTCGAAGACGGTCTTGCGCAGACTGTCGCCTTCCGGCCGGCCAAGTATCTCGAGATCGCCGCGAAAATTGAAGGTCGGGCCGCCCATACCTCTGGTGACCCCGGCGCCGACCTCGAATTGCACCGCTTTGTCATCGACGGAACACCAGACGCCGCCCGATGCGGAAGCCGCAGCGGCCGACAAGAGTAGCGCAATAGCGCAGATGATCGTCCGCATTTTTCTCCCCAAACCACAGACCCGATCGCATTGGCGCCCGACTGCGCCGGAAGGTCAAGTCTGCCGAACTTGCTGCTGACCCAATGCAGCGCACCAACACGGCCAATTGCGGTTGCCGTCGCCAATTGGGTAGTGTGCCGGCCGAGAGGGATTTCATGCACAGCACGAACAGTTCAAAGGCGTCCATTGGCGGTATCAGCCGTGACCGCATCGCTGCATTGCGGACAAGCGAGGCGAACACCTTCCGCAAGGCGCGGCCGAAATCGCAGGCCAAGGTCGGTAACGGCCTGCCAGGCTTCTTCGGCGGTGTGCCGATGCACTGGATGAACGACTGGCCGACGCCATTCCCGATCCTGGTCGAAAGCGCCAAGGGCGCCGCCATCACGGATATCGACGGCAACAGGCTGGACGATTTCTGCCTCGGTGACACCGGCTCGATGTTCGGCCATTCGCCGCCGCCGGTGGCGCGCGCCATCCGCCGCCAGGCCGGGCGCGGCCTGACCTATATGCTGCCTTCGGAAGATCCGCTGGCCATCGGGCCGCTGCTCACTCAGCGTTTCGGTCTGCCGTTCTGGCAGATCGCCACCACCGCCACCGACGCCAACCGCTTCGCGCTGCGCGTCGCCCGCGCCGTCACCGGCCGCGAAAAGATACTGGTCTTCAACGGCTGCTATCACGGCTCGGTCGACGAGACGATGGTCCGGATGGTCGACGGCAAGCCCGTGAATCGGCCGGGGCTGGCGGGTGAGTTTCGCGACCTGACCAAGACGGCGAAGGTCATTGAATTCAACGATGTCGCCGCGCTGCAAGCAGCGCTCAAGGACAAGGATGTCGCCTGCGTCATTGCTGAGCCGGTGCTGACCAATTCCTGCATGGTGCTGCCCGATCCGGGTTTTCACGACGCCTTGCGCAAACTGACGCGCGCGGCCGGAACGCTGCTTCTGATAGACGAGACGCACACGATTTCGACTGGACCCGGCGGCTACACCAGGAAATTCGGGCTGCAGCCCGACCTGTTCGTGCTGGGCAAGCCGATCGCCGGCGGAGTGCCGGCAAGCGTGTGGGGCATGAGCGACGAGGTCGCCTCGCGCTATGCCGACTACAATCGAACCAAGGAGCCGGGCTATTCCGGCATGGGCACGACGCTGTCGGCGAACCCGCTGCAGTTCGCAGCCATGCGCGCAACGCTCGAAGAGGTGATGACGCAGGAGAATTATGCCCGGATGGATCGCCTCGCCCTGCGGCTCGATGCCGGGCTGACCGGCGTCATCGATCGCTACAATCTGCCCTGGCATGTCGCCCGCGTCGGCGCCCGCGTCGAGTTCATCTGCGCCCCTGGCCCGCTCAGGAACGGCGCCGAAGCCGAGACTGCCCATGCGCCGGAGCTTGAGGCGGCTATCCATGTCGCGCTGGTCAACCAGGGCGTGCTGATCGCGCCCTTTCACAACATGATGCTGATCTCACCGGCCACCACCGGCGCCCAGGTCAACCGGCTGATCACCGCCTTCGCCACGGTTGCGGCAAGGCTGACGGCATGAGACAAGCTGCCAAGCCAAACTCGAGTACACTAATCATGACTTCACCTTCGGGCTCGACGCCCGCCGAGGCGCAAGCCTTTCTCGACGCCCATCCCGAAATCGAAGCCTTCGATATCGTCTTGACCGACGCCAACGGGGTCGGCCGCGGCAAGATCGTGCGCCGGCATGAGCTGAAAAGCATCTTCGAGGGCGGCCGCCACATGCCGATCTCGATCCTCGGCCTCGACATCACCGGCGAGGATGTGCACGAAACCGGGCTGATCTGGACGACTGGAGACGGCGATCTCAGGGCATGGCCGATCCCCGGCACGCTGGTGCCGCTTTACGGCACGAACCCGCCGCGCGGCCAGTTGCTGATGGCGATGTACCATCTCGAGGGACAGCCTATGTCGTCGGACCCACGGCTGGCGCTGGCCAGGCAGGTCGACATCTTGGCGGCCAAGGGCCTCTATCCCGCCGGCGCCTTCGAACTCGAATTTTTCCTGCTTGCCAATGAGCGTGACGCCGACGGCAAGGTAAAACCGGCGGACGCCGTGCTCGACGGCCGCCGCTCGGCCAAGACGGAAGTCTATTCCGTCGACCATCTGCACGGCATGGAGCCGTTGTTTTCCGACATCTATGCCGCGGCTAAGGCGCAAGGCATTCCGGCCGAAACGGTGATTTCGGAATACGCGCCCGGCCAGTACGAGCTGACGCTGAATTACCGCAAGGATGTCATGCGGGCGGCCGACGACCTCGTCATGTTGAAGCGGCTGGTGCGGGCGCAGGCGCGCCGCCATGGTGTTACCGCCTGCTTCATGGCCAAGCCGATCGAAAAATATGCCGGCTCCGGCATGCATTTCCATGTTTCGCTGCAGGACAAGAACGGCCGCAACGTTTTTGCCGAAGCCGGCGGCGAAAGCTGGTCGCTGCCGCTGCTGCAGGGGCTCGGCGGGCTGATCCAGACCATGGCCGAATCGATGCTGGTGTTTGCGCCGCACGCCAATTCCTGGCGGCGCTTCGTCTCGCAGTCCTATGCGCCGGTGGCGCCGACCTGGGGCGTCAACAACCGTTCGGTGGCGCTGCGCGTGCCGGCCGGCGACGCCAAGAACCGGCGCATCGAGCACCGGCCGTCGGGTGTCGACGCCAATCCCTACCTGATCGCGGCAACGGTGCTGGCCGGCATCATCAAGGGTCTGGATGAAGGCCTCGACCCCGGCCCCGAAACCACTGGGAATGGCTATGAAGCCGCCGTCACGCGCACGACCATGCCGGTCGACTGGCGCGCCGCGATCGAGGCGGCGCGGGCCTCGAGCTTCCTGAAAGAGGCGCTTGGCGAGGATCTGCATCGCACCTTCGTGGCGATCAAGCAGTCGGAGTATCTGCGCGTCGCCCGCACCGTCAGCGAGCTGGATTACCACCTCTACCTCCATGAGGTCTGAGAGACCGCCTGGAACTCGGGCAGTCGTCCTGCTAGCCCGACGATCAGGCGGCGATTACTTTTTCGCCGCCTGCATCAAATGAGGTGGCGCTGCAGCCTTCAAGAACATATCATGAACGGATGAGCGCACCTACCGTCCGTGAAAAGCTGGCAATCCTGTCTGACGCCGCCAAATACGATGCTTCTTGCGCCTCGTCGGGCTCGGCGAAGAAGGATTCGCTCCAATCCGGCGGTATCGGCTCCACAGAAGGCATGGGCATCTGCCATTCCTACGCGCCGGATGGCCGCTGCATTTCGCTCCTGAAAATCCTGCTGACCAATTTCTGCATTTACGATTGCAGCTACTGCATCAACCGCTCGTCATCGAATGTGCGCCGCGCCCGCTTCAGCATCGAGGAGGTGGTGAAGCTGACCATGGATTTCTACCGGCGCAACTACATCGAGGGCCTCTTCCTGTCCTCAGGAGTCATCCGCTCCCCGGACGAGACCATGGCCGAGATGGTGGAGGTGGCGCGGCGGCTGCGGCTGGACGAAAAATTCTCCGGCTATATTCATCTGAAGACCATTCCGGAAAGCTCGGCCGAACTGGTCGAGCAGGCCGGGCTCTACGCCGACCGGCTGTCTATCAACGTCGAACTGCCGACCGATGAGGGCGTCAAGAAACTGGCGCCGGAGAAGAAGCCGGAAACGATCCGCCTTTCCATGGCGAACCTGCGCCGGAAGATGGAGGAAAAAGCCGAGCCGACGCTGAGGACCAAGAAGCGCGAACGCTTTGCGCCCGGAGGTCAGTCGACGCAGATGATCGTCGGCGCCGACAAGACATCCGACGACGGTATCTTACACTCCAGTGCGCGGCTCTATGGCAGCTACCATCTGCGGCGCGTCTATTACTCCGCCTTCAGCCCGATCCCGGATTCGTCATCGTCGCTGCCGCTGCAGAAACCGCCGCTGATGCGCGAGCACCGGCTCTATCAGGCCGACTGGCTGATGCGCTTCTACGGCTTTTCGCAGCCGGAAATCCTCGCCGGCAGCAGCGACGGCATGCTCGATCTCGCCATTGACCCCAAGCTCGCCTGGGCTTTGCGCAATCGGGCGAGGTTTCCCGTCGACATCAACCGCGCCGATCGGGAAGCGCTGCTGCGGGTTCCGGGTCTGGGCACCAAGGTGGTGGCGAAGATCCTTGAAACCCGCCGCCACCGACACATGCGGCTGGAAGATGTCGGACGGATCTGCCATTCGATCGCCAAGCTGAGGCCCTTCATCATCGCCGAAGGCTGGTCGCCGGGTAGACTGACGGACAAGACCGGCTTGCGCGACACGATCGTAAAGTCCTGCGAACAACTGTCTCTGTTTTGACCATGCAGCCGGCCCAGCTCGACCTTGCCCGATACACTGTCCGGCTAGCGAGCCAGACCGATTTCGCCGGTTGGCGCGATGCGGCACGGCGTCTGGCGCTGAATGAGGTCCGGCCTGAGGATATTAGTTGGGGTGTCGGGTCCGACGCCAATGATCCTCGAGATGCCTTGCCGGCGGTGCCAGAGGGCGCGCAGCTTACCGTCCCGCGCGAGTTCATCGCCCATGCCGAAACCGCCTTCTGCCACTCCGACCCCGGCCGGTTTGCCTTTCTCTACTGGATGCTTTGGCGCCTGCGCACCGAGCCGAAACTGCTGGCGATCGCATCCGATCCCGACACCAGGCGGCTCGAAGCCATGGAAAAGGCGGTGCGGCGCGACAGCCATAAGATGCATGCCTTCGTACGCTTCCGGAAGATCGGCGACGGCGAGAACGAGCGCTACGTCGCCTGGTTCGAGCCGGAGCATTTCATTGTCGAGCGCAACGCGGATTTCTTCGTTCGGCGGTTCACCGGCATGCGCTGGACCATCCTGACGCCCTATGCCTCCGCCGACTGGAACGGCGAAAGGCTGGCCATCGGGCCGGGTGCGGCCAAGGGCGATGCACCCGATCAGGACGACACCGAGGCGTTGTGGCTGACCTATTTCGAAAACATCTTCAACCCGGCGCGGCTCAAGGTGAAGGCGATGCAGAAGGAGATGCCGAAGAAATATTGGCGGAACCTTCCCGAGGCCTCGCTCATTCCAGATCTGATCGCAGGAGCGGACGAGGCCGCTATAGCCATGATTGCCAGACAACCGACGACGCCGGCGCCGCACCACGCCAAGCTGCAGGCAAGACATTGGCCGAAGCCCGAGCCGGCCGAGGCGCCGGATGAAGACGATGCCAAGACGATTTCCGATTTGCGCGAGGCTGCAAAGGGTTGTCGTCGCTGCCCGCTCTGGCGCGACGCGACACAGACCGTGTTCGGCGAGGGGCCGGATGACGCCAAAGTGGTCTTCGTCGGCGAACAACCTGGCGATCAGGAAGATCTCGCCGGCAAACCTTTTGTCGGGCCAGCGGGCAAAGTGTTCGATGCAATTCTCGATGACGCAGGCGTCGACCGGCAAAAAGTCTACGTCACCAACGCCGTCAAGCACTTCAAGTTCGAGCCGCGCGGCAAGCGCCGCATCCACTCGAAGCCAAATACCGGCGAAGTCCAGGCCTGCCGCTGGTGGATCGGCCGGGAGCTTGAGCTGATCAAGCCGGACCTCGCCGTGGCGCTTGGGGCAACGGCGGCGTTGTCGCTGCTGGGCAAGGCCATTGCCGTGACGAAAATGCGCGGCCAGGTGATCGAGCGCGAGGACGGTTTGCGCGTGTTCATCACCATCCATCCTTCCTTCATCCTGCGTATTCATGAGCCGGCGGACAAGGAGGCAGAGCGCGAGCGGTTTCTCAGGGATATGAGAGAGGTGAAGCGGCTTATGGGGTCGTGAGATGAGCGAAAGCCTCAGCGACATCGCCATCCGCGGGCGGAGCAAGGAGGGAAGCGACGCAGCGCAGACCCGAGGATGCATGCCGCGACGTTTGCACGCTGCTACGGTGCAGAATTCTGCTCCGCTGCGCTCGACGGCTAACATCACGGAATGGACACGGGGCTTTGCGACGGAGCTTCGCTCCTGCTTCGCCCAGGGATGACGAAGCTGAGTGGCTTCAGCCAATCACCTACGGTCGTGAATCCAACGTTGGAAACTTCGGCCGCCACGGCCGAATTAACTGATCAGGATTGCCCTCAGATCATTCACATTCGTACCCGTCGGCCCCGGCACGAACAGATCGCCGATCGCGTTGAACGCCGTCCAGGCATTGTTGCCGGCCAGCATCGCCTTGGCGTCGACGCCGGCGGCACGCATGCGCGAGACGGTCGAGCCATCGGCAAAGGCGCCGGCATTGTCTTCCGAGCCATCGATGCCGTCGGTATCGGCGGCCAGTGCATGAATACCTTCCGCGCCGCTGATGCCGATGGCAAAGGCGAGCAGGAATTCGGAGTTGCGGCCGCCCTTGCCCCTTTTTCCGTCAACAGGGGCCCGCAAGGTCACGGTCGTCTCGCCGCCGGACAGGATCAGCACCGGCTTTTTGAACGGCCGGTTGCGCGTCGCCACTTCGCGCGCAATGGCTGCATGCACGCCACCGACCTCGCGCGCCTCGCCCTCGATGGAATCGGAGAGGATGACGGCTTCGATGCCCTGCCGTTTTGCCTCAGCGGCTGCCGCTTCCAGCGACACGCCAGCCGAGGCGATCAGGTGCACTTCATTGCGTGAAAAGCGCTGGTCATCCAGATCTGGCGCATCGGCCTCTGGCGAGTTGATGTGCGCCATGACGGCGTCGGGCAGTTTCATGCCGTAGGCCGCTATCGAGGCCAGCGCATCGGCGCGGTTGCCGGAGTCGGGCACGGTCGGGCCGGAGGCCACCAGCGCCGGGTTGTCGCCGGGAATGTCAGAGACAACCAGTGATACCAGTTTGGCCGGCCAGGCGGCAGCTGCCAGCCGGCCGCCCTTGATGGTCGAGAGATGCTTGCGGATTGTGTTCATCGCCGCGATCGGCGCGCCGGAGGCAAGCAGCGCCTCGTTGACGGCGATTTCGTCGGCGAGCGTCAGGCCGGCGGCAGGCGACGGCAGCAGCGCCGATCCTCCGCCCGATATCAGCGCCACTACCAGGTCGTCCGCAGTCAGCCCTTGCACCTTTTCGAGCAGGCGCCGCGACGCCTCAAGACCGGCAGCGTCCGGTACCGGATGTGCCGCCTCGATGATTTCGATGCGCTCGCATCTGGCGCCATAGCCGTAGCGGGTGACGACCAGCCCTTCGATTGGGCCATCCCACACCTTCTCGAACGCGGCCGCCATCTGCGCCGAGCCCTTGCCGGCGCCAATGACAATGGTACGGCCCTTGGGCCTGGCCGGCAGATGATCCCTGATGGTCCGTTCAGGATCGGCAGCGGCAACAGCGGCATTGAAGATCGAGATGAGAAAGGATTTGGGATCGAGCACGGTTATCCTTGGCCGTAACTGGCGGTTTTCAAAATGAGCAAACGTTGGCGCTGCCCCTCACCCTCACCCCGTGAAAGACGGGGAGAGGGGATCGCCAGCGCTCGAGCTTGTCCTTTCTCCCGTCACTATACGGGGAGAAGGTGCCGGCAGGCGGATGAGGGGCAGCGCCAACGTCACGATTTACCTTCCGGCGGCAGCGCCAATTGTGTCCGATCGACGCCGAGATGATCGCACAGTGCATCGACGACGACGCCATGATCCTGGCGTTCCGGCAGGCCGGAGACGGCGATGACGCCAATGACGCCGGCACCCTTTACAGTCACCGGAAACCCGCCGCCGGCCAGTACGTAATCAGCAATATCCAGCCCCTCGCCGACCTTGAAGGTGCGGTCCGGTCGCTGCTGTTCCAGCACCAGACGATAGGTGCTCCTGAGGTAGCGCTTGACCACATTGATCTTGCGTCGTGCCCAGTCGGGGTTGGAGGCGTTTGAACCGGGCATCGCGGCATAAAACAGCGGCCGATCCCACAGCCTGATATCGACAATGATGGGCAGCTTTTCGGCCAGCGCCCGCTCGCGGATCGCCGCGCCGACCTTGAAGGCGACGGCCTCGTCGAAGGCCGGGAAGACCAGCGTCTCTTCCTGTTTCTGGATCAGAGCGATGTCGTCCGCGGCGGCCATTTTTGTTCTCCGAAATCGTCACAAATCGTGTGTACGACAAGCTCCGCCCGGTCAAGGTCTCGTCGCGGTGGTGGTCTTGCCCCGCCAGGGTCGCCCCCCACTCCTTCGAGCTTCTCTCGACACCTCTCCCCCGATCGACGGGGTAGAGGAAGGGCGCCAAGCTGTCCGAACCGGCGCCCGTCCTCCGAAGCAAAGGCTCCCTTCCTCACCCTCGGAGGGGGATAGGTGGCGCCGCGAAGCGGCGACGGAGTGGGGGAACCACTTGGCAACCAGGCGCAATCATCATCTTGTCCCGCGCGGATGATGGGTCCTAACCGGCGATTATATCACTCTTGGCAGGCCGCCCCGCGACATAGACCTCGCGCACCGCGCGGTCGTCGCCCAGCGTCTGCAGCAGGAACAGCTCCTCCGCCAGCGTCTCCACAGTCTCCATCCTCAGCCGCATCGCCGGTGTGGCGCGGGCGTCGAGCACGGTGATGTCGGCATCGGTGCCTTCATCCAGCGTGCCGACCTTCTCCGCCATAGACAGCGCCTCGGCATTGCCACGCGTTAATTGCCAGAAGGACTGGAACGGGTTCAGCTTTTCGCCAGTCAGCGCGATCACCTTGTAGCCCTCGTCCATGGTGCGCAGCATCGAATAGTTGGTGCCGCCGCCGACATCGCTGGCCGCGGCGATGCGCAGCGGCTTGTCGCGGCGCCGAAAGCGCTGGTAATCGAACAGGCCGGAGCCGAGGAACAGGTTCGAGGTCGGGCAGAACACCGCCACCGAGCCTGAGTCCGACAGCGCATCGGCCTCGCGTTCCGAGAGATGGATGCAGTGGCCGAACAGGCTCTTTGGCCCCAGCAGGCCATACTGCTCGTAGACATCGGTGTAGTCGCGCGCCTGCGGATAGAGTTTTTGCGTGAAGGCGATTTCGGCGTGGTTTTCCGACAGATGCGTCTGCATATGCAGATCGGGATGCTCGCGGCAGAGCGCGCCCGACATCTCCAACTGTTCGGGCGAAGAGGTGATGGCGAAGCGCGGCGTGATCGCATAAAGCTGGCGGCCCTTGCCGTGCCATTCCGCAATCAGCGCCTTGGTGTCGTCATAGCCCGATTGCGGTGTGTCGAGCACGCCTGCCGGCGCGTTGCGGTCCATCATCACCTTGCCGGCAATGTTGAGCATGCCGCGCGCGTGCGATTCGGCAAAGAACGCCTCGGCCGAGGCCTTGTGCACCGAGCAATACGCGGCGACCGTCGTCGTGCCGTGGCGCACCATTTCATCCAAAAACAGCCGCGCGATGCGGCGGCCGTGCTGGGCATTTGCGAATTTGGTCTCTTCGGGAAAGGTGTAGGTGTTCAGCCAGTCGAGCAGTTCGGCGCCATAGGAGGCGATGACCTGCATCTGCGGAAAATGCGCGTGCGCGTCGATGAAGCCTGGCAGCAACAGATGCGGCCGATGATCGATCTTTTTCGCACCGTCGCCAGCCTGCCTTTCCACATCAGCGTAGGCGCCGGCGGCAACGATTCGGCCATCGCGGATCAGCAGGCCGCCATCCTCCTCATAGCGCCAGGCGGCATGGTCGGTGATGGCTTCGGGCAAGCGCAAAAAGCTCAGCGTGCGGCCGCGCAGAAGTGTCGAAGTCATGCTTATTTCCCTGCGCCTTCGAACCAGGCGACCAGCAGCGCCCGTTCCTTGTCGCTGATCTGGGTGACGTTGGCGGGCGGCATGGCGTGGCTGCGCCCGGCCTGCAAATAGATTTCACGCGCATGCTCGGCAATGCCGGCGTCGGTGTCGAGCATCACGCCCTTCGGCGCATGGTAGATGCCTTCATAGACCGGCTCGGCCGTATGGCACATCGAGCAGCGGCCAAGCACGGTGTCGCGCACCGCCGGGAAATGCGACGAGGCGATATAGACTTCGGCCGCGGCGGATGCCTTGGGCTCGCCGGTCAGTATTTTCGGCGCTGTCGACAGCCACATGATGATGACGAATAGCACCGCAGCCGCCATCCAGGTCCAGTGGGGGTTGCCGGCACGCTTATGCACGGTGTTGAAATAGTGCCGGATCAAGACGCCGATGATGAACACCAGCGAGGCGATGACCCAGTTGAACTCCGTCGCAAACGCCAGCGGATAGTGGTTCGACAGCATCAGGAACAGCACGGGCAGCGTCAGGTAATTGTTGTGCAGCGAGCGCTGCTTGGCGATCTTGCCGTATTTCGGGTCGGGCTTGCGGCCGGCAATCAGGTCGGCGACGACGATCTTCTGGTTTGGAATGATCACCATGAAGACATTGGCCGACATGATCGTGGCGGTGATGGCGCCGAGATGCAGGAAAGCGGCGCGGCCGGTGAACAGATGCGTCAGCCCCCAGGCGATGAACACCAGCACGCCATAGAGCACCAGCATCAGTCCGGTGTCACTTTTGCCGAGCGGCGACCGGCAGAGCAGATCGTAGACAACCCAGCCGACGCCGATCGTCGCCATCGACAGCAGGATGCCCACGGGAACCGACATGGACAGAACATTGGGGTCGATCAGGAACAAATCGGCGCCGGCATAGTAGACCACGCACAGCATGGCGAAGCCGGACAACCATGTGGCGTAGGATTCCCACTTGAACCAGGTCAGGTGTTCCGGCATTTCGGCCGGCGCCACCAGATATTTCTGGACGTGGTAGAAGCCGCCGCCATGCACCTGCCATTCCTCGCCGAATGCGCCGGCCGGCATGCCGGGGCGCTGGCGCAGCCCAAGGTCGAGCGCGACGAAATAGAAGGACGAGCCGATCCAGGCGATGCCGGTGACGACGTGCAGCCAGCGCACGGCGAAACTCAGCCAGTCCCAGAAAATCGCGAAATCCATCATTTGAAATCGTCCCTGCCGATCGGCTGACTTTACGGTGTCGGGCGCAAACGAAAAGAGGCGAGGTGTACGATGACTTTCAAAAAAAAATGGAAAATACTAGGCTGACCACGTACGCCGCCACATAAAGAGCCACGAATGGCCTATCTCGACAACATCGCCGTCTTCGTCCGCGTCGTCGAGCTTGGCAATCTCTCGGCGGCAGGCCGCGACATGCGCATTTCGCCGGCGGTCGCCTCCAACCGCATCAAGGAGCTGGAAAAACACCTCGGCGTGCGGCTGTTCAACCGCACCACACGGCAATTGATGCCGACGGAGCATGGCACGGTGTTCTACTCCGGCGCCAAGCAGGTGCTGGAGGCGATCACCGAGGCGGAAGCCGCGGTCTCGGCTCTTTCCGGCCAACCGCGCGGCACCATCAAGGTGACCGCACCGCTCGGCCTCGGACGGCGGCTGGTGGCGTCGGGCATTCCGGATTTCCACGACAAATACCCCGATATCGAGGTGCGGCTGAGGCTCTCCGACCACAATATCGACATCATGAAGGAAGGCATCGACGTCGCCTTCAAGCTCGGCATCATCGAGGATTCCAGCCTGCGGATGCGCGGCATCATGGAATGTGAACGCGTGCTGGTGGCGGCACCGAAATATCTCGAAGCGCGCGGCGAGCCGGTGGAGCCACAGGAGCTGATCGGCAAGAAGCACGACTGCCTGATGCTGCGCTATTCCGGGGCGCGCGAATATGTCTGGACGCTGCAGACGCCGTCCGGCCCGCAGAAATTCGAGGTGCACGGCCCCTACGACACCGACGATGGCGATGTGCTGACCGGCTGGGCGCTGTCGGGCCGCGGCATCATCAACAAGCCGCGGTTCGAAGTGGAACCTTTCATCCGCGACCGGCGGCTGCAGGTCATCCTGGCCAGCACACCGCCAACGCCGGTGCAGTTCGCCGCCGTCTATCCACACAAGAAGCTCCAGGATCCAAAGGTGCGGCTGCTGCTCGACTTCATGGCCGAGCGTTGCCAGCGGCTGATCAAGGATTTGCTGGCCGGCAAGTGAGGGGCTGTTGGCCCAGTCGCCAGGATTGTCTTACAAGCAGGTGACCTTAGGTTCGCATACGCCGCCCTATGATCGATGGTCCCATGCCGACTGACCAGCAAGCCACAATGCATCTTGCCGTTTCGCCCAACATTGCTTGCGGGCAGCCGCTCGGGTTTAGCGATCTGGCCGGCTTTGCCAAGCAAGCGGAAGCGGCGGGGCTGGACATGATTGTCCTCGATGATTCCGCGCCGAACAGCGCCGGGTCGAGTTCTTTCGAAGCGACGACCTTGCTGGCGGCGCTGGCGACGATGACAAGTCGGATCGGCCTTGTCGCTGCAGCCTCGACGGTCGCTCACCAGCCGTACAATCTGGCGCGCCGTTTTGCTTCGCTCGACATCATCAGCCATGGCCGCGCCGGCTGGCACGCGACCATGGCGCAGGCGCCAGGGGAAGCCGCCAATTTCAGCCGGCCGGATGGATTTTCCGACGATGTGTTCCGCCGCCGCACGCAGGAATACATCGGCATCGTTCAGCGCCTGTGGCAGGGCTGGGATGCCGACGCGCTGCTGTTCGACAAGATCGGCGGCCGCTTCCACGATCCCGAAAAAATGCACCTGCTCGACCACAAGGGCGAATTTTTCTCCGTGCGCGGGCCGCTGAACGTCGCGCGCTCGCCGCAGGATACGCCGGTGCTGGTGCTGTCCGGCCTGTCCGAGGCCGACCTGGATATGGCCGCCCGCACCGCCGATGTCGTCCTGCTGGACAGACCCACAAAGGACCCCAAGGCGCGCCATGACGATCTCAAGCGCCGCGTTGTGGCCTGCGGACGCGATCCGGGTGCGGTCAAGCTGCTGCTGAACGTTGGCGCAGATGTCGCTGCCAACGCGCTCGAAACATGGTTCAGCTCGCAAAGCTGCGACGGGTTCAACATCGCAATACCGCCTGCGGCGATTGACGGTTTCATCGGCCGCGTGCTGCCGGAATTGCAGCGCCGCGGCCTCATCCGCCCGGATTATCCCGGCACCACCTTGCGCTCTCATCTCAGACTTGCCGGAGGAGCGCAATGACCCGCCAGATGAAGCTTGGCGCCTTCCTGTGGGCGACGGGCCACCACATCGCCGCCTGGCGTCACCCCAAGGCGCATGTCACGGCAGGCATCGACATCGATCATTACATCCAGCTGGCGCGCACGGCGGAAGCGGCGAAGTTCGACATGGTGTTCTGCGAGGACGCCGCCGGTCTGCGCGAAGCCAATGTCGGCATCGCCAGCCAGACCTCACGCTCGATCGGCTTCGAGCCGATCAGCCTGCTGTCCGCGCTCGCCGTGCAGACCAGCCGCATCGGCCTCGTTTCGACGGCGTCGACCAGCTACAACGAGCCCTACGGCCTGGCGCGCACCTTTCTGTCGCTCGATCATCTGAGTGGTGGCCGGACTGGCTGGAACCTGGTGACGTCGGCCAGCCCCATCGAAGCCGCCAATTTCGGCGCGACGGGCCTGAAACCGCATGCCGACCGCTACGAGCGGGCGCGCGAATTCGCCGAGGTGGTATCAGGACTTTGGCAAGGCAGTGGCTTTCACGGTCACAACGGCCAGAGCTTTTCGGTGCGCGACCCGCTCGACCTGCCGCGCTCGCCGCAGGGCGCGCCGGTGATGGTGCAGGCCGGCGCCTCGGATGTCGGCCGCGACCTTGCCGCCCGCACCGCCGACGTCGTGTTCACGGCGGCGCAGACCCTCGAGGAAGCCAAGGGCTTTTACGACAACCTCAAGGGCCGTATGGCTGCCTATGGGCGGGAACCCGACGACATCAAGATCATGCCCGGCGTCTCCCCGGTGGTGGCAGATACCGAGGCCGAAGCGCGGGAGAAACAGGAGGAATTCCAGGCGCTGATCCCCGACGATGTCGGCGTGGCGCTACTGTCCAGCTATCTCAGCATCTCCGATCTCGGGAGCTATCCGATCGACGGACCGATGCCCGAGCTGCCGGAGACCGAGGGAATGAAAAGCCGCCAGGCGCTGGTCATCGAACAATCGCGCCGCGACGGCCTGTCGATCCGCCAGCTTGCGCGCCATTTCGCCGGCGCACGTGGCCATTGGCGTATCGTCGGCACGCCGGCGCAGATCGCTGACGAATTGCAGGCGCGGTTCGAGGGCGGCGGCGCGGACGGCTTCAACGTCATGCCGTCATACTTCCCCGGCGAGCTCGATGCCTTTGCCACGCTGGTGGTGCCGGAACTGCAGCGGCGCGGACTATTCCGTCGGGAATACGAAGGCAGCACCTTGCGAGATCATCTTGGCCTGAAGCGGTCGGATAAAAAAGATTAGCCGGCTACCTCTTGGCCTTGCCGCGCCTGCTGGCTTACCGCCGGTGCCGCGCCGTGCGCGACCAGCGCCGTCATGATCTCGGCCGCGGCCAGCGCAGCTATGACCGGTGGGCGCTTGTCCTTGACCGCATCGCCGCCGATCGGCGAGACGAGGCGGGCGAACTCAGCCTCCGTGCCCTCAGCCGATTTCAGGAACCAGTTCCTGAACGTCGCTCTCTTGGTTTTCGAGCCGATCATGCCGACATAGGCCGCGTCGTCGCGCTTCAGCGCTTCGGCGACGATGAGGAAATCCAGCGCATGGTCGTGGGTGAGGATGGCGAAGGCGGTGCCGGCGGGGGCGTTTCGCACCTCGGCCTCGGGCATCGGCGTCAGCCGCGTCTCGACGGTTTCCGGCATGCCTTCCAGCGCTTCGGCCCGCGTCTCGATGACGACACCACGCACGGGAAGAAGTGCAACAGTCGAGGCCAGCGCCCGGCCGACATGGCCGCCGCCGAAGATATAGACATGCGGCAGGTGGGCTTCCTCGGCTTCTGCGGCCGCGATCAGCTCGGCAGTAAGCGCGGCATCGACGACACGGATCAAGACTTCGACGCGCCCGCCGCAGCACTGGCCGATCTCGGGGCCTAGCGGCACGTCAAGCGTGGCGCAGACTTCGTCGAAGCCGATGCGGGCTTCTTTACCCTCCCCCTTGTGGGGAGGGTCGGTGAGCGGACGCCGTGTGGCGGCGTCAGCGAAACGGGGTGGCTTGGCACGATCGTCCGCACCCCCACCCCGGCCGGCTTCGCCGGTCGACCCTCCCCACAAGGGGGAGGGTGAAGACCCCACCATCTGCCTCGCCTTGTCGATCGCGATGTACTCGAGCTGACCGCCGCCGATCGTGCCAAAAGTCGCCGCCTGCGAGACGAGCATGAAGGCGCCCTTCTCGCGGGGGGTCGAGCCCTTGGTACTGGCCACTTCGACCAAGGCAAACCGGTCGGCGCTGGCGAGAAAAGCTCTGAGGCTTTGCACTTTCGACTTCATATTTCGCATTCCCGTACGGGAAATATAGGGTTTTTCAGTCTGAATTGCACGTTTTGCCAGAATCCAGGTCAGAGTCAGGCGCTATTCTTGGCTTCACCCTTCAGCCGTTCGATCGCCATCAGCACCCGTTCTGGTGTTGCAGGAGCGTCGAGACGCGGACAGACCTTATGATCGGCCACACTTGCCACCGCGTCCGACAGCGCATGCAGCACAGACATGCCGAGCGGGAAGGGCGGTTCGCCGACCGCCTTGGAACGGTGCACCGTCGGCTCGTTGGCCTCCGGCCAGTCGGCCAGCGTGACGTTGAATATCTTCGGCCGGTCGGACGCGAGCGGGATCTTGTAGGTCGACGGCGCGTGCGTGCGCAGCCGGCCCTTGTCGTCCCACCACAGTTCCTCCGTCGTCAGCCAGCCCATACCCTGGATGAAGCCGCCCTCGATCTGGCCGAGATCGATGGCGCGGTTCAGCGAGCGGCCGGTGTCATGCAATATGTCGGTGCGCTCGACGACATATTCGCCGGTCAACGTGTCGACCGAGACTTCCGAGCACGAGGCGCCATAGGCGAAATAATAGAACGGACGGCCCTCGCCCTTGTCACGGTTCCAGTGGATTTTCGGCGTCTTGTAAAAACCCGCCGCCGACAGTTGGATGCGGGCCATATAGGCCTGCTTGACGAGGTCGGTGAAGGCGATCTCCTGATTGCCGATGCGCACCCGGTTGGGCAGGAAAAGCACCTGCTCGCGCGGCACCTGGTATTTTTCGGCGGCGAAGTCGGTCAGCCGTTCCTTGATCTGGCGGGCGCCGTTCTGCGCCGCCATGCCGTTGAGGTCGGTGCCGGACGACGCCGCGGTGGCCGAAGTGTTGGGCACCTTGCCGGTGGTCGTCGCGGTGATCTTGACCTGGTCGAGGTCGATCTGGAACTCTTCCGCCACCACCTGCGCCACCTTGACGTAGAGGCCTTGCCCCATCTCGGTGCCGCCGTGATTCAGATGCACCGAACCGTCGGTGTAGACATGCACCAGCGCGCCGGCCTGGTTGTAGTGGGTGGCTGTGAAAGAGATGCCGAATTTGACCGGCGTCAGCGCCAGGCCGCGCTTGATGAAGCGGCTGTTGGCGTTGAAGGCCTGGATGATGCGGCGGCGCCCCGCATAGTCGGCGCTCGCCTCCAGCTCGGCGACGATGCGGTGGATGATGTTGTCCTCGACCGTCTGGTGATACGGGGTGACGTTGCGGCCCCCGTCTTTATCACCACTGGTGCCATAAAAATTCTGCTTGCGGATTTCGAGCGGGTCCTTGCCGACGGCAAAGGCAACCTCGTCGATGACGCGTTCGGCGCCGACCATGCCTTGCGGGCCGCCGAAGCCGCGAAACGCCGTGTTCGACACGGTGTTGGTGTAAAGCGGCGCCGATTGCGCATGCACCGCCGGCCAGAAATAGGTGTTGTCGCAATGGAACAGCGCGCGGTCGGTGACCGGGCCGGACAGGTCCGATGAAAAGCCGCAACGCGCCGCGAACATGAAGTCGACGCCAAGAATGTTGCCGGCGTCGTCGAAACCTACTTCGTAGTCGACGAGGAAGTCATGGCGCTTGCCGGTGGCAATCATGTCGTCGTCACGGTCGGGCCGGATCTTGACCGCGCGATGGTGTTTCTTGGCGGCGATCGCAGCCAATGCCGCAAACTGGTTGCCTTGCGTCTCCTTCCCGCCGAAGCCGCCACCCATGCGGCGGATTTCCACTGTGATGGCGTTGCTCGGCACGCCCAGCGCATGGCTGACCATATGCTGGACTTCGCTCGGATGCTGGGTCGAGGAATAGATGGTGACGTCCTGGTCTTCGCCGGGGATGGCCACGGCGATATGGCCTTCGAGATAGAAATGCTCCTGGCCGCCGATGCGCATCTTGCCCTTCAGCCGGCGCGGCGCCGCCTTGATCGCGGCAGCGGCATCGCCACGCTTCAGCGTGAGCGGCGGCGTGACCAGCTTGTCCTTGCGGGGGTCGAGGTCGCCAATGTCGGTGACGAAAGGCAATGGACTGTATTCGACCTTGGCCAGCCGGGTGGCGCGGCGCGCCTGTTCGCGCGTCTTGGCAATAACGCAGAAGATCGGCTGACCATAAAACTGCACCTTGTCGTCGGCCAGCACCGGCTCGTCGTGGCGGCCGGTCGGCGAGATGTCATTTTCGCCCGGAACGTCCTTGGCCGTCAGCACATCGACGACGCCCGGCGCCGCGCGCACCGCCGACAGATCCATTTTGCTGATCGTCGCATGCGTCGCCGTGGACAGGCCGAGGCAGCCATGCAGCATGCCCGCCGGTTCCGGCATATCGTCGATATAGACCGCGCTGCCGCTGACATGCTTGTGCGCGGAATCGTGGCGCTGGTCGGCGGCGACGCCACCGGAAATCTTCTGCGCCTTGAGATCTGGAGAGGCGTGCTTGTTCATCAGGCCGCCTCGTTGCGCGACACCTGGAACGGCGCCTTGCTGCCGCTGGTTTCGGCAAAAAAGCGCAGCAGCAGGTTCCTGGCCGCCAGCGCCCGGTATTCGGCCGATGCCCGCATATCGGTCAGCGGGGTGAAATCGCCGGCATATTCAGCCATGGCCGCTTCCACCGTCGTCTCCGTCCACGGCTTGCCGAGCAGCGCTTTTTCGACACCGAAAGCCCGCTTCGGGGTGGCCGCCATGCCGCCATAGGCGATGCATATATCGGCCACGGTTCCGTCCTTGGCCAAGTCGAGGAAAAAGGCGCCAAGGGCTGCGGTGATGTCCTCGTCGCGGCGCTTGGTGATCTTGTAGACGGCAAACTTCGTGCCCTTGGCCGGCACGGGAACGTGCACGGCCTCGACGAATTCGCCTGGCTGCCGGTCCTGCTTGCCATAGGCGATGAAGAAATCCTCGAGCGCGATGGTGCGCCGCTTCTTGCCGCGGCGCAGCGTCAGTTGCGCACCAAGCGCGATCAGGGGCGGCGGCGTGTCGCCGATCGGCGAGCCATTGGCGATGTTGCCGCCGATGGTGCCCATGTTTCGTACCTGTTCGCCGCCGATGCGGTCGAACAATGGCCCGAGCGCGGGGATGCGCTTGGCCAGTGTCGCGAAGGCGTCGGTGTAGGTGACGCCGGCGCCGATGGTGATGACGTCATTGTCTTCGGAGATCGCGCACAGCCCCTCGAGATTGCCGATGAAGACTACCGGTGAGATGTCGCGCATGTGCTTGGTGACCCACAGGCCGACGTCGGTCGAGCCGGCGACAACAGTGGCGCCGGGCTCCTTGTCCAGTACAGCGGCGAAATCGTCGACGTCACCCGGCACAACCAGCCGCTGCTTGCCGGCGCCGATTTCGACGCGGGCACCGTCATGCATAGCCTCGAGCCTGGCGGTGATCGCCTTGCGCTCGGCCGCCAGCGGATCCTTCGCCGCATTGCCGTAGCTGGAGATGGCACGCGCGGCGCGCATGATTGCCTCATAGCCGGTGCAGCGGCAAAGATTGCCTTGCAAGGCCTTTTCGATCGCGGCATTCGACGGGTCCGGCGACTTCATCCACAGGCCGTAGAGCGACATGACGAAGCCCGGCGTGCAGAAGCCGCATTGCGAACCGTGGAAATCGACCATCGCCTGCTGCACCGGATGCAATTGGCCAGGCGCGCCGCGCAGATGCTCGACGGTGACGACATGGGTGCCGTCGAGCGAGCCCAGGAAGCGGATGCAGGCATTGACGCTTTCATAAACCAGCTTGCCGGCGGACAATTTTCCGACCAGCACCGTGCAGGCGCCGCAATCGCCCTCGGCGCAGCCTTCCTTGGTGCCGCGCAGCGAGCGGTCGAGCCGCAACCAGTCGAGCAAGGTCGCGTCGGGCGCCACCGACGACAGCGCGACATCCCTGCCATTGAGGATGAAGCGGATCTCGTTGCGTATGGTGATCTTGGCCATGCGTCAGCTCCCCCTGTAGGTCGAGTAGCCATAAGGAGAGATAAGCAACGGCACGTGATAATGCACGGATTCCGCCATGCCGAAGCGGATCGGCACACTGTCGAGGAAGGCCGGTTCCGGCAGTTTGGTGCCCTGGCCGCGTAGATAGTCACCGGCGGCGAACACCAGTTCGTATTCTCCAAGGCGGAATTCCGCTCCTGCCAGCAGCGGCGCATCGCAGCGGCCGTCGGCATTTGTGACGACGGTCTTCAAATGTATCCGCGCGTCGCTCTCAAGATGATAAAGCGCGATCGACAGGCCCGCCGCCGGCTTGCCGGTCGCGGTGTCGAGCACATGCGTCGTCAGACGTCCGCCATCGGCTTTCGACGTTTCTGCCACTGGCGCCTCCCATTTCCGATACAGCCGAACAAAGCAGTGAATTGTGCGCCAATTAAAGGCGATGCATAAGTCCCGGTCGAGCGGAGTGGCACAAAAACACTTTCAAAAATTTCGGGGGAATGCGCGAGCAACCCTTTCGACTATCCTGATCATAACTTCCGGCAGCGTCCGGCGGGGAGGGGCAATGCGTTACTCTAGAGACATGCGCGGCTACGGAGCCAATCCGCCGGATCCGAAATGGCCGGGCGGTGCGCATGTGGCCGTCCAATTCGTCGTCAACTACGAGGAAGGCGGCGAGAACTGCGTGCTGCACGGCGACAAGGCCTCGGAAGCCTTCCTGTCGGAAATCGTCGGCGCCGCGCCCTGGGTCGGCCAGCGCCACTGGAACATGGAATCGATCTACGAATATGGCGCGCGGGCAGGCTTCTGGCGGCTGCTGCGCCTGTTCAGCGAGGCGCAAGTGCCGGTGACCTGCTACGGGGTCGCCTCAGCATTAGCCCGGTCGCCCGACCAGGTGGCGGCGATGCAGGAGGCCGGCTGGGAAATGGCCTCGCACGGCCTGAAATGGATCGACTACCGCGACCACAGCGCCGAGGACGAGCGCCGCGACCTCGAAGCGGCGATCAAGCTGCACTACGAGGTGACGGGCCAACGGCCGACCGGCTGGTACACCGGCCGCACCTCGGTCAATACGGTGCGGTTGCTGGCCGAAGAGGGCGGCTTCGACTATGTGTCGGACACTTATGATGACGAACTGCCCTACTGGTTCGAGCACAGCGGCGGCGCGCAACTCGTCATCCCCTACACGCTCGATGCCAACGACATGCGTTTCGCCACGCCGCAGGGATTCAATTCCGGCGACCAGTTCTTCGCCTATTTGAAGGACAGTTTCGACACGCTCTATGCCGAGGGCAAAGCGGGCCGGCCGCGGATGATGAATATCGGCCTGCATTGCCGCCTCGTCGGACGTCCCGGGCGGGTGGCGGCGCTGAAGCGCTTCGTCGACTATGTCAGATCGCACGACAAGGTCTGGCTGGCACGGCGCATCGATATCGCCAGGCACTGGCAGGAAAACCACCCCTACCAGCCGGCGGCGCTCAAGCCGTCGAAGATGGCGTTCGAGACCTTCGTCGACACTTTCGGCGGCGTGTTCGAACATTCGCCCTGGATCGCCGAACGTGCCTATGAGCTGGAGCTTGGGCCGGCGCATGACAGCGCCGGCGGCCTGCACAATGCGCTCTGCCGCGTCTTCCGCGCCGCCAGCGAAACCGAGCGGATCGGCGTCCTCAACGCCCATCCCGATCTCGCTGGCAAACTGGCCAAAGCGAGACGCCTCACTGCGGAATCCACACGCGAGCAGGCCTCCGCCGGCCTCGACGCGCTGACCGACAAGGAGCGCGAGCTGTTTTCCAAGCTCAACGCCGCCTACGTCACCACCTTCGGCTTTCCCTTCATCATCGCGGTGCGGGGCAAGACCAAGGAGGAGATCCTCGCCGAGTTCGAGGCGCGCATCGGCAACAGCCGTGGCGTAGAACTCGATACCGCCTGCAAACAGGTCGAGCGTATCGCGCTGCTCCGCCTGAAAGACATGCTCCCGCTCTAATGAAATGACTGAGGGGTCAGGACCCAATGGATATGATCAAGACTGACCAGAAAACCTATTATGCACCGCATGGCGGCCATCCCGGCCAAAATGAGCTTTTGACCGGCCGCGCCGTCTTCACCGAGGCCTATGCCGTCATACCGAAGGGAGTGATGCAGGACATCGTCACCAGCCCACTGCCGTTCTGGGACGAGACCAGGGCCTGGATCATCGCCAGGCCGCTTTCGGGTTTCGCCGAGACATTTTCGCAGTACATCGTCGAGGTCCTGCCCGGCGGCGGCAGCGACCGGCCCGAGCCGGACGCCGGCGCCGAGGGCGTGCTGTTCGTGGTTGAGGGCGAGTTGACCGTTTCGCTGGCCGGCAAGAAGCACGTGCTGCAAGCCGGCGGTTTTGCCTTCCTGCCGCCGGACAGCGGCTGGACGGTGCGCAACGAAGGTCGCGACGCCGTGCGCTTCCACTGGATCAGGAAGGCCTATGAGGCCGTCGACGGCATCGACGCGCCGGAAGTCCTGTTCAGCAGTGACCAGCAAATGGCGCCGACGCCGATGCCCGGCACCGAGGGTCGCTGGGCGACGACCCGTTTCGTCGATCCAGCCGACATGCGCCACGACATGCACGTCACCATCGTTACGCTCGAGCCTGGCGCCGTCATCCCATTTGCCGAGACGCATGTCATGGAGCACGGGCTCTATGTCTTGGAAGGCAAGGCGGTCTACCGCCTCAACCAGGACTGGGTCGAGGTCGAGGCCGGCGACTTCATGTGGCTGCGCGCCTTCTGCCCGCAGGCCTGCTACGCGGGCGGCCCAGGCAAATTCCGCTATCTCCTTTACAAGGACGTCAACCGGCACGCCAAGCTCGGCGGGGCGGGCATTGGCGGTCGCGCGCGGTGACCCGCATCACAGCGCGGCCGCTGACCCGCGAAAGCTTTGCCGGCTTCGGCGATGTCATCGACATGGGCGGCGGCAATCACTACCCGATCAATGGCGGCAAGACCGAGCGCTACCAGAATCTCGCCACCGCTGAAGCCGCGGGACCGAATGCCCGCGTGCTGATCTCGATGGCGCGCGGCACGCCTTACGACCTGCCGCTGAGGCTGACCATGGTCGAGCGCCATCCCTTAGGCAGCCAGGCGTTCATCCCGCTGTCACCGCGGCCTTTCCTGGTCGTCGTCTGCCATGACGGCAAGGACGGTCCGCGCGAGCCGCATGCCTTCATCACCGCACCGGGGCAAGGCGTCAACTATCCGCGCAATCTCTGGCACGGCGTGCTGACACCACTCGGTGAAGCGCAGGATTTCGTCATCGTCGACCGCGGCGGTGACGGCTCCAACCTCGAAGAGTTCCATTTCTCGCACCCCTACGAAATCCATCTCCCCAACGAGACCTGAGAAATGACCGACATATCGCTGATCGACCGCCTGCTCGATGTCATCGAGCACGACATCGTGCCGAAAACGGCAGAGGGCGTGGCCCATGGGAACAAGCTGTTCGGCGCCGCCATCCTGCGGAAGGGCGACCGCTCGCTGGTGCTGGCCGAAACCAACAACGAGATGGAAAATCCGCTCTGGCATGGCGAGGTGCACTGCCTGAAGCGTTTCTATGAAATGCCGAAAGCCGAGCGCGTCGACACCAAGGACGCCATCTTCATCGCCACGCATGAGCCCTGCTCGCTCTGCCTGTCGGCGATCACCTGGACCGGCTTCGACAATTTCTACTACCTCTTCAGCCACGAGGATTCACGCGACAGCTTTGCGATCCCGCACGATCTGAAAATCCTGAAAGAGGTCTTCACTCTTGATCCCGGCGGCTACAATGCCGAGAACGCTTATTGGAAGAGTTTTTCCATTCGCAGGCTGGTGCGGACGCTGCCCGAGGCCGAGCGCGGCCGGCTTGAGGCAAGGATCGGCAATATTTCCACCCGCTACGACGCGCTTTCCGGCGTCTATCAGGACAGCAAGGCCGAAAACGAGATTCCGCTGAACTGAGGTCGTGAAGCAGGCTGCGGCCAGGTCGCATTTTTCACTGCTCCAGTCGCGAATGGCGATTGAAAGTCTTGGCATAGCGGGGCGTTATGAGCCCCGCATGAAAACCATCACCGAATTTCCCCGCAAGGTCGTCGAATTCCCCGATATGGGCATCGTCATGCCGGATGGTTGCCGGCTGTCGGCGCGGGTTTGGATGCCGGAGGACGCCAGCAGCGATCCGGTGCCGGCGATCCTCGAGCACCTGCCCTACCGCAAGCGCGACGGCACCATCTTTCGCGATCAACTGACGCATCCCTATTTTGCCGGCCACGGCTACGCCTCGATCCGCGTCGACATGCGCGGCAATGGCGATTCCGAAGGCCTGATGGACGACGAATATTCCGAGCAGGAATTGCAGGACGCCTGCGATGTGATTGCCTGGGCGGCAGCACAGCCCTGGTCCAACGGCAGTGTCGGTATGATGGGCATTTCCTGGGGCGGCTTCAACTGCCTGCAGGTGGCGGCCAAGCAGCCGCCGGCGCTGAAGGCGGTGATCAGCCTGTGCTCGACCGTCGACCGCTACGCCGACGACATCCACTACAAGGGCGGCTGCCTTTTGACGGAAAATTTCGGCTGGGCCTCGACCATGTTGTCCTATTCGTCGCGACCGCCGGATCCGCTGATTGCGGGCGACAACCGCTGGCGCGACCTCTGGCTGACGCGGCTGGAGAACCAGACTTTCCTTCTGCCGCTCTGGCTCAGCCATCAGCATCGCGACGCCTATTGGAAACGCGGTTCGATCTGCGAGGATTTCTCCGCCGTCAAAGCCGCCGTGCTGTCGATCGGCGGCTGGCATGACGGTTATCGCAACACGATCTCGCACCTGGTCACCAACATCCAGGCTCCGGTGAAGGGCATTGTCGGGCCATGGATCCACAAATATCCGCATTATGCCCGGCCAACGCCCGCCATCGGATTCCTGCAGGAGGCGTTGCGCTGGTGGCACCGCTGGCTGAAAGGCGTCGACACCGGTGTCGAGGCCGACCCGGACTATCGCGCCTATGTGATGGACAGCGTGCGTCCGGCGCGCTGGCACCCCGAGCGGCCGGGCCGCTGGGTGGCCGAACAGAAATGGCCGTCGCCCAACATCAAGACGCGCAAGATCGAAATCATTGCTGACGGCGCCAGGCCGGCGATCATTGCGACCCCGCAAAGCTGCGGGCTCGCCGGCGGCGAGTATTTTCCGTTCACCTTCGGCCCGGAGCTGCCGGGCGATCAGCGTCCGGACGATGCACTATCGGTCTGCTTTGATCAGCCTGTGCTCGCCGAAGCCATCGACATTGTCGGTGCGCCGGAGCTTCTGGTCCGGATATCGTCCGATCGCCCGCAGGCGAACATCGCGGTTCGACTGTGCGACGTGCACCCCGACGGCGCCTCGGAACTGATCTCCTACGGCGTGCTCAACCTGACGCATCGCGCTTCGCACGAACAGCCGCAAGCGCTGGTGCCGGGCGAAACGGTTTCGGCGCGCGTTATTCTCGACCAGTGCGCCTACCGCGTGCCGGCCGGACACCGCCTGCGCATCGCTGTTTCCAACGCTTACTGGCCGATGATCTGGCCGTCGCCGGAGCCGGTGCGGCTCGACCTTTCAGCGGCGACGCTGAGGCTGCCGCTGCGCCCGCTCGCAAAAAGCGACGAGACTTCATTCCAGTCTCCCGAAGGCGCAACACCCTGGGCAACCGCGACAGTTCGTGCAGCGAATTCCGAGCGTCACGTCGATCGCGATGAGAAGACCGGCATCGTCACGCTCTCGATCACGGATGATTTCGGCGAAGTGCGCGATCTCGCGCATGGACTGGCCAATGGCAGCATTGCCCGCGAGAGCTGGACGATCCATCCCTACGACCCGCTGTCTGCCTCGGGCCGGACGCACTGGACGCAGACCTTGTCGCGAAACGGATGGTCCGTGCGCACCGAGACATCGGCTGAAATGCGCAGCGACGCGCAAAACTTCGTCGTCAGCGCCAGAATCGAAGCCTATGAGGGCGAAACGCTGGTTTTCGAACGCGATTTCGAAGAGACGATCCCGCGCGACCTGCTCTGAGCGTCCACCCGACTGGTCCAGTTGCGACGCACGATTTACGCCACGGCATGTCGCATTCCGTCTTGCTTACGGCTTTGCCTTCCGGTCAATATCCCTGTGGTAACAACAAGCAAAAAACGACCATAAGGTCGAACCAACAGAGTGAGGAACTCAAATGTCCAACGAACTCGAATATCTGAGCCGGCGCGTTGCGTCCGGCAAGCTGAACCGTCGTGATTTCCTCGGCCGCGCCGCAGCACTCGGCGTCACAGCGCCCTTCGCCAATATGCTGCTTTCCAGTGCGGCTCGCGCAGAAGGCCCGGTCAAGGGCGGCACGCTGAAGGCCGGCCTCGTAGGCGGCGAATCCACGAACAGCCTGGACCCGGCTTTGTTCATGACGCAAGTGCCGTTCGCCTTTGGCAAGATGTGGGGCGAGCTGATCGTCGAGCTGTCCCCGGAAGGCAAACTCGAGAACCGCATCGCCGAAGAGATCGGCTCGTCGGACGACGCCAAGGTGTGGACGCTGAAAATCCGCGACGGCGTCGAATTCCACAACGGCAAGACGGTGACCGCTGAGGATGTGGCGGCAACCCTCGAGCGCCATTCCGATGAAAAATCGAAGTCCGGCGCGCTGGGCTACAT
Source organism: Mesorhizobium sp. M0001 (assembly GCF_040324255.1). NCBI lineage: Bacteria > Pseudomonadati > Pseudomonadota > Alphaproteobacteria > Hyphomicrobiales > Phyllobacteriaceae > Mesorhizobium > Mesorhizobium sp. M0001. Next base: position 226,584 of record NZ_JAMYVS010000009.1, read on the forward strand.
GAAAGGCATCGACAGCATCAAGGCCAGTGGCAAGGAAGTCGTCCTGACGCTGAAGGAGGCCAACGCCGACCTTCCCTATCTCCTCAGCGACTACCACCTCATTGTCCAGCCCAACGGCGGCAAGGACAAGGCGGATGCCGGCATCTCGGCAGGACCCTACAAGGTCACTACCAACGAGCCCGGCGTGCGCCATGGCGGCGAGCGCTTCGCCAATTACTGGCAGGCCGACAAGATGGGCCATGCCGACCAGATCGAGATCATCGTCATCAACGACGCGACCGCGCGCACGGCCGCCCTGCAGGGCGGCCAGGTCAACATGATCAACCGCGTCGAGCCGAAGATCGTCGACCTGATCAAGCGTGTACCGGGCGTCACCATCCGCAACCATGCCGGCCCCGGCCACTATGTCTTCATCATGCATTGCAACACCGCGCCCTTCGACAACAGCGACCTGCGCATGGCGCTGAAGCTCGCGATCGACCGTGAGGAGATGCTGAACAAGGTGCTGCGCGGCTACGGCTCGCTCGGCAACGACTTCCCGATCAATTCGTCCTATCCGCTGTTTTCCGAGATCGAGCAGCGCAAATATGATCCCGACAAGGCCAAGTTCCACTACAAGAAGTCGGGCCATGACGGCACCGTGCTGCTGCGCACCTCCGACGTCGCTTTCCCGGGCGCGGTCGACGCCTCGCAGCTCTTCCAGCAGAGCGCGGCCAAGGCCGGCATCAAGATCGAGCTCAAGCGCGAGCCCGGCGACGGCTACTGGAACGAGGTCTGGAACAAGCAGCCCTTCTGCGCCTCCTATTGGGGCGGCCGCTCGACCCAGGACCAGATGTACTCGACCGCCTATCTGTCGACCGCCGACTGGAACGACACCCGTTTCAAGCGTCCGGACTTCGACAAGCTGGTGCTGGCCGCACGCGCCGAACTCGACGAGACCAAGCGCAAGCAGATGTACCACGACATGGCCGTGCTGGTGCGCGACGAGGGCGGCCTGATCCTGCCGATGTTCAATCAGTTCATCGATGCGACAGGCGCCAAGGTCGGCGGCTGGGTAGACGATCCGCATCAGGAGCTGATGAACGGCTACGCGCTGGCGAAGTGCTGGCTCGAAGCCTGAGCCCGGCTTTGCGGATATGTCCTCACCCGTCGTGAAACTTGTGGCCCAGCGCGTTGCGCTGGGCATCGTCCTCTTGCTGGCCGTTTCGGTCCTGATCTTCGCCGGCACCCAGATCCTGCCCGGCGACGTCGCGCAAGCCATTCTCGGACAGTCGGCGACGCCGGAATCGCTCGCCAATCTGCGCGAGCAGCTCGGCCTGAATCAGCCGGCTTACATCAGGTATTTCCATTGGCTAGGCGGTGTGCTCACCGGCGATCTTGGCACGGCGATGTCGAGCGGCCAGGATATTGCCACGTCGATCAAGGGGCGGCTGTGGAACACGCTGTTCCTCGCCTTCTGGGCTGCGATCGTGGCCGTGCCGCTGGCCATCATCCTCGGCCTGATCGCCGTGCGTTACCGCAATGGCTGGGTCGACAAGCTGATCTCCGGCCTGGCGCTCGCCTCGACATCTTTCCCGGAATTCTTCATCGGCTATGTGCTCGTCTATTTCTTTGCCGTGAAGTATCAATGGTTCCCGGCCATTTCCACGGTCTATGACGGCATGCCGTTCGGTGAGCGCATGCAGGCGATCGCGCTGCCGGCCACCGCGCTGACGCTGGTTGTGCTGGCGCATATGATGCGCATGACCCGCGCGGCCATCCTCAACGTCATGCAGTCGGCCTATGTCGAGACGGCGGAACTGAAAGGCCTGTCGGCCTTCAATGTCATCCGCAAGCATGCTTTCCCCAATGCCATAGCGCCGATCATCAACGTGGTCATGCTCAACCTCGCCTACCTCATCGTCGGCGTCGTCGTGGTCGAGGTGATCTTCGTCTATCCCGGCATGGGACAATATCTGGTCGACCACGTCACCAAGCGCGACGTGCCGGTGGTGCAGGCGGTCGGCCTGGTCTTCGCCGCCGTTTATATCAGCCTGAACATCATTGCGGACATCGGGGCGATTGTCGCCAATCCGCGCCTCAGACATCCGAAATAGGCGGCGGGCATGCTCGACATCAAACGCATCCCCATCCCCGCGCTGATCGGCATCGTGCTGACGGCTGTGTTCGTGCTGGCGGCAGTTTTCGCACCGTTGATCGCACCGTACGGCAATGCCGAAATCGTCGGCGATGTCTGGGAACCGATGACGGCGGCACATTTGCTGGGCACCGACAATCTCGGTCGCGATCTTCTGTCGCGCATGATCTACGGCGCTCGCATCACGCTGTTCATTGCGGTGCTGGCCACCGCGCTGTCATTCTCGCTCGGCGCCATCCTCGGCTTTTCGGCGGCGGTGTTCGGCGGCTGGTTCGACACGCTGCTGTCGCGCCTTGTCGATCTGCTGATGTCGATCCCGACCTTGATCATGGCGCTCGTCGTGCTTTCGGTGCTGCCGACCAACCTGGTGACGCTGATCCTGGTGATGGGCGTCCTCGACTCGACCCGCGTCTACCGGCTGTCGCGCGCGGTGGCCGTCGACATCAACGTCATGGATTATGTCGAGGCCGCCAAGCTGCGGGGCGAAGGCAGCGGCTGGATCATCTTCCGCGAGATCCTGCCCAACGCGCTTTCGCCGCTGGTCTCGGAACTTGGCCTGCGCTTCATCTACGCGGTGCTGTTCTTGTCGACGCTGTCCTTTCTCGGGCTTGGCGTGCAACCGCCGGATGCCGATTGGGGCGGCATGGTCAAGGAGAACAAGGACGGCATCGTCTTCGGTATCGGGGCGGCACTCATTCCCGCCGCGGCGATCGCGGCACTGGCGATTTCGGTCAATCTGGTCGCCGACTGGGTGCTCAACCGCACGACAAGCCTGAAGGGAGGACGCGGGTGATGGCTGACACAAAAGCAAAGCCCGGCCTGCTGCTCGATATCCGCAATCTGCGCATCGAAGCGACAGTGTTTCCGCCCGGCGAGGCGCCGAAGAACATCGTTTTGGTCCACGATGTCTCGCTGACGCTGGAAAAGGGCAAGGTGCTCGGCCTGATCGGCGAGTCCGGCGCCGGCAAGTCGACCATCGGCCTGTCGTCGATGGGCTATGGCCGTGGCGGCGTGCGCATCACCGGCGGAGAGGTGCTGCTCAACGGCCGCGATATTCTCAAGGGCGGCAAGGAAGGTTTCCGCAAATTGCGCGGCCGCGAGGTCTGCTATGTCGCGCAGTCGGCGGCCGCCGCCTTCAACCCGGCGCACAAGCTGATGGACCAGGTGGTGGAAGCAACGCTGCTGCACGGCACGGCGACACGCGCCGAGGCCGAGAAACGTGCCGTGGCGTTGTTCAAGAAGCTCAGCCTGCCGAACCCCGAAATCATCGGCGAACGCTTCCCGCACCAGGTCTCAGGCGGCCAGTTGCAGCGCGTGATGACGGCTATGGCGCTGTGTTCGGAACCTGACCTGATCGTCTTCGACGAGCCGACCACGGCGCTCGACGTGACGACGCAGATCGACGTGCTGGCGGCGATCAAGGACGCCATCCGCGACACCCATGTCGCTGCGCTCTACATTACCCACGATCTTGCCGTCGTCGCCCAGGTCTCGGACGAGATCATGGTGCTGCGCCATGGCAGGCTGGTCGAATGGGGCGGCACTCGCCAGATCATCAAGGAGCCGCGCCAGGAATACACCAATGCGCTGGTCTCGGTGCATGAGATCGAGCATGCCGAGCAGAAGCCCGGCGCCGCGCCGTTCCTGTCGGTCAAGAACGTCACCGCCGCTTACGGCGGCAGCCACGTCAAGGTGCTGAAGAACGTCTCGGTCGACATCTATCCGGGACAGACGCTGGCGGTCGTCGGTGAATCCGGCTCTGGCAAGTCGACGCTGGCGCGCGCTATCACCGGGCTGTTGCCGCCCGGGGAAGGCACCGTCACCTTCGATGGCAGGCCGCTCGCCAACCGGCTTGCCGACCGGCCGAAGGAGGATCTGCGCCAGTTGCAGATGATCTATCAGATGGCCGACGTGGCGATGAACCCGCGCCAGACCGTCGGCACCATCATCGGCCGGCCGCTGGAATTCTACTTCGGCATACGCGGCCGCGAGCGCGACAAGCGCGTCGCCGAACTGCTCGACGAGATCGAGATGGGCAAGGGCTTTCTCGATCGTTATCCGGCCGAACTCTCCGGAGGCCAGAAACAGCGCGTCTGTATCGCCCGCTCGCTCGCCGCCAAGCCCAAGCTGATCATCTGCGACGAGGTGACATCGGCGCTCGACCCGCTGGTGGCCAACGGCATTCTCAAGCTGCTGCTCAACCTGCAGCAGCACGAGAAGGTCGCCTACCTCTTCATCACCCACGATCTGGCGACGGTGAAGTCGATCGCCGATTCGATCGCGGTGATGTACCGCGGCGAGGTGGTGCGCTACGGCGCCAAGAGCAAGGTGCTGACGCCGCCCTTCGACGCCTATACCGACCTGCTGCTGTCGTCCGTTCCCGAGATGGAGATCGGCTGGCTGGAAAAGGCGATCAAGGGACGGCGCATGGCGAGCGCGGGGAATTAGTAGGGAATTCGCGGCCTTTGTCGCGAAAACTTCTTTCAACGGCAAAAGCTTTCCGGAGCCGCCCATGGCGCTCAAGACCAAACTGCTGCTCATCATTCTCGATGGCGTGCCCTACCGGAACTGGCGCCGGCTGATGGGCAATCTCGAAGGCTGGGTGCAATCGGGCGAGGCGCAGGTGTGGAAGATGCGCTCGGTGCTGCCGTCTACTTCGGCCTGCTGCTATGCTTCGATTCACACCGGGGTTTCGCCTCAGGAGCACGGCATCCTGTCCAACGAAAACCGGTTTCTCGTCAACAAGCCGGATATTTTCTCCGAAGTCAGCAAGGCCGGCGGCAAGACCGGCGCGGTGACGCACTCCTACTGGTCCGAATTCTTCCGCTCCTATCCGTTCGACCTGATCGAGGACATGGAGTTCGACGAGCCCAACGGACCCATCACGCATGGTCGCTTCCACACCATGACCGGCTATAATGCCCGTAACCAGATGACGCCGAGCGATGTCGACCTGTTTGCGACACTGACCCAGCTGACCCGGCGCCACGCCATCGACTACGGGATCCTGCACACCTGCACGCTGGATTCGATGGGCCATCGCTTCGGCCATGACTGCCACGAAATGGACCATGCCTGCTATGCGATGGACGGCATGCTGGCAGCCTTCCTGCCGGGCTGGCGGCAAGCCGGTTACGAGGTGATCGTAACCGCCGACCACGGCCAGACAGACCGCGGCCACCATGGCGGCCGTGACGATGAAATGCAGGATTTCGCGCTGTATTATTTCGGAGCCGGCAAAGGGCCGGATCCGGACACGCTGCTTGATCAGCTGCAACTGGCGCCGACGGTGCTGAAGCGGCTGGGTGTGCCGGTGCCGGAGACCATGAAGGCTAAGCCGTTTTTGGGGTGACGGAGGTCGTCGCTGAGCCGCCGTTCGCTACCCCCTCTCCCCGTCACTATACGGGGAGAGGGTAAGGGTGTCCGAACCGGATAGATAGGTAACAGAATGGACCGATAGCATGGGTGACAGTTTTCTTGTCCGCCGGAGGACCGGCGATGGTTTGGCGAGAGACTGGCAT
>NZ_JAMYVS010000010.1:0-226623 GCF_040324255.1 Mesorhizobium sp. M0001
TGATGCCAGTCTCTCGCCAAACCATCGCCGGTCCTCCGGCGGACAAGAAAACTGTCACCCATGCTATCGGTCCATTCTGTTACCTATCTATCCGGTTCGGACACCGGGCATTTCTCCCCGTATAGTGACGGGGAGAAAGAAGCTGGTCGCAGCCTCGGCGCTCGTCCTGCAACGTTGGCGATTGGCGAAACCGGCGACGACAGCTTCGCCCGTTTACGGGGAGAAGATGGCGGCAGCCAGATGAGGGGCAGCGCTGACGTTCGGAAGATAGGGCTGATCGGCAAGGTTCGGCCTTAGCGACCGCGGCGAGAACGCCACCCTCCACCTTGCCAAACCCAACCGCGCTGCTATTCTTGCTGCTAAAATAATTTTACACACAGGCAAACTTGTTTCTCGAACCGCAAGGCTGAGATGAGCCAGTCGCCCTACCCCTCTGTCGCAGCCGGACCGCCGCGGCCGAGCCTCATCCTGAGGCCCGGCCAGATCGCGCTGCCGCCGGGCATGGAGCGCCATACTATCCTGGGGAATGGCGCGGTGCTGATCGAGGTCGAGGCCGGCGATACGTTCACCGTGCGCAATGTCGAGGGCGGGCAGGCTTGCGAGTTGCTGGCCTGGGACAGGACCGGCGCCACCGATCCTTCCATCCTCGGCGAAAAGTCCAACAGCAATGCCGCCGGGATCAAGGCGCTTCTGGCCGAGGGCGATGACAGCCTGGCTTCCGTCCGTCGTGGCCTTGAGCGCCGCCAGGTGCAGCTCGACGAGCCCAAGGCGGTGCGTGTGTTCGGCGGCGCAACGCCTGCCGGCACCGAGCAGGCATTCACGGTCAGGCGCGACGGCGCGATGCTGATTGCCGCACCCGGCGGGCCGATGCTCGTCGACAGCCATGATACGGCAACGCCGCTCACCGTCATGGTGCGCCGCGCCACCGTGCGCCTGAAGACAAAGTCGCAGCTGGCCGATCCGCTTGCCGATCCGGTGCTCGATCTGCGCGTCCATTCGGCGACAGCCGAACCCTATTTCGTCAAGGCGGGCGACTACCTGCAGATCATCGATGTCGACGGCCGCCAGTGCACCGATTTCCAGTGCTTCTCGGCGCGCAAGCTGGACAAGGGGCTGGACCATCCGCTCGACGTAACGACCACGCGCACGCTGATGGGGTCGAGCTACCCGATGCCCGGCCTTCACTCGAAATATTACGACCAGGACATGGAGCCGTTGGTCGAGGTTATCCAGGACACATGCGGCCGGCATGACGCGTTCGCGCTGGCGTGTGCCGCCAAATATTACGACGACATCGGCTATCCCGGCCACACCAACTGCTCGGAGAATTTCAACCGCGCGCTGGCCGACAAGGGTGTCACCCCACGTGCCGGCTGGATGGCGATCAACTTCTTCTTCAACACGGCGATCGACGCCCATGGCGTCATGGTGTCGGATGAGCCGTGGTCGCGCGCCGGCGACTATGTCCTGCTCAGGGCGCTCACCGACATCGTCTGCGTCTCCTCCGCCTGTCCCGACGACACGACACCGGCCAATGGCTGGAACCCGACCGACATCCATGTGCGAACCTATTCCGGCCAACACAAATTCTCGCGAGCGATCGCCAGACGCATGACGCCCGATTCGGAACCGAAAATGACCCGCGAGACCGCCTTCCATTCAAGCTTCGCCAAGCACACCCGCAACTTCGTGGAATACCGGGGTTATTGGCTGGCCAATTCCTTCGCCAAGGAAGGCGCCATCGCCGAATACTGGGCCTGCCGGCAGGATGCCGTGATCATGGACCTGTCGCCGTTGCGCAAGTTCGAGGTCACCGGCCCGGATTCCGAGGCGCTGCTGCAATACACGCTGACCCGCGACGTCAAGAAGCTCGGCGTCGGCCAGGTCGTCTATTCCGCCATGTGCTACGAGCATGGCGGCATGATCGACGACGGCACGCTGCTGCGGCTCGGCAAGGACAATTTCCGTTGGGTCGGCGGCGACGACCTGTCCGGCGAATGGCTGCGCGACACCGCGAAAAAGCTTGGCCTCAACGTGCTGGTGCGTTCCTCCACCGATCAGATGCACAATGTCGCTGTCCAAGGGCCGAAGAGCCGTGACATTTTGCGAGAGGTGGTCTGGACCTCGCCGCTGCAACCGTCGATCGACGAACTCGAATGGTTCCGCTTCGCTGTCGCGCGCATCGGCGGCGGCAATGGCATTCCGGTCGTGGTGTCGCGCACCGGTTATACCGGCGAGCTCGGCTACGAAATCTGGTGCCACCCACGCGACGCCGAAAAAGTGTTCGATGCCATCTGGGAGGCCGGCCAGCCGCACGGGCTGAAGCCGATGGGCCTGCAGGCACTCGACATGGTGCGCATCGAAGCCGGGCTGATCTTCGCCGGTTACGAATTCTCCGACCAGACCGACCCGTTCGAGGCGGGCATTGGCTTCACCGTACCGTTGAAGGCCAAGACCGACGATTTCATCGGCCGCGAGGCTCTGATAAGGCGCAAGGAACATCCGCAGCACAAGCTCGTTGGCCTTGACATCGACAGCAATGTCGCCGTCGGCCATGGGGATTGCGTCCATATCGGCCGCGCCCAGATCGGTGTCGTCACCTCGGGCATGCGCTCGCCGGTGCTGAACAAAAACATCGCTCTGGCGAGGCTTGACGTCACCCACGCGGCAATCGGCACAGAGGTGGAGATCGGCAAGCTCGACGGTCATGCCAAGCGGCTGCCGGCGCGCGTCGTGGCCTTCGCCCACTACGATCCGCAAAAGACCAGGCCGCGATCCTGAGGGTTGCACCCCCGGCCCTTCGCAGGCTCAGGGCGTTCGAAGCTCGAAAGCAATTGGCTTTCCGTCCGCTACCGCGGACCGCTTCTCACCCCACAAGGGGAGAAGGACAAAGCGAGCGTTTCGCAACCGTGATGTGCACGACGCCACAAATCACTTGACGTGAAAGCGCGCCGGATCAATCTTCACTGTTAAGAAAAAAATACGACTGAGTGGAAACACTGGAGTCGTGCGGTCATGTACCGGGGAACAAGCTTCGCGAAGCCGAGGCATCACCGGCCGGGAACACAAAATGGGGAATTCAGACAGATGAGCACGATTACCACTGCCCTGGAGCAGCCCGCTGAAGGCAAGCTGCTCCGCAACATCGACTGGCGCGGCGCCTTCTGGGTGGCGAGCGGCGTTCCTGCCCTTGTCCTGTTTTCGATCGGCGGCATTGCCGGAACGACGGGAACGCTGGCCTTCGGGATCTGGATCGCTTCCATGATCATGGGCTTCCTGCAATCCTTCACCTATGCCGAGATCGCCGGCCTGTTCCCGAACAAGTCGGGCGGCGCCTCGATCTACGGCGCCACCGCCTGGCTGCGTTATTCCAAGTTCATCGCGCCGCTGTCGGTGTGGTGCAACTGGTTCGCCTGGTCGCCGGTGCTGTCGCTGGGCTGCTCGATCGCCGCCGCCTATATTCTCAACGCGCTGGCGCCGGTGCCGCTGTTCACCGAGGCGTCGCCGGACGTCGTCGCCTATATCGCGGCGCATGCCGGAACGGTGCCTGCCGACGCCATCGCCGCGGTGACCGCGGCGGCCACGCCGGCGATCCGCAACTGGACGCTGTTCAGCCACACGCTAGGTCCTGTCTCCTTCACCCTCAATGCCACTTTCTTCATCGGCGCGGTGCTGATGCTGATCATCTTCTCGATCCAGCATCGCGGCATTCTCGGCACCGCCAATGTGCAGAAGTATATCGGCCTCCTGGTCATCATCCCGATGCTGATCGTCGGTGTCGTGCCGATCGTCACCGGCCAGATCAACTGGGCGAACTTTTCGCCGCTGGTGCCGCTGGCGGCGGCTTACGCGCCGGAGCCCGGCTCGTGGAACATTGCCGGCTGGACGCTGGTGCTGGGCGGCATGTTCATCGCCGCATGGTCGACCTATGGTTTTGAGACCGCCGTCTGCTACACATCGGAGTTCAAGAACCCGGGCACCGACACGTTCAAGGCGATTTTCTATTCCGGCCTGCTCTGCATGCTTCTGTTCATCCTGGTGCCCTTCACCTTCCAGGGCGTGCTGGGCCTCAACGGCATGCTGGCGACGCCGATCGTCGACGGCTCGGGTGTCGCCGATGCACTGGCCGGCATGGTCGGGGGTGGCGCATTGATCCACAGCCTCTTGGTGATGCTGATGATCCTGGCGCTGGTGCTGTGCATCATGACGGCAATGGCCGGCTCGTCGCGGACGCTCTACCAGGGCTCGGTCGATGGCTGGCTGCCGCGCTATCTCAGCCACGTCAACGAGCATGGCGCGCCGACGCGCGCCATGTGGACCGATCTCGTCTTCAACCTGATCGTGCTGGCCATCGCCTCGGCCGACGCGACGAGCTTCTTCTTCATCCTCGCCGTGTCGAACTGCGGCTACATCATCTTCAACTTCCTCAACCTCAATGCCGGCTGGATCCACCGCATCGACAACGGCCACATCAACCGGCCTTGGAAGGCGCCGAGCTGGCTGCTCGGCCTCGGCGCCATCTTCGCCTATGTAAACGCCATCTTCATGGGCGCCGGCGCCAAGGTGTGGAACCCGATGGCGCTCTGGGCCGGCCTGATCACAGCCGCCTTGATCATCCCGGTGTTCTGCTACCGGCACTACGTCCAAGACAAGGGCAAGTTCCCCGACCACATGCTGGCCGACCTCGGCATGGCGGGCACAGACCTCTCGGTCAAAAAGGCAGGCATGCTGCCCTACCTGACGCTGGTCGCCGGCGTGGTGGTGATGCTGCTCGCCAACTGGTACTTCGTCATCTGAAAGTGATGGCTTGAAAAGAATGGGCGCGCTTCGGCGCGCCTGTTTCTTTTTATGGCAGGACGTCAGCCGGCCTTGCGAATGGCCCCTTCGGAGCCTTCGAAGAACCGGTTCGGCGGCCGCTTCAGGCCGAGATTCTCGCGCAAGGTGGTGCCCTCATACTCGCGCCGGAAGAGCTTTCGCCGCTGCAGCTCGGGCACCACCTTCTCGGCGAAGTCGTCGAGCCCGGCTGGCAGATAGGGGAACATGACGTTGAAGCCGTCTGACCCTTCGGCAAACAGCCATTCCTCCATCGAATCGGCGATGGTTTTCGGCGTGCCGACGAAAGCAAGGCCGGAATAGCCGCCGAGCCGCTGCGCCAGCTGGCGGACGGTCAAAGTCTCTCGGCGCGCCAGCTCGATGACGCGCTCACGGCCGCTCTTGGAGGCATTGGTCTCGGGGATTTCGGGCAAGGGCGCGTCGGGATCGAAGCCGGATGCGTCGTGCCCCAGCGCGATCGACAGCGAGGCAATGCCGCTCTCGTAATAGACCAGGCTGTCGAGCTTGGCGCGTTTGGCCTGTGCTTCCTCGACGCTGTCGCCGACGATGACGAAGGCGCCGGGCAGGATCTTGATGTCGTCGCGCGAACGGCCGAGCTTCTCGGCCCGGCTTTTGACATCGGCAAAGAAGCGCTGCCCGGACGCCAGATCGGAATGGGCGGCGAAGATCACCTCCGCCGTTTCGGCTGCCAGCTGCCGCCCGGCCTCAGATGCGCCGGCCTGGACGATGACCGGCCAGCCCTGCACCGGCCGCGCAATGTTGAGCGGGCCGCGCACCGAGAGATGCTCGCCCTTATGGTCGAGCACATGCAGCTTCGCGGGATCGAAATAGAGCCCGCTCTCGGCGTCGCGGATGAAGGCGTCGTCGGCAAAGCTGTCCCAGAGGCCGGTCACCACATCGTAGAATTCCCGCGCATTGTGATAGCGCTCGTCGTGCTCGACATGCTCGTCGAGGCCGAAGTTCAGCGCGGCGTCGGGATTGGATGTGGTGACGATGTTCCAGCCGGCGCGGCCGCCGCTGATATGGTCGAGCGAGGCGAAGCGACGGGCAATGTGATAGGGCGCGTCGAAGGTCGTCGATGCGGTGGCGACAAGGCCGATATGATCAGTGACGGCGGCGAGCGCCGACAGCAGCGTGAACGGCTCGAACGAGGTCACCGTGTGGCTGCGCCGTAGCGCCTCGATCGGCATGTTGAGAACGGCCAGATGGTCGGCCATGAAGAAGGCGTCGAACTTCGCCCCCTCAAGCGTCTGCGCGAAGCGCTTCAGATGGGCGAAGTTGAAGTTGGCATCGGGATATGAGCCGGGATAGCGCCAGGCCCCGGTGTGAAGACTGACCGGACGCATGAAGGCGCCGAGCCGCAATTGCTTATTGTCTACCATGGGATGATCACCTGATGCGAATGAGCGTTGCCGCTCCGATATGTAAGCAGGATCGGACGGCTTTGTTGTCCTGGAAAGGAATTCTGTTTTGCAAAACCGGCGCCGCGAAGCATTTTCATACAGGTGGCCGTTCAACCTATTTTGATGAACCCGCCTGGTGTTGAGATACTTGCCTGGGTGCTCGGTGCCACCGGCAAGGAGAAAGCCAGAACGCCGCACGTCAAGCGTACGGCGTTCCAGCATTTTCCAAGGAAGATCCTGTGCGCCGGCAGCGCCTACTCGGCGGCCAGCGCCAGTGGCGGCCTGTCATTGTCCTGCACCGCCTCATCAGCCGGCTTCCTGCCTTTCTTCGGCTCGCGGCCGAAGAACAGCGCGTAGCCTGCCGGCAGCACCAGGATGGTGAGTACGGTGGCGACGAGGATGCCGCCCATCATGGCGTAGGCGAGCGGTCCCCAGAACACCGCACGCGAGATTGGGATCAGCGCCAGCACCGCCGTCATCGCCGTCAGCACGATTGGCCGGAAACGGCGCACGGCCGAGCCGATGATGGCCTCCGATCGGTCCATCCCCCTGGCGATGTCCTGATCGATCTGGTCGACCAGGATGATCGAGTTGCGCATGATGATGCCGAGCAGCGCGATGACACCGAGGATGGCGACGAAGCCGAACGGCGCGCCGCTGATCAACAGAGCCGCCGCCGCACCGATGATGCCGAGCGGACCGGTGGCCAGCACGAGCATCGCCTTGCCGAAATGCTGCAGCTGGATCATCAGGAGCACGACGATGACGGCCAGCATGATCGGCGCCTTGGCGGCAATCGAGGCCTGGCTTTCGGCGGAATCTTCCGCACCGCCCTGGATCTCGATCTTGTAGCCGGGCGCCAGGCCGGCGCGCATGCCCTGCATGTCATTGTAGAGCTTGGTGACGACGTCGTTCGACTGCACGCCATCCGGCAGCGTGGCGCGCACCGAGATGGTCGGCAGGCGGTCGCGCCGCCATTCGACGCCCTGCTCGAGCACCGGCACCACCTTGGCCACCTGCGACAGCGGCACGAAGCCGCCGAAATCGGTCGGGATATAGACCGAGTCGACCGAGGACAGCAGGCTGCGGCTGGCGTCCGGTTCGCGGGCGACGATGGAAACCGTCTCCTCGCCATCACGGAAGTCATCGAGCGGCGCGCCGGACATCGCTGCCTGCAGCATCTGGCGGATGCGTTGCGAGGTGACGCCAAGAGCACGGGCGCGGTCCTGGTCGATGATCAGCTTCATCGCCGGTACCGGCTCCAGCCAGTCGTCATGGACGGCGCCGAGCAGCGGATTTTCGGCGAATTTCGCCTTCACCTGGTCGGCGATGCGGCGCACCTCCTGGCGGTCCGGACCCATGATGCGCATCTGCACCGGCCAGCCGGTCGGCGGGCCGAGGAACAGACGGTCGACCTTGGAACGGATCGAGGGGAAATCCTGCGCCAGGATTGAGCGCAGCTTGAGGATCAGCCGCTCGCGTGCCGGCTCGTCATTGGCCATCACCAGAAGCTGCGCATAGTTCGGATTGCGCAATTGCTGGTCGAGCGGCAGGAAGAAGCGCGGCGCGCCTTCGCCGATATAGGTGGCGATGAAGCGCTTGTCCTTGTCGTCCATCATCCGGGCTTCCAGCGCCTTGGCCTGCGTCTCGACTTCCTTGATCGAGGTTCCCTCAGGCAACCAGAGATCGACGAGGATTTCCGGCCGCGAGGATTGCGGGAAGAAGTTTTGTGGGATGAACTGGAACGCCCACAGGCTGGTGGCGAAGGTGACCAGCGTCATCACCAGAACGATGATGCGGTGGCGCACCGCCCAGCCGACCGTGGCGCGCAGCCGCCGGTAGAAGCCGGTGTCGAAGGCGTCATGATGGTTGCCGGCATGCTTGCGCTGCTTGAGGATCATGTAGCCCAGCCACGGCGTGAAATAGACGGCGACGAACCACGACACGACGAGCGCGATGCCGACGACATAGAACAGCGTGCGCACATATTCGCCTGCGGTCGAGGCGGCGAAGCCGACCGGGATGAAGCCGGCGATGGTGATCAGCGTGCCGCTCAGCATCGGGAAGGCGGTCGAGGAATAGGCGAAGCTCGCCGCATCGATCTTGACCAGCCCCTCTTCCAGCTTGCGCTCCATCATCTCGACGACGATCATGGCGTCGTCGACCAACAGCCCGAGCGCGATGATCAGGGCGCCGAGCGAAATGCGCTGCAGATCGATGCCGAGCTCGTACATGATGGCGAAGGTGGCGGCCAGCACCAGCGGAATGGCAATGGCGATGACCAGGCCGGAACGCCAGCCGATCGACAGCAGCGAGACAGCAAGCACGATCAGCAGCGCCTCGCCGAGCGCCTCCATGAACTCGTTGACGGCGTCCTTGACAACCTCGGGCTGGTTGGAAATCTGGTCGACCGCAACGCCGTAGGGCAGCGCTTCCTCAAAGCGCTTGTAGGTCGCCTCGACATCCGTGCCGACGTCCCTGACGTTAAAACCCTTGGCCATGACGACGCCGACCTGGACGCTTTCGTGGCCGTTGAAGCGGTACTTGCGCTGATAGGGATCTTCGAGACCGGAACTCACGGTGGCAATATCGCCAAGACGTGTCACCTGACCACCGGCGCGCAGGCGCAATTCCCTGATGTCGGCAGCCCTGGTGACATCGCCCTCGACCGAGATGCGCACCGAGCGCAGGCCGGTGTCGACGGAGCCCGCCGGATCGACATTGTTCTGGCCCTTGATGGCGTTCTGCAGGTCGGTCAGCGTCAGGCCGCGTTCGGCCAGGGCCTTGGACGAGACGTCGATATAAAGCTTCTCCGGCTGGTCGCCGATGATGACGGCCTTCTCGACGCCCGGCGTCGTCAGCAGCATGTCGCGAGCCTGGGTGGCGAATTTCTTCAGCTCCGGATAGCTGTAGCCGTCGCCGCCGATCGAGTGCAGGGTGATGAAGGTGTCGCCGAACTCGTCGTTGAAATAGGGCCCGAGCAGGCCTTGCGGCAGGTCGCCGGAGATGTCGCCAACCTTCTTGCGCACCTGGTAGAAGGCGTCCTTCACCTCCTCTGCATTGGTGTCGCCCTTGATCTGGACGGTGATGATGGCGCTGCCGGCGCGGGTGTAGGAACGGACGAAGTCGAGGTGCGGCGTTTCCTGCAGCTTGCGCTCGATCTTGTTGACGACCTGGTCTTCCATCTCCTGGATCGAGGAGCCCGGCCAGATCGCCTGGACGACCATGACGCGGAAAGTGAAATCGGGGTCTTCCTTCTGGCCCATGCGCATCAGGCCGAGCGCGCCGGCAATGATGATCAGACCGAACAGGAAGCGCGCGATCGAGGGATGGCCGATGGCCCAGCGCGAAAGATTGAAAGGCTGCTTTTCAGTGCTGTCGGTGGTGGTCATCGGCGTCAGTCCAATTCGTTGATCGTGCGCGCATGCGCTTTGCATGCAGCTAGGATATTCCGATGCTGGCTTCCGGGCGGCGAGGCTTTCCGAGCGGAGAGACACTCATCGCGGTGGGACGCGCGGATCGATGCGGGGGAACTCGATCTTGGCGTCTCGACCATCGGGCGCTCGCCGCCCGGAAACCCTGAATTCGCTTGCCCAGCCCTTTCGCCAAAGCGACGATCAAGCCGGCTTCATGCCTGCGGTCAGCGCAGGGCCTTTGCGGCATCGCCTTCCGCAGAGGCGGCCTGGACCGCATCGCCGGTCAGCTTGACTTTGAGATTCTCGGTCATGAACTGGGTGCCGGCGGCAACGACGACATCCCCCGGCTTGAGCCCGTCGGCGACGCTGACGCCGTCGGCGGTGAACTCCGCAACCTTGACCAGGCGCTCGTGCACCGTCTCGCCGGCGCGGTCGACGGTCCAGACAATCTTGCGACCATCCTTTTCCGCAAGCGCGCTGAGCGGGATCGACACCATCTCCTGCTTCTTGGCCACCGAGGCCTCGATCTTGGCGGTCATGCCAAGCAGCACGCGCGGGTCGTCGGGCAGCGAGACGCGGACGGCAAAGGTGCGCGACTGCTGGTCGGCGCTGCCGGCGACTTCACGCACTTTGCCGGAGAGCGCCAGCGCGTCATCGGACCAGAAGCTGGCCTTGACGTCCTTTCCCGGCTTGAAGGCGGCGATGTCCATTTCGGGAACCGCGATCAGCACTTCCTTTTCGCCGTCGACGGCAACGGTCATCACAGGCGTTCCGGCGCCGACCACCTGGCCGACATCGGCCGAGACCGCCGTGACGATGCCGTTCTCGCTCGCCTTGAGATCGGTGTAGACGACCTGGTTCTGCGCCTGGGCAAGTGTAGAGCGGGCGGCATCGCGCGTCGCTACCGCCTGGTTGTAGCTCAGCGTCGCCTGTTCGAGCTGCGACTTGGAGGTGAAGTTCTTGGCAAAAAGCTGTTCGGCGCGCTTGCGGGACAGATCGACCGTCTCGACCTGCCGCTCGGCGGCGTCGAGGCTAGCCTTGGCGCTCTTGACCGACAACTCATAGTCCGTGGGATCGATACGGGCTAGCACATCGCCTGTCGTCACATGCTGGCCGATGTCGACCAGGCGCTCAGTGACCTTGCCCGAGATGCGAAAGCCGAGGTTCATTTCGGTACGGGCTCGCACCGAGCCGGAATAGGTGAGTTCGCGACTCTTTTCGGCCTGGCCGATCTCGACCACCTTGACCGGACGGATGATGTCCTGGCCCTCGGTCTTCTCCTGGCTGCAGGCGGCGAGCCCGAGCGTGGCGACGATCAGGCCGGCGACCGGCAGCTTGCGGATGATGGAACTGGACAAAGACACTTTCGTACTCCCGACTGGAGATGAACGGTCGACACCGGCGCCCGGCGGGCGGCGGTTATTGCTTCAGAGCCTTGATCGCGTAATCGATGAGATCGTCGGGCATCGCCCGATTGGTCTTGGCAAGGCACTGCGCCACCATTTGCGGGTGGCACAGAATGACGGTGGCGGCGCCGAAGCAGCGCGATGCGATGACCGGATCCTGGTCGGCAAACTCGCCGGCCTCGATGCCCTCGCGGATGACCTCGGCAAACAGGTCGTGAATGCTGTCGATATGCTTGTCGATGACGCCCCAGTCGCGCTCGAGCGCGACGATGACCATTTCGTGGACCTTCTGGTCGTCGAGCATGACTTCCAGCGTCATCTTGTACTGCGCATGCACGTAGCGGCGCAGCCGCTCCTCGGCGCTGATCGGCAACCGGGAAATCTCGTAGGCCATGTTGTAGCTGGCGAGGAGCATGCGGCCGCAGACGGCCTGGTGGATTTCGACCTTGGAGGCGAAGAAACGGTAGATATTGGCCGGCGACATGCCGAGTTCGCGGGCGATGTCGGCGACATTGGTCTTGCCGTAACCATAGTGCCGGAACAGGCGTTCGGCACAGTCGAGAATGCGGGTGACATTCTCCTGGCGGGTGGAGTCGGCCATTATGCTGGCGGCTTCGGACATGGCTCTCTGTCGATTTATGAGTGACGAATTTCAACTTTCGTCAGTCGTAAATCGAAAAGAGGGAAGTGTCAATGCGAATTCGACGTACGCGTATAATTTGGTGACAGAGGGTGTGCGCGAACTCGACCTTGCGCGTCCCGTTGCGCTCTGGAACTAAGATCCCTTCGCCATTTCCCGCAGCTGAAACTTCTGGATCTTCCCCGTCGATGTCTTCGGGATCTCGGCAAAAATCACCGCCTTCGGCACCTTGAAGCGGGCGAGCAGCGCGCGGCAGTGTTCGATGATCTCGGCCTCGCTTGCCACCTTGCCGGGCTTCAGCTCGACATAGGCGACCGGCACCTCGCCCCATTTGTCGTCTGCCTTGGCGACGACGCCGCAGGACGCCACGGACGGGTGTTTGTAGAGGGCCTCCTCGACCTCGATCGATGAAATGTTCTCGCCGCCGGAGATGATGATGTCCTTGGAGCGGTCCTTGAGCTGGATGTAGCCGTCGGGATGCATGACGCCGAGGTCGCCGGAGTGGAACCAGCCGCCGGCAAAGGCCTCTTCGGTCGCCTTCCTGTTCTTCAGATAGCCCTTCATGACGATGTTGCCGCGAAACATGACCTCGCCGATCGTCTCGCCGTCGGCCGGCGTCTTCTGCATCGTCTCCGGGTCCATCACGGTCAGGCCTTCGAGTGCGGCATAGCGCACGCCCTGCCTTGCCTTCTTGGCGCTGCGTTCGCCCTTGTCGAGACCATCCCAGGCGACGTGCCATTCGTTGACGACCGCCGGGCCATAGGTCTCGGTCAGCCCGTAGAGATGGGTGACGGCAAAGCCGGCATCGGCCATGCCCGACAGCACCGCTTCCGGCGGAGGTGCTGCCGCCGTATTGAAGGTCACCGTCTGGGGGAACGTCCGCTTGTCCTCGTCCCTGGCGTTGATCAGCACCGACATGACGACCGGCGCACCGCAAAGATGTGTGACGCCGTGGTCGGCGATGGCATCGTAGATCGGCTTCGGCCGCACCCAGCGCAGGCAGACATGGGTGCCGGCCTGGACGGCCATTGTCCATGGGAAGCACCAACCATTGCAGTGGAACATCGGCAGCGTCCACAGATAGACGGCGTGCTTGGCCATGCCGGCATGGATGGTGTTGGTGTAAGCCATCAGGGCAGCGCCGCGATGGTGGTAGACGACGCCCTTCGGGTTGCCTGTCGTGCCCGAGGTGTAGTTGAGTGAGATGGCGTCCCATTCGTCGTCGGGCATCGACCAGGCGTAGCCCTCGTCACCGCCGGCGACGAACCCCTCATAGTCGATCGCGCCGATGCGCTCGCCCTTGGGATAGGGTGCATCGCTGGCATAGTCGGGATCGTCATAGTCGATGACCAGCGGCTTCACCTTGGCCAGTGCCAGTGCCTGTTTGACGACAGCAGCGAATTCGCGGTCGACGATGAGCACCTTGGTCTCGGCATGGTCGAGCTGGAACGCGATGACGGCGGCATCGAGCCTTGTGTTGAGCGAATGCAGCACCGCTTTGGCCATCGGCACGCCGAAATGCGCCTCCAGCATGGGGGGCGTGTTGGACAGCATGACGGTCACCGTATCACCCTTGCCGATGCCGCGCTTCGACAGCGCCGAGGCCAGCTTCAGCGAGCGCCGCCAGAAGGTGCGATAGGTGATGCGCTGGCTGCCATGGATGATGGCGACATGATCGGGATAGGTGCTTGCCGCCCGCTCCAGATAAGTGAGCGGCGTCAGCGGCTGATGGTTGGCGGCGTTCTTGCCGAGATCCTGCTCGTAGGGACTGCCCATCCCGTGCTCCCCGAATTTTCATTGTTGAGAACTTCTAACCACAGGTTCCCGCCACGTCACCATCGGCGATTCCCGACCGGGCACATTTGGCGCAATGATCGTCCAGATTCGATGGGCAAAGAGGTATCGTGTACCCACGCCAGTTTGACTTTTGTCGAGAGCCGTGAATAATGTCAGCCGAGGAGACGGCATGGCGATCCGACCGGCAGAACAGCTTATCCACAAGGCCGCATGGCTCTATTATGCCCATGGCCTGCGCCAGGACCAGGTCGCCAGCCAGCTTAACATCTCCCGCGCCTCGGTCGCCATGTATTTGCGCAAGGCGCGCGAGACCGGCATCGTCAACATCTCGACCTCGACGCAGCTGTTCACCGACGACG
The DNA here is from genome assembly GCF_040324255.1 of Mesorhizobium sp. M0001. Lineage (NCBI taxonomy): Bacteria > Pseudomonadati > Pseudomonadota > Alphaproteobacteria > Hyphomicrobiales > Phyllobacteriaceae > Mesorhizobium > Mesorhizobium sp. M0001. Next base: position 13,855 of record NZ_JAMYVS010000010.1, read on the forward strand.
TGCTTGCGCGCCAGCTCGAGGACGCGCTCAAGCTTGATGCGGTGTGGATCGCGCCGGAGAATGCCTATGTCGTCGACCCTTCGACGGACGTTGCGGTGCTGGCGGCGGGCGTCTTTCTCGAACTGGTCAAGAAGGGCGACCGGATCGGCGTCGCCTGGGGCCGCACCGTCTACACCATCGCCGACGTCATGTCCTATGCCGACCTGCAGGACGTCACCGTTGTGCAGCTCTGCGGCAATCTCGGCGCGCCCTACTCCTACCGTCCCGACCAGTGCACGATGGAGATCGCCCGGCGGCTCAACGCCAAGGGCCTCAATTTCTACGCGCCGCTGGTGCTGACGACGGAATTGCTGGCGCATGGGCTGCGCGCCGAACCGGTGATCCGCGAACAACTGGCCGATATTGCCAACTGCGATCTGGCGCTCTATTCGGTCGGCACCGTCGATGGCGACAGCCATGTCGTCAAATGCGGCGCGCTCAGCCCCGGCGAGATGGGGCTGTTGCGCGAAGCGGGCGCCGCCGGCGTCGTTGCCGGCCAGATCATCGATGCCACCGGCAAGGCGCTCGACTGCAGCTACAACCGCCGCGTCATCTCGGCCTCGCTGTCGTCACTGCGCCAGATCGAAAAGCGGCTGATGGTGGTGCAGGAAGACAGCAAGTTCGAACCGCTGCTCGCAGCACTCGCCGGCGGACTCTGCACGCATCTCGTCGTCGGCGCCAGCATGGCGCGGCGGCTGCTCGACCATGCCGGAGCCAGTGCGGGGGCAAAAAAGGCTTCCTGACCAACGAAATCCCAGCAGCCGGCGCATTGTCATCAAGGCGTCGCGGCACTCCTGTTCACAGCAACATCAAAGACAGCAAAGCGGACATAGCGACATGAAGAACCTTTGGAATGACGGCGACGCGGAAAGACTGGTTGCCGACTATGCGAAAAAGGGCGTTGCCCGCGACCTCGCGCTGCGCGTCTACACGACCCGGCTGCTCGGCGGCGAGCCGCGGCTGGTGCTGCATGGCGGCGGCAACACCTCCTGCAAGACCAAGGCCACCGATCTCGTCGGCGACGAATGGGATGTGCTGTGCGTCAAGGGCAGCGGCTGGGACATGGGTGTGATCGAGCCGCAAGGCCTGCCGGCGGTCAAGCTCGGCGCGCTGCTAAAGGCGCGTGCGCTGGCCAGCCTCGCCGACGAGGACATGGTGGCGCTGCAGCGGGCGAACCTCATCGACCCCGCCTCCCCCAATCCATCGGTCGAGACGCTGCTGCACGCCTTCCTGCCGCACAAATTCGTCGACCACACGCATTCGACCGCGATCCTCGCCATCGTCGACCAGGCGGACAGCAAGCCGCTGATCAAGACCGTGTTCGGCGACAAGATGGGGTACGTGCCCTACATCAAGCCGGGCTTCGACCTCGCCAAGGTGGCCGCCGATGTCTACGACGCCGACCCCAGCGTCGAAGGCCTGATCCTCGACAAGCATGGCATCTTCACCTTCGGCGACGCTGCGAAGCAGGCCTATGACCGCATGATCCATTATGTGAACGTGGCCGAAGACTATGTGGCGAAGAACGGCAAGCCGAAGGCAGCGAAAGCCGCACTGCCGGCCAAGCTCGCAACGCCGGCAGCGATCGCGCCGATGCTGCGTGGCGCGGTGGCGGTGGCGCGTGGCGAAGGCCGCTTCGACCGCATGATCAGCGATTTCCGCACTTCGGACGCCATCGTCGATTTCATCAACTCAGCCGGCATTGCAGACTATGCCGGACGCGGCGTGTCGACGCCCGACCTGTCGATCCGCATCAAGACCGGACCGATGGCGGTTCCGGCGCCAGACGCCGACAAGATTGGCGACTACAAGGCCGTCATCAAGAGCCATGTCGACGCCTTCGCCAACGACTATCGCGCCTATTTCGAAACCAACGATGCGCTGGACGACGTCCAGCGCACCATGCTCGACCCGATGCCGCGGCTGACGCTGGTGCCGGGCCTCGGCATGTTCGGCCATGGCCGCACGCTGAAGGATGCGAAGATCGCATCTGATGTCGGCGAGATGTGGATCGAGGCGGTGCGCGGCGCCGAGGCCGTCGGCAGCTTCCATCCTCTATCGAAGGCCGACCTCTTCCCGCTGGAGTACTGGTCGCTTGAGCAGGCCAAGCTCGCCTCCAACAAGCCGAAGCCGCTGACCGGCCAGGTGGTGCTGATCACTGGCGGCGCCGGCGCGATCGGTGCTGCGACGGCAAAACTGTTCGCCGCCAATGGCGCGCATGCCGTCGTCGTCGATCTCGATGCGGCCAGGGCGGCCGAGGCGGCAAAGGCAGCCGGCAACAATTCGATCGGCGTCGGCGCCGACATCACCAACCCGGCCGAGCTGCGCGCCGCCTTCGACAAAGCTGTCGCTGTCTATGGCGGCGTCGACATTCTGGTCTCCAACGCCGGTGCCGCCTGGGAAGGCCGCATCGGCGAGCTCGACGATGCCCTGCTGCGCAAGAGTTTCGAGCTCAACTTCTTCGCCCACCAGTCGGCGGCGCAGAACGCGGTGCGCATCATGCTGGAACAGGGCACCGGCGGTGTGTTGTTGTTCAACACCTCCAAGCAGGCGGTCAACCCGGGTCCGAAATTCGGCGCCTATGGTGTGCCGAAGGCGGCGACGCTATTCCTGTCCCGGCAATATGCGCTCGACTACGGCGCGCACGGCATCCGCTCCAATGCGGTCAACGCCGACCGCATCCGCTCCGGCCTGTTGACCGACGCCATGATCGCCAGCCGTTCCGGCGCGCGCGGCGTGTCGGAGAAGGAATACATGTCGGGCAATCTGCTCGGACAGGAGGTGACGGCAGAAGACGTGGCGCAGGCCTTCCTGCACCAAGCATTGGCCGAACGCACCACCGCCGATGTGACGACGGTCGACGGTGGCAACATCGCCGCAGCGCTGCGCTAGACATAGACCTGGAGCGGTTCATCGTTCACCAAAACGACGAACCGCTCTCCCACCTGAAGGACTCCAGGCGGAGAACTGCTTTTGCAGGTCGTGCTGAAAAACTGCTCGAACTGGTCAAAATCCACTCCAATCCTTGGCCTATTGCTCGACCACTTTAGGGCGCGCCTTGTGTTTCGCATGCGAGCTCCGACCCTGATCCTTGGTGGAGTTGTCGATGGCTGCGAAGAGACTTCGTGTCGGCGTGCTGTTCGGCGGGCGCTCCGCCGAGCATGAGGTTTCGCTGCTTTCGGCAACCATGTCATGCGTACTCTGGATCGGCGAAATACGACTCCGTTCCCACCTTCGTCACCCGCGAAGGCCAATGGCTGCTAAGCGATTTCAAGGACGGCGCGCTGGCGACACCGTCTGATGGGACGCAGCTTTGCCTGCCGCCGGGCGGGCATGGCGGATGCTGGCGATCCCGCCAAGGGCGCCGCATGACCTGCCTGCCATCGAATATGGTGTTCCGGTGCTGCACGCCTGCATGGCGAGGACGGCGCGGTGGCTGGTGCGCGTCGGGCGGTCATGATGCAGGGGCAGATTCCTAACAGATATTGTTAGATCTTGTTGGCTGCATTATAATGTGGGTATGAAAAACGAACCTATGCGCACCCTCACCATATCCCTTACCGCGCAGCAGATAGCTCGCCTGCAAAGCGCTATCGAAGGTGGCGGTTATGCTTCCAACAGCGAGATTGTCCGCGACGCCCTGCGCTTATGGGAGCAGCGCGAGGAATTGCGCACGCTCGAACTCCAGCACTTGAAGCGGGCCTATGCCGACGGGATGGGCAGCGGCAAGCCAGTGGCTGTCGACCACACCGAGTTCATTCGCAGCCTGAAGGCAGAACGCCGCGCCCGTGGCTAGCCATCGGCTCACACCGCGCGCTTCGCAGGATTTGCGAGACATCTGGCACACCATCGCCGCCGACAATGAAAAGGCAGCAGACAGACTGTTGATGCGCATTTTCGAAAGACTGGAGCTGGCGGCGCAGCACCCCAAGATGGGCAGCGCACGGCCCGAGTTAAGCGCAACGGCCCGCGTGCTCGTCGAAGACCGCTATATCATCATCTACGAGCCGCAGCCCGATGGTGTTATCGCTGTGGCGATTGTCCCCGGGATGCGCGATCCAGACCATTGGTTGTAGGCCGGCAGGCTTACCATCAATATGAAAAGAGCGGCCCATAGCCGCCCTTCGCATCTATCAGACGACCGATCCTACTTCGCGTTCGGGTTCGGCATCCAGGCCGGCATGGCGACATCGGCATGGGCGAATTGCGGCAGCTTGGCCGACAGGTCCTCCATGTTCTTGATGTCCTTGTCGATCAGGTCCTTCTGGGTGATCAGCGTCGGCGGCACGACGACGTTGTGGCCGGGATCTTCACCGGCGAGCAGCTGCGCCAGCGCGCGCACCGAGACCTGGCCGACGACGGCAGGGTTGGTGGCGGCGGTGGCGGCCCAGGCGCTGTCGGTCTCGCGCATGGCCGCGATGTCCGAGGTAGAGATGTCGGCGGAGTAGATCTTGATCTTCTTGTTCAGCCCCGCCTCGTCGACGGCGATCTTCACACCCTTGGCGAACTCGTCATAGGGCGCGAACATCACATTGATGTCGGGATGCGCCTGCAGCACCGAGCGCGCCTGGTTGGCGACCGAGTTGGCGATCGGGTTGTCGAGCGTGCCGAACATCGCGACTTCCTTGATGCCGGCATGTTTCTTCTTCACGTCGACCCAGGTCTCGTTGCGGCGGTCGAGCGGCGCGATGCCAGCGACATAGACATAGCCGGCGTTCCAGCTCTCGCCATTGTCCTTGACCGCCTGCTCGAGCGCCAGGCGCGCAAGGTCCTTGTCGGACTGTTCGATCTGCGGGATCTTGGGGTTTTCGACATTGACGTCGAAGGCGACGACCTTGATGCCGGCATCGACCGCGCGCTGGGCGGCGTCCTTCATCGATTCCGTCAGCCCGTGCTGGATGATGATGCCCTGCACGCCGAGTGCGATGGCCTGGTCGACCATGTCGGATTGAAGGGCGGCGTCCTGGCGGCTGTCGAGCACGCGCAGATCGATGCCGAGCGCCTTGGACTGGGACTCGACGCCCGAGAGATAGGCCTGGAAGAAATCGCCGGTCGAGAGATAGCGCACCAGCGCGATCTTGACGCCGGGCTTGTCGAACGGCGCCGGCTTGTCGGCGGCAAAGGCCGGGACCTGCATCAGCATTGTTGCGCCGGCCAATCCGAGCGCGACCTTCCCCAAAAGTCGTCTTGTGATGTTCACGTTCTTTCCTCCGTTTGTTGAACCCAAAACTGTCCCGGCAGCCATTCTATCTCCTGCCCCGGCCGGAAAGGGCGAAGGTAAAGACAAGGGCGACGACGAGAACCACGCCCTTGACGAAATCCTGCGTGTAGTAAGGCGCGTTCATCATCGTCAGGCCTTGCAGCAGGATGCCGACGAACAGCGCGCCGATGGCGGTGCCGAAGGCGTTCGGCTTGGCGGCGCCGAGCACCGCGTAGCCGATCAGCGCCGCGGCAACCGCATCGAGCAGCAGATTATTACCCGACGCGATGTCACCGCGTCCAAGCCGTGCGGCCAGCAAAATCCCGCCGATCGAGGCAAAAACTCCTGAAATGACGTAGGCCCAGATTTTGTATGCCTTGACAGGCGCGCCGGCGAGTTCGGCGGCCCGTTCATTGCTGCCCACGGCATACATCATGCGGCCGAAGCGTGTGTATTCGAGGAAGAACCAGATCAGCACGGCGAGCACGATCAGCACGACCACCGAGACCGGAATGAGGTTCGGGATGAAGAAGTCGAAGCGGTGGCGGCCGAGCGCCAGGAAGGCGTCGGAGAATTTGCCGTTGGCGACCGAGCCGTCCGGCATTGTCATACCGGTGGCGATGGAGCGTCCTTCAGTCGGGATGCGCTGGAGGCCGACGAGCAGGAACATCATGCCGAGCGTCGCCAGCAGATCGGGCACGCGCATATAGACGATCAGCCAGCCATTGATGAGGCCGACAAGGGCGCCGATGAGCAGGCAGATGAAGACAGCGACGACAACGTTCTGCTCCAGCACCACCATGACATAGGCAGCCGCCATCATGGCCGATGTGGCAACCGAGCCGATCGAGAGATCGAAGCCGCCGACAACCAGTGTGGCGGTGACGCCCAGCGCCAGCACGCCGGTGATGGCGACCGACTGGAAAATGAAGACGGCACTTTGCGGCGAGACGAACCCATCGGCGGCGATGGCGAAATACGCGATCAGCCCGAACAGAAGCACGATGAACCCGTAGCGGATAGCGTAATCGCGCAGCGTCATTCAGCGCCCGCCGTCAATACCCAACTCAAACCCGTGCACTCCATTCCAACCCTCAGTTCTTCAATCATCGTGGCTCAGGCCGCACTGTGCAACGGCCCGCCCGCGACTTCGGCCAGCAGACGGTCGAGATCGACATCGGCGTTGCGGTGTTCGCCGACGATGGTCTGCTCGGACATCACCAATATGCGATCGGCCGTCTCCAGTGCCTCGTCGAGTTCGGAGACGAACAGCAGCGTGGCGCGGCCATTGGCGCTTGCCCTCAGCTTGGCGGCGATGTCGCGCCTGGCGGAGATATCGACGCCCTGGAACGGTTCGTCGAGAATGAACAATCGGGCGTCCTGCGCCATCCAGCGGGCCACCATCACCTTCTGCTGGTTGCCGCCCGACAGAGTGGTCATCTCGTCCTTCTCCGAGCGGCAGACGATGCCGAGATCCTCGATCTGCCGGCGGGCAATAGTGCGTTCAAGGCCGCGTTTGAGAACTGAAAAGCGCGACATGCGCTTGTGGAAGGGCAGGCTGATGTTTTCCTGGATGTTGAAGCCGCCGACGATGCCGTTTTCGCCACGGTCCTTGGCGACCAGAAACACGCCGGCGGCGATGGCTTCGCCGGTCGACGCGGGCGCATAGGGCTTGCCATATAAAGTCATCGTACCGGACAGCGGCTTGCGCAAGCCGAACAGCGTCTCGGCGAGCGCGGTCTTGCCGACGCCAACGAGGCCGGTGATGGCAACGACCTCGCCGTCGCCGAGCGTCAGCGAGAATGGCCGGGCACCAGGGGCGATGCGCAAGGCATCGACGGTCAGGATCGGCTTGGCAGAACTCCTGGCTTCGATGCGGTCAAGATGGATCTTGCGGCCGAGCATGGCGTTAACGGCGCCCTCATAGTCGAGAGGCTCGCTGTCGAAGACGCCTGAGATGACGCCATCGCGCATCGAGACGATGCGGTCGGCAAGCCGCCTGATATCCGACATGCGGTGCGAGATGTAGAGGATGGCGACGCCTTGCTCGCGCAGCCGGTCGAGCAGGGCGAACAGCCGGTCCGCCTCGGCGCTGGACAGTGAGGAGGTCGGCTCGTCGAGGATCAGCACTTTCGGCTGGTGCGCCATGGCGCGCGCGATGGCCACCATCTGGCGATCGGCCAGCGACAGATCGCTGATGCGGGCCTTGAGGTCGATGGCGAGCCCCATGCGGTCGGCCACCGCTTTGGCTTCGCGGCGCACCCGGCCGGGGTTGAACAGCAGCGGCGCGCCCTTGCCGCTCAACCGGTCGAGCGTCAGATTGGTGGCGACATCGAGATCGGCGACGACGCCGTCATTGATGTTTTGGTGCACGGTAACGACACCGGCGCGGATCGCCTCTGCCGGCGTGTTCGGCGCAAAGTTGCCGCCAGCGAGGTGCATGACGCCGCCGTCATGGTCGTAGACGCCGCTGATGATCTTGACGAGGGTGGACTTGCCGGCGCCGTTGGCGCCCATCAGCACGGTGATCTCACCGCCATGCAGTTCGAGCGAGACGCCGCCAAGCACCTCGATATGGCCGAAGGATTTCCTCAGCCCGTCCACGCGGAACACGGCATCATTGCCCATTCGTTCCTCCCTGACGATGACGCTATGGGCTACGTCATCAATTGTCAACTCGATTGACATTTGCCAGTCAGCTTCCTAGCTTGGCCTCACCGCCATCGCTCCACTATGATTGGAGCGAGCAAGCGGGAGGGTGAGGAATGACTGCGAAATTGCCGTTTGAAGCACTGTCGGTGGAGACGCTTGCAACGCGCCTCGGTACGAACGAAGCGCTGTGCGCCAAAATCGGCAAGGGCCCTTGGAAGGTGCGCGAGGTCGGCGACGGCAATCTGAACCTCGTCTTCATCGTCGAAGGCGGCTCGGGTGCGGCCGTGGTCAAGCAGGCCCTGCCCTATGTTCGCCTCGTCGGCGACAGCTGGCCGTTGCCGCTCAAACGCTCCTTCTTCGAGTATCACGCGCTGACGCGGCAAGAGGCGCGCGCGCCGGGCTCGGTGCCGGCGATCCTCCATTTCGACGAAGCCCAGGCGCTGATCATCATGGAATATCTCGCGCCGCCGCACATCATCCTGCGCCGTGCCCTGATCGACGGCCGCGAGTTGCCAAATATCGCCCGCGACATCGGCCTGTTCATGGCCCGCACTTTGTTCCGCGGCTCTGATCTCTCCATGCCCACCAAGGACCGCAAGGCCGACCTGGCGCTGTTTGCCGACAATGTCGAGCTCTGCGGCATCACCGAAGACCTGGTGTTTTCCGATCCCTATTTCGATGCCAAGCTGAACCGGCACACCTCACCGCAGCTCGACGGCCTGGTTGCCGAACTGCGCGCCGACCGCGACCTCAAGGTCGAAGCGCAGCGGCTGAAACATATCTTCGCCGCCAACGCCGAGACGCTGCTGCATGGCGACCTGCATTCGGGCTCGATCATGGTCACCGACACCGAGACGCGGATGATCGATCCGGAGTTCGCCTTCTACGGTCCGATGGCCTTCGATGTAGGCATGCTGCTCGCCAATTTCTGGATGTCCTACTTCTCGCAGCGCGGCCATGAACAGAAGGGCAAGCGTGACGCCATGCGTGCCTATCTGCTCGGGGTGACCAACGACACCTGGACGGTGTTCCGCGCCGAGTTCTCGCATCTATGGCGCACCGAGCGCACCGGCATGCTTTACCAGAAGAGCCTGTTCGAGGATCAGGGCGACATTCTCGCCTCGGAGCAGGCGCTCGACCATGTGCTGCACCAGATCTGGACCGACCTCTTGGGCTTTGCCGGCATCGAGGTGCACCGGCGCATCCTCGGCCTCGCCCACAATGCCGATTTCGAGACCATCGAGGACGAGGATCTGCGAGCCTCCTGCGAGGCCAAGGCGCTGAAATTCGGCCGTCACATCGCCGTCAACCGGCGCCAGATTCACGGCATGGACGAGGTCAATAATCTGGCCGCTTTGATCGAACGGGAGAGCAGGATTTGAACGTCGGCGAGCGCCACTACCGCACCATCTGGCTGAGCGACGACCAGCGTTCGGTCGAGATCATCGACCAGCGCTGGCTGCCGCACGAGTTCCGGGTCGAGACGATCGGGAGCGTTGCCGGCATCGCCACCGCGATCCGTGACATGTGGGTTCGTGGCGCGCCGCTGATTGGCGTCACCGCGGCCTACGGCGTCGCCATCCAGATGGCGGACGATCCGTCTGACGAAGCGCTCGACGCGGTCTGGGAGACGCTGCACAAGACGCGGCCGACTGCGATCAATCTACGCTGGGCGCTGGACGAGATGCGGCGGTTCCTCAGGCCGATCGTATTGGGACAGCGCGCGGAGGCGGCCTATAAGCGCGCTGCCGAAATCGCCGACGAGGATGTCGATCTCAATCGCGCCATCGGCGAGAACGGGCTTGCCATCATCAAGGAGATCGCGGCACGCAAGAAGCCGGGCGAGCCGGTCAACATCCTCACCCACTGCAACGCCGGTTGGCTGGCGACGGTCGATTACGGCACCGCCACGTCGCCGATCTATCTCGCCGTCGAGGCCGGCATTCCGGTCCATGTCTATGTCGACGAGACGCGCCCGCGCAACCAGGGCGCCCAGCTGACCGCCTGGGAGATGGCCGGCCACCGCGTGCCGCACACGCTGATCGTCGACAATGCCGGCGGCCATCTGATGCAGCGTGGCGCGGTCGACATGGTGATCGTGGGCACCGACCGCACCACGGCCAATGGCGACGTCTGCAACAAGATCGGCACCTATCTCAAGGCGCTTGCCGCCTCCGATAATGAGGTGCCCTTCTACGTCGCTCTGCCCTCGCCGACCATCGACTGGACGGTGGGTGATGGCCTGACCGAAATCCCGATCGAGGAACGCTCCGGTGACGAGGTGTCGCTGGTCTGGGGCAAGACGGCGGACGGCAAGATTGCGCAGGTGCGGGTTTCGCCCGAAGCGACGCCGGCGGCCAATCCGGCGTTCGATGTGACGCCGGCACGGCTCGTGACGGGGCTGATCACCGAGCGCGGTGTGGCCAAGGCTTCGCGCGAAGGGTTGAAGGCGATGTTCCCCGAACGCGGATAATCTCCCCCCTTGAAGGGGAGATGTCGCCAAAGGCGACAGAGGGGGTCGGTGCGTCCTGAAGCGTTGACTTTCATCTGCCGCAAGGAGGTCGCACCCAGTCGAACCGACCCCCTCTGGCCTGCCGGCCATCTCCCCCTCATGGGGGGAGATTAGCGCCTCACCGGCTGGCTACCGAATTTCGGCCATGCAACAAGAATTGCGGCCTCGATGGCCGCTGACGGTTGCGGTTCTGGCGAAATCCGGCCAGAAGCATCTAGGCCGGCAACCGGCCGGCCCGCGACGTTGCGCTTGAAACCAGATACGGGAGACTATTGGGTGGCTCGCATAACACTGAGACAATTGCTCGACCACGCCGCCGAATACGGCTACGGCGTACCCGCCTTCAACATGAACAATATGGAACAGGGCCTCGCCATCATGGAGGCGGCCGAGGAGACCAAGTCGCCGGTCATCCTGCAGGCCAGCCGCGGCGCCCGCGCCTACGCCAATGACGTGGTGCTGGCCAAGCTGATCGACGCGCTGGTCGAAATCCACCCCGACATCCCGGTCTGCATGCATCTCGACCATGGCAACAACGAAGCCACCTGCGTCACCGCCATCCAGTACGGCTTCACCTCGGTGATGATGGACGGCTCGCTGAAAGAGGACGGCAAGACGCCGGCCGACTATGCCTACAATTCCGGCATCACCCGGCGCGTCGTCGACATGGCGCATTGGGGCGGCGTGTCGGTGGAAGGCGAGATCGGTGTGCTCGGTTCGCTTGAGAGCGGCGGCGGCGAGCAGGAAGACGGCCACGGCGTCGAAGGCGCCATCAGCCACGACCAGCTCTTGACCGATCCGGAACAGGCGGTCGAGTTCGTCAAGGACACCCATGTCGATGCGCTGGCTGTCGCCATGGGCACCAGCCACGGCGCCTACAAATTCTCACGCAAGCCGGACGGCGCGGTGCTGGCGATGAACGTCATCGAGGAAATCCACCGCCGCCTGCCCAACATGCATCTGGTCATGCACGGCTCGTCCTCGGTGCCCGAGGACCTGCAGGAAATCATCAATAGATATGGCGGCCAGATGAAGCCGACCTGGGGCGTGCCGGTGGAAGAGATCCAGCGCGGCATCAAGCACGGCGTGCGCAAGATCAACATCGACACCGACAACCGCATGGCGCTGACCGGCGCCATCCGCAAGGTGCTGACCGAAAACCCGAGCGAGTTCGATCCGCGCAAATACCTGACGCCGGCCATGGCCGCGATGCGCAAACTGTGCAAGGAGCGCTTCGAGCAGTTCGGCACCGCCGGCAATGCCCAGAAGATCAAGCCGCTGCCGGTAGCTGAGATGGCCAAGCGCTACAAGTCGGGCAGCCTTGATCCGAAGTTTGGGTGAAGTCCCCTGGCGCCTCTTCCTTCTCCCCTTGTGGGGAAGAAAGAAGAGCTATTGACATAAAAAAGGCCGGGCGCGAAAGCAGCCCGGCCAAAAGAAGGTCAAGAACCTTCAGAGGGGAACACCGTTCGGTGGAATGGGAGGAAACCGCCGAACGATAATTCCTATATGCGCGCATTCGCTGCGGTTGGCGACGAACGGCTTTCTAAAACAATGCGGGATGCGGAAATTTCGTTCTTGTCTTCCAAGATTTCAGCCGGCTGAGCGCCGGTTTCCAGGAGATCGGCGTAGTGCCGGCGCGCCACGTCGGGATGCGAGCGCAGGCGGCTCTTCAGCACATTGGTACCGACATTGCGAAACAGCGGATTGTCGGGATCGCTGGCCGGACCCCGCGCCTCGGACGCCAGTTCCTCGGGCAGGTTGAGCAGCGGGATCGTGGCGTCGAGCCGGGCGCTGAAGAAGAAGGGCACCGAAATCCGCTCGACACCGGCCGGTGGCGTTACCACGCGGTGGACCGTTGCTCTCAGATACCCGTTGGAGGCCAGCTCGAGCAGTTCGCCGATGTTGATCACCAGCGTGTCGGGCAGCGGATCGACGTCGACCCAGGCACCGTCATATTCGACCTGCAGCCCCTTGCTCTCGTCCTGCAACAGAAGCGTCAGGAAACCGCCATCCTTGTGCGCGCCGACGCCTTGGTTGTCGCCGGTGGCGTCGCGGCCGGGGTAGCGCACGATCTTCATGCGGTGGTTGGGCTCGGCCCGGTAGACGGAATCGAAGGCGTCCTCGGCCTGATCGAGCGACAAAGCGAAGGCCCGGAGCAGCCGGATCGCCACCGCCGTCGCCTTGGCCTGCCATGCGAGTAGCGCCGGCTTCAGCTCGGGCAGCGTGGCCGGCCACTGGTTGGGCCCTTGCAGCCGCGTCCAGGCGGGCACGCCGGGGCCTTGTTCGATGGCCGGGCGTTCGACGCCGATGTCGAGCTGTTCGCGCCAGTCGGCCTTGCCTTTGGTCAGCTCGCCGCCGGCGCGCGTATAGCCGCGGAACTGCGAGGACTTCACCATTTCGATCGCCAGTTTGTCGGCTTCCGGCAAGGCAAAGAACCGGCGCGAGGCGTCGAGCACTTCTGCGGTATCCGCAGTCGATATGCCGTGGCCGGTCAAATAGAAGAAGCCGACATCGCGCGCGGCCGTGCGCAGGTCGAAGAGAAACGTTCGCCGCTCGGAAGCGCCCTGTTCGAGACGGCCGAGATCAAGCACGGGTACGATCCTGGGCATGGTCAAGCTCCTTGTTCCGCTGTCACGGTGGCACGCAGGCCGGTCCGATCAAAGCAACGCGCAATCCAATCTCGGCGCCGATAGAGAAAGCCGGCGCTGCGTTTGGCAGCCTGCCGGCAAATAACGTTCGTGGCGCTCATCCGCGCCGGTCCAGCCTGGCGACCAGCCGGTCGCCGACCCACTGGATGCCGCAAACGAGGATGATCAGCACAATGACCACGGCGACCATGACGCTGGTCTCAAAACGCTGGTAGCCGTAGCGGATGGCGAGGTCGCCAAGCCCGCCGGCACCGATGGCGCCGGCCATGGCCGAGGCGCCGATCAGCGTTACCAGCGTCACCGTGAAACCGGCGACGATGCCGGGCAATGCTTCGGGCACCAGCACCTCGCGGATGATCGTCCAGCGGTTGCCGCCCATGGCGCGCGCCGCCTCAATCAGGCCGCGATCGACCTCGCGCAGCGACACTTCGGCGATGCGGGCATAGTAGGGCGTCGCCGCAATCGACAACGGCACGATCGCCGCCCAGGTGCCGATCGAGGTGCCGACGATCAGCCGCGTCACCGGGATCAGCGCCACCAGAAGGATGATGAAAGGCACCGAGCGGAAGCCGTTGATGACGGCGCCGAGCGCGCGGTTCACCCACAGGCTTTCGGCAATGCCGCCGCGCTCGGTGGCAATCAATGCCAGGCCGAGCGGCAGCCCGAAGACGAGCGAGATGAGACCGGACGCGGCTGTCATCAGGACCGTCTCCCAGATCGAACGCAGCAGAAGTTCAAACAGAACCGGCGACATGGCCAAGCACCTCCACCCGCGCGTCGCGGGCCTTCAGGAATGCGATTACTTTCGACAGATGTTTCGGATCGTTGCCCGCGACCGCAAGGAACAGCGTGCCGACCGGCTGCTGTTGGACATGGTCGATGCCACCATGGACGAGGCGGAAAGGCCCCGGCACCGCCACCGCAAGATCGGACAGCAGCGGACCGCGCGCGGCCTCACCTGCGACGTCGACCCTGAGGATGAGCTCGGCGCCGCCTCCGGGAGCAAGCCGGCCGGCAATCTCGGCCGGCAGTTGCGGGCGGATGCCGCCGAGCAGGCTCCTGGTGATTTCGGAACGCGGCTCGGCAAAGACCGACCACACCGGGCCTTGTTCGACGATGCGCCCGGCATCGATCACCGCGACGCGGTCGGCGATCGAGCGGATCACCTCCATCTCGTGGGTGATGAGCAGGATGGTGAGGCCGAGCTGCCGGTTGATGTCTTTCAGCAAGGCCAGGATGGAGCGCGTCGCCTCCGGATCGAGCGCTGAGGTCGCCTCGTCGGACAGCAGCAGCGCCGGCCGCGCGGCCAGCGCCCTGGCGATGCCGACGCGCTGCTTCTGGCCGCCCGACAGCGAGGACGGATAGGCCTTCGCCTTCTCCGACAGGCCGACGAGGTCGAGCAATTCGGCGGCGCGCGCCAGCCGTTCGGCCTTTGGGCGGCCCTCGATCTTCAGCGGCAGCGCGACATTGTCCTCCACGGTCTTGGCCGACAGCAGATTGAAGTGCTGGAAGATCATGCCGATGCGACGCCGCAGCGGCTGCAATTCACGCTCGCCGAGCCGGCCGATCTCGCGGCCCTCGATGAAGACGTCGCCGGAGTCCGGCCGCTCCAGCCCGTTGAGGCAGCGGATCAGCGTCGACTTGCCGGCGCCGCTGCGGCCGATGATGCCGAGGATCTCGCCCTTGCGCACCGTCAGCGAGACGCCGTCGAGCGCAGGCGTCGCGCCGAAGCGGCGCTTGAGGTCGACCAGGCGTACGACATCTTCCTGCCCGGCCGATATATTGACCGGACCGGATGCTTCGGCCGTGACGTGCTGGTTCATCTCACTGTCCGTTTCAACGCTCGACAAATGCGACGGCGACCCGCTCAACAGCGGGCCGCCTGCTCCTGACAACCAGGCGCCGATCAATAGGCGCTGATCCCGGTGCCCTTGTAGACCTTGTCGAACTCGGCCTTGACCGCCTCGTTCTGGTAGGACGCGACCAGCGTCTTCACCCACGCCTCGTTCTCGTTGCCGGATTTCACGGCGATGAAGTTGCGGTAGGGGTTGTCGGCCACCGGCTCCTGGGCGATGCGGTTGTCCGGGCCGAGACCGCTCTTCAGCGCCCAGTCGGTGTTGACGACAGCCGCGTCGAGATCCTCGACCGAGCGGCCGACAATGCCGGCGTCCAGTTCCTTGATGACGACCTTCTTAGGGTTCTCGGCAATGTCGGCGGTGGTCGCCAGGATGCCGGTGCCGTCCTTCAGCTTGATCACGCCTTCGTTCTGCAGAACGCGCAACGCGCGGCCCTCATTCGAGGGGTCGTTGGGCAAGCCGATGACGGCGCCTTCGGGCAGGTCGGCAACCTTGGTGTATTTCTTGGAGTAGAGGCCGATCGGCCAGACGCCGGTGTAGCCGACGCGCACGATGTGGTACCCTTGGGTCTTGATCTGGTTGTCGAGATAGGGCTGGTGCTGGAAGGCGTTGGCGTCGATCTCGCCGCGCTCGAGCGCCTCGTTGGGCTGGGTGTAGTCGTTGAACACCACGGTCTCGACGGTCAGGCCTTTTTCGGCGGCCTGGGCGACGACGACGCGCCAGACATCCTCATCCTCGCCGCTGATGATGCCGACCTTGATAGACTTCTTGTCCTCGGCGAAGGACGGCGTCGGCTGAGCCAGACCGGCAAGCGTGACGGCCGAGGCAAAAAGTGCCGCAAGGGCAGCTCGCCGGCTGATGGCTGAAAAAAGAAGAGAGCTGGAAGCGTTTCCGCGTTCGGACATTGTCGATCCCTCGTAATCCTGAAGTCATTGCGGCGAGGTGGAATACCAAGCCTTGACGACATCATCGGCAATGCTGCTTGCCGGATCAAAGAACCGCATTTCTTCTCAAACACGAAGCCGGGAATATTCTCTCAAAGATTTCGCAATTGCGAGAACGGTCACGCCGGACCGGTCAGAATGTCTCGACAAAGGGCCGCAGCTCGACCTCGAAGCTCCAGGCGCTGCGATGCTGGCGATGGGTCGCGAGATAGGTCTGCGCGATCGCATCGGGCGACAGCTGGCTGTCCGGTCGCTCGGGCTTCGTCCCGACCGGCTCGATCTGGCCGTCGATAATGAAATGGGCGACATGGATATTCCTAGGGAAGAGTTCGCGCGCCATCGACTGAGCCAGACCGCGCAGGCCGAATTTCGGCATGGCAAAGCCGGCGGAGTTGGGAAAGCCCTTGATGCTGGCGGAAGCGCCGGTGAAAAGAATCGAACCGGAGCCGCGCGCAAGCAGCCGCCGCGCCGCTTGCTGGCCGACCAGGAAGCCGCCATAGGCGCCGACAAGCAAGGCTTGTTTGACCGCATCGGGATCGACCTCGGCGATCGGGCCGCGCGTGCGGCCGCTGGCATTGAAGACGGCAAGGGCCAGCGGGCCTTGCTTGTCGGCGGCGTCGAACAGGCCGGCGACGGAGGCCGGATCGGCGACGTCGGTTTCGACGGCCAGCGCGCCGGTTTCCCCGACCAGCGCCGCGAGCTTGGCCGTGTTGCGGGCGGCCAGCACCACGCGGAAGCCTTCCTTGGTGAGAAGACGGGCCAGCGAGCCGCTCAGGCCTGCGCCCGCGCCCGCGATCACTGCGACTTCGGATGCCATGCCGTTTCTCCCTGACGATTGCTGTGCTTGTTCCATAGCTGGCGTCTTGAACGGCAAGAGGCAAGAACGGCGTTGCTCGATTTTCGCTGTTCGGTAAAAAACCCTGCCGGCAGGTTCGGAGCGATCGACCGCGGCCGGGGTCTTGCCTGGCGAGACAATCCGTCCGACAGGTGATTGCGTTGGAATCGCAAACGGTGTCGCAAGGGAGTCGACCGTGGAACCAATCTGGGCCGTCGGCCTGATGACCGGCACCGTGCTTGACGGCAATATCGACGTGGCGCTGATCAAGACCGATGGCGAGCGGATCGCCGATTTCGGCACCTATACGCTGGCCCCCTACCCCGCAGCGATCCGTGCCTTGCTGGAGGAGACGCTGCGTCAGGCCCGGGTGTGGAATTTCGACGGGCCGGAGCCGGCGATCTTTGCCGAAGCCGAGGAGGCGTTGACGCGGGCGCAGTCGGCGGCGGTGAAGGACCTTGTCGAAAGCTACGGCCTGACCATGGGCGATATCGGCGTGGTCGGCTTTCACGGCCAAACCGTGCTGCATCGTGCCCCGCAACCCGGGCGGCGCGGCGATACGCGCCAGTTGGGCGACGGCGAGCTGATGCATTCGATCCTGGGCGCCAAGGTCGCCTATGATTTCCGCTCGGACGATGTGCGCGCTGGCGGCCAGGGCGCACCACTGGCGGCTGCCTACCACGCGGCGCTTTTGAGGGAAGCCGACGCCAGCGGGGACACCGCTGTGCTCAATCTCGGCGGTGTCGGCAACGTGACCTGGTGGGACGGCAAGGACAACATCGTCGCCTTCGACACTGGCCCGGCCAACGCACCGCTCAACGATTTCATCAAGGCAAACGGCCTCGGCGAGATGGACCGCGACGGCGCACTGGGCGCGGCCGGCACCGTCGATGAAGTGCGGCTGGCCAAATTGCTCCAGCATCCGTATCTGACCAAGCCCTATCCGAAATCGCTCGACCGTTTCGACTTCGGCGCCGCCATGGCCGACGGCCTCAGCGCAGAGGATGGGGCGGCGACGCTGACGGCCTTCACCGTCTCGGCCGTCGGCAAGGCGCTCGATTTGTTGCCGCGCCGGCCGAAGCGCCTAGCGGTCAGTGGCGGCGGCCGCCGCAACCCGACGATGATGGCGATGCTGGCGAGGCGCGCCAACGTCGAGGTGGTGCAGGCCGAGACACTGGGCTGGAAAGGCGATGCGGTGGAGGCCGAATGCTTTGCCTTCCTTGCCGTGCGCGTGCTGCGCGGCCTGCCGATCAGCTTTCCCAGCACCACCGGCGTGCCGCAGCCGATGCAAGGCGGGCGGCTGGCAGGTTAGAGCTTCTTCTGCAGGAAGATGCGGCTGCGGCCGGTGGGAAAGTCAGGCAGTTCGCCGAAGCGCCGGTAGCCTTGCCGCTCATAGACTTTGGCCGCTGTCGGATTGAACGTGTCGATCCAGGCGTTCTGGCAGCCCCGGGCGACTGCTTCGCGCTCGGCAGCGTCCAGCATGTCGCCGGCCATATGCTGGCCGCGCAGGCGTTCGTCGACCCACAGCCATTGCACATAGAGCCAGCCCCAGGCGGTGTATCCCGAAATGCCGGCGACGACAGCGCCGTGCTCGTCACGAACGAAGACCGCGATCGGCTTGCGGCCGGAGGGGCCGACATCGCCGTCATTGAACGCCGTCAGCCGCTCGGCCAGGAAGGCGAGGTCGTCTGACGAGGGGTCGGCAGTGGTTTCAAGCGTCGTCTTCATCCGGGCGGGGCTCGCATGGCAAGCCAAGCTCTAGCGAAGGACGGGATGAGGACGCAAGCTTTACGGCTTGATGGGCGGAGGCGACCGCCATGACCCCGCTGCTGCCGCAACCAGCATCAGCACGGCGGCGACGATCGCGCAGATGGCAAAGCCGAACGATGAATAAAGCGGCCCGAAGCTGGTGGTGCCGATGAAGACGGCGAGGTAGGTGACCGAACTGTTCAGGCCCATGATGGTGCCACGGCGCGACGGATCGAGCGCGGTAAGGCGCATCACCAACACGTTCAGGCCGAAATGATTGGCAAGGCCCCATATGGCGATCATAGCCAGGATCAGCACAAAATTGCTGCTTGCGAGCGCGATGGCGACATAGACGACGGCGACCAGCAGATAGGCGAAGGGCATGACGCGCCGCGCGCCGATGCGGTCGATGACGCCGTCGAGGAAGGCCGCGGCGCCGAAGCCGGCGCCATAGGCGAGCGCGGCCAGCGCATTGGCGCTGACGGGCTCGCCCAGATCCTGGTGCAGATGATCGCCGAGATAGCCGTAGACGCCGTAAAAAGCGGTCATGAAGGCGGTGCAGGCGATGAGCAGCGGCACGATCCCCGGAATGGCCAGCGCAACGAACGGCGACGGTGCCGGGCCGCTCTTCCTGACGTCGCTGAGCGAGGTCATCGACAAGGCAGCAAGCGCAATGGCGGAAAGCACCGCGACGGCGGCGAAGACGGCGCGCCAGTGCACGAGATCGGCAAGCACGGCCGACAGCGACACGCCGGCCACCATGGAGACCGTCCAGCCGGTCAGCACGACGCCGATCGTGCCGCTTTCGCGGCCGGGCGGCGCAATTGCCGCTGCACTGGCATAGATGGCCGGCATGGCGACGCCGGCGGCGATGCCGGCGACGGCCTGGGCCGCGACCAGCATGATCACCGTCGGCGCCAGCGCGCTGGCGAGAAGCCCGACGGCCAGAAGAAGCAGCGCGCCCTGCAGCATGCGGCGGGCGCCGACGCCGTCGATATAGCGGGCGAGGAACAACGCGCTGGCCGAAGTGCCGAGGCCGAAGGCGGCCGACGCGGCCATCACCGCCGGCACGCTGGTGCCGAAGGATGCGGCGACTGCCGGAGCAATTGGACCCAGGACCAGCGAGTTCGAGCCGATGACGGCGATGCAGCCGGTCAGGAGATAGGCCAGCGCCGGGATCGGCTGATGGAGCGTTGCAGCTTGATGCGCGTTCGTCATCGGGTCATAATGGCCGAACTGAATTCCGCGACAACAAGGAATTTCGATATGGACGAAGAAACAGATGGGGTTCTGCAGAACAAGGTAGCTCCCCGAGAGCTCGACGCAATCGACCGAAAAATATTAGGCGTGCTGGTCGAGGATGCGACGATCAGCTACGCCGAACTTGGCGAACGCGTCTGCCTGTCGCCGCCGGCGGCGCATGAGCGGGTCAAGCGCCTGCGGCGCAGCGGCGCCATCCGCGGCACGGCTGTGATCATCGACCCGAAGGCGGTGAAGAAGCCGCTGCTCACCTTCGTGCATATCGATACCAAGGGCTGGGGCAAGACACCGGAGCTGATGGCCGTCTCCCAATATCCTGAGGTCGAGGAAATCCATTCGGTGGCCGGCGACACCTGCATGCTTCTCAAGGTCCGCACCGAGGACACCAGGGCGCTCGAAGGCCTGCTGGCGCGTCTCTACGAAACGCCCGGCGTCACCTCGACGCGAAGCTATGTCGTGCTGTCGACCTATCTCGAGCGCCCGGTGCAGCCCGAGATCACGGCGCAATGGCCGACGCCCCGGCATATGGCCACGCCGCTGTACTGATCTGCGCTATCTTCGTCTTGCCGGGGCCACAACAATCCTTCACAAAAGGCACCCTATATTGATGCCGGGCATTGATTTGGGGTGACGAGAGGCGCGGCTTGGAATTCGAACTGAAAACCATCGAGGCGCTGGCCCCCGATCAGGCGTCGCTAAGCGCCGCCTCGAAGCTCACCAAGCGCTCGAACTGGCCGCGGCTGGAGAAGAACGAGCAGCAGGCGCTGATCTGGGGCGAATGCCAGGGCTCGGGATCCAACCCCTATCGCACCGTCGTCGACACCGGCGACCACGGCTACAAATGCACCTGCCCGTCGCGAAAATTTCCCTGCAAGCACACGCTGGCGCTGATGTGGATCGCCGCCACGGCGCCGGCCAGCTTCACATCAGCCGAAACAACGCCGGAATGGGTCAATGACTGGCTTGGCCGGCGCTGGAAGAGTGCGCCCCCGCCGGTCGACGCAAAGGCTGGCAGGGGCGCGTCTGGCAAGAGCATTGGCGAGGCCTCGCAGGCAGAGGAAAGCACCGTCGATGACGCCGCCGCGACGGAGCGCCGCGAGACGGCGCAGCGCAAGCGGGCGGAAGATACGCGCACCGCGGTGGCAGGCGCGCTGGACGAACTCGACCAGTGGATTGCCGACCAGCTGCGGCTCGGCCTTTCCGCCTTTGCCGACGCCAGCAGCGAGCGCTGCCGCCGCATTGCCGCCAGGCTGGTCGACATGAAAGCAACGGCGCTTGCGGGACGCATCGACGAAATCCCGGCCCGGCTAATGGCGCTGCGCAGCGAGGAACGGCCGGACGCGGCGATCCGCGAACTCGGCAAGCTGGTTTTGCTGGCCAAGGCCTGGCGCTCGGCGCCAGACGATCCCGAATTGAAGCGGCTGGTGTCGGCATCCGAAACCCGCGACCAGGTGCTGGCCAATCCCGATGCAAGACAGGTCGACAGCCAGTGGGAAGTCATCGGCGAGAAGATCGAGACCCGCCGCGACGGCCTTGTCAGCCATTCTACCTGGCTGCTCGACCTGAAAAGCCCGACGCCGCAATTTGCGCTGCTACTCGATTTCTTTCCGGCCTCGGCCGGCCGCCGCTCTGCCGCGTTCACACCTGGCGACCGGTTCGATGCAAGGCTGGTGTTCTATCCGTCACGCCAACGGCTGCGGGCGCTGGTAGCGGAGCGCAAGGGCGATGTCGTGTCGGGCGCCTGGCCGGATTTCGGCCTCGGCATTGTCAAGGATCCGCTGGCGGCGCATGCGGCGCACCAGGACGCAGCACCCTGGTCGACCGATAGCCCGCTGATGCTGCCTGCCGGCGCGATCCTGCTCGATGAGCGCGGCACCGCCTGGTGGCAAGCGGCGCACGACCCGCAAGGGATCGCCCTGCCTGTCGCCGGAACCGTCGATCAAACCGTGCTCGGTCTCGACCTTTCGGCAACGGCAGCCCTGTGGAACGGCGCGCGGCTCGATCTGCTCGCCGCGCAAAGCGGCTTCGGGAGGCTCGATCTGTCATGAACGAGCTCGAGCAAACCGGCCTGGCGACGATGCGCGACTGCTGGATCACCGGCGGAACTGCGTTCGATCTGGCGCCAGCCGCGTGGAAGGAAATCGCCGGCGGCGCAAGCCCGGACGAACGGGAGCGGCTGTTGCTGGCCATCGCCGCGCAGGCGCTCGATGTCGGCCTGCGGCCGTCGGCGCCGAAGACGCTGAAGCAGCGCCCGCCGCTGCCGAGGCTTGGCCTGCCGCTGCTGCCGGAGCGGTTGCGGCGGCTGTTGCGGGCGGCCCTGAAGAACGCCGCCGATGCGCAGCGCAAGTCGCGTGTCGCGACGCTCGTCGCCGGCCGTGGCTACGTGCTGCATCCGATGGACTGGATGCCGTCGGCATCAGACCAGAACAGCCCTGACATCTATGCGCCGTGGATCGACTGGCAGGCCAGCGTCGAGGGGCTGAAGATTGCGCCGCAGGAGCAACTGACGGTGCAGAACTGGGATGACTTTTACCCCGCCGCGCGCCGTATCGCGTTGACCGAGATGCGCCGTCGCGATCCGGCCACGGCCCGCAGCCTGATGGAAGCGAAGGCGCCCGGCGAGCCGGCGGAAGTCCGGCTGGCACTGATCGAACTCATGCATTTCGGCCTGACGCCTGAGGACGCGCCGTTCCTGAAAAGCCTGGCCACCGACCGCTCCGGCAAGGTGCGGGAGCTGGCGGGCCGGCTGCTGGCAAGGCTGGGCGAGCATGGCCGGCCGGGCAACGACGGAGCCGACGACCCCGTTGCCGAACTCGCCGCCTTCATCACAGAAGGCAAATCCGGCTTTATCCGCCGCCGCACCACCTACACCCCGGCAAAACTCAAATCCCCGGCGCAGGAAAAGCGCCGCGCCGAATTGTTCGAGACCTGCAACCTGGTCGACCTCGCTTCCCGATTTGGGGTCAGCGAACCCGATTTCATTGCAGCCTGGCAATTCGGTGCCGACAAAAATGCGGACATCCAGATCTCACGAATGGTCGCAGCGTCGGGCAGCGACGCTGCCGTAACGCAGATGGCCGACACACTAGTCGCCGGGGGAGGCAAGCCGGCACTATTCGTGCTGCACCTGACACCGCGCCTGGATAGCCGCAGGAAGCGTGTCCTGGTCAGACTGATCCTGAAAGATACGCCGCAGTATATTAGCGCGCTCACCCTTGCCGAGGGCTTCGAAGCCAACTGGCTGGAATGGCCCGACCTGACGAACGGCCAGAGCTTGGCGGTGTTGCGTTCGGCTGTCGCCGGCAATGATGACGCGATGAAGCGAACCGTCGACGACCTGTTGGAAACTTTGGGCTTTCTGGCCACTGCGGCGACAGCGGAAAAATTGATCGAGCATGTCGTTGCGGCCGGCATGCCGCCGGCGGCAGCCTCGCTCGCTTTCCTGCGCCTCAACGCGGCCCTGACGGGAACCAACCCATGACAATCCGGAGAACAGCACCATGAACGCAGCCATCCGCCTCCCCGTCGAGCAGGCCTATGCCGCTGAACTGCAGGCGCTGGCGCGCAATGACGACAAGCAAAAACCTGCGGGATGGAGCCTCTCGCCAAAGGCCGTTCTGACCTACCTGCTCGGCGGCAAGGCAAGCGACGGCACCGTGATATCGCCAAAATATGTCGGCCGCCGCCGACTGATGGAAACGGCGGTGGCGACACTCGCCACGGACCGCGCGCTGCTGCTGCTCGGTGTTCCCGGCACCGCAAAATCCTGGGTGTCGGAACATCTCGCCGCCGCCATCATGGGCAATTCCACGCTGATCGTGCAGTGCACGGCCGGTACCGACGAGAACCAGGTCCGCTACGGCTGGAACTATGCGCAGCTTTTGGCCAAAGGGCCGAGCCAGGAGGCGCTGGTGCCGACGCCGCTCTACCGCGCCATGGAGAGCGGCAAGCTATGCCGCCTGGAAGAGTTGACGCGCATGGGCTCCGATGTACAGGACACGCTGATCACCGTGCTGTCGGAAAAGATGATGCCGATCCCGGAGCTCAACACCTCGCTCTATGCCCAGCGCGGCTTCAACATCATCGCCACCGCCAACAATCGCGACAAGGGCGTCAACGAGCTGTCCTCGGCGCTCAAGCGCCGCTTCAATGTGGTGGTTCTGCCGCTGCCCGAAGACATGGCCGAAGAGGTGGCGATCGTCTCCAAGCGGGTCGACGAGATGGCCGGCGGGCTCGACCTGCCGGTGCCGAAAAATGTCGGCGAGGAGATCGCTCGAGTGTTGACCATTTTCCGCGAGCTGCGCTCGGGCGCAACCGCCGACGGCAAGGTGACGCTGAAGACGCCTTCGGGTTCGCTCTCGACCGCCGAGGCGATCGCCACCATGGTCGGCGGCCTCAGCCAGGCGGCGTGGTTCGACAGCGGCAAGCTCGGCGCCGAAGGCCTCGCCGCCAGCCTTGTCGGCGCCATCGTCAAGGACCCGGTGCAGGACAAGGTGGTGCTGGAGGAATATCTCGAAACGGTGCTCAAGAAGCGGCCGGACTATGCCGGCTATTACGCGGCGCTGAACGCAGCGATCTGAGGTCATGAGCGACGTCGCCTATTTCGGCATCCGCCATCACGGGCCGGGCTCCGCCGACAGCCTGGTGCAGGCGCTGCGGGACTTGCAGCCGGTCGCGGTGCTGATCGAAGGGCCGAGCGACGCGTCCGCCCTGCTGCCATTGCTGGCGCGCCCGCAGATGCAGCCGCCGGTGGCGCTGCTCTGCTACCCCGAGGACGACCCGGCCGCGACAAGTTTCTGGCCGTTCGCCGAGTTCTCGCCGGAATACCAGGCGGCGGTGTGGGCGGTGGCGAACAAGGCGGCATTGCGGTTCATCGACCTGCCGTCATCGGCACGGTTCGCGGCACCGGCAACCGACGACCCCGACAAAACGGCTGACGCCGACAAGCCCGAACCCAAGGACGAAACCGGTGAGGATGGCGAGCCCGCATCGCATCGCGACCCGATCGGCACGCTGGCTGCGGCCGCCGGCTATGAAGATGGCGAAAGCTGGTGGGCCGACATTATCGAGCAGAATCCGCAGCCGGGTCCAATCTTCGCTGCCATCACCGATGCGATGACGACGCTGCGCGACGGCGAAGGTGCGATCGCGCCGTTCGAGGCCAAGCGTGAAGCGCATATGCGATTGGAAATCGCCGCCGCGCGCAAGGAATTCGCCGGACCGATCGCCGTCGTCTGCGGCGCATGGCATGTGCCGGCCCTGCAGGCCGCGCACACGCAGAAGAACGACCAGGCGCTGATCAAGGGAATTGCCCGGCGCAAAAGCATCATGACATGGGCGCCATGGACCGGGCCGCGTCTTGCGCTGGGCTATGGTTATGGCGCTGGCGTCGTCGCGCCTGGCTGGTGCAAGCATCTGTGGCGCACACGAGGGCGGCGCGACGCCGCGACGCTGTGGCTGGCGACGATCGCGGCGGTGCTGCGGGCGAAGGGCCATCTGGTGTCGACCGCGTCGCTGATCGAGGCCGAGCGGCTTGCGCGCACACTGGCTGCCATTCGCGAGCGGCCGAAGCCCGGCTTCGAGGAATTGCGCGATGCCGCGATCGCGGCGCTGTTCAACGGCGAAGCGGTGCTGTGGGCGCTGGTCGAGGCCGAGCTGCTTTTGGGCGCGGATGTCGGCGAGATTCCGCCCGACACGCCGCTGGCGCCGCTGATCGAGGACCTGCAGCGCAACCAGAAGGCGGCGCGGCTGAAGCCGGAGGCGCTGGAACGCGAGCTGTCGGTCGATCTGCGCAGCGAAAGCGGACTGTTTCGTTCGACATTGCTGCACCGGCTGGACGTGCTTGGCGTGCAATGGGGCAGGCTGGCCGACGCCGGCCGCAGCCGCGGCACCTTTCGCGAAAAATGGACGCTGGCCTGGGAGCCGGAATATGCCGTGCGCCTGGTCGAGAACCTGATCTACGGCCCGACTATCGAAAAGGCCGCCAATGGCCGCCTGATCCAGATGCTCGGTGCGGCCGCGAGCCTCGACACGCTTGCCGCCCTTGTCCAGAGCGCCATTACGGCGGATCTGTCGGAGGCCGCGAGCGCCGGCCTTGTAGCGTTGGAGGCGCGCGCAGCGCACAGCAGCGAATGCCTGGAGATGCTGGCCTCGGTGCCGCCGCTTGCCGACATCATCCGTTACGGCGAGGCGCGCAAGACCGAAACCAACCGGCTGTCCGGTTTGTTGGAACGGTTGATCGTCGAAGGCGCGATCGCGCTGCCCTATGCGGTGCGCGACCTGGACGAGCAGGCCGCCACCACGCTGGTCGGTGCTGTGCGCAAGGCCGACGCGGCCATCCGGCTGGTCGAGCCCGGCGAAGGCGTGCTCGATGCATGGCGCAACGGCCTGACCGGCGTGCTGGAAGGTCCGGGCTCGACGGCGCTGCTCGCCGGCTGCGCCGCGCATCTGCTCTATGAAGCCGGCCAACTGTCGGCAGAGGACGCCGCCGGGCTGCTCGGACGCAGGCTGTCGCCGGGGACGCCGGTCGCCCAGGCAGCGGGGTTCTTCGAAGGTTTCTTCAGCACTGCCGGCCAGCGGCTGATCTACGACGAGGGCCTGCGCGGCGCCGTCGATGGGTGGCTGAAATCGCTCGACGAGGACGCTTTCATCGCGCATCTGCCATTGCTGCGCCGCGTCTTCTCCAATCTGGACTCGATGGAGCGGCAGCGGTTGATCGAGGCCGTGCTCGGCCGCACCGCAAGGTTGCCGGCCGGCCTGACGCCGGCGCCGGATGGCGGCGAAGGCTGGCGCCGTCACCTGGAGCGGCTTGGGCCATTGCTGGCGGGCGGAGTGTGACAATGGATGACGAAGCCGAAGTGCCCGAACCCGGCCCAGCATCCTCCGATAGCGGGCGCGAGCGCCGCTGGCGGCTGGCGATCGGCGCCGATGACGAGGCTTCCTCCGCCCTTTCCAGTGATGACAAAAAACTGTCTTCGGCGCTCGATGCGCTTTACGGCGACGGCGCCAATGCCGATGCCGACCCGCGCAAGCGGCGCGGCGGGCTCGGCCGCTCGGCGCCACGCGTGGCGCAATGGATGGGCGATATCCGCTCCTTCTTTCCCGCCCAGGTGGTCCAGATCGTCCAGAAGGATGCCTTCGAGCGGCTGAACCTGAAGCAGATGCTGATGGAGCCGGAATTCCTCAAGGCGATCGAGGCCGACGTCAACCTCGTCGCCGACCTGATCTCGCTGCGTTCGGTGATGCCGGCCAAGACCAAGGACATTGCCCGCACCATCATCGCCGACATCGTCGCCAAGCTGATGCAGCGGCTGGAGCAGAAGACCGCCGAGGCGATCCGTGGCGCGCTCGACAAGTCGCGACGCACCAACCGGCCGCGCCAACGCGACATCGACTGGCCGCGCACCATCTCGGCCAATCTTCGCCACTACCAGCCTGAGCACAAAACCGTCGTGCCGGAAAAACTGGTCGGCTTCATGCGCAAGCAACGCCGGCTAGTCGATCTCGACGAAGTGGTGCTGTGCGTCGACCAGTCCGGCTCGATGGCGAGTTCGGTGATCTACGCCTCGATTTTCGCCGCGGTGATGGCGTCGCTGCCGGTCGTGCGCACCAAGCTGGTCTGTTTCGACACGGCCATCGTCGACCTGACCGAAGAGCTCAGCGACCCGGTCGAGGTGCTGTTTGGCGTGCAGCTCGGCGGCGGCACCGACATCAACCAGGCGGTCGCCTATTGCGCCGACCGCATCGAGCGGCCGACCAAATCCCACTTCGTGCTGATCACCGACCTCTATGAGGGCGGCAACGGCCAGGACTTGCTGCGGCGGCTTGCGGCGCTGGTCCGGTCCGGCGTCAATGTCATCGTGCTGCTGGCGCTGACCGATCAGGGCCGGCCGGGCTATGATCCGGCGATGTCGGCTTCGGTCGCGGCACTTGGCATACCGGTCTTCGCCTGCACGCCGGACCTGTTTCCCGACATGATGGCGGCGGCGTTGCGGCGCGAGGATATCGGCGCCTGGGCAGCCGGCGCCGACATCAAGCTGATCCGCGCCGAGACGGAGCCGAGCAGTCAGGCCTGACTATTCGAACGAATAGGCAAACCCGTCAGTGGAAGCGCTGACGGTCACCTTGGTCATCTTCTCGCCGTCGAGCGACCGGTTCAGCACGCCGCGGCTGAGTTCCGGCAACAGCGTGTTGGTGAGGATGGCGTCGATCATGCGGCCACCGGACTCGATTTCGGTGCAGCGCGCCTTGACCAGCGCCATGACGCCGTCGCCGATCACCAGTTCGGCGTCGTGGCTGGCGCGCAGCCGCCGCGCGATCTTGCCGAACTGATGGCGGGTGATGGCCTCGATCATCGAATCCGAGAGCGGATAGTAAGGGATGGTCACGACGCGGCCGAGGAAGGCCGCTGGAAACACCTTCAGCAGTGGGGCGCGCAGGGCAGCATCGAGGCCGTCGAGCCCTGCCCTCACCGTGCCGTTTTGCGTCCGCTCCATGATGACTTCGGAGCCGACATTGGACGTCAGCAGGATCAGCGTGTTCTTGAAGTCGATGCGCCTTCCCTCGCTGTCATCCATCATGCCCTTGTCGAAGACCTGGAAAAAGATCTCGTGGACATCGGGATGCGCCTTCTCGACCTCGTCGAGCAGGATCACCGAATAGGGTTTTCTGCGCACGGCCTCGGTGAGAATGCCACCCTTGCCGTAGCCGACATAGCCGGGCGGTGCGCCCTTGAGCGTCGAGACGGTGTGCGCCTCCTGGAATTCGGACATGTTGATCGAGATCAGGTTCTGCTCGCCGCCATAGAGCGTCTCGGCCAGCGCCAGGGCCGTCTCGGTCTTGCCCACACCGGAGGGGCCGCAGAGCAGGAACACGCCGACCGGCTTTTCCGGCGCTCCGAGCCCGGCGCGGCTGGTCTGCACGCGCTTGGCGATCATCTCCATGGCGTGATCCTGGCCGACGACTCGTTCGGACAAAGTGTCGGCGAGCTTGAGCGCCTTTTCGGTCTGGCTGGACAGCATCCGTCCCGTCGGGATGCCGGTCCAGTCCTGAACCACGGCAGCTACCGCATTGCGGTCGACCGATGGCAGGATCAGCGGCGTCTCGCCTTGCGCGGTGGCAAGCTCGGCCATGAGTTCACGCAGCCGCGCCAGATCGGCGACAGGATCTGACGGCGCAGCTTCGGCAGCCGGCGCTTCGGTCTCGAACGCTTTGGCCTTCGGCGTTTCAGGCTCGGACGTTTCGGCCTTGGGCGGTTCAGCCTTGGGCACCTTGGTCTTTTCTTCGTCCGGCGCTGCTGGTTCGGCATCGGTCTCGGCTGTCGCCACCGCATCGAGCGGCACGCCGTCGCCGCGCAGCCGCGCGCGCAGTTCGAGGATCTCGGCAACCAGCGCCTTTTCGCGCTCCCAGCGCTCCTCGGCGGCGGCGAGCATGGTCCCGGCCTCAGTGAGCCCGGCCTCGACCCGCGCCTGCCGGTCAGTTACTTCGATGCCGATCGCGGCCTCGCGGCCGATGATGCCGCTTTCGACTTCCAACGCCTGGCGGCGCCGCAAAATGTCCTCGACCTCGGCCGGCGTCGCATGCTGCGAGATCGCGACCCTGGCGCAAGCGGTGTCGAGCAGGCTGACCGCCTTGTCGGGCAATTGCCGCGCCGGGATGTAGCGATGCGACAGGCCGACCGCCGCCTCGATCGCCTCGTCCAGAATCTGCACCTCGTGATGCTGTTCGAGCACGCCGGCGACACCGCGCAGCATGAGCACGGCGACCGCTTCCGACGGCTCGTCGATCTTGACCACCTGGAAACGGCGGGTCAGCGCCGGGTCCTTTTCGATGTGCTGCTTGTACTCGGCCCAGGTCGTTGCCGCGATGGTGCGCAGTTCGCCGCGCGCCAGCGCCGGCTTCAAGAGATTGGCGGCATCGCCGGTTCCCGCCGCACCGCCGGCGCCGATCAGCGTGTGTGCCTCGTCGATGAACAGGATGACCGGCGTTTCGGATGACTGAACTTCGTCGATGACCGCCTTCAGGCGCTTTTCGAACTCGCCTTTGACGCTGGCGCCGGCCTGCATCAGGCCGATGTCGAGCATGCGTACGCTGATACCCTGGAGTGGCGGCGGCACGTCGCCCTGGGCGATGCGCAGGGCAAAGCCCTCGACCACCGCAGTCTTGCCGACGCCGGCCTCGCCGGTCAGGATCGGGTTGTTCTGCCGGCGCCGCATCAGGATATCGATGATCTGCCGGATTTCCGGATCGCGGCCGACGACCGGATCGATCTTGCCGTCATGGGCGCGCTGGGTCAGGTCGGTGGCGTATTTGGCGAGGGCCGAATCCCCGCCCGGAACCCGCCGCGGCGCCTCGGCAGTGGGAGCCGCGGCGGCAGTGGCGCCGGCTTCGAGCGAGCCCTCCACCACCTCGGCAAAGCGGGCGATGACCGCGTCGGCGTCGATCTTGTCGAATTCGCCGCTGATCTTCGACACCAGGCCTTCCAGCACCGGCGTCTTCAGGCAGGCGAGCACGATATAGGCGCTGCGGACCTCCTCCATGCGGAATTCCAGCGTCGCCAGGTTCCAGGCTCCCTGGATGGCGTGGAAGATGTGGTCGGAAAACTCCTCGATCGAGGTGGCGCCGTAGGGCAGCTTGTCGACGGCGCGGGTCATGTCGCTGGTAAGCCGGCTGGCATCCAGCCCGGCATCGGCAAGGATCATCTGCACATCCGAGCGCTCGGACAGCACCAGCTGCTCGATGAAATGGACGAGTTCGACGTAAGGATTGCCGCGCAGCTTGGCGCTGTCGGCGGCGGCCTTGAAGGCGCGCAGGCAGACCGGATTGAGCTTGCCAACCAGTTCCTTGCGTTTGAAACCCTGCGACGACCGGCGCTGTTCCATCGAACGTGCTCCTGCAATCTGCCCGTCGACAGCCTGCCACATAAGCAGCCGCTTGACAAAGCGCTTGATGCAGCCGGCCTTTTCCCTTTGTGGAGAGTCCCGCACCGCCAAATGCAGACAACCACGATTTTTTCTAATCCTATGCGATGCGCTTCACATACGAGGTTGGCCAAGCACGCCATGAATTGCGCCATCCGAGACGCAGTTGCACCGACATTCATTAGCGCTCGTTAACTTTTGAGCGGATGGCGAATTGTGGGAATATGCAACCGTGTGCTAACGTTGGGTCACGTACGGTTTTAGAGCCGGTCGCCGGGGGTATCTGTGATCGATCTCGCACTCTGGCTTGCTCCGCTGGACGGTGAAAATCCGTCAGGCGAAGACTTGCGCAACGATCCGGCTTTTCATGAGCTGGAGCGGCTCACGGAGCCGCAGGTCAAGGTCGTCCATGACGGGCGCAACAAGCCAGCCGCGCAATCGACCATTCCGGTCGACTGGCCTGCCGTGCTCGGCAAGGCCGAGGAGTTGCGTTCGCATGGCCGCGACCTGCGCCTGCTTGTCATTGTCGCCCGGGCGCTGGCCAATGAAGAGGGATTGGCCGGACTGGCACAGGGCCTGACCCTGATTGCAAGGACCTTCGAGACGCATTGGGAGACGATGCACCCGGCGCTGCGGGCCAGCCCCCAACCACGCGAGGCCGCCCTGCGCCGCCTCAACGCGCTGGCCGACCTGCAGAACGGCCAGGAAGGCCTGCTGGCGAACCTCAGGCAGATGGTCTTCTTCGCGCCGCGTCCCATCGGGCCGATCAGTGGACGCGATCTCGAACAGGGTGCGCTCGACGATCGCGTCATGCTTCAGGAAGCGGCGTCGGGATTGAATGCCACGGAGAAGGCAGCGCTGGTCAGCGCGCACGGACAGCTCCTGAACCGGGTGGGCAGCGGTTGTGCCGCCTATCAGGACCATGCCGGTGAACAGATGACGGCGCTCATCGCCGGGGCGCACGCAGCGATCGAGGCGCTCGACGCAGTCGATGCGGCGCTGAATGCCCGCCTCGACAGCAACGGGGCTGCCGTCCCGGACCTGAAGCGGTTTTTGCAGCGCGTGCTGACGACGCTGGAACGCAATACGGCGGTCGAGACCACGGAAGAGGCAGCGACGAAGGGGGCGGCCAGCCCGGCTGCTCCCCCGGCAAGCCCGGCCGCGCCGGTCAGAAACGGTCATGGAGCCGAGACGATGGCAAGCTACGCGGAGACCGGTGCGGGGCTCCCGGACAGGATTTCCTCGCGCGACGATGTGGTGAAGTGCCTCGACCTTGTGGTCGCGTTCTACGACCGCACTGAGCCGTCGAGTCCGATCCCGCATCTCGCCCGCCGGGTGCGCAGGATGGTGCACATGGATTTCGTTGAACTGATGGAAGACCTCGCCCCGTCGGGGCTCAAGGAATTCCGGCTGCTCGCCGGCGTTCCCGACGCCAAGAAGACTGCCCAGAAGGATGAAAGGTAGCAACACATGCCAGCCGAAAGCAAAGCGAAGGTCATCGAGCGAAATCGCGCCCCGCGCGTGCAGATCGCCTACGATGTCGAAACCTACGGCAGCCCGACGACGATCGAACTGCCGTTCGTCATGGGCGTGATGGCCGACCTGTCGGGCGCATCGCAGACCAGGGAAGCGTCCAAGACGGTGCTCGACCGTTCCTTTGTCGAGACCGATGCCAACCGCTTCCCCAAATTCATGGAAGCGCTGGGGCCCAGGGTCAAGGCGCGGGTGAAGAACACGCTGCCGCAGGCCGAGGGACAGGAGCGCGACGAAGAACTGGCGCTCGACCTGACCTTCACCAAGATGGGCGATTTCGCCCCCGACAAGATCGCCGAACAGGTCCCGCAACTGGCCGAAATCCTGAAGATGCGGCGCCAGCTCGAGGAGCTGCTCGGCTTCATGGACGGCCGCGTCGATGCCGAAAAGCGCATCGCCCAATTGCTGAACAACCAGCCGCTGCTTGGCCAGATCGCCGCCCAGGCGCTGTCCGACGACAAGGGTGAGGAATAGATCATGGCCGAACAGCAAAAGACCGCAGCATCCGTCGCCGAGGCCGAGGCCGTCGATCTCGGCGAATTCAGCCAGCTCTTGGAGAAGGACTTCAAGGTCAAGAAGGACGACAGCGAGAAGCTGCAGCAGCTGGTTCGCAACCTGGCTCTGGCGGCGCAGTCGCGCTCCGAGACGACGACGATTTCGTCCAACTCGATCAAGTCGATCAAGTCGTTGATCGCCGGCATCGACAAGATGCTGACGACCCAGGTCAACGAAATCCTGCACGCGCCGGAAGTGCGGCAGATGGAAGGCACCTGGCGCGGCCTCTGGTACCTCATCAACAACACCGAGACGGATCAGAAGCTGAAGATCCGGGTGATGAACATTTCCAAGGAGCAGCTGGCCGATACGCTCGAAGACTATGAAGGCCAGATGTGGGACCAGAGCCCGATCTTCAAGAAAGTCTACACCGACGAGTATTCGATGCTCGGCGGCGAACCGATCGGCTGCGTCATCGGCGCCTACGAGTTCTCCAACCACCCGCGCGACGTCGGCCTTTTGCGCAACATCTCCGGCATCTGCGCCTCGGCGCACACGCCGTTCATCGCCGCCGCCTCGCCACGGCTGTTCCGCATGGACAGCTGGCAGGAACTGCCCAACCCGCAGGACCTGCAGCAGATCGTCTCCAACCCGGCCTACGCCTCGTGGCAATCGCTGCGCGAGAGCGAGGATGCGCGCTATATCGGGCTGACCATGCCGCGCGTGCTGGCGCGGCTGCCCTACGGCTCGGAGACAGTCCCGGTCAAGGGCTTCTCCTTCGAGGAGGAAGTGCAGGGCGATCACAACAAATATGTCTGGATGAACGCTGCCTTCCCGATGGGCGTCAACATCAACCGCAGCCACAAGCTCTATGGCTGGGGCACCCAGATCCGCGGCGTCGAAAATGGCGGCACTGTGCTTAACCTGCCGGTGCACTCCTTCCCGACCGATGACGGCTCGATCGCGATGAAATGCCCGACGGAAGTCGCCATCGACGACCGGCGCGAGGCGGAACTGGCCAAGCTCGGGCTGATGCCGATCCTGCACCGCAAGAACACCGATCTCGCGGCCTTTATCGGCGCCCATTCGCTGCAGGATGACGAGACGCGGGCGGGCCGCCTGGTCGACCCCGACGCCCAGTCCAACGAGCGGCTCTCCGCCAACCTGCCCTATCTGTTCCCGGTCTCGCGCTTCGCCCACTACCTCAAGGCGATTGCGCGCGACAAGGTCGGCTCGTTCAAGGAACGCACCGACATGCAGATCTGGTTGACCGAATGGATCAACCGGTACGTGCTGGCCAACCCGGCCTTCGCCGACGACAAGGCGCGCGCCAAGCGTCCGCTTGCCGCCGCCGAGGTGCAGGTCGACAGCGTGGAGGGCCGGCCGGGCTACTACAACGCCCGCTTCTATCTGCGCCCGCACTACCAGCTGGAGGGCATCAACGCCTCGCTTAGGCTGGTGTCGGAATTGCCGTCCGTGAAGACCTGATTGCAGCAACCAAACCTTTGTTTGAAAGCGGTGGAGAACGAAAATGCCCACAATGAAGATCGACGGTTTTCTGAAAGTTCCGGATATCAAGGGGCCCAGCACACGCGACGGCCATGACGACGAGATCGAAATCCATGGCGTCGATTACAAGATGGTCGCGCCCTACGACCCCAATTCCCTCTCGCGCCGAGGCCGCGTGTCGATGGGCATGATCAAGTTCACCAAGCACTATGACAAGGCCTCACCCTATCTGGCCAAGGCCCTGTTCGAAAACAAGGCGCTGGACGAGGTCAAATTCTCCGCGCGGCGGACCATCGACGGCGAGAGCAAGGACTATCTGGTCGTTACCCTGACCGACGCCTCGATCATGGAATACGACATGTCGCAGGCCGATGATGAAGCCGACCTGATCCAGGAGGAAGTCTCCTTCGCCTACAAGAAGATCAAGTTCGTCTATGACGACAATGACGAAGCCGAAATGGATGTCTATGTCGGCAAGTGACGGGCGAGCAAAGCGCCCTGCCGCCGACAAGGTACAGGCGGGCGGTTCACGGGCCAAGCGCGAGGCGGTACAGCCTTCGCTGTGGGACCGCCTCGTCAACGACCTGCCGGGCCTGAGCTCGGAGATAGACGGGCTCAGGCAGGCTCTGCAGGAGGAGCTTGGCGCAGAGCGCCTGGACGAGTTGCTGGCAGACGGACCGAGGCGCATCGACGCCGATGACGCATTGAACCCCGATCAGAAGCGCCGGCTGCACCGGCTGGCGTTTCAGAACCGGCACCGTGGCGAGCTTGAAAGCCGAGGCATCGTGGTGTCGCCCGATGTGCTGCGCGAGGCCGTGCGGCGCGACATCGAGGCGCTGTTCAACACCGAGCGTTTCGAATCCGCGCCGCTGCTATCCGATCTCGAGGCCGAGCAGATGACCGACAGTCCGACATCGCTGGCCGACTTTCCGGAGGTGCGCCGCAGCGTTGTCAATTATGGCGTGCCGTCCTTCTCCGGCCGGTCGTCGCGCGACTTCGATCGCGATGTTCTGGCACGCGAGATCCGCGCCGTGCTCGCCGCATTCGAGCCGCGGCTGAAGGAGAGCGCGACGAAAGTCACGGTCAACCTCGGCGACAAGACCGGCCTGAAGATCGAGATCGACGCCGTGCTGATCATGACGCCGACGCCCGAGCGCATGCGCCTGCGCACGACGATCAATCTCGACAACGGACTGGCGCGCACCGAGTTCAGGGAAGCCTGAGAGATGGACCGGGTCTTCGTAGAATATTACGAGGAGGAACTGTCCCACATACGCGGGCTGGCGGCGGAGTTCGCCGACATGCATCCGGCGGTTGCCCGCAATTTGTCGCTGGATACGGTGCCGTGTCCCGACCCCTATGTCGAGCGGCTGCTCGACGGCGTCGCCTTCCTCGCCGCGCGCACGCGCCTGAAGGTGGATGCCGAGCGCTCGCGGTTTTCGCGCAGCATCCTCGACGTGCTTTATCCCGATCTCGTCACGCCGGTGCCGGCAACCGCCATGGTGGTGCTGAAGCCCGGCCAGCAGGTGCAGACAATGCTTGCCGGCCACGTCGTCAAGCGCGGCACGCGGCTGGTCTCCAGCCTGCAGGCCGGCCTGTCGACACGCTGCACCTTCACCACCGCGCAGGACATGACGCTGTTTCCGATCGCGATCAGTTCGGTCGGCTATTTCCAGGACCGCAGCGCGCTTGCCGCCGCCGGCATCGGCCCGATCGCCGGCAAGGCCGGCGAAGCGGCACTTCGCATCACGCTGGCGCGGACCGGCAAAGGCAAGCTCGACGAACTGGCGCTCGACCGGCTCGACTTCTATTTCGCCAACCGCACCAAGGCGCCGCTAATCTTCGACGCCATCTTCGGAGTCTGCTCTGGTGTCGGCGCTCGACCGGAAGGCAAGACCAATCCATTGTCGCCGCTACCGCCGCCGGAGATGGTCGGCATTGCCGATGCCGAGGCGCTGATGCCGCGCACGCGGCCGACCTTCGAAGGCTACCGCCTGCTGCGCGAATATTTCATGATGCCCGAGCGCTTCCATTATGGGCGCGTCACCGGCTTGCTGCCGGTCGTGCGCAAATGCCAGGCCGGGCTCGAAATCATCTTCCTGTTCCGGCGTCCGGTGCCCGAACTCGCCGATCTGACGCCGGCGGATTTCGATCTCTTCGCCACCCCGATCATCAATCTCTTCGAGCGCGAGTGCAACATCGTCGAGCTCGACCAGCGCAAGACACGCCAGGTGCTGCATGCCGACCGCACGCGGGCGCGCGACTTTGAAATCTACCGCGTCATCCGCGTCGAAGACGCCGATGCCGAGGGACCCGACGCGGAGATACCGGAACTCTTCAGCCTTGGGCAAAATCGCGGCAGCGGCTGGGTCTATTCGACGGAGCGGCGGCCGCGCCGGCCGACCGAGGACGAGCGGCGCCAGGGCGTGACGCGGACCTCCTATGCCGGCGACGACGTCTTCCTGGCGGTGTCGCGCCCAGTCAACAGTCAGGCCAACCGGCCGCTCAAGCGCGTCGATATCATGGCGCTTTGCACCAATCGCGACCTGGCCATCCTCGACGACACGCCGACCCTGACGCTGGAAGCCGGCGACCCTGTGGAGACGGTCCGGCTGCTCGGCGCATTGCGTTCGCCGCAGCCGGCGATCCCGGCAGCGCTGCCGACCGGCGCCGACGGCGAGTCGCGCGCCGACGACCTGGCCTGGCGGCTGGTGTCACAGCTGGCGCTCAACTTCCTCAGCCTGGCCAAGGAAGGCCGCGGCGTCGATCCGCTGCACGCGCTGCTCGATCTCTATGCCGAGCGCGGCGACCCCGGGCTCGCCCGCAATGTGCGCTCGATCGTGCGCATCGACTCGCGCGCGGTGATCGAAAGGCTGGCGATCGAAGGGCCGATGTGCTTCGGCCGCGGCACGGAAGTGACGCTGCATGTCGACCAGTCGGTGCTGGCGGGACAGAGCACTCTGCTGCTGTCGGGCCTGCTGTCGCGGCTGTTTGCCCGCCATGCCGGCATTAACGGGTTCGTGCGCACGCGCACGCGGTTGCTCCAGAAACAGGAGGATGTGCCATGGCCGATGACGCCCGGCAATCGCTACCTGATCTAGAGCGAGCCGCAACCCTGTCCGAGAGTTTCGACTTTTTCGAACTGCTGCGCCGGCTCGAACGGCAAGGCGGCCTGTTCGGCCATTCCGGCCGGCCGGACCGCGAGCCGGCAAGGCTCGGCCAGAATGTGCGGCTGTCCTTCGCAGTGCAGGACGTGGTGGATTTCCGCGAGCCGACGGACAAGTCGCCGGCACGCGTCACGGTCAACAATCTCGGCCTGCTCGGACCCGAAGGGCCGATGCCACTGCATCTGACGCGCTGGGTGCTCGATCGCCTGTCGCAACGCTGGTATGCCGGCGCCGAGGCGCGGCAGACGAGCGACACGACCTTCGTCGATTTTGTCAATATCCTGCAGCACAGGATGATCGCGCTCTACTATCGGGCCTGGGCGGATGCGCATCCGGCTGTGCAGGTCGAACGCGGTGTCGGCGGCCGCGTCCGTTCCATGCTGGAAGCGATGGCCGGCATCGGGCTGCCGGGCACGCAGGATGCCGAACTCGATACAGTAAAACTTCGCCAGGCCGCCTCGCTCGCTGCCCAAGTCGACGGCCCCGAGCGACTGACGCTGTTCCTGGCCGAAGCCTTCAAAGTGCCGGTGGTGCTGAAGGAGTTCGTCGCGGCCTGGATGACCATCCCCAAGGCGCTGCAGACGCGGCTTGCCGGCAGCTATGCCACGCTCGGCCGCAGCGCCACCATCGGCCCGCGCAGCTTCAGCCGGCAGAGCCGCATCGAGCTGCGCATCGGCGCGCTCAGCTATATCGATTACAAGGCCTTCCTGCCGGGCGGTGAGCGGCTGAAGCTGTTGAAGCAGGCGGTGCGCGACCTGATCGGCGAGACCATCGATGTCGATCTCAGGATCGTGCTTGCGGCAAAGGCAGTGCCGCCGGCGAAGCTCGGCACCGTCCAGCTTGCCCGCACCACCTGGCTGGCGCGACCGGTCGAAAAGGGGGACGCCGACGACATGCGGTTGCGGACCATCGTCGGCTGGCGGGAAGAGGTGGCGGCATGAGCCTGCTTCTGATTCTCGAACAGGGACCACGCGCGCAAGTCACGCGGCAGGCGCGGCTGGACGAGGGCGAGCTGGTAATCGGCCGCAGCGCCGACGCCGACTGGCAGATCAACGATCCCGACATGTTCGTCTCGCGCGCCCACTGCAAGATCACCAGCAAGCAGGGCGGCTATTTCGTCACCGATACCTCCAGCAGCGGGTTGTTCATCGACGATGCCGCCAGCCCGCTCGGCGCGGGAAATACCGCGCGCCTGCAAAGCGGCATGCGACTGCGACTGGGCGACTATGTGGTGTGGGTCGATTTGCAGACGGCGAAGACCGAGGCGCCGGCCTCCAGGCCTTCAGCGCCTGCCAGTAAGCCGGCGGCGTCGCGGGCGCCGGTCAGCCTCGGCGGCGACGATTTCTTTTCGTCCACCACGGAAGAAGAGCCGGGACGGCCACGCCCTGCCAACCTGCCCGATCCATTCGAAAAGCCGGTGCCCGGCGCATTCGCGCGTGCGCGGTCCGATGAACGCAGCTCGCAGGCGTTCGACGATCCGTTCAGCCTCGACCCTGTGGCAACGCCGGTGGCCGAGCCCACTGACAGAAACGGCGCCAAGCCATCGTTCGACGATCCCTTCGGCCTCGACTCCGCGCCGCGGTCGAGAGAGCCGAGCAGATCCAATCCTGAGAAGCTGCCGGCCTACGATGACGGGTTTGGTTTCGGCCCTGCCGGGTCCACCAGCCTCGACGCCGGCGTGACGGATGGCGGTGCAACCGATGCGCCCTCGCCTGCCCCCTCTGCAGCGCCCTGGGATCTGCCAGTCCGCGCGGTCGAGCCATCGCCACCGCAGCCACCGCCTCCCCCGTCTCCACCGCCACCACGCGCTCCTGTCCGCCAATCCGCGGCGCGGCCGTCAGCCGGACCGTCGGACGCGGAATTGCGCGCCGCTTTCCTGCGCGGCATGGGCATGGACGAGGCCGATTTTCCCGGCGGCGATCCGGTGGCCGACATGGAAAAATTCGGCCGCGAGTACCGGCTGATGATGGAAGGGCTGATGCAGCTTTTGCGCAAGCGCGCCGAAGAGAAGGGCAACGCTCGCGTCGCTCAAACGGTGGTTGGCGCATCCGAAGTCAACCCGCTCAAATTCCTGCCCTCGGTCGACGATGCGCTGGTAACCATCCTGGCCGAGCGCAGCCCCGGTTTCCTCGGCGCCGAGGCGGCGATCAAGGACGCGGTGCGCGATCTGGCGCAGCATCACGTTCGCGCCTGGCGCGGCGTGCAAGGCGCGCTCAAGCGCATGATCGACCGCTTCGATCCGGCGGCGATCGAGCAGGAACTGAAGTCGAGTTCGGCGATCGGCAATCTGCTGACCGGCGGGCGCGGAGCCAAGCTCTGGGAGTTGTACCAGAAACGCCACCGTGAAATCGCTCGCAGCGCCGAGACGCGTTTTCTGGGCGAGATCGGCGCTGATTTTCGTGATGCATATGAGGAGGACTGAGACATGATCGACAGACGCGAATTTATCCTTGCCATCGGGGCGACGGGACTGCTGACGGCTTGCCAGAGCGGCCCGCCGAAACCATCCGTCATCACAGTGAATCTTGCCGGCGGCGCCGGCATGAACCCGGGACCGGGCGGCGGCGACAGGCCGGTGACGGTGATGATCTTGCGCCTGAAGAGCACCGGCGCCTTCAACTCGGCCGACTATTTCGCCCTGCAGGGCGGTGCCGGCGCGGCACTTGGCGGCGATCTCATCGGCTCCGACACGGTTTCCGTCGGACCCGGCAAGACCGCATCGAAGACCATCACGGTCGAGCCGGAAGTGGCAGCACTTGGCTTCGTCGCGCTGATCAGGGAACCCGGCGGGCGCAACTGGCGTACGACCAAATCGGTTTCGCCGGGATCGAAGTTCACCGTCAATGTGAAGCTCGGCAGCGGCGGCATTTCCGCCTAAAGCGCGTCGCGTTTGAACGCGATCCAGGCGACGCGCTTTAGGTCTTTGTTTTTATGCATGTCGTTCTCTCAAAACCGTGACCACTTTTGAGCGACATGCATTGGGCGGCGAAATCCGCAAAGCCGCGCGAGGCGATGAGCAGGAAGCAGAGAGTGTCGGCATGAGCGATGCAAACAGGGTGCTGTGGTCGGAGGGACTGTTCCTCCGCACCCAGCATTTCCAGCAACAGGACCGCTTCTTCGAAGCGACGGTGCGCGGCGCCTTGCAGGCCGGGCATCTGCATACGTTCGGCTTTCGAACGCTGATGCTCGATCAGGCACAGCTCGATGCCGGCCAGATCTCGGTGCTTTCGGCGCGCGGCATCTTTCCCGACGGGACGCCGTTCGCGATCCCTGAGACGATGGATGCGCCGCGGCCGCTGGCGGTGACGCCGGAGATGGGCGCGGGGCCAGTGCTGATCGCACTGCCGCTCGAACCGCCCGGCGGCGTCGGCTTCGACCCGGCTCACGCCGAGCCGTCCGGCGCACGCTATCGCGGCCGGATCGTCTCGGTGCGCGACGCCGTGCATGGCGGCTCCGATCCTGAGGAAATCGAGATCGCACGGCCGCAGGCGCTGTTGCTGGCGCCGGGCACGGCCGTCGGCGGCTACACCGCGCTGCCGGTGGCCGAACTCAAGGGCGTGCGCGCCGATGGCGGCGTTGCCCTGGACGACACCTTCCTGCCGCCGACCTTGGTCATCGGCGCGGCGTCCTGGTACAGCCGCCTGCTGCAGGAAGTGGTCACCGGCCTTGACCAGATCGCCGAGGCGCATGGCAAGATGGTGCTGGGCGGCCCCGGGCGCAGCGTCGAGGATCTTCTGATCCTCAATTTGGTCAACGCCGCGCGGCCGCGGCTGGCGCACATGCTGGCGCAGGATGTCTTCCATCCGGCTGAGGTCTACATGGAACTTGCCGGCCTTGCCGGCTCGATGGCGACCTACGGTTCGAGCGCAAGGCGGCTCGGCGAACTGCCTGTCTACGACCACATGGCGCCCGGACCCGCCTATTCGGCGCTGGCCGATGCGCTGCGCTCGCTGATCCTCAGCCTGCGCTACATCGAGCCGAAATCGCGCGCCCTGCCGGTCATGCGCCATGCAACCAATGTGTGGAAGATCCGCATCGACAACCCGAAACTTCTGGTGGCGAGCCGCATCGTGGTGCGGATCGGCTCCGAACTGTCGGAGGATGCCTTGCGCAAGATTTTCGTCAACCAGGCGACGGTCGGCTCGGCCAGCGAATTCGAAGGGCTGTGGAAATCACGCCTGCCCGGCATTCCGCTGAAGCCCCTTCATTCGCAGCCGCGCGAAATTCCCTATGACGGCGACCGGCTGTGTCTCGAACTGGACCAGAAAAGCGAGCACTGGGCCTCGCTGCTCGAAGCGCCGGGTTTCGTGATCGGCGTTTCGGGCGTGCTGCCCAGCGAACCGCAGGTCGACTGCTACTCGGTCAACAGGTGAGATGATGAGCAGGGACGATCCATTCGGACTGTCCGAGGATCGGGAGCGGACGCGCATTCGGCTGAGCGGAGCGCCAACGCCGCGCGCCATGCCGCTGCCGGCGTCAGGGGTGACCGCGAAACGCTCCGCGCGCGCGCATCCGAACGTGCTCGTCAACGCGTTCTCGCCGCTGCTGGAATTTGCACCCGAACTGGAAAACGCGCAGCCGCCGGAGAACCCGGAAGCCCTGCGCACCAGGCTGCTGGAGGAACTCGTGCGCTGCCGCGACGCCACGATGGTGCAGGGCTCCTCGCTCGAGCGAGCCGACCAGGCGGCATGGCTGGTGGCTGCGTTGCTCGACGATCTGGCGCTGAATACGCCGTGGGGCGGAGCCAGCGCATGGCCACGCCAGCCGCTGGTGGTGATGCTGCGCGGCGACGTCGATGCCGGCGCGCAGTTCTTCGCCCGGCTCGAAGAGCTTGAACGCCATCCCAATCGCGACCGCGAAATGCTGGAGTTGCAATATCATTGCATGGCGCTCGGCTTCCGCGGCAAATATCGCGTGCCTGGCCGCTCCGGCGACCGTTCGCTCAATGCGGTGCGGGTGGCCGCGGCGCGTTTCCTGCGCGACAGCGACGCCGAAGGCGCACCGCTTTCGCCCAACTGGAAAGGCGTGATCGCCTCCGACGAACCGCAGCGCTTCATCGTGCCGATCTGGGTGATGGTTGCGGCAGCGGCGGTGATCGCCACCGCCATTCATATCGGGCTGTCGATGAGCCTGAGCAGCCAGGCGGTCGAGCTTTCGGCGCTGGTTCGCGCCTTGCCGCCGCCGACGCGTACGGATGTCACCCGCGCTTCGCCGAAGGTCGACGCGCCGCCGCCGGTGGCGGTGGATTTCGCGCTGCTGCCGGAATTCCAGGCGGCAGCACCCGACGAGCTCAAGAGAGCGCTGAGCGGCACGGAGAGCGTGTCGCTGGCGCGGCTGGTCATCCAGGCCTCCAATCCCGAACTCTTCCAGTCGTCGCGAGCACAGCTGACAGACGGCTTCGATCCGCTCATCGCCTCGGTCGCCAAGGTGATCCTCGAGAATCAGGAGTTGATCGGCGATATCACCGTGGTCGGCCACACCGACGGCGTTCCCTTGCAAAAGACCAACCCACTGTCCACCAACCAGCGGCTGTCTGAAGCCCGCGCCGCGGAAATTGCCGATATCCTGGTTCAGAACGGCGTGCCGAAGGAGCGCGTGCGCTCCGAAGGCCGGGCCGCAACCGATCCGGTCGCCGACGACGGCACACGCGAGGGGCGGGCCTTGAACCGCCGCGTCGAAGTGCTGGTCGAAAAGAGGCTGTGACATGTTCATCCTGCGCTTCCTCTGGGCGGTCCTGACTTCGCGTTTCCTGTGGACGCTGATCGGCCTGGCGCTGCTGTCCCTGATCATCTGGGTGTTCGGCCCGATCGTACGGGTCGGCGACTATGTGCCGATGGCGTCGGAGACGGTGCGCATCGTCATCATCGCGCTTTTGGTGATCTTCTGGCTGATCTGGCTGATCGTCGCGCAGCGCCGCGCGATGCGCGCCAACCGCATGTTCGTCGCCGAGATTTCCGCCCCGGTCGAGGAAAAGCGGCTCAGCCCCGGCGAGGAAAACGTCGCCGCGGTTGGCGCCAAGTTCCAGGACGTCATGGTCGAGCTGAAGCGCCGCAAGCTCGGCGGCCGCAAATTCCTGCGCGAGATGCCGTGGTATGTGATCGTCGGCCCGCCGGCGACCGGCAAGACGACGGCCTTGCGCCAGTCCGGCCTCAACTTTCCGATCGACCTCACCGACGATCTGCAGGGCATCGGCGGTACGCGCAACTGCGACTGGTTCTTCTCCGAAACCGCAGTGATGATCGACACCGCCGGCCGCTATGTCCAGCAGGAAAGCCAGCCCGATGTCGACGCCGTGGAATGGCTGGGCTTCCTCGACCTGTTGAAGAAGCACCGTGGCCGCCGGGCGCTGAACGGCGTCATCGTTGCGCTTGGGATCGACGCGCTGTCCGAGGGCGACGAAGCCGTCAAGGCGCATGGCCGCAAGATCCGCAGGCGCCTGGCCGAGCTCGAAGAGCGGCTGGAAATCCGCCTGCCGGTCTATCTCATGCTGACCAAGGCCGATCTGATCAGAGGCTTCGAGGCCTTCTTCGGCGGCCTGTCGACGGCGGCGCGCGAACAGGTGTGGGGGACGACCTTCCCACTCGATGCACGCGTCGACGCCAAGACGATCGCGGGCGAAATCACGACGCTGTCGAGGGAGCTGGAAAAGCGGCTGGTGCCACGGCTGGAGGATGAGGACAAGCTGGCCGAACGGGCCGAGATCTTCCGCTTTCCCGCACAGCTGCAAAGCCTGTCCGAGCCGATCCAGGTGCTGGTCGAGGCGATGTTCGGCGAGAGCCGCTACGAGGAGGCAGCCTGGCTGCGCGGCCTCTATCTGACCTCGGCCACCCAGGAAGGCGCGCCGATCGACCGGCTGACCGCGGCGCTCGCCTCCTCCTTCGGGCTGCCGGCACGACGCACGATGCCGGCGCAGCGCTTCGAGAAGCGCAGCTTCTTCCTCAAGAACCTTTTGACCGAGGTGATCTTCAAGGAGGCCGGGCTCGGCACCTTCGATCCGCTGGCGCAGCGCCGCCGCAGCTGGATCTGGCGCGGTGCCGCCGCTGCCTGCGCGGCTGCGGCCATACTCGCCGGCGGCCTGTTCACCTGGTCCTACTACGACAACCGCAACGCCATCGCCGCGCAAGCCGGCCAGTTCGAAGCACTGCAGGCGCCGCTGACGTCGACCGCCGCGACGCCCGCCTCGGTGCTGCAGCCGGCTATGGACGTTGCCCTGACCGCCATGGACGAAGTCGCCAATGCCAGGACTGCGCCTCCGAACAAGGCACAGGACCTGCTCGGACCATCGGCTTCGGCCGAGATGATGCGGGCGCAGACCGACACCTATGACCACGCTCTGCGCAACGTGCTGGAGCCGCGGATGGTGGCGTTGCTCGAAGCGACCATGTGGCGGCAGATCCGCGATCCGGACTTCATGCTGGGGGCGCTCAAGACCTACCGCATGATGACCGGCCTGTCTCAGATGGACTCCGACTTCGTCGAGAATTGGTGGGTGAACGACCTGCCCGAATTCGCGCCGGCCGCGCCCTTCCCGACAGCCGATGCGGAAGAACACCAGCTGGCAGCGATCCGCCGCATGGCGGTCGACGACAGCTACATCGCGCCCGACCAGGCGCTGGTCGCCGAAG
This sequence comes from Mesorhizobium sp. M0001, assembly GCF_040324255.1. NCBI lineage: Bacteria > Pseudomonadati > Pseudomonadota > Alphaproteobacteria > Hyphomicrobiales > Phyllobacteriaceae > Mesorhizobium > Mesorhizobium sp. M0001. The sequence continues at coordinate 58,798 of NZ_JAMYVS010000010.1, forward strand.
CGCTGAAAACGGTCTGCACGATCTCGCTGCCGGCGCGGGCCTACAAGCAATTGCTGGCCGATCCGGCGGTGGCCGGATTGAAGGAATGGATCCCCGCCAATTTCGCCGGGCCGAACGGCGCCAAGGTGTTTTCGCGACGCTCCGACAAGACGCTGCGCGTCGGCATATCAGGCGCCTTCACCTATGACGGCTTCCACGATGCGATCCTCGACCGGGTCGAGGATGTCGCCGCCCAGGCGGCACTCGACCGCGCCGTGTTTGCCGGCGGCTGCTCGGAAAATTCCGAGACCTCGGTGTCGGCGCTGTCGGAAGATATCCTGAAGCTCTACTATGACGATTACATCGCGCAGTGGGATAGTTTCCTGCGCGACATGCGGCTGGCGCCGCTGAGCGACCTCAACATTGCCAGCGAGAATCTGAAGGACCTTTCCAGCGCCGATTCCGCGCTGAAGCGGCTGTTGACGGCGGTGGTCCAGGAGGTCGACCTCACCCGCTCGGACGACGCGCCGGCGACTGACGACAAGGCGGCGGCGAAGGGCGGCTCGAAACTGCTGGGCAAACTCGGCAAGCTGGGCAAGATCGTCAAGACCGGCGCCAAGCTGTTGCCGCGCGCAGGATCGGCCAGCGAAGTCGACCTGACCGGCACGCTGGTGGCCGAACACTTCAAGCCGCTCAAGAGCACGATTGCCGAGGTCGACGGCCAGCCGCCGGCGCTCGATGCCGCGGTCGTCGCGCTGACGGCGCTGTCCAACGTGCTGCAGACGGTGACCGCCAATCCCGACCCGCAGGACGCGATCAAGAAACAGGGCGGGCTTGCCGAACTGACCGGCGCCGTCGCCCGCCAGGCGCAAATCCTGCCCGACCCGGTCAACACCTGGCTGAGCGGCATTGCCGGCGACACCAGCGGGTTGACGCAGAAGGCCGTGGCCTCCGAGCTCAACGCCATCTGGCGCGCCGACATCCTGCCCTTCTGCCAGGCCGCGCTCAACGACCGCTATCCGTTCAGCCCGGACAGTGCCGTCGACGTCAACGTGCGCGACTTCGCCCGCCTGTTCGGACCGGCAGGGATGATCGACGGCTTCATCAACGACCATCTGATCGGCTATGTCGACACCTCGGCGCAGCCTTGGAAATGGCGTGCCGATTTCGGCCTCGACCCGTCCGCACTTGCCGCCTTCGAGCAGGCGCGGCGCATCCGCGACGATCTCTTTCCCGGCGGTCAGGGCCCGGTGATGGCCTTCACGCTCGAGCCGACCGACCTGTCGCCCAACGTGACCCGCGTCACGCTCAACCTCGATGGCCAGAACCTGGTCTATTTCAACAATGCGACGCGACCGCAACCGATGACCTGGCCCGGCAAGGACGGCACCGGCGTCATCTCGCTCGCCTTCCAGCCGATCGACGGCTCGCCCGAAATCATGCTCAACGAGACGGGAAGCTGGGCGTGGCTGAGGATGCTGCGCGGCGGCCGCTTCACCGGGACGTCGCTGTCCGATGTCTACAGCCTGCGGCTCGGAACGAAAGGCATGTACGCCGATTTCAAGCTCAAGGCGGCGAGCGTGGAAAATCCCTACAACCTCCAGATGTTCAAGAAATTCTCATGTCCGCCGCAGATATGAACACCGGCTTCTTCGGCAAGATTCCGGCGACCGGAGATTTCGTCGCCGTAAACCTGCCGCGGACCTTCATCGACCGCTGGGACCGCTGGATGTCGATGGAGTTGCGTGAGAGGCCCGACGAGGGGGAATTGGATTCGCGTGTTTGGCGCTTCATCGTCAAGAGCGGCATTTTCGGCGACCGGCCCTGTGCCGGCGCATGGCGCATGAGCGAGGACCGCGTGGGACGCCGCTATCCGTTCGCGATCATCGGGATTGGGGCTACACCGGCACCTGACGATGCATGGTTCGACGGCGTTGCGTCAATCGTTGATGAAGCGGTCGAATTGCAGAGGACGCAGTCCTGGATAGCCGAAGGCTTGGCCAACCTTGCCGCGCCCAGCAACAGCCATGGCGATCCGAACCGGATTGGCTTCTGGCTCGACGACTGGTCGGTGCATGAGTTCGCGTTCTCGGATATTCACGACCTGGCGGCCAACGCCCTGCCGAAAATGCGCGCCCCGCGCCCTGAGACGGAATAGCTCTGATGGGCAGCACAGTCTTTGCTGAAGGCATGGGCTTCTTCCACAAAGGAAGCGGCGGCAAGGGCGTGGCGCCGGGAGATGTGTGCTTGAGCCCGCCTTCCCCGCCGGCAGGCCCGGTTCCGGTTCCATACGTCAACATGCTGTCTTCCAGCGATCTCACCAAAGGCAGTAAGAGCGTCAAGATCGAAGGCAATCCGACCGCGCTCGAAAGCTCGTCGGAGGTTGCGACCAGCACCGGCAACGAGCCGGCCACCCAAGGCCTCGGCGCGGGGGTCATAACGCACAAGATCAAGGGCAAGGGAGTGTTCAAGCTCTGGTCGTTCGTCGTCAAGGTGGAGGGTAAGGGTGTCTGCCGCCATGGCGACACCATGGAGCAGAACACGGCAAGTCCACTCCCGAACACCATCGATACCGCCGCCTTGGTCAACTTCCGCAATGCTCTTCTGGTGAAAGAGAAGAAGAAATGCACGACCGATTATTGCTACGACGATCATTACACCCAGCCAACAGGCCCGCAGAAAGCCAAGGTTCAGAACCGGCCATGCTGGGAATGCAAACGTAACCTTGACAGGTTGAAGAAACGCACGACCGGCAAGAACAAGACCGCGATCAAGCGACTGGAGGCGAAGGTCAACCGGCAAATTTCGGGGAAGGAAGCCCCGCTGATCGCCGATCACCAGCCGACGCAGAAGGCAGCGTGGTACGCGGGTGGATGCAATATAGAGATCGTCCCACAAGGCTTCAAGGATGCGATGAAAGCGCTTTACGTCAGGCCGCATTGCTCCAGCCACAGCAACAGCCAGCCGGGCCGGCAGTCGAAGGTGGACAACAAGGCGATTAGGAAGTTCATGAACGCTCGGGGGATCTAGGCGATGAGTGCAACGGGTTTTGCCGATCTCGACGCTGACTATACGGCGATAATCGATGCGTGGACCGCAGAGCTCCACGCCGTCATGCCGGCGATCGAGGAATGGTGGGGCGCACTGCAGCAGCGCCTGAACGCCTCCGGTGAGAACATAGCCAATCTGCATTGGCCCGCCGGGCTGGTGGCCCATCCACGGATTCTGGCGATCTACCGCAAGCACTACTTCAAGGTTCACGGCCTGAACCTTGAACGGTACGCCCGACAGACCGATGATGACGACGAGGACGATGAATCGAACTGGGGTGAGGATGGCGACGAAGCGGACGCCAGCGGTCCCGTGCCGCCCAATCTGCTGCTGGTCGAAATGATGTCCGAATACGACACGGAACTATTCAAGTACTTCAAGTACTTCGTCTATGTCCCGATCGGCGAGGATCCATCTCTCGAAATGTGCTGAGGCTAGAAGAAGATGGCAATGCGGATTGATCATAGTGTCGAACTCGGCCTGAACCGGCTTCTCAACGCACCCCAGGACGTTGTCGGTCCCGATCATGGAATCCGCCTTTCGCGCCGCGAGGCCTCTGCTGCCTATAGGTCCCTGTTCAAGGCCTACCTCGCTGACTTGCAGGAGACGTTCGAGGTGGCTTCCGAGATCTGGGAAGCTGGCCTCGACGAACTGGTCGATGGCGGCCTGACCGTCAATCAAGCGATCACGGCCCAGCTGGATGATGCAGCGGCCGGCCCGGCGAATCATCCGGCGGTGGTGTGGCTCGTGCGGGAATACTGGCTGCGATGCGTTGCGATGGGGGAAACGCTGCCCGCGGCCGACCGCCTCGCGCCTGAGGTGTTCCTGCTGCAATGGGTCGTCGATGAAGGCAACAAGGAATATGTAGAACTGCTGACGGCCATGCCCTATTGGCCGATCGGGCTTGATGAAAACGGCCGGTGGTGCTGAACGATGGCCTTCGATGTCTGGCTGGAAAACAGGACACCCTTCGCCGCCGCGACGCACGTCCAATTGAATGCTGACGGCCAAGAAACTCTGATTGTCATGCTGTCGGCAAGTTTCACGGCGACGGATGAAGGAAAGGAATTCCAGCCAGCGGCCGAACAGGTGCCGGTGATCTTTGGCGATGAGCCTTTTGGCGATCCGGCCCTTTCATCGACCCGCTACGAAGCGGACATCGCGCCCGTCAAGCCTGGCGCCGAGGTGATCGTGAATGGCGTCGCGCACGCGCCGGATGGAAGGCCGGTACGCGAGATGCAGGTTGGCCTGCGTGTCGGTAACTCGATCCGCAAGGTATTGCAGGTCGTCGGGGACCGGATCTACGACTCCGGCGGCTACAGCGCACCGGCGCCTTTCCGGACCATGCCGATCGTCTATGAACGCACCTATGGCGGCACTTTGGAAGACTTGCGCACGGACCAGCGCAATCCAGTCGGCGTGGGGTACCATAACGCCCGGTCTGCAGATCCTGCGGTCAGAACCGAGGCGCCCAACGTCATGTATCCGGGCGAAGCGCAAGCCCGACCTGGGGAATCCCTGAGGCCGGCGGGATTCGGGACGATTGGCCGGGGCTGGCAACCGCGCCTGGCTTTCGCCGGAACCTACGACAAGGCTTGGCTCGAATCCCAATGGCCGCTCGCTCCCAAAGACTTCGACACGCGGCATTATATGTGCGCCCCAGCCGATCAGCAGATGGCCGGCATCGGCAACGGCGAGGATATCACGGTGATCGGCATGACGGCTTCGGGCAGATGGGATTTCCGCCTGCCGCGCATCACGGCCCCGCTTCGGCTCATTTATGACGATCGTGTAGAAGAAAACGCGTTCAAGCCTGACACCGTGCTCATCGAGCCTGACTTGAAGCGCGTGACCCTTAAGGCTCGTTTGGCAGTGGTAATCCGGCGCAACGTGCCGGCGCTGCGGGAAATCGCCTTCGGCCACATTTCTCCTGTTTGGATCAATGCGCGCCGCAAGCGAAAACTCTATCTCAATCTTCTCGGCGGCGACGGGGCCCTGCGCGATCGCTCGGCGTGGCAGCCGTGAAGCGGCCGCTCTACATCTCGGTTGGTGGCGCCGTCACGCCTGCTGGATTGAACGCGCGCCAGACCATCTCAGCCATTCGCGCCAACCTGTCAGCATTTCAGGAGGTGCCTCTTTCAGAGCCGTTTCCCACCACACAGATCGTGGCACGCATTCCAGCCAAGGCGGGCCTGCGACGCAATGACGGGGTATGGCTCGCCAGCATGGGCGCCCGCGCTCTCAAGGAGGCGATGCTCGACAACAAGGCAACGCCGGACCACACCGCTGTTCTGCTCGCGCTGCCGGAGAGTTTCCGCGACCATCCGGCGTATGAAGAGGTCGAGCGGGGGCGCCTTTTGAATGCCATTTTCGAGCGATGCGGCCTGCGCTTCAATGCCGGCTCGCGCGTATTTGACGGCGGTGCCGCAGCCAGCGCCGGACTGCTCGACTATGCCGGCGACATGCTAGAATCCGGGACCGTCGCGCAGGTGCTGCTGGGTGGTGTGGACAGCCTCGTCAACGGGACCGACATTGCGCGCTTGATGCGAGCCAATCGTCTGAAATCCGAAAACAATGCTCAAGGGGCAGTCCCTGGCGAGGGCGCTGTCTTCGTGCGCCTGACGCGAGCGCCGGGGAGCGGGCCGGCTGCAATGATTTGCGGGGCGGGCCTGGCTCAAGAGATCGACAGCGTTCTTTCCGAACGCCAGAGTCAAGGCCGTGCGATGGTGGCTTCGCTGCTTGCTGCCTTCAGCGGGTCCGGACCCAAGGAACCCGATATCGAGTTCCTTGTCAGCAATGGAAACGGGGAACGGTACAGCGGGCTCGAACAACTGGTCGGTCGCTCGCGCTTCTACCGCACGCACCGCGAGATATTCCCGACAGCCTACCCTGCGATGACGGTCGGCGACATTGGAGCCGCTAGTGCGGCACTTGTTCTGATGCTGGCGGCCGACAGTTTTATAAGCGGTTACGCGCCGGGCCGCGTCGCAGCCTGCGAGCTTGCATCCGAGGGTGGCAACCGGTCGGCGATCGCGCTTACCGACCTCCGCCAACGCTGAACGGAGGGACAAGCCTTCCCTCGGCGAAAGCGATCACATCCACGCCGGGAACTTGCGTGTCCTGCGCCAGTCTGCCAGCGGCGCCTCGGGCGTGGCGATTGCCGCGCGCAACGCATCCACCCTGAGCCTGCGCATCGAACGGAACAGACGATGGTTGCGCCCGCCGCGCCCTTCGTCCCACCATGCTTCGACGCGATCGGCGGCCGGCAGCGAGCTGTCGTCGAGTTGGGCAAAGCCCTCGCCAAGAACAGCTGGATCGGCAACGAAAAGGTCGGTGTCGCCGAAGTCCACCTCGAACAGATCGCGAAGTGCTGCACCCGCTGCGGATGCCAGTTCCGGCTCGCGCATCTTCTCGATCAGCCACGGCACCACCGCTTGGTCGCCGAGCAGCCCGATCGATGCCGTGGCCGCGATGCGCAAGACAGGCTGTCCGAGACGTGATTGCAGCCAGGCCTTGCCGGCCTTCGGCGGCGTCGTCAGCAGGCGCAACTCGATCGCCGCCTGCGCATGGTCCGTCTCCGTCAGCACGATCTTGTCGATCACCGAGTGCGCGGACCGAGCCTCGCCAAGCAGGCAAGCAGCGAAGGCGGCCGCAAGACGTTCTTTCGTTGTCTCGCCGTCAAGCCCAGCCAGGACTTCCGGAAGCAGGTCGCGCCGCCTGAGCACGCCGGCGAGCCGGACGGCGCGCCAACGCACGTTCGCATTGGAATGGCTGGCCAGATCATGCAGGCGCTGTCCCGGATCGACGCGATGATGCCAGAGCGCAGATAGCCCAAGACAGCGCAGCCGCGCGTCGCGCGTGTCCAGCCACTGCGCCACGAACGGGCGCAGGTTTTCGCCCGGCGTGCGCGCGATCGCGGCAGACAGGCTCGATATGCCGGCGTCACCTAGGCTTGCGCCCGCGTCGATTGCAGAGGTCACCAATTTGGCATCGCTCCAACGCATTGCCAGAGTGCCAAGCACGAAAATCTCGCCCGGTTCGGCGTAGTCGGCGAAGCGCGCTTGAGCAGCTTCCCAACCGGCCTTGCCGGCTGCCATGAGCCCTTCGAGATTGGCTTCGAGACGCTGGTCGATGCGGCCGATATCGGTCTCGTCGAGGATTGGACCGTCGATCTCCAGACGACGTCGAAGCCACAGGAACGCCGCGTCCTCGGCGTGTTGGTCCACGATCGCCGCAATGGTCGCGATGCTGTGCATCGGCAATGCCTCAGTTAAGATGCACGGCCCCGCCGCGGATGCGGTTGGTGCCACTGGCCTGGCTGGTCAACTGGGTGCCACGAATGGTCACGCGTCCATTCTTCTCCAGAATGATCGATGCCAGGCCGCAGCGCAGTTCAATGCGCTCATCGCCGTTGATGACGACACGTTCGCCGTCGCGGACGACTTCGAGGCTCCTGCCGCGGGGCGCAGGATCGACGATGCGCCCGACCACCAGCGGCCGCGCCGGGTCGCCGCCCTCGAAGAGCAAAGCCAGTTCGGATCCGACGGCCGAAACGTCCAGCTCCGTCAGGCTGCGCGCCGCTATCGCGGTCTCGCGCGGATTGCCGACGAAGACAACCAGCGGCGCCCCGCCTTGGAAGCCGATCAGCAGGCCGATCACGACGCCGTCGATACGCTCCAGCACTTCCATGATGATGCCCTCAATTGTTGTTGATCGTGCTGCCCTTGACGATCACCTCGCCGTCGGCCTTGACGGTGATCTTGCCGCTGCCCTTGAGGGTAATATCCTTCCCATCAGCGACAATGGTGCCATCCTTTTTCATCGTGATCGAGGCCGAACCGCATTTGAGCGTGATCGAGTCGGCCGCCTCGATCATCAGATTCTTGCCGACCTTGATCACACTGTCCTCGGCTATCTGGATTCCGCTGCCTTTGCCGACCTTGAGCGCGTGCCCGCCGCCGACATCGGTTGCGTCGTCCGCAGCGATTTTTGCCGACCTGCCCTTGCCGATCTGCGACGACTGTGCCCCGCCGATGGTGAAACTCTGATCGGCGCCAACATTGACGCTTTGCGCCGCCGCGATGTTCCAGCTATCAGCCGCGCCGATATCGTGGCTCTGCGCAGCACCTACGGTGACCGACCGCGTCGCACCGATCGTGTTCGTCTGCGGACCGCCCACAGTTCGGGTCTCGGATGCTCCGACCGAATCGACCCGGGCCGCGCCAACGGTCACCGTCTGGACGATTGCAACCGTCTGGGTGTGGTTGGCACCTATGGTCTCCGTGGAGTTCGAGCCGATGTTGATCGTCTCATCGACCCCCACCGTCAGTGAGCGGTTCTTGCCCACCGTCTCAGTGTCGTTCGACCCGATATTGGTCGTCTGGTCGACGCCGACCTTGACCGTCTTGTTGTTGCCGACGTCCTCGTCGAGGTTGTGACCGACGGAGTGCTTGGCGTCGTGGTCTATGCGGTCGGACTGGTCGTGCTGGACCAGCTTCTGGCGATCATTCTTGATCAGAAGGTGATGGTCCTTCTGCGCCTGGAAATTGACCAGTTCGGAGCCGGCCTTGTCCTCGAACATCAGCTCGTTGTAGCCGCCACCGCCCTTCGACGAGTTGGATTTCCAGCCCGACTGCGTGGCGTTGCCGGGCAGCCCGTAGGGCGGCATCTGCGAGGCGTTGTAGACCCGGCCGGTGATGATCGGCAGATCCGGATTGCCTTCGATGAAATCGACGATCACTTCCTGGCCGATGCGGGGAATCTGGATGAAGCCCCAGCCGCTGCCGGCCCAGGTCTGCGACACGCGCACGAAGCACGAGCTCTTCTGGTCCTTCTTGCCCAGGCGGTCCCAGTGGAACTGCACCTTCACCCTGGCATATTTGTCGGTGAAGATTTCCTCGCCGGACGGACCGACGACCGTCGCCGTCTGTGGCCCGCGCATGATCGGCCGCGTCGTGATGCGCGGTGGCCGATAGGCGACTGAAGTCGGCGCCACGCCGAGCACGACCTTGAAATTCTCGCCATCGGTGTCGACGCCGGCGCGGTAGCCCGGATCGAACAGCCGGTATTCGGCGCTGACGACCAGATACTCCTTGTTCTGGTCTTTGCGCGGAAAGCCGTCGAGCTTGAAGGTGCAGCCGGAGAACAGGCCGCGCACGGTGCCGACGGCGGCAATGCGCATATGCGGCGCCTGGATTTCTTCGCGCCTGATCGCCGCCAGGCTGTCGCCGCGGCCGACTTCCAGATGCGCGCCGGGGTGGCGATAGTTCTCGCCGGCAGCCTGCTTGTGGCCGAAGGGCTGCGCCGACTTCGCCATCAAATCGGCGGCGGGTTTTTCGAAGTCATAATCGGTGTGGGCATAGGCGCCGGGGCGCACCGCGCTGCCTGGAATCCAGTCGGTGATGTATTCGACGTCGCGGCGCGAGCCCTGCCCTTCGAACTGATATAGCACCGTCTCATAGCCCGGCGCCGGCTTGAGCTTGCTCATGGCGTCGGCCAGGATCAGTGTGTGCTCACCCTCGGCATGCTCGAAGAAGTACATTATGCCTTCATGCTCGAGCAGCCGCTGCACGAAATCGAGGTCGCTCTCGTCGTACTGCACGCAATATTCGCGCGGCGGATAGGAGCCTTGCAAGCGCTTCTCGAACTTGGCGATGCCGCCATATTTGGAGAAAATCTCCTCCACGATCTCGACGGCGGTCTTGTCCTGGAAAATGCGGCAGTCGGTGGTATTGCCGAGGAACCACAGCCACGGCCTGACGACCGCCTCATAGTGAGCCAGCCGATCTTCGATGCGGGTAAGGCGAAACTCGGCGATGAGGCCGCTGAACCAGCGCTTGGGGTCGGCCTCGCCTTCGATCGAAACGGCGCCGCCCAGCATCTTCAGCGGGTCGATATCGGCATTGGTCGAAACAAATCCAACGGTGTAGGCAAGGCAGCGGCTGATCTCGTCGCGGCCGACGAGATGCGTGAAAGTCAACAGTTCGGCGCCGACCGGCGTCTGCACAAGCGCGGCGCGTTGTTCACTCGGCATGGGTCGTGCCCCTCCTGAGCGCTAGTGTGGCAGGTTCGAAGCCCTTCTTGTGTTAACGACCTCACGTTCAGGGATATTTCGCAACTTGCCACCCAAGCCATGTTGAGCCTACCACATGTTCTATGGCAGACCAAAGAGGACAAGCGGCAGGCCGTTGCTGTTTGCGCCGCTTTCGCCAGTGTGAAACGCCGCTCTCCCGCTGTGCCCGCAAGCTGCTAGACTGTGGCACATCGGATCAATGGAAACGGCAGCGGTCGACGGTCCATAGCGCATGTTCATCAGTCTGCAGATCAGCAATGTCGATGTCCTGCCTGCCGGGCTGCCGCCCGGCTACGCATCGCGCGACCGCGGCTTCGAGATCGGGCGGGAGAACTGCGCCTGGACCTTGCCCGATCCGGACAAGTTCATCTCCGGCCGACATTGCGAAATCCGCTACGAAGGCGGCGCCTTTTTTCTCCACGACGTCTCGCGCAACGGCACATTCGTCAACGGGTCGAGCCAGCGCCTGACCGGCCCGCATCGGTTGGCGCAAGGTGACCGGCTCCGGATCGGCCGCTATATCGTCTCGGTGTCGATCGATGACGGGAACCCAGCCTTCGGTGGCCATGGTTCGACGCAACGGCAGATGCCAGTTGCCGGATCCTTTCCAGACCATGTCGCATCGCCACGGTCACCGACCGCGCCACCCGCTTCGGTCTCCAGCCGGCCGCAGCAAGCCGACGAGATCCTGCGCGCGATTGCCGCCGGCGCCGGCATTCCGCCAGAGGTGCTTTTGCTGCGCCAACCGCAGGAGGTAGCCGGCGAGATCGGCGCGGTGCTGCGCATCGTCGTCGACGAGCTGGTGTTGCTGTTGAAGGCGCGCGCCGCTGCAAAAGTCCTGGCCAAGACCAGCGACCGGACCATGATCAATTCCGCCGACAACAATCCGCTGAAGTTCGTGCCCGGGACAGACGAAATCCTCGACATCATGTTCGCGCGGCGCAGGGCCGGCTATCTCGATGCCAGGCACAGCATCGAAGACGCTTTCCACGACCTCAAAACACATGAATTCGCCACCTTCGCCGCCATGCAGGCAGCGCTGTCGCGGTTGCTTGACGATCTGTCGCCCGAGGCGATTGCGAAAAAACTGCCGCCATCCTCCTTTGCCTCGAAGAAGACGCGCGCCTGGGACGCGCTGGTCGCGACCTGGCGGGCCAAGGAGGAAGCGCACGAGAACGGCATGCTGGACATATTCCTCACCTATTTCAGTGAAGCCTATGCCAAGGCCGCCAAACAGAAGACCGGCAAGGGCTAAGCCCGCGCACCGCTGAAGACACCGTGAAGGCGACCCGAGCACGGGCCGGCCACCAAAATTGCGCCGGGTTTCCATCGCAACCTTCTGAGACTACGATCACATACGACGATTGAGCACGCGGGTACGGTTGGTCGACCTCGGGGGTCTGCGGCACATGTCATGTCACGGCGAGATAGCGTCCTGCGGTCCGCGTTTGCGCGGACATGGCGCTGTGCGTCGCGGCGCGCGGGCGTAGAGGCAGGGATCGGCGATGAGCTCGAAGGATGATCCTTTCGATCCGACCGGCAAAACCGTCATCCGCCCCAGCCGCCCCAATCCCGGCCGCAAGCAAAAGACGGTTCTCGCCCGCGATGCGCCGGCCCCCGGCAGTACGGTGATCGCCCCTGCCAGCGTCCCGGAACCCACGGTTTTCGATCCCAACGCCGGCCGCCAGCCGCCGTCCGACGTCACGGGGACGGTGATCTATCAGGGAACGCCCTTCGCCAACGCGCCGGCCGATCCGCCCGTTCACGGCTCAGCCGGGACGGCGGGGAAAACGCCATGGGATGCGCTGCACGGCGCCAGCGATGCCGTCGATTATGGCGCGGCCAACCCGATCGTCGCTGCCGCGGCGCCCTTGCTGATACTGCTTGGGCATCTGCGGCTGATGGCTGTCGAAAGACCGGCCGAGCCGCTGGCGCAGCATGTCGCCGGCCTGATCGAGGATTTCGACCGCAAGATCGCCAGGACCGATACCTCGGAAGAGGATGCGCGCATCGCCAGCTATGTGCTTTGCGAAACCGCCGACGATATCGTCGCCAATCTGCCCGGTTCCAGCCGGGATGCGTGGGCGCAGCACGCCATGCTGCAGCGCTTCTTCCAGGTCAAACCCACCGGCGCCGGTTTTTTCCAGGCGCTGAACACGGTGCTGGCGACGCCGGAACCTCATCGCAATCTCATCGAGCTGATGCATGTCTGCCTGTCGCTTGGCTTCGAAGGCCAGTATCGCGGCCAGCCGCGCGAGAGCCTCGAACGGGTCCGCCGCGACGCCTACGAGACATCAGCCTATTTCCGCGTCCTCGGTGACGACGACATTTCGCCGCGCTGGCAAGGCTTGTCGGTCACATCGGCGCAAGGCTCCAGGCGGGTTCCGCTCTGGGCCATAGCCGCTGCAACCGCGGCAGTTTTGACCGCAGCCTTTTTCACGCTGCGCGTGCTCATCACCAATGATGGCGAGGCTGTTGCCGGCGAGTTGCTGGCGCTCAATCCGGCGACGCCGGTCACCATCGAGCGCACCGGTTTCGTGCCGCTGACCGAGGAGGTGAAAGTCGTCGCAGCGCCAACGACGATTGCGCAGGTCGATCGCATCCGCACTGCCTTGGCCAAGGAGATCGAAGGCGGCGGCGTCAGCGTCGGCACCAAGGGTGATTTCATCATCGTGGAAATCAGCAACGCCCTGCTGTTCCAGTCGGGACGAGCCGAGGTCAAGCCGGAGTTCGAGCCGGTGGCCGCCAGCATCGCGGCGGCTCTCGACGCGGAGCGCGGGCCGATCCGGATCGTCGGCCACACCGACAACGTCAAACCGAAGAAGACCAGCGCCTTCAAATCGAATTTCGACCTCTCCGTCGCACGTGCCCAGTCGGTGGAAAAGATGATCGCAGCGCATTTCAGCGATCCGTCGCGGACAAAGGTCGAGGGCAAGGGCGAGGACGAGCCCATCGCCGACAATGCAACGCCGGACGGCCGCGCCAAAAACCGCCGTGTCGATGTAATGATCCCGCGGGAGGAGATGCTGTGACCGGCTGGCTGCTGCGCATCTTCAGCGCGCTCGCGCTCGCCGGCTTTGCCGCCGCGGTCTGGTACGCCGGCCCGTTAATCCGCTTTGCCGGCGCCCGGCCGTTGGATCCCATCTGGCTGCGGGCAGCGATCATCGGCATCGTCGTCGGAACGGTGGCGATCATCTATGCAATCCGGTTCTGGCGCAGGCGCAAGGCGCAGAAGGCGCTGGAGGCCGCCATGGCCAGCGCCGAGGATGACGGCAGCGATGCAAAGGTGCTGGAAGCTCGCATGAACGAAGCAGTCGCGACGCTCAGGCAGTCGAGCGGCAAGCGCAACTTCCTCTACGACGTCCCCTGGTACATCGTCATCGGCCCGCCGGGCGCCGGCAAGACCACCGCGCTGGTCAATTCCGGCCTGAACTTTCCGCTTGCCGGGTCGGGCCAGGCGCAGCCGGTGGCGGGTGTCGGCGGTACGCGCAATTGCGACTGGTGGTTCACCGACGAGGCGGTGCTGATCGACACGGCCGGGCGCTACACGACGCAGGATTCCCATGCACGGACCGACAGCAAAAGCTGGCTGGCGTTCCTGTCGCTGCTCAAGCGGCACCGGACGCGTCAGCCGATCAATGGCGTCATCCTGGCGATCAGCCTTGCCGATCTGATGGCGGACGGAGAGCAGGCGGCCCGTGTCGCCGAGATCCGCAGCCGCCTGCAGGAAATCCACGAGGTCCTGAAGGTCCGCTTTCCCGTCTACGTGCTGTTCACCAAGGCCGACCTGGTCTCCGGATTCATGGAATATTTCGGCGGTTTCGACGAAGCACGCCGGCGCAAGGTGTGGGGCGCGACCTTCCAGACCGCCGAGCGCGGCCTGAACATGGTCGCAGAAGCGCCAGCCGAATTCGACGCGCTGGTGAAGCGCCTGACCGAAGAGATGAGCGAGCGGCTGCAGGCGGAGACCGATCCGGTCGCGCGCATCGCCATTTTCGGCTTCGCCGCGCAGCTCGGTGCGCTGAAAGGCCGGATCGTGAATTTCCTCGAGGGCGTTTTCGAGCCGACGCGCAAGCAGCTGAACGCCCCCCTGCGCGGCCTGTATTTTTCTTCCGGCACGCAGGAAGGCACGCCGATCGACCAGTTGCTGGGCAGCATAGGCCGCAGTTTCGGCAGGAATGCCCAGGCGCATCTTTCCGGCACCGGCAAAAGCTTCTTCCTGCACGATCTGTTGAGCCGCGTCATTTTCGCCGAGTCCGGCTGGGTGTCCTATGACAGGGCGGCCGACAGGCGCGTTGCGATCGCCCGCTACGCCGGCCTGACAGCGATCGCGGCCATAGCGATCGCCGCGCTTGGCGTTCTCGGCCTGAGCTTTACGACCAACAAATCGCTGGTCGCCGCGACCGGCCAGGCGGCAGGCCAATACCGCGCGACAGCCGCGCCGCTGCTGGCCAGCACGACGGTGTTGGATGCCGACCTCGAAACCGTCATCGGCGCGCTCGATGCGCTGCGCGGCCTGCCGGCCGGCTACGATACGAGAGACCAGCCCACCCCGGCCACGGCGACGTTCGGCCTCAGCCAGCGTGAGCGTATCCTTTCGGCCTCCGAGACCGCCTACCGGCAGGGGCTGGAGCGGATGTTCCGCTCGCGCCTGCTGTTCCAGCTCGAACGCACGATCGAGGCCAGGATGGCCGATCCGATGGCGCTGTACGAGCCGTTGAAGATTTACCTGATGCTGGGCGGCAAGGCGCCGAAAGTGGATGACGAGCTGGTCGTCACCTGGCTGAAGCGGGACTGGGAACAGAACCGCTATCCCGGCGCCCACAATCGCGACGGCCGCGCGCAACTGGAGAAGCATTTGCGCGCCATGCTGGCCCTCGACGATGACCAGGATCCCTCGTTCGAACTCAACCGCGCGCTGGTCGAATCCGCCCAGCGCTCGCTCGGCCGCATGAGCCTTGCCGATCGCGCCACCGCGCTCATCCAGTCGGCCACCTATGCGGCGGCGCTGGACGATTTTTCGGTGTCATCGCAAGCCGGCGCGGAGGCGCCGATGCTGTTCGAGCGCAATGACGGAAACGATCTCGCCGGCCTTCGCGTCCCCGGTCTCTACACCCATGCCGGCTTCGACTTCTATCTGGCGCAACTTGCCAGGAGCGCGCAGGCGCTGGTCGACGATCAATGGGTGATCGGCTCGAGCGGCGAGCAAGGCGGTTTCGACCAGGAACTGCTCAAGCTCGGCCCGGAGCTGCTCGATCGCTATGGCAAGGGCTTTGCGGCGGCGTGGAACGAGGTGCTCGACAGGTTGAAGTTCAAGGCAATGGCCGCCGACAAACCGCAATATCTGGCGCTGTCCGCAGCGGGATCACCGAGTTCGCCGCTGATGCAGCTGTTCGAGGCGATCGCGCGCGAAACAGCTTTGACGCAAGAGCGCAATCCGGCTGCGCCGTCTCAAGACAGCGACCAGGAAATCGCCGCGCGCGCCAAGGGCCTCGCCCGCATCGGCATCGAGATTGCGGCGCGCAAATCGCAGAGCAGGGCCGGGACCGCCTTTGTCAGCACCCAGAACCAGGATCCCGGCGCCAACATCGAAGCCCAGTTCCGGTCTTTCCAGGCTTTGGTGGCCGGGGCGCCGGGGCAGCGGCCGCTCGACGCTCTGACCCAGAATTTCCGCGAAATCTACCAAAGCGTGCGGCTGGCGGCCGATGTCCCCGCGCAGACCGACCAGGCCAACGCCAATCTGCAGCTGCAGATCTCGACGCTGCGCGCCAATGCCTCGCGGCTGCCGAAGGCGCTGGCCAGGATGGTGAGCGCGGCGGCGGACGATTTCGAGGGCACCGTCGCCGAAACATCGACCACGCATCTCAACGAGATGCTGGAAGAGACCGTTGGCCGTCCGTGCGAAGAGGTGATTGCCGGGCGCTTTCCATTCGCCCCCGCCGGCACCGACGATGTCGCCATGGCGGATTTTGCGAGATTGTTTTCTCCGGGCGGGGTTCTCGACCGGTTTTTCGCGCAGAACCTGGCGTCGCTGGTCGACATGAGCGGCCAGGACTGGGACTGGAAACAGGACACCAGGTTCGGCCGCAATCTGGCGAAATCGACGCTGAAGAACTTTCAGCTCGCGGCACAAATCCGCGCGGCTTTCTTTCCGCTCGGCGGGCCGGCGCCGTCGATCAACATCACCTTCACGCCGCTGTCGCTGCATGGCGATGCCGACATGGCGCTGCTCAATATCGACGGCCAGGTGTTGCAGGCCACCCAGGCCGGCAACACGCCGGGCCTGATTCCGTGGCCGGGCAAGACCGGTTCGGCCAGTCTCAGCCTGACGCCGGAGCTGCCCGGCCGTGAGTCCGCAATCAAATTCGACGGCCCCTGGGCGTTGAAACGATTGCTGGACAAGGGACAGGTCACCGCCAATGGCGACAGTCTCGAAGCGCATTTCGTCATCGGCGGACGGGATGTCGCCTACACGATCAAGACCGGGGAGGACGGCAACCCATTCACGCTGCCGGCGCTTTCCGCCTTCAGCTGTCCGAAGGCTTTCTGATGGGGAATTGCATGGCAGGACCAAAGATTGCAGGACGCAGAGACAGCGGCGGCACCACACCGTCCGTCATCAGCGGCTTAGATTTCGATACTCTAATGAATGGGGCTGTGGCAGACTGGCCAGGCACGTCAGCCAAGGCGTTGCGGAGCGTAGGCAAGTGAACGATGCCGCCTTTGAGAGCTACGGCGTGAGCCACAAGGGCTGCGTGCGTGACCACAATGAGGACAGCTTCCTGGTCGAGCCGCGGATCGGCCTCTGGGTGGTGGCCGACGGCATGGGCGGGCACGAGGCCGGAGAAGTCGCGACAATCGTCCTCGCCGCGATTGCCACCGGCTTTTATCTTACCGCCGACTACTGGTCGTTCGGCGACGAAGACGAGGAACTGCACGCCGTCGAAGGCTCGGACGACGTGCCGGCCGACGCATCGGTCTACGTGCCGGCCATCATCGACCTTGCCGGCGACCCGATGTGGATCACACTGGCGCCGGAGGCGGGCGCTGCCAAGAGCCGCGGGATGCCGCGCCCGGCGGAGCTCGACCAGGCCGGCATCTCCCCTCAGATCATGGTTCTCTCCGACGTGATGCTGAGCGCCAGCGAAAAATTCATGACGACGATCCCCTCGACGCAAGAGGATTTCGCTTTCTTTCAGGCGCAGCGGAAGACCGCGGTCGCGCCACCCGCCGAACCCAGCGATCCGCAGAATGACCTGCAGAACGATCTTCAACCATCGCCCGGCGCGGACGGGGCTCCGGCGGCCTCCGGCCCAGCTCCTGACCCGCAGGTCGCTCCGGGTGCATCGGCGGCGGCCGATGACCCCGAGGCCGGCTGGGGCGAGACCATCGATGAGGGCGAAGCAGCACTCCCCGCCTTTCAGAAGACACCGGTCGAAAACAACACCAGCGTTGCCAACGTCAGCTCGGAATACCAGCGCTTCGAGGCGACCCAGGACATTTTCGTGAAAATCCTCAACGACCGCAGCCTGGACAGCGTGGCGCTCGATGCGCATTTTTCCGCCGACGACGCAAAGCTTGCCGGCGAGGCGCTGAAGGCGCTGTTCGACAAGGACGGCCTGCAGCCTGGTTATGTCGTGGCGATGCGCGGCTTTAGGCCGACGCGCGAGACCACGACGATGTCGCTGATGCAGGTCTCGATCTACGCCAGGAACGTCTTTGTCGGCACGCTGACACGCAACGCGGCCGGTGCCTTCGTGTCGGGCGTCGACCCGTGGGTGCGCGAGGACCTGTTCAATTATTCGGGCGCCGAGACCGAAGGCACGCAGAAACGGCAATACCGCCTGCTCGACGCGATCTATTCGACGGCGGCCCGCAACAATGTGCCGAGCGGCATCATCGGCGAAGCCATCATGTATCTGTCGCGGGGACAGGATCTGGATGCTTTCGCCAGCGAGGACCAGCGTCTTGTGCTGATCTATTCGCAGACGCCGCGCGGCAAGAACGAGACCGACGGACGGGTACTCTATGTCGGTATCCAAGGCACGCAAAAGAGCTTGGATTGTTTCGTTTTCCAGCAGAGCGACGGCCAGTTTTCCTGCGTCTCGGGCGACGACCAGGTGCGCTCGCTGACGGTGGCCAACGGCATGGTGACGCCGGTCAACGGTGTCATGACGTCGACCTTCGGGCCACGCAAGCATCCGATCCTGGGCGTTGTTCGCATCCACAAAGGCGTCGACTGGGCAGCACCCGTGGGGACCCCGATCGCCGCAGCCTTCGACGGCGAGATCATCTTCCAGGGCGACGGCGGCGGCTACGGCAATGTGGTCAAGATCGCCCATGGCGGCGGCCGCGAGACGCGCTACGCGCATATGTCGAAATTCGCCATCGCCAGCGGTGTCGGCACCAAGGTGAAGGCCGGCGACATCATCGGCTATATCGGCACCACCGGCCTGTCGACCGGGCCACATTTGCATTTCGAACTCTATCAAAGCGGTCAGGCGATCGATCCGCTCGGAACAGTGACCGCTGCAATCGCCGTCACTTCCAGCGATCCCGCCGTCGAAACCCTGACCGACCGTATCGTCCACGTCGAATCGGGCGGTAGCGCGCGGGCCAAGAACCCGCTGTCTTCGGCGACAGGCGCCGGCCAGTTCATATCCAAGACCTGGATCCGGATGATGAACACCTATCGTCCCGAACTGGCGCGCTCGCTGTCGACCGCAGACCTGCTCGCTTTGCGCTACGACGCCACCATCTCGCGTGAGATGGTGCGCAATCTGGCGCGCGAGGGCGAAGCCTATCTCAAGGCGCGTGGCCACCAGATCACCGCCGGCCGGCTCTATCTCTGCCATTTCCTCGGTATGGAAGGCGCCCATCAGGTGCTGGCGTCGCCGGGATCGGCGCAGTTGAGCGCCGTGCTCGGCTCGTCCGTTATCCAGGCCAACCCGTTTCTTGCCGGCAAGACCGCCAGCTACGTCGTCGACTGGGCGGAACGGAAGATGGGCCGCAAATTGCCGACGCCCACCACCACCGATGCGGGCCAGCAGACGACGACGGAAGTCCGCCAGACATCGCCGGAGTTCGAAAAATACAAGCAGGCGATAACGGCACTGGTCGGCTCGATCCAAAATACTCTTGAGCCGGGCTAGAGCTGGCAGTTCGCCCCGGCTTTCGCCAAGCCGATTGGTTCTGAGGCCGGCGAATGGTATGTTTGCGGATATTTGGGAAGGTTTTTGGGTCCTTGTGAACCAAAACTGTGGCTGGGATCACATACGCCCAACAGCCATTTTGGCAGAAGCGATACAGTCGCTGGTGAAATTTAGCATGCGCAGCCATCAATAACGCGCCCCATTGGGGCGGAGGGCCGATCCCATGAAAGCGTTTGCCGTTCTTTTGAGCGGATTTTTTCTGTTAATGCTGACCGCGCTTGGCACCGTCCAGGCGGCGGCGCCGGATGCCGGTGGCGTCAAACGCGTCGCGCTGGTCATCGGCAACAGCAAATACGTCCATGCCGTCGAATTGCCCAATCCGGCCAATGACGCGCATCTCATCGCATCGACGCTGCGCAATGCCGGCTTCGAGGTGATCGAGGGCGTCGACCAGGACAATGCCGGCATGCACAGCCTGATCAGCAAATTCACCGAGCAGTCCTACGATGCCGACCTCGCCGTCATTTTCTATGCCGGCCACGGCATGCAGGTGGACGGCAAGAACTTTTTGATCCCGGTCGACGCCCAACTGACGTCACCTGCCTATCTCAAGACCCGCACCGTCCAGATCGACGACTTCATGGCCGCACTGCCGCCCGACCCGGCGGTCGGCGTCATCATCCTCGATGCCTGCCGCGACAATCCGCTGGCACGGACGCTGGCGGTCGCGATGCCGAAGACCCGCTCCACCGCGCTGGGCACCGGCCTGGCGCCGATCGACCCTAAATCAGAGGGCGTCGGCACCGGCGGCATCCTGATTGCCTATGCCACCGACCCGGGCGCCATCGCCTTTGACGGCAACGGCGTCGACAGCCCCTACTCGACCGCGCTCGCCAGGCACCTGACCGAACCCGGCGTCGAGATCCAGAGCGCGCTGACGCGGGTGCGCGGCGAAGTGGCCGAGACCACGCAAGGCCGCCAGCGGCCATGGCACAACGCATCGCTGGGCCGCGAGGTCTTCCTTGGCAAACCGGCCGCCCAAGCCGCGCCGATGGTAAGACCGGCCGCCGATGACGCGAACGCCGCGACAGCGCCCGCCCCTGCCCCCGTCACCAGCGAACCGCCTTCGTGGGAAGTCGAGCAGCGGCTTTGGGACGAGGCCTCGAAGCGCAACACCGCGCCATTCTACGAAGCCTATCTCGAACAGTTCCCGAATGGCCGCTTCGCCACGGTGGCGCGGCTCAACATCGATGCGCTGAACGATCCGAAAGCCCAGGAACGGGAAGTCGCCGCGCTTGCTGCCGAAGAAGCGAACTCGGGTTCTGCCGTGCGCACCTCGGTAGGCATTTCGGACGACATGAAGAAGGTGCTGGGCACCGAGGCGACGGAGAACGCGATCGGTCTCGATCGCCAGGGCCGCATCGACCTGCAATTGCGCGTCGAGGCGCTGGGCAACGAGCTTGGCCGCGTCGACGGCAATATCGGCGCCAAGACCCGGCAAGCGATCGGCGACTGGCAAGAGGGGAACGGGCTGCCTCCGACCACTTTCCTGACGCGCGAGCAACTGGCGTTCCTGGTTATCCAGACGGATCCGATGATGGAGGCCGTGCGTGCCAAGCATGAGGCCGACCAGGCCGGCGTGGACAAGCCGAAAAAACAGGTGGTGCAGAAGGCCCGCACGCTGAAGCCGGTGGCGGAAAAGCCACGCAAGAAGCAGTACGCCCAGAAGCCGCGCCGACAACAGCAGTTCGTGCAGAAAAGGCGCAACCGCGAGGTCGTGCGCGAGGATGAGCCGCCGCCGCGGGACAATAATGATTTCCTGACCAAGGCGCTGATCTTCGGCACCGGCGTAGCGGTCGGCGGCGTGCTCAAGAACTGATCGATCATGTCAAACAATAAAAGCGCCGCGTGTCCGTTGGACGCGCGGCGTTGTGTTTGACGACGGCCGGAAGACGCAGCCGGCGAAGCTACTGCGCCTTGATCCGCATCTCGACCCGCCGGTTGACGGGATCGTAGGGATCGGGATTGCGTGGATTGGCCTCGCCGAGACCGACCGCCTTGATGCGGGTGGATTCGATGCCGTTGGATTCGAGGAAGGCGGTGACCGATTGCGCCCTGCGCTGCGACAGCCCCTCATTGTAGGTCGCCGAGCCGGATGCGTCGGTATAGCCTTCGACGACGAAGGACAGCTTGCTCAGCCGATCGTCCTTCAGCGCCTTGGCGAACTCGTCGAGTTCGCTGCGCGCCTTGGCGTCGAGCTCGGACGAATCCAGGCCGAAATTGATCAGCATGTCGAGGCCGGTCTTCTCCGGCGGCTTGTCTTTCTGGCCGGTCTTGCTCTTGCACTCGTCCTCGGTGCCGACGCAGATCCCGCGTGCCGCGCCGTGATCGATCGCGCCGGCAAAGAACTTCACAATGTCTTCCGATTTCTGAAGTGGGTCGGCATAGACGTGAGTCGAGAAAAGCACGGTCGCCAATGCCAAGACTGAAATGTGCCGCTGCATAACGGTTACTCCCGTTTCGAGCATCCGATTTTCACTCAGGCCCGATCCATGGATCCGGGCCAACTCTTCCTGTTCGACAATGATCTGTCGAGATCACGGTCGGCTGTGGAATATACCAAACCGTGAGGCGTTTGTCTGTGAACAACGTCATGGACATGTGGTGGTCGACAGACTTGACCCGCGCCTCGCAGGCGGGTTGAGTGAGGCCTGGGGGAGGACAACAGCAGCGATGGCCAACGGGCTTCGATTCCAGACCGCACGCGATCTCTTCGCCGCGAACACGGCTGTCGCCCGGGACATGACGGCCGTTCCGACCGACCAACCCTCGCTCGAGTTCTGCCGCCGGCTGATGGCCGGGCGCATCCCCGAGGAAGCGATTACCTTTTGCGCCTATCTCCTGCCTGACCGGGCCGCAATCTGGTGGGGCCACGAGTGCCTTGGGCATCTGACCGAACTGCTCGAAGAGCAGGATCTCGCAACGCTGGCACTGATCCAGGACTGGGTCGGCGACCCCAACAATGCAACCCGCCGGGAGGCTGTCGCCGGGGCGGCGATGACGCAGCAGCACACGCCTGCCGGCTGGATCGCGCTCGCGGCGCAACGGCATATCAGCGGCCTGGCTGCGCAGAACGGGTCGGGGCTGCGGCCGCTGCCGGCTGCGCATGCCGTCAATACCGGCATACTGGCCGGACTGGCGCGGGTTGCGGTGGCGGACCGCTTCTCCGTGCTCACCGCCTTTGTCGAAATGGGCATCCATCTGGCCGAAACCGAGGCGCTGCGCCGAGCCTGATTGCTCTGGATCGTGATGAGATTTCATTGAAATCTGATCCAACCCATTGTTGGCGGCCTCATTTGCAGCCGTTTTGCGCCCATTTGCCGAGCGCCACCTTGAAGCGCGTGCCCAGCGGGTGTTGCAGGCGCAACACCGAGACGTCATTGGTGACGTAGGTCTTGGCCTGGTCGCACAGCCGCTCCTCGGTCCATTGATGACAGTTGCTGCACTGGTTGTCCCAGACGGATTTTTCCAGGCCCTCGACGGGACTGAAGTGCGGCTTTCCCTGGATGAGCTGGGCGATGCTCTTGCCGTCGATCGCCGGGTCTCCAAAATTGACCGGAACGTCGAAAAGGACTGGCGCGTCCGAGCCCAGCTTCGGAATTTCCTCACGCAGCTGTTCCAGCGCCTGCTCGCCGGCGTCCGCACCCGGCGGATTGGCGGCCGCGCCGGTGCGCGCCTGCGTATCGCCTTCGGGCGCAGCCGCGCCGGAATCGCCGACGATCAGCGGCGCCTTGAGATCGACCTTGTGAAGCACGACATCGGTGGTCAGCGAAACGTTGATCCAGGGCCGCTGGCGTCCGGCTGTGGCCTTGAACACATCCGACGTAACCCGGTTCATCGCCTCGGTGATCGAGACGTTGACCTCGCCGATATGGGCAAGCAGCGCCGCCGAAAATGGCGAGTGCTCGCCCGGTCCGTCATAGGCGAGCTGGTTGGGACTGGCAGCGAAGGCGACCAGCGTGCCGGCGCCGCCATTCTCGATCGGTATTTCGGCAAGGCCGCTGCTTGCCGTGCTGTCGCCGCCAGTCTCCTTGGCAAGCACATCGGCGAGCGGGTTGTCGCGGCAGGCGTCGAGGAACACCAGCCTGATGCTGGTCTCGCGCGACATCTGCCGCAGGATGAAATCCACCTGCACGGCTTCGAAGTCGAGCGAGGCCTCGTCCTCCAGCGCCGCATCGACAGGCAGCAGGTAATTCCTGCCCGAGACCTGCAGGCCATGACCGGCATAGAAGAACAGCGCGATATCGGCGCCACGCACCTGCCTGGCGAATTGCGCGATCTTTTCCTGCGTCTGCGCCTTGGTGAGATCGAGGCCGGAGACGATTTCGAAGCCCAGCCCCTTCAGGCGATCGGACATTGCCTGCGCATCGTTCACCGGATTGGGCAGCACCGGCGCGTTCCGGTAATGGGAATTGCCGAGCACCAGGGCGATGCGGCGTTCGGCACTGGCCGCGGTCATGGTAATGGTCATGGTCAACGCAAGCGCCAGCACCGCGAGGCCGATGCCGCGCATGAAGTTGCCGCAACTTGCAATCATGTCCAAACGCACCGGATTCCTTTTCGGTTGACGGGCCTTTTCAGTTAAGGACCGGCTCAGTTGGCGAGCGGCGTGGCGGAGAACTCGATCCGCCGGTTCAGCGCCTTGTTCTTCGGCGTATCGTTCGGCGCCACCGGCTTTTCCTCGCCATAGCCGGAAGCCGTGATCTGCGCCGATGGAATGCCCGCAGCGATGATCGCGTCGGCGACCGCCTTGGCGCGCCGTTCCGACAGGTTCTTGTTGGCCGTCGGCGAGCCGTCGGAATCGGTATGGCCCGAAACCTCGACCTTCAGTTTCGGACATTTGCCGACGACGCCGACCACCTCGGCCAGCAGCGGGCGGCTCTTTTCATCGAGCCGAGCGCTGGCTGGGCGAAAATAGACGGCGCCGGTGCGCGACAGCACCTCGAACCTGTTCAGGCATTCATCGTCGCTGAAGGACATCTTGCCTGCATCTGTGGCGACCGGCCCGGCATCGGCTGGGGCTGCGGCCGCGACGGCAGGCGTGGCCGCAGGCTTGGCGCCATCAGCGGTGAAGACGAAGTCGAACGACACCGAAGCCGTCGGGACGATGCTGCTGACATTGGCCGCCTGCTGGAGTTTTTCGATGTTGGGCAACAGGCCGAAATCCTCGACATGCACGGCGACCGGCGCCTCCGAGGCGATCGACACCATGCTGTCGGTGATCATGGTGACCACGACATTGGCCTCAAGGTCCTTGTCGACGCCGTGCAGGCTCAGGCGAAACTGGATATGCGCGCTCATGCGCCGTTTGGTGGCGAGATCGGCAAAAGCGGCGGGATCGACTTTCGCCGTCACTTCCGCCGTCGGGAATTTGAAGGTTTCGAAGAACAGGAAGCGCATGCGGACATTGCGAAGGTCGATGCCGGTGTCGACCGAGTTGAGGTCGAACGTGACCTTGGCGGCGCCATCCGATGTCAGCGTGCCCGAGAGGTTCCTGATCTTGTTGGTTTCGACAATGGTGTTCTTCTTCACCGATTGATAGGTGAGCGTCGAATTCGCCGGATCGAGCGTCCAGTTCGGCTTCGCATTCGCCACTTCCGGTGCGAGCAGCAACAGCCCGAATACAGCGGCGACGAGAGCAAGGGCGCCGACGATGCGCCGGCCCTTTGAGAACGGCATTCGTTGCCGAAAAAATCCGCCGACCTCGAACATTGATGCCCCGCCTCAGGACAACAGACCTCAGTTCCGATCACGGCTGTCGAACGCAGTGATGCCAGCGAGCATAGAACATATGATTTGGCTTTGCGAGTAGCTCCGCCTGTCTGCCCAAGGGGAGAAGACAGCTCAAAAATCCGTCATCACTGGCAGCTTAACAGGCGTCAAATCCAGAGGCGCCTTGCGCGATCACGAGCGCTTCGGCGGGCCTGTCGAACGCAGAAAATGCCATTCATAGCCTTGAATATACTACAATATTAGCAACTCCTTGACAATCGACCGAAGCTCTGGTTTCTTGACATATTAAACAAAGTTCGTTGCGTTTTTTACGGACGTGTTCCCATGTCGAGCTTGGTAGTCGCGGACCCGCGGGGGGTGTATCTCGCCGGTCTGGAGTGGGTTTTGCGGAAGGCGGGACACAGCGTTGTCGCAGAATGCCACCACACGATTGAGGTTCTCCCCTTGGTGGAGCGCCACCGGCCTGATCTTGTCATCATTGGGTTGGATGCTGCGGACCGGCAGGCAGCCGGTCTTTCCGCAAGGCTGAGAGCCACCAGCAGCCCTTTGGGCATCATCTACATCCTGCAGCCAAACGGCGGATTCGACTTCAACGAAATCCCCAAGCTCGATGCCGACGGCCTGCTGATGGACGGCATCAGCCACAGCTACCTTGTCGAATGCGCCAATGCAGTGGCAGGCGGCCGAAAGTGGGTCGACGACCATATCCTCCAGCATCTGCTGACGCCGAGATCGCTGCCTCAGCGCGCGCCAAAGCTTACTGGACGCGAGACGGAAGTCGCCGGCCTTGTTTCACGCGGCCTGCGCAACAAGATCATTGCGCAGCGACTGCATGTATCCGAAGGCACGGTGAAGATGCACCTGCATCACGTCTACGAGAAGCTCCGCCTCGGCAGCAGGGCGGAACTCGCCTGGGCGACTTTTGGCGAAGCTTCCGACCATCTGGGACCAAGTCACAAAAGCGGGCTTTGATCCTACCTTCGGCGAGCTGGCAAGGCAGGCTGCGTCGACAAGATGCCTACAAAAGGCCGGAAACCCACGGCATATCGATCGATCCATACCAACGCGGTTGCCCGCGAGCGCCTGTCGCGGCTCGATCTTTCGAAGGATGTATATCGTTCGATCAGGTAGGGGCATTCACCATAACACTATCGAACCGCGAATGGACGCGTCCTCTGCGTCGGCGGCACAATGGAGGATAAACGGCCGCAATTCTGTGCGCCGGCGGATGCCCTGGGGTAGGTGCATCCGACATCGGGTGGGGGTGAACCCCTTTTCTTGATGTTGTTCAAAAAGGGGAGAATCTCCATGGCAATCGACATCACAGCTCATGACATCATCATCGATGAGAGCGCTGGCCTCACGGACAATGATATTGACCCATCCGATCCGCTGTACAGCACCAACACCACGCTGCAATATCTGCTGAATCTTGGCACCGCGCTGGAGGTCGCCTTCAAGGAGGACTTCGTGGTGGCCTCTGCGGACCCAGGGGAGACCATCACCTCGGTCGTTCTCGCCCAGGACTCTTCGGGAACTGCGTTTTCACCCACCGACGGCGCGGTCACCGGCATCCGGACGGTCGATGGCAATTATGTCTGGCTGTTCCAGGACCCGAACAATGCAGACGTCGTGATCGGCGTCATTGGGACCTCTGACCCGACCTCAGTTGGCGAGCCCGATCCATTACTCGATCCCCTCGCCTTCTCGTTTGCGCTGGACGGCGACGCGGACCTGTACCTGGTCCAGTACGTGGCGTTGATGAATCCGGACCCTGACAACGCGGACGTCGATCTAATCGATCTGGATCAGCTAGTCTACGCCTCGGTCACCGGGACCAGCGTCCTGAATTTCAGCTCGCTTGGTGACGCCCCTCCCGGACACAACAAGTGGTATATCCTCGACGCTGACACGGCGAGCACGCAGAAGATCCTGGTCACGGCTCATGACAATGGCGTACAGGCTGAAGTCAATGTCAGCACGCAAGGCCTGGGCGTCTCATCACAAGACGTGCGCTTTGGCCGTGAGCTTCAGATCGACCTGATCAACGGCGGCACCCAGAGCGCCGGCAAGAACTTTACCAACACGCCGACCGCGCCGAACTACACAGATCACATCGAGACCGTCTCCACCGCGGGTTTCTCGATTTCGCAGTCTACTCCGACCCATACCGTGGCTGACATAGAGGTCCACGCCTACAACAATGATGACAACGCGAAAGGCGCCACGTTACCGGGTGATGACAACGATGCGGAAGTCAACATCGCCTCAGTGACTTTCAAGCTGAACGGCGTGGTAACGGATGCCGCCACCCTGGGCATCACGGTTGATTACACCAACCTGGGAGTGATCCTTCACAATGTCGGCGAGGGTGTGACGGTCGATTTCACCGCAGACGCAACCTTTGACCGCTTCACTATCAAGAACATTGACGAGCAAAAAGACTATTTCGATGTCAAGGAAGTGCATTTCGGCACAGATCAGACCAACGTCGCCAGCGCAGAGGTCGGCTCCTTGATCAACTTCGACGATGACGGCCCATCGATCGTGCCGTCCGGCAATGACGTACCGACCCTGGTGGTCGGCGATTCGGACTTCGTTACCGACGACTCGACCAGCTTCGCGGCGCTGTTCACGCCGAACTTTGGCGTCGATGGACCAGCGGCCACCGACGATGTGACCTACACGCTGGATGTACTCGGCGGCGGCAGTAACGTCGCCAGCGGCGTGTTCGATACGCTCAGCGGCCTTGAGGTGCTTCTCAATGTTGTCGGCGGCGACATCGTCGGCACTGCCGGCACGGATGAGGTGTTCCGCATCTCGGTCGATGCCGACGGCAACGTGACCCTCGACCAGTCGCGTGCGGTTGTCCATGGCGATCCAACCGATCCCGTAGAGGCGGACACTCCGGTCATCCTTGCCGCCAACCTGGTGAGCCTGACCGCAACCGCAACCGACGGCGACGGCGACAGCGCGCACACCTCGGTCGACATAGGCGGTGCCTTCACCTTCGAAGACACCGGGCCGGCAATTGCTGTGGAGAACGCAACCGGTGACTACGACAGTGGCGCCCATGGCACCTGGACGCACGACCCAGGCGCCGACGGGTTCAACCTGCTGGGCGTAACGCTGGACGATTATACAATCGACTCCAACCCGACGGTAACGTCGGGCCTATCCCTGACACCGGACGCGGCAGACCCTTACACCTTCACAGGCTCGATCCACGATGACTTCAACGGCGACGGCACGGCTGAAGACGTGGACTTCACACTGACCTTCGATCCGGTCAACGGCACTTACGACCTTGACGTCGACACCCCTCCCGGAACGATCACGACCTTCGACACCACACAGGGTTCGCTGAAGGCGGGCGGTCCGGACGCGGTGCAGACGCTGCAATTCCCGCCGACCGGTCACGACGGTGACGTCATCTTCTTCAGCAATCTGGTGACCGCTCCCCTGGAGAATGGGGCGGGCAGTTTCCCGAACGACATCGAAGACCTGGTCAACAATGACCCTACCGAGGCAACGCTGGAGGGGTATGGTGCCACTAGCCTGATCAACAGCTCATCGAAGATGAACGTGTCGACTTCGGGCATCGGCGTCAACAACAACAACCTCGACGGCAAGAGCGGGGGTACCCCGCTGTTCGCCGGCACCTCAATCACCTCGGGCGACGAGAGCTTCGTGGTCAATCCCCAGCAAGACGTGGATAAGGTCACGGTCTATATCGACAACTCCGTCGGCGGCTACAACCCGGCTACGGAAGACCTCTATTACATCGTCTACTATACGGACGGTACCGTCAGCGGTCCTACCGACGTGACGGCGGGCATGCTCAGCAATGCCCCGCGCCACGACCCGCTCATTCCTGACGTCGCGGAGGGCGGGAAGTACTTCGAGATCGACGGCGGCGCGAAGCAGATCGAGGCGGTCCAGCTCATCATGGGCGTGGGCACCGTCAAGATCCCCGTGATTCAGTTCTCGCTCGAGCAGGAGTCCAACCCGGCGCCGCTCGACCTGGATTTCACGGCCAATCTCGTCGACGGCGACAATGACAGCTTTACCGACACGTTCTCGGTCCATGTCGACGCCCCGGACGGCATCATCTGACCCGACACCGGGCGGGCGCCTTTCCTGGCGCCCGGCCGGCACAATCCAAAGCATCACAATGGGGGGCGAGCCGTGCCGCAGCCAAGACCGCAGTTCGAAGAGGTAATGCATCTGGCCCGGCGCCAGGCGCCCGCCCTGCTCATCTTCAGCCTGCTTGCAAACGTCCTGATGCTCGCCAGCACCGTCTACATGCTGCAGATCTACGACAGGGTGCTGTCGAGCGGGTCGATCGACACGCTGGTGTGGCTCACCCTGGCGGTGATCGGCGCGATCGCCGTCTATGGCCTTTTGGAACAAGCCCGCCGCATGATCCTCGGCCATATCAGCCAATGGCTCGACGACCAGTTGAACGTCCCGGTGATCGAACGAGCCATGGAGGCTCGCCTCGCGGGTAGCAACGTCGAGGCCGGCCTGAAGGACGTAGCGGACCTGCGCGGTTTCGTCGGTGGCGACAGCATGCTGACCTTTCTCGACGCGCCGTGGACGCCCGTCTTCCTGGCTTTCATGTGGCTTCTGCACCCAGCACTGGGCGTGCTCGGACTCATCGGGGCGATCCTTTTGTTCTGCGGCGCGCTCGCCAATGATTTCTTTACCCGCCGCAGGAGCCAGGAAACGTCGGCAGAGCTGCGTCGCAACCAGGTCGCGGCCGGCCAATACATCGATGGCGCTGAGACGTTGCGCTCGCTCGGCATGTCGGGCTCGGCGCTGCAGCGCTGGGAAGAAAAGCAGCAGTCGTTGATGACCATCCAGGCGCAACTTCTCGGTCGCACGACCAGCATCGGGAGCCTGTCGCGCTCGCTGCGCATGGCCCTGCAAGTGGCCGTGCTGGGACTTGGCGCCTACTTTGTCTTGCGCGGCGAACTGACGGCCGGATCGATGATCGCGGCATCGGTACTGCTGAGCCGCGCGCTTGCGCCGATAGAACGCTCGATCGGAGCCTGGCGCAGCCTGGTTACCGCTCGCACCGCGCGTCGCAACCTCATGCGCCTGTTCGCGGACACCAATTCTAGGCAGGGCGGTGAAGTGACCTTACCCCGCCCGCAAGGCCGGCTAAGGCTCGAGAACGCACACTACCATGCGCCGGGTACACAGCAGGCCCTGATGAACAAAGTATCCTTCAACGTCGAGGCCGGCGAGACCTGCGGCGTGATTGGTCCGTCGGGTTCCGGCAAGACCACACTTTGCCGCCTCATGGTGGGAACGTTGCGGCCTTCGCTCGGTCATGTAAGGCTGGACGGCGCAGAGCTCGCGAGTTGGCCTTCGGACCAGCTTGGAATGCACATCGGCTACCTGCCGCAGCAGGTCGAGCTGTTTCCGGGAACGATCGCCGACAACATTGCGCGCTTGCGCGATGTCGATAGTGCCGCAGTGATCGCCGCGGCGCAGGCCGCAGGTATCCACGAGACGATATTGCGGATGCCAAATGGCTATCAAACGGAGGTGGGGCCGCATGGGGCGCGAATCTCGCGTGGCCAACGTCAGCGCATCGCTCTCGCCCGGGCGCTATTCGGCAATCCCGCGCTCGTCGTGCTCGACGAACCGAACACTGGCCTCGACGGCGATGGTGAAATGGCTCTGTTCAATGTTCTTCACCATTTGAAGGAACGGGGCTGCACCGTCATTCTCGTCAGCCACCAGACGAACCTGCTGCGTACGGCGGATCATGTCGTTTTCATGCACGACGGCACCGTTAAGATGTTCGGCACGCGCGACGAGGTGCTGGGCGCGCTGGGCGGTCACCGCAAACCGACTGCCGTGCCGTCGTCCGGGCAAGACAAGACCAGCGTCGTCGTTCCGGCAAAATTGAAGGCGGCGGAGTGAGCCATGAGCGACCGATTTAGCGACCTGTCGAAGATGATGGACATGCTGATGGCCAGCCTGCGTGACGTGCTGGACAGGTTAGTTGTCGCTGCTGGAGATCTAGCTGCGGCGGCTTCGAACCGTTTCGACAGCCTGGACGTGCCGGCGCGCGCCGCGCTGGCTGCAACTGCCACCGCGCTGTTCGTGCTCGTGCTTGTCGGGCTTGTCGGGCTTGTCCGGCGGCGTTCGTCTGCATATCGCGATAGCAAGCGCGACCTGAATCGCCGGACGCGTCCAGCGCGTATACTCGGCTATTTCTCCGCGCTGTTCTTTGTCGGCGGCATCGCCCTCTGGTCAGACGTGGCCCTCCTGGCCAGCGCCATCGTGGCCCCCGGCATCGTCAGCCCGGACGGCTACCGGAAGACCGTTCAGCATCTGGAGGGCGGCATCATCGGGATGATCCACGTGCGGGATGGCGACAAGGTCACAGCGGGCCAGGTTCTGATAAGCATGAAGACGACCGATGCACAGGGCCGCTACGACGAGCTGCATGAGCGCTACATTCGCTTGCTGGCGGTCGAAGCGCGCTTGGGTGCGGAGGTTGCCGGAGAAGATCAGATCATTTTTCCCAAGGAACTGACATCGGCTGACAACCAGGCTGGGCAGAAAGTGGCCGCTGAAGAGCAGGAACTGCTTCGCAGCCGCCTTGCCACTCGCGAGGGGCGCGAGCAGATCCTCAACAAGCGGATACGGCAGATAGAGGAGCAAATCACCGGGTCCAGGGAAGTGATCGCAGCCGAGGAGGAGCAACTGGGGCTGATCGACCGCGAGATCGCTTCGGCACAGGAAATGTACAAAAAGGGATTGGAGCGCCTGCCGCGGATCCTTGCGCTGCAGCGTGCCCAGGCCGACATCCGAGCGAGCCAGGCGTCGAACCGGTCGCAGGTCGCGCGCAACGAACAGCAGATCGGCGAGACCGAGCTGCAGCTTCTCAATTTGCGGCAACAGGATGGTGAGAAAGCGAACGAGGATCTTGGCAAGGTGCGCGGCGATCTGGCCGAATTGCGGAGCCTGTTACCCTCGCGTCAGGATGTGCTGGCCAGGACTGACATTGTCGCGCCGATCGCGGGAACAGTGATGAACGTGCGTGTCACAACTGAATCTGGCGTGATTTCCAGCGGCCAGCCCCTCCTCGATATCGTTCCGAATGGGTCCAACCTGGTCATCGATTCACGGATCAAGCCGCGGGACATCGACATGGTGCATCCGGACATGCCGGCACGCGTTGTGCTGTCAGCCTATCCAACACGGCATCTTCCGCAAATCCACGGGTTGCTCACCTCGGTATCGGCCGACCGGCTGACGGACGAGAGGACCGGAGAACCCTATTTTCTCGCCAAGATCAAAGTCGATATGGCTGACCTCGCAACCCTCCATGACGTAAAATTGTCGCCCGGCATGCCTGCCGAAGTGATGATCCTGACTGGCGAGCACACACTGCTCGACTATATGCTGGCGCCGGTTCGCGACTCGCTCAATCGAGGATTCAGAGAGAATTAGAGTCTTCTACTTTCCCGTATCCCGACGCCATCCAATCCTCCGAAAAGCCGCCCGTCGAACGATACGGCTCGAGTGTCATGGCATTGGCGATTCCTTCGCCAGCGCGCCCCCAGCAGTGTCGGGAGCGCCGCTTCGCGGAACTGGACGATCGCTATAAGCAATCCGTCCCACTGCGCTCAGCTTGACGCCAAGCCCGGGATCAGGCCGATCGGCTGGCCCACAGCACCCCACGCTCGAGAATGGTGCGCATTTGCGGCACGGAAAACTCATCCGCGGTGTGGCCGAGCGCGCTGAAGAAGACGCGGCCCTTGCCGTAGCGGCGCTTCCAGACCACGGGCATGACGACGCCGTCGATGAAGTCGAGATGCTCACCGCTGAACGTCGTCGTCGCCAGCACCTCGTTGCTCGGGTCGACATGCATGTAATACTGCTCGGAATGGTAGGCGAAACCCTCGATACCCCTGACGATCGGATCGTCGCTGATGATGTCGACACGGTAGTCGATGATGTCGCCGGGGTGCGCGACCCATTGGCCGCCGGTCATGAACTGATAGGCCGGCTCGTTGCGAAAACTGTCGCCCATTGTGCCGTGGAAGCCGGCAAGGCCGGTTCCGCCGCTGACGGCGGCGGTGAGGTTTTGCAGCTCCGGTTTCTCGATCGTCGACATGGTGATCACCGGCACGATCAGATCGATGACCGGGAGCTGCGGATCGGCGAGCGCGGATGTGCCCTCTTCTATCCGCACCTCGAAGCCATGCCCGGTCAATATCTCGCTGACGACAGCGGCGCTGCGAGCCGGCGTGTGGCCTTCCCATCCGCCCCAGAAAATCAGTGCCGTCTTGCTCATGCTCGTCTCTCCTTTGGTCGGCAATATTGATAGGCAAGCGGAACGCTTTTGTCTTCCTTCCATGATGGGCATTCTGGGACGGGCATTTCTGGTCGGAAATCACGACCCGGCGATGAATTCCCGTGGATGAGGACCGATTGGCCGCGCTGGCGTCTTGTTTCAATACCGGGCTGCACTCAAATCAGCTGTCTTCGCGTTTGCGCAGACATCGGTCCGATGCGCCCGCAACCAGCCGGAGCCTTCCGGGGAGACCGCTTTATGAGTTTCGACCAGACGACTGTCGCCGCCTATCTGGAAGTCATCACCATCAACCTTGTGCTCTCTGGCGACAATGTCGTGGTGATCGGCATGGCGGCCGCAGGCCTCGCCAAGGCGTTGCGGCAGAAGGCGATCATCGCCGGCATTGCCGCGGCGGCGGTGATCCGCGTCGTCTTTGCCGTGATCGCGGTGCAACTGCTGGAAATTCCGGGGATCATGCTGGTCGGCGGCATGCTTTTGTTCTGGGTGTGCTGGAACATGTTCCAGGAGTTGCGCTCGGCCGGCGACGGCGAGGACGTCGACAATGAAGCCGCAGCACTTGCGACGGCGCGGCCGGCCAAGGCGCTGCGCACCGCGATCCTGCAGATCGTCGTCGCCGATGTCTCGATGTCGCTGGACAATGTGCTGGCCGTGGCGGGCGCCGCCGCCCACGACATGAATGCGCTGGTGTTCGGTCTCATCCTGTCGGTGGTTCTGATGGCGGTCGCCTCGACGCTGGTGGCGGCGCTGCTTGCCAGGTATCGCTGGATCGGCTGGCTCGGTCTGGCAATCATCGTCTATGTCGCGGGAAATATGACTCTGGACGGCGTCGAGCAGATGAGAACGGTCGGCTTCCACGCGCTGCTCTCGCCAGTTGCAAGCTAGATCCTCCTGGCGATCAAATGATATCGAAAATCCGCCCTGGGTTGAGAATGTTGTGCGGATCGAACGCCACCTTCAGCCGGCGCATGGCTGATAGTTCGGCGTCGCTGCGCACGAGGTTCAGCCATTTCTTCTTGTCGAGGCCGATGCCGTGCTCGGCCGAGACGGCGCCACCGCATGCCGCCACGCCGTGATAGATGATCTCATAGGCGGCCGCCGGTTCCGTGGTGTCGACCTGATAGTGCAGATTGCCGTCGCCGAGATGGCCGAAGACGTAGATCTCGGCGCGGCTGTCGACGGCGTGGATCGCGGCTTCGGCGTTGCGCAGGAAATCCGCCATGGTCGCCAACGGGATGCTGATGTCGACGCCGATCATGCCCTCGATCGCAAACAGGAAGCGGTTGGCCTCTTCGCGCACATCCCATAGCGCACGGAATTCGCGCGGCGACTGCGAGACGACCACGTCGGCGACGATGCCGTCTTCGACCGCCTGCATCAGCACCGAAGCGAAACGCTCGCCGTCCAGCTCGGCCTGGTTGCCCTGGATCTCGGCCAGCACGTAAACCGGCGCGCCGGCCGGCAGCGGCGCCGGCGCCGCCATGCCGGCAATCATGGAGCCGTAGAGCGGCGAGAAATTCACCTCATAGGCTGACAGCAAGGGACCGAGCCGCTGCTTGAGCAGGTCGAGCAGCGCAATGGCCGCCCCCAGCGAGCCAAGCGCGCAGAATGCGGCAACCTCGGTGGCGGGCTTGGGATGCAGCCGCAGGCAGGCGCGAGTAACCACGCCCAGCGTGCCTTCGGTGCCAATGAAAAGCTGGTTGAGATCGTATCCCGAATTGTCCTTGGCCAGGCCACGCAACGAAGTCAGGATCGAGCCGTCGGCAAGCACGGCCTCCAGCCCCAGAACCTGGGCGCGGTACATGCCGTAGCGCAGCACGCGAATGCCGCCGGCATTCGTGGCGATGTTGCCGCCGACCGTCGCCGTGCCGCGCGCGCCGATATCGACGCCGAACATCAGGCCGGCTGCATCGGCCGCTTCCTGCACCATTTGCAGCGGCGCGCCGGCCTCTGCCATGATGGTTGCCGCGGCGCGGTCGGGCGCTTCGACCGCGGTCATGCGCTCCAGCGACAGCACCGCTTCGCCCGGCTGCACGCGCGCGCCGCCGGCCAGCCCGGTGCGGCCGCCATGGACGACCAGCTTCTGGCCGATACCACTGCATAGGCGCAGGATTTCGGCGACGTCGGCGGCGTTGCGCGGACGCAAGACCAGTTCGGGCTGGCCGCCGCCCTTGCCGGAGAGGTCGTCGCCATAGCGCGGATCGATAGCATCGCCGATCACAATCGCGGCGGCATCGAGCCGACGATATAGCTGGGAAAGAAGCCGATCGATCTGTTGTGTCATGGTGCCTGGACTTTTCAGCGCTCTTTGTGACCGAGACTTTGATGCGCGACAATTTTCGCGTCAATTGAACAAATTTACGCGCGGTATAATCTGTCATTGCGCGTTGAACCCACTGACGTTTCCTGTAAATTTCGTCTGCCGTTGCGTGGCGGACGCGCCGGCTGCAGGACCGTGGGCAGCGTCAAGGGATGACCGAGGTTCTGGCGCGTGCCAGACGAGGATTGAATGCCAATGACGCACAAGACGATGGAGGATTTCGCCCGCTCCTGCGGCGTCTCCAGGCCGACGCTGTCGAAATATTTCGACGATCCGACCAGCGTCAAGCCGGCAACGCGCAAGCGCATCGAAGAGGCGTTGCGCTCATCCGACTACCAGCCCAATCTGTTTGCCCGCAACCTCAACCGCAAGCGCACCCGCGCCATCGGCATTGTCGTACCGACGGTCACCGACCCCTTCTATTCCGAAATGGTCAGCCGCATCGAACTTCGGCTGCGCGACGAGGGCTACTGGCCGATCGTCATCTCCTCGCATGGCTCGACCGAGCTCGAAATGGAGGCGACACGTACCATCCTGTCGCTGAAAGTTTCGGGCGCGCTGATCGCGCCGCTCGGCTTGCGCTCGGACCGGCGCACGCTGGAGAAGCTGACCCAGACAATGCCGGTCGTCTATTTCGATACCTATCTCGAAGGCGGCACGCCCTTTGTCGGCAACAACAATGCCCAGAGTGTCTCGACCATCGTCGACTATCTCTGCCGCTCCGGCGACGCCCCGATCTATTTCGACATCCCGCATGTCAATCACAATTCGCCGGAGCGCCTGAACAGTTACGTCGCCGCCATGCGTCAGCTTGGCCAGGAGCCGGTGGTTATCGGCAACACCCGAGACTACACATGGGATTTCGAGCGCATCGGCTACGAGCAGATGGAACAGATGCTCGGGGCCAGCGGCCTGCCGGGCAAGACCGGGGGTCTGCCCGGC
Source organism: Mesorhizobium sp. M0001 (assembly GCF_040324255.1). Lineage (NCBI taxonomy): Bacteria > Pseudomonadati > Pseudomonadota > Alphaproteobacteria > Hyphomicrobiales > Phyllobacteriaceae > Mesorhizobium > Mesorhizobium sp. M0001. The sequence continues at coordinate 95,448 of NZ_JAMYVS010000010.1, forward strand.
AAGACCGGGGGTCTGCCCGGCAAGACCATACTGTGTGCGAATGACCGCCTGGCCTTCGGCGTGATGGCGGCAGCCTTCGCGAAAGGGCTGAAGATCGGCCGCAAGGCCGATTGCGACCTGCGTATCGCCGCCCATGACGACCATCCGCTGAGCCGCTACACCTGCCCCGCACTGACCACCATCGCGCAGGATTTTGCCGCCATGGCGGGGCGCAGCGTCGAGACTCTGCTCGCTTTGCTCAACGAGGATAGGGCAAACGTCGCGCCGAAGGTCAGCCTCGACGCCGCCCTGGTGATGCGTCAGTCCGCTTGAGCCTTTCCAAAGGCAGGATCGAAGCTTCGCCACGCGGCAATGGCGGCGGCAACCGCCTGTCTCGCTGCCGGGCCGTGACGGCCCATCGAGACGAAGCCGTGGATCTGACCGGGCCAGTGTTCCAGCACGACCGGCACGCCGGCCTGCTGCAGACGCCTGGCATAGGCCTCGCCTTCGTCGGCGAGGATGTCGCGACCGGCGATGGCGATGAAGGTGGGCGGCGCACCGGCGAGGCTTTCCGCCTTCAGCGGTGAGGTACGCCAGTCGCCGATGTCGGCGGCATTGCGGATATAATGGTCGCGGAACCAGGCCATGGTCGAGGCGGTCAGGCCAAAGCCTATGGCGAAGCGGCGATAGCTGTCCGTCGTCTGCCCGGCATCGGTGTTGGGATAAAACAGAAGCTGCGCTGCCGGCGGATTTTTGTCCCCCCGCGTGAGCAGGCCGAGCACCGTGGCGAGATTGCCGCCGGCGCTGTCGCCGGCAACCGCAATGCGGGCAGCGTCGATGCCGAGTTCGTCCGCCGCGCTTTGCATGAAGTTGAGCGTTGCGCGGCAATCCTCTATTGCCGCCGGGAATTTGTGTTCCGGCGCCAGCCGGTAGTCGACGGAAACGACGACAGCGACTGCCTCGTTGGCGAACCAGCGGCAGATCTCGTCATGCGAGTCGAGATTGCCGATTACCCAGCCGCCGCCATGGAGATAAAGCAGCGCCGGAGCGCCTGCCGAAGGCGCGCCCTGCCCGCGATAGATCCTGAGCCTCAGCGGACCGCCGGGTCCTGCAATGATGCGCTCGCTGATCGACGCGACCAGCTCGCGCTCGCCTTGCAGGGTCGGGAAGCCTTCATTGTAGGCGCGGCGCGCCTGCTCAGGCGTTCCCGTTTCGAACGGCGGCGCGCCGGCCTGGCTGCCGAGCTCGAGCACATGCTGGGCCTCCGGATCTAGGGGCGACGGGGACGGTGGCGATGGCGTCACGGGCGAACCTCCGTCAGGCAAGCAGGGTTGCGGCTTCGTCTTCGCCAAGCAGCGGCGGCTGGTCGACCGTGCCGTTGACGGCAACCGAGCCACGGCTTTCGCCCGAAGCCAGGATCGCCTCCATGATCTCAAGCACATGCAGCGCCAGCTCACCGGAGGCGCGCGGCTTTCTGCCCGCGGCCAGCGCGCGCGCCAGATCGGCGACGCCGAGCATGCGGTAATTGGCGCGGTCGGGCGCGGAATAGGGCCAGTTGCGGTCGCCATAGAGTTCGCTCTCGCTGGCGAAATCGGCCCAGTCGGCGCCACGCTCCGACAGCGAAACGGTGCCGCCGAACGTGTCGGGGTCGGGCAGCCTGAGCGAGCCTTCGGTGCCGTGCAGTTCGATCGGATGGTTGGAGTGTTTGAACACGTCCCAGGAGGCGCCGAAGGTGACGGTGGCGCCGGAACGGAATTCGAGCAGCGACACTATGTTGGTCGGCGTGCCGACCTTGAATGTCGTGTTCTTGAACGGCCCGTCGGCCGTGATCAGCCTCTCCTCCTGGCCGTGCGTCGCCATCGCCATGACGCGCTCGACCGGTCCGAGCAGGTTGACCAGCATGGTCAGGTAATAGGGACCCATGTCGAACACCGGACCGCCGCCGGGCTGATAATAGAATTGCGGATTGGGATGCCAGTGCTCCATGCCGCGTCCCATCATGAAGGCGGTGCCGGTCACCGGCTTGCCGATCGCGCCGTCATCCATCAGCCGGCGCGCGCGGCGGCCGGCTGCACCCAGGAATGTGTCCGGCGCCGAGCCGATCAGCAGGCCGCGCTTCGCGGCCTCGGCGACAAGCCGGCGGCCGTCGGCGGCAGAGGTTGCCAGCGGCTTTTCGGTGAAGACATGCTTGCCAGCCGAGAGCGCTGACAACGAAATGTCGAAATGCGCCGCGGGGATTGTCAGGTTCAGCACGAGGTCGATATCGGGGTCGGCCAGCAGCGCGTCAACGCCGAGGGCGCGGATGCCGTATTCCCTGGCGCGCAGCTCAGCCATGTCAGCGGAAATGTCGGCGCAGGCGCGTAGCTCGACACCACCGAAGAGCGCTGCATTGCGCAGATAGGTCATCGAGATGTTGCCGCAGCCGATGACACCGATGCCGAGCTTTGTCTCTGATTTTCCGTGCATTTCCAGCTTTCCTCCCAAGCCAAGGGCATGCTGCGCAACCGTTGCAGTTCCCACGACCCCCCGCAATCCGCTATACAGGACTTTAAATGTTGACGCGCGTAAAATTTTTATAGAGCATGTGAGAGTTCTGGCGCAGGATTGGGAGGTCGCCAGCGTGAGGAGGAGAACATGACCGGCATGAAAAACGGCCGACGGCCGCTGCGAAGCCCGTGGGTCATGCGCGCTTTCCGTCGCGCATCAGAGACCGGGATGGGTTCAGGCATAGATCACCTTGGCCCCGATCCTATCAAGCTCGCTGCGTATTGGACCGGGCAGGCCATCGTCGGTGATCACCACGTCGACGGCCGACAGCGAAAATGCCTTGGACGTCCCGCTGACGCCCCATTTGCTCGAATCGGCGAGCAAGACAACGCGCCGGGCCATGCGAACGAGGTTTCGCTTCGTCCGCGCCATGTCTTCGTTCACGTCGACCACATCCAGTGACGAGTCTATCGCATGCGCCCCAACAAAGACCTGGTGCGCTACCAGGCCGCCGAGAGCCGTATCGGCATCGGTGATCAGCGTGCTCACCGTGTCGGGATAGACCCGGCCGCCGATCATATGAACGTCGAGCCCGGGACGATGCATAAGATGCTGCACGATATTCATGGCCGTGGCCGCGACCACGACATTGCTGAGCGGCGGTAACTGCATGGCAAGCTGCATCAAGGTCGAGCCACCGTCGAAGATGACCGACTGGTTGTCCTCGAAAAGGTCGAGCGCCGCCCGGGCGATGCGCTTCTTTGCGTCGAGGTTCGTTTGCATCCGCCGGGCGAACGCGGCCGTCGTCGAATCGGTGGTCCGGGTCACCGCCCCTCCACGGGTCTTGGTCAGCAGTCCCTTGCGGTCCAGTATTTCGAGGTCGGAGCGCACCGTGACCTCCGACACGCCAAACCCGTCCGACAGGTCCTTGATGCGAACCTGTCCGCTGCGTTGCACCTCGCCCAGGATCGATTGGCGTCTCTGCTCCGACAACATTGCCCTGCCCTTGCCTTCCCGCGCCAGGCAATCGCCCTGGCCTTGGCTCACCTTACCGAAAATATGCAGATTCGAAAGCTTTCGAAAGATTGTTTTTCCTTTTTCTTTCGGAAACACTGGATCGAGCTTTTTTTAAATCAACCGATCAGGGAATTTTGGACTCATGAGCCTAGGAACCAAGGTGCGCCTCGCGCGCCTCTTCTCGCATCCATCGGGGAACCTTTTTGGCGGCGCGGTCGACCACTTCGTCGGCTATGGCGACGTGCGCAAAGGCGGCCTTGCCGACCTGCCGGGTGCGCTCGCACGCGTCATGGCGGGCAAACCCGACTACGTCAGCATCCAGCCTGGCACCGCGCGCCATCTGTGGCCGCAATATGCGGGCAAAGCTTCCCTGGTGATTCAGGCGGGCTGCTTCACTGCGGACGATCGTATCAGCGAGTTGATCGCAACGCCCGAGGACGCGGTACGCGCGGGGGCCGATGCGTTGGCCGTGGCCATTCCGGTGCGCGGCGCGACGGAGGGCAAATACATACGCTGGCTGACCGATTCGGTGAATGCGGCGGCCCGCTACGGCATGCCTGTGGTGGCGCATATCTACCCTCGCGATTTCACCGACGGGGCAAAGATCGTCTTCACCCCCGACGAGATCGCCTATGCGGCGCGCATCGGTTACGAGTCCGGCGTCGACGTGATCAAAATCGGCTACACCGGCGATTTCGAGTCGTTCCGGGAGACCGTCCGGACCTGCCCGGTGCCGGTTGTCATCGCGGGCGGTCCAAAGACCGATACGCTGCTCGGCGCGCTTCAGCAGACGGCGGACGCCATCCGTGCCGGCGCGCACGGCGCCGTGGTCGGCCGCAATCTCTGGGGGCACGGCGATCCGGAGAAGGCAGCGCTTGCCTTTCGCGGCGTCATCCATGACGGCCTTTCGGCGCAAGACGCCCTGGCGAAGGCGGGTGCCTGAACGATGCCCACCATCCCCTCGATCCTCGGCTTCGGCGCTATTGCGATCGACGACATAGTCTACGTCGATCAGCCATTGTCGGCGGGCAAGGGTAAGGTTCTGCAAAGTACCCGCGCCTTCGGGGGAAATGTCGCGACGGCGCTGGCCGCCGTCGCGCGGCTCGGCGGAACCGCCGGGTTCGTCGGATGGCTGGCCAGTGCCTCGGACAACGCGGTGCAGCTCGATCTCGTGGCGAGCGGTATTGAAACCGCATTCGCGCCGCGCCATCCCGACGCGCGCCCGGTGCACTCGCGGATCACCGTCGGCTCGGACGGGGAAAGGTTCATCGCGTATGACGACGATGCGATGCTGGGCACAGCTCCGGACGTTCCGGACGATATCCTCAGCCGCGCAACCGTCCTGATCGTCGATAGCTATGCGACCGGGTCGCTGGATGTCGTGGCTCGGGCTCGCGATCTCGGCCTTGCGATCCTCGGCGATATCGAATGGAGCAGCGGCCCCGCCACGGAGCGGCTGATCGCGCTCTGCGACCATCTCATTCTTCCACTTAGCTTTGCACGGACTGCCACGGGGCGCCGATCGCCTGCCGAGATGCTCGATGCCTTGTGGTTGCCATCGCGATCCGCCGTGGTTCTGACCGATGGAGGCAGGGGTGTGTACTATCGCGGCCGTGAAGAGACAGGTCTCTGGCACCTGCCCCCGCACCGGGTTGCGGTCGTCGACTCCACAGGCGCGGGTGACTGCTTTCATGGCGCCTATGCCCATGCGTTGACGCGCGGAGCCGACACCGCGGGCCGGATCGCATTCGCGGCCGCGGCGGCGGCCGTTTCGATAACGGGGCGTGGCGGGCGCGAGGCGCTTCCGACCGAGGACCAGGTCACGCAACTCCTGGCATCGGCGAACGCGCCGTCAGCAGTCGACCTGAAAAATGCGCATGTGGATGCTGGAGCATGACCTGAAACGATCCGACGAAACATTTCGCAGGCGAACACAAGCCCAGGAGAATCATAAAAATCAGGGCTTATACTTGTGGAGGGAGGAATATGGCAGAAGTCATCCTTGAGAAGATCTGCAAAACCTACGGGAACAGTTTTCGCGCAATCGACCAGTTGAACCTGTCGGTCAAGGACGGCGAGTTCTTGATCCTCGTCGGGCCTTCCGGCTGCGGCAAATCCACGGCGTTGCGAATGATCGCGGGGTTGGAAGACATCACCAGCGGCAGCCTTCGGATCGGCGGGGTCGACGTCGTCGACATGCCGCCCAAGGACCGCGACATCGCGATGGTGTTCCAGAGCTACGCGCTCTACCCGCATATGACGGTATCCGAAAACATCGCCTTTTCGATGCGGCTGGCAGGCAAGCCGAAGGCCGAGCGCAAGAAGCGCGTGGACGAGATCGCCAAAACTCTTCAGCTGACGTCTTTGCTGGACAGCAAACCCGCGAACCTGTCAGGCGGGCAGCGTCAACGGGTTGCCATGGGCCGCGCCATGGTGCGCGAGCCGGCCGCCTTTCTCATGGACGAGCCGCTTTCCAATCTGGATGCGAAACTGCGTGTGCAAATGCGCGCCGAAATCACCAGCCTGCAAAAGCAGCTCGGCGTCACGACCATTTACGTGACCCACGATCAGATCGAAGCGATGACGATGGGCGACAGAGTCGCGGTGTTGAAAGGCGGTGTGCTGCAGCAGGTCGACACACCCAAGAGGCTCTATGAATCGCCGGTTAACGCCTTCGTTGCCGGCTTCATCGGCTCTCCTTCGATGAACCTTTTCGAAGCGACCCTGAAGGGCGGCGAGCTCGCTTTTCGCGACTTCGCCGTCCGGCTGCAGGATGCAGCCTTCGTGCGCAGGCCGGCCTTGAGGTCGTATGCGGGGCGCAAGGTCATGTTCGGGATCAGACCGGAGGATCTTTATGACAGCAGCCTTGAATCCGGTCGCAAGTATCAGACGATACCGGCCAGGGTGACCTCGATCGAGGAACTCGGCTCCGAACAGATCGTCCACATGAACATCGACGCGGTCCGGGTGGACTCCGGCGATCCGGATGCGGTGGATGATTTCGGCCTGGCGTCGAACGCGGTGGCGAGGTTCGAGCCGATCAGCGCCGTCCGCTCCGGCTCGGAAATCCGGTTGGCCGTGGATGATGCCAAGTTCCATTTCTTCGATCCCGAAACGCATCTGGCGATCTGAAGATCTGCGGAAGACCGCGGGCGGGAGCGAGGTGCCTGCGGAAGATACAAGAAGGCTTCTGAATGAACAGACGATCGTCCGCATTGTGCGGCCGATCTTGAAGAAGGAGGAGAAAATGATGTTTCGGATACGACCCGAGATGCTGAAAATAGCCGCGGCCGCATGGTTGCTTGGTGCAACCGGCGCCATGGCGGACACGACGCTGGAATTCACCCAATGGTGGGAGCCCGAATTGCCGGCGGGATCGCTCAGGGCAATCATGAACGACTTCGAGGCTGCAAACCCCGGCATCAAGGTGACGCTGGTCAGCGGTCCCTATGCGACCACGCGAGACCAGATCTCGGTCGGCGCCGCAACCGGAACGCTCAGCGACGTCGTCGGTCTCGACGGCGCCTGGGTGAACAATCTGAACGCGCAGGGTGCGCTAGCCGACATGAACCCGATGATGGATGCGAGCGGGTTCGACAAGACCCAGGTCGCGGATATCATCAAGGTGGACGGCAAGGCGGTGATGTTTCCCGTGGCTTCGTTCGTCTATCCGGTCTTCGTCAATCTGGACCTCGCCGCCCAGGCAGGCGTCACCAAGCTGCCGTCGACCCGCGCGGAGTTTCTCGAAGCCGCCAAGAAGATGACCCATGCCGACAAGAACCAGTATGGCTGGGTGCTGCCGCTGTCGCTGCAAACGCCGTCCGGTGTCCAGAACGACCTGATGTCGTGGGTCTGGGCCTCGGGTCAATCGATGATGGTTGAAGGCAAGCCGGCTCTCGAGGGCAAGCCGGTCGTCGATATGCTCACCTTCGTCAAATCGCTGAACGACGCCGGCGTCATCTCGCCCGGCATTGCCACCAAGACCGAGCAGGAAAAGGTCGAGGAATTCGTCAACGATCGGGTCGGAATGATGATCGACTCGCTCGCGCATGTGAATCTCATCCGCAAACGCAATCCCAAGCTGAACTTCGACCTCATCCCGGTCCCAGTCGTGGCGGACTACAACGGCAAGCGCGGCCTTCCCTATGCCTCCTGGGGCATCGGCATCTCTGCCGCCTCGAAACATCAGGATGAAGCCTGGAAGCTCGTCCAATATCTGATGAGTGAAAAGGTGAATGCCAAGCTCGTGTCGCTTGCAAACGCCTTCCCGGGGAACGTCAACGCCAAGCCCGATTTCGTGACCTCGGACAAGGCTTTCGCCAAGGCTTTCGAAATCTTCAAGACCGGCTATCTCGCCAACGAGTTCACGGGCCTGCCGGTGGCTGAAGACCTGATGACCCAGTTCGACGTGGAGGCTCAGAAGATGCTTGCCGGCGAGCAGTCTCCGGAACAAGCCGCAACCAACGCTCAAAAGGGCTGGATGGCGAAATTCTGAGCGGCCCATTGCCCGTTTGCTATCTTCCACCGGGTGGCCCGGCCTCGGCCAGGCCACCCGTCAACAACGGATCGCAATTTGAGATGGACCTGTTTTTGAAGCGCACCTTCCTCCTGAAGGCACATCCCAGGGGTCGCACATGACCGGGCAGAAGCGCTCCCACCATCGACTGAAACGAGCGGTCGCACCCTATCTCTATCTGTCACCATCGCTCCTCATAATCGGCCTTCTGATGCTGCTGCCGATGGTGACGGTGATTGGCTATTCGTTCCAGAACAGCGCGGTGCTGCGTCGCGACCCGTCCTTTGCCGGACTGAAACACTACCAGGCGATCTTTGCCGATCCGGTGTTCTGGGCCTCGCTGTGGCACACGCTCTACTTCACCTGCATGAGTGTCGTCTTCCATATGACCATCGGCATGCTCTTCGCACTCATGCTGAACAGCGACCGCATCAATCCGACGCTGCGCAACATTCTGCGCGTGCTGTACATACTGCCCTGGCTGTTCACCGCGGTAATTATCGCGGTGATCTGGCGCCTTCTGCTTGAGCCGAATGGTGTCGTGAACAGTGTTCTCATGCAGATGGGCATCATCGGTTCCAAGGTCGAGTGGTTTTCCTCGCCCGCGACCGCGCTGCACGCCGTCACCTTCGCCAATATCTGGGCGGGCTACCCGCTTTTCATGGTCAGCCTGCTCGCAGGCTTGCAGGGCATTCCCAAGGATTTCTACGAGGCCGCCGATATCGACGGCGCGAAGGCCTACCAGAAGTTGATCTTCATCACCATTCCGCAGCTGATGCCGATCATCATCAGCATCTCGCTGCTCGACTTCATCTGGACCATGCAGGTCTTTCCATTGATCTGGATAACGACGGGTGGCGGTCCGATCTACTCGACCGAGGTCCTCAGCACCTACACATACAAGCTGGCGTTTTCGAGCTACAACCTGTCGCAGGCCTCGGCGAGCGCCGTGGTCATCCTGCTGATCTCTCTCGGCCTGACGCTGTTCTACATCCGCTATCAAAAGGCTCGGTAGTCACATGAGGAAAATGCACACGCCCAAAGACAGGCTGATCACCGCCGCGCTCCATGTCGCGCTTGCCGCAGGGCTCTTTTTCGCGGCCTTCCCGATCTACTGGATGCTGAGCAGCTCGTTCAAGTCGAATACCGAAATCTTCGCCCTGCCACCAACCGTCCTGCCGAAGGCCTTCACGCTGGAAGCGTATGCGGCCATCCTGGGCGACCCGGTAAAGCTGCGCTTCTTCTTCAACAGCTACTTCGTGGCCGGAGCGGTGACCGTGCTGACGGTGCTGATCGCCTTGCTGGCGGCCTATGGGTTCAGCCGTTTCAATTTCCGCGGCAAGGGCAGCCTCAACACTCTCATCATCAGCACGCAGACGATCCCGCCGATCACGCTTTTGATCCCCTTTTTCGGGCTTGTCGTCTCGTATGGCATCTTCGACACCTATGTCGCGCTGATCCTGACCTATCTGGTGTTTACGCTGCCCTATGCGATCCTGCTGATGACGGGATATCTGAACACCTTGCCCCGCGACCTCGATGAAGCGGTGGCTGTCGACGGCGGCACCAGTTGGACCGCGCTGTGGCGGGTGATCGTGCCGATTTCACTGCCCGGTATCGTGGCGACGTCGGTCTACACCTTCCTGTTGTGCTGGAACGAATTTCTCTTTGCGCTGACGCTGACGAAGTCAACGTCCATGCGCACCGTCCCGATCGGCATCCAGCTGTTGATGGGACAACACGCCTTCGAATGGAACCAGATGATGGCGATGAGCGTGCTCGGCTCGCTGCCGCTCCTGGTCATCTACCTCGTTGCCCAGAGGTTCTTCCTCGCCGGCATGACCGCAGGGTCGGTCAAATAGGATGTCCCTCCAACGGAGAGTGGAATCAAGAAACGAAAGGATGACCGTGAAAGACCTGAAAGTCGGTTGCCAGACCTTTACCTGGGAAATGCTCGGCGACCGTTTTGCCGGCAGCCCGGACGATCTGCTCAAGGCGATCGCCGATGGCGGCTATGCCGGCATCGAGATCACCGACACGATGATCGGCCGCTATGCCGGCAAGCCAACGGAGTTCGCCGCCGCGCTGAAGTCATCCGGGCTGACGCTCGTCTCCTTCGCCTTCGGCTCCAAGAGCGGTTTCACGCTCAGGGATGAGATCGGCGCCGATCTGGAGACCGCCAAACGCTGGATCGACTTCGCCGCCGCCTTTCCCGGCGCGCTGGTGTCGATGGGCTCGGCCACGATCGTTTCCGACGGGCCGCGCGACGACAAGTTTGCCATCGCCGCCGAGGTCTACAACAAAGCCGGCGAGCTCGGGCGCGAGGCCGGCGTCCAGGTCGCGGTGCATCCAAGCTCGCATCACAACACGCTGCTGTTCGACCGCGCCGACTATGATCGCATCTTCGGGCTGGTCGACGCCTCGCTGGTCGGCTGGGTGCCGGACACCGGCCACATCTTGCGCGGCGGCCAGGACATGGCGGATACGCTCACCACTTATCGCGACCGCATCCGCTATGTGCATCTGAAGGATGTCGACGCGAATGGAACCTGGGCGATGCTCGGCAAGGGCGTCTGTGACACGGCGAAGGTGATCGAGATCGCTGGTGCTGCACCCAATTTCAACGGCTGGCTGGTGCTGGAGGAAGAGTCCGAAACGGCCGCCGCCGACCCTGCCGGCGCCGTCAAAACCAACCGCCAGACAATGCGCGGCTACGGAGCCTGAGACGATGACGACGAACAAGCCCCTGTCCGGCCCCGCCGCAATTGCCGCCCTGCCGCGCAACCGGCTTATCGGCGAGTTTTCGCTGTGGTCGGCCGACCTCGCCAATATGGAGCGCGATTTGAAGCGCATCGAGACCCATGCCGATGTCCATCATATCGACGTCGCCGATGCCCGCTTCACCCCTGGCTTCCTGTTCTTCCCGGACCTGGTGGCGCACATCGCCAAGCTCACCGCAAAGCCTATCCATGTCCATTTGATGGTCGAAGCCGAGATCGTCGAGGAACAGACGCGCCAGTTCATCGAGGCCGGCGCCGACCTGATCAGTGTGCACGCCGAAAACGGCGAGACCGGTCTGCGCGCCGTGAAACTGGCGCGTGAACTCGGGGCCGAGGCCGGCGTGGTGCTGCGGCTGGAAACACCGGTCGCGGCCGTCACGCCCTTCCTGCCGGAAGTGGCGTTCGTGACGCTGCTCGGCACTTCCATCGGCGTCAAGGGCCAGAGCCTGTCCGATCAAGCGTGTCCGCGCCTGATCGAGGCGCGCGCGCTGATGCGCAAAGCCGGCCGCGAGGCCGACATCGTGCTCGCCGCCGATGGCGGCATCCGCCATGAGACAGTGCCTTTGCTGCGCGCCGCAGGTGCGCAGACCGTGGTGCTGGGCTCGCTGGCCTTCGGCGATCCCGACCTTGCCCGGCGCATGGCCTGGCTGCACGGACTGGAGGTCGCCGCCTGATGAACAAGATTGCGCTCGCCTTCGATCTCGGCGGCACGGCGCTGCGCGGTGCGCTGGTCGAAAGCGATGGCAATATCGTCGCCCATGCTTCAGCGCCGACGCTTGCCGGTGCGGGATCGGAGGCGGTGATCGGCCAGATCGTCGCTCTGGCAGGCACGCTGCTTAGGGAACACCCGCAGGCAAAGGTCGCCGGCATCGGCGTCGGAGCACCGGGACCGCTCGACCCCAAGGCGGGGATCGTGATTGCGCCGCCGACGCTGGCCGGCTGGCACGACGTGCCGCTGATCGACATTCTGGGGCAGCATTTCGGCTTGCCGGTGCGGCTGGAGAATGACGCCAATGCGGCGGCGCTCGGCGAATGGCGTTTTGGCGCCGGACGTGGCAGCGGATCGCTGGTGTTCGTGACCGTATCGACCGGCATTGGCGGCGGCGTCGTCGCCGATGGCCACATCTATCACGGCAGGCGCGGACTGGCGGCCGAGATCGGCCACATGACCATCACCGGTGAAGGCGACCGCTGCTTTTGCGGCGCCATCGGCTGCTTCGAGGCCGTTGCCTCCGGAACCGCGCTCGGCCGCCGCGCCACGCGACTGGCCGCGCCGGGCGACGGCTCGCTCTTACGACGGCTGTCAAATGACGGCGACGTCTCGGCCAGGCATGTCGTAGAGGCTGCCAAGGCCGGCGACGCCAACGCTCTCGACCTGATCGAGGCGGAAGCACAATGGCTGGGCATCGGCTTCACCAACCTGCTTCATCTCTATTCGCCCGATCTGATTGTCATGGGAGGCGGCCTTTCCAACGGGTTCGACCTTCTGGCACCGTCGATCAGAGCGGTCATCCAGCAGCGGGCGATGCCGGCCTATCGCGACGTGCCGATCGTGCAGGCTGAACTCGGCGACCGGGCCGGGCTGATCGGCGCCGCCAGCCTGATCCTGTGGGAAGGCGAACCGGGTGCGCCGCTGGCGATGGCGCAGGACGACAAGGACAGAGGCGCGACAGCCGATGCCACGGAGGCACGCCATGGCTGAACTCGAGCTGCGCGGCGCGCGCGAAGATGGTGAATGGTCCAGTTTGAATGCAGCGCCAAGGTCCCCGAAGAGGACCCCTACCCTTCGCGATTCCAGCTGGCGTATTTTCGGATCGTTTGCCGCTTGTCTTCCGACAAGCCAACAAGGAGATTCTCCTCGAGATAGCCTTGCCGGATGAGATTGGCGAAGACCTGTATTAGCTGTGAATAGCGATAGTCGAACATCTGGTTGATCTTCCGTCGCTGCTGCCGCAGAAAGTCTTCGACATCCCATATTTCGGAAGGCGTTGCCGCAACGTGGGCCCTGCTCTTGAGTTCAGCCAACGTCTTGTCGAGCGCCACCTTCAGCGCTGCGTCATAGGCAGTGCGGGCGACTTTCTTTTCGGACGGAGACCATTTCTCACCAGCGGTCATCGACTGTCTCTATCGTGTTCGCGGCGGCCGTCATCCGGTAACCCTGGGACGCAGGACCCCGCCTTTGGGACCAATCTACTTTCCGCAATGGTGATCGTTGACCTTGTTCAGCGCATTCGCGTCCGGCCCGACCCGGTCGTAAGAGCACGGGCCGGCCGCCGTGGTGATCAGCATTTTGTCATAGTAGCGCGGGCCGCCGAACAGGGCGTAGATGAGGTCGCGATGGGCGGGGACGTAGCGTTCGGGTTCTGGCTGACGATGGCGATGCTTGTCTTTGGCGACAGCCGCTGTGGACAGGCTGCAGCCGACAGCGAGAGCGAGCATGCAGGTCGCAAAGATCTTGGTGGTCATCGGCAGTACCCCTTCTGACGGTTCGGAATCGCAGCATATCCAAAAGCGCCTGCCGAACAAAGGTTCCCTCGCCGGCATTGCCGGCCGGTGCCGAAATCAGCCCGCACTGCGCGCGCGCCGCCGTTCGGCTGCAACCAGGAGGTCGACGAAAGCGCGCACCTTGGCCGGCCTGAAGCGCGCCGGCGGGAAGACGGCATGGATGCCACCGGACGGCAAGGTCCAGTCCGCGAACACCCGCACCAGCCGGCCGCGCGCAATGTCGTCGGCGACACTGTAATCCGGAAAGATGCCGAGGCCGATGCCGGCCAGCACGCAGGACAGCACGCCTGGTGTCTTGTCGCAGCTGACGACGGGGTTGAGTTCGGCCAGCACCGTTTCCGTGCCCCTCGAGAACAGCCATTGGCCGACCCCGCGCAACTGGGCGTTGCCGACCCAGGGCAGCGACTTCGCCTGCCTGGGGCTGGCTTCCCCAGGCAGCCTGGCGGCCAGTTCCGGGCTGGCGACGACGAATTGCTGCAGGCTGCCCAGCCGCCGCGCCAGATTGCTGGAATCGGCAAGCCAGCCGACGCGGATGCCAAGATCGATCTGCTCGTCGACCAGGTTGCTGACCGCATCGTCGAAGATCGTCTCGACCCGCATTTTCGGGTATTTTCTGATGTAGGCGGCGATGGTCGGCGCCACGACCTTCTCGCCATAATCGAGCGGCGCCGTCAGCCGCAGCGTCCCCGTCGGCTGCGCCGCTCGCTGCGAAATGTCGCCATAGGCTGCCTCCGCCTCGCGCAGGATGATCGCGGTCCGGTCATAGAACAGACGACCCTCTTCGGTCGCCGTCACGCGCCGGGTCGTGCGCCGCAACAGCGTAGCGCCAAGCTCTTCTTCGAGCTTGCCGACCTGATGGCTGACCACAGCCTTGGCAACATCGAGACGGTCGGCAGCGGCCGTGAACGAGCCGGTCTCCACCACGGTGGCGAAGTAGACGAGCCGGTTGAGATTGAGGAGTTCGGTCACAGGCCGCTCATTGTCTGATTTTATCAGACAGTTTGTATGATTGATCGCTATTTTTCGCAAGCGGTCCAGCTGTCATCTATCGGGCAACAGAATGAGGCCGCCATGACCAATGCAACCCTAACCTATCTTTTCGACCCGCTCTGCGGTTGGTGCTATGGCGCCACGCCGATGCTGGATCGACTGGCCGCCGGCGGGGCCGCACTCGATCTGTTGCCGGTGGGGCTTTTCTCCGGTGCGGGCGCGCGGCCGCTGGATGCAGGTTTTGCCGCCCATGCCTGGGACAATGACCAGCGCATCGCGCGGCTGAGCGGACAGCGCTTCAGTCAGGCCTATCTCGACAATGTGCTCAATGTCAGCGGCACCTTGCTCGATTCTTCCGCTGCCACCATGGGCATCAACGCCGCCGGACTGGACGACTGGCGCCAGCGATTTGCGGCACTGAAGGCGATCCAGCATGCCCGCTACGTCGACGGCCGCGATATTGTGACGGTTGACGGCGTCGCCGCGGTACTGGCCGACGCCGGCATGAGCGACGCGGCAAAGCTTTTGAAAGCGCCGACGCAGGCGTTTCTGGCGAAGCATGACGACCTGGTCAGCCGCGGGCGGGCATTGTTCCAGCGGCTGCATGCCAATGGCGTTCCCGCGCTCGCGGTGATCGGCCAAACGGCGCCGCGCCTGATCGGCGCCAACGCGCTGTTCGGCAGCTACGACAATCTCGTCGCTCACATCGAGGCGGCGTAGTCCCAGAAAATCTCCCCAGACGAAATTCTCCCCAGACGAAAGGAAAATCCCCATGAAAATCGCACTTATCGGCGCGTCCGGCCAGGTCGGCTCGCGCCTGCTCAAGGAACTCTCCGATCGCGGTCACAGCATCACCGCCATTGCCCGGCATCCAGACAAGATCGCGGCACTTCCGGGCGTGATTGCCAAGAAGGGCGACGTCTTCGACAAGGATGGCCTTGCCGCCCTGATCAAGGGTCATGACGCGGTGATCTCCTCGGTGCATTTCCTCGACAGCGATCCCGATACGCTCATCGCAGCCGTGCGTGCTTCCGGCGTCAAACGCTACCTCGTCGTCGGCGGCGCCGGCAGCCTTGAGGTTGCGCCCGGCAAGCGCCTGGTCGACACGCCGACCTTCCCTGATATCTACAAGGCCGAGGCGCAGAAGGGCGCCGACTTCCTCGACACGCTGCGGACGGTCGACGATCTCGACTGGACCTTGCTGTCGCCTTCGGCGCTGTTCGTCGCCGGCGAGCGCACCGGCAAATACCGCATCGGCAAGGACACGCTGCTGACGTCAGACAAAGGCAGCAGCATTTCCTTCGAGGACTATGCCATCGTCATGGCCGACGAGATCGAAAAGCCGGCGCATATCAAGCAGCGCTTTACCGTCGGCTACTGAGCGCACTTCATTGACAGGCGGGCCACTCGACGGAGTGGCCGGCGCCGGTTCCTATCGACGATAGTGCCATCGGAGCCTCCGATGGCACTATCGCTTTCTTCCGTTTCCACTCCTGCCGCCGGTCTGCGAACTCTCGCCCGGAGCGGTTCAGGACAGGAACGGAAACATGGCAGACATCGCAAAATCGAAAATCATTATCGTTGGCGGCAGCTCCGGAATGGGGCTGGCGTTGGCAAGGCGGTGCCTGGTCTCAGGCGCCGAAGTCATCATCGTCGGCCGCAGTGAAGCCAGGCTCAAGCGTGCCGGCGAGGCGCTGCAGAACCCTTCCGCTTTGAGCGCCGTCGCGGCCGATATCGCCAGGGAGGATCAGGTCGCTGACCTGTTCAAGCGAATTGGCCGGCTCGACCATATCGTCAGCACCGCCGCCGACATCGAAGGCGCCTATGAGCTATTGCCTTCAGTCGACCTGAAGGCGGCGCAGCGGGTCGTCGAAAGCAAATTCTACGGGCCGCTGCTGCTCGCCAAGCATGGCGCGCCGCAGCTTTCGGCCAACGGCTCCATCACCTTCACCTCAGGCATTGCCGCCTACCGGCCGGCGGCGCGCGGCTCGGTCGTTGCCGCCGTCAACGCTGCGCTGGAAGGGTTGGTGCGGGCGCTGGCGGTCGAGCTGGCGCCGGTCCGTGTCAACGCCGTCTCGCCGGGCTGGGTCGACACGCCGATCTGGAGTTTTGTGGCCGGCGACAAGAAGCACGAGACGCTCGATGCAATGGCCAGGCGCCTGCCGGTCGGCCGCGTCGGACAGCCGGACGACATTGCCGATGCCATCGCCTTTCTGATGGGCAACGGTTTTACGACAGGGACGGTTCTGCATGTCGAGGGCGGTCACCGGCTGATCTGAGCGCAGCGAAATTCCTGGCCGCGGCCGCCAGCAGCAGTTTCAGCGCCGACGGCTGGACGCGCCGGCGGCGCCAGATCATGACCAGCGACGCCGTGCGGGCCGGACCCGGCCATGGCAATTCGACGATCTCGCCGCGATCGAGCGCGTCGGCAACGGCCAGCCGCGGCACCAGGCTCACGCCGACACCAGTCGCCACCAGGCCCCCAATGGCGCCGATGCTGCCGACTTCGGCGGCAAGTTCTGGCGCTGCAATCTCGGCAAAGGCAGTGTCGAACAGATGCCGGTAGACGCATCCGGTTTCCGTCACCACGAAACTCATCGCGGCGAGCGCGGTTAGGTCGTTCTGTCGCGATGCGGCCGCATGCTCAGCTGATGCGACAAGGACCAGCGGCTCGGCCGATATCGTGCGCCGGGCCAGACGTTCGTCCAGACCGCCCTTGTCGAAACAGAAGGCGACGTCGATCTCGCTCTCTTCGAGCTGCCGCAGCAGGGCATCGCTGCCGGCGATTTTCAGCCGCAGACCGATCTCCGGGTGGTCGCCTCGAAAGGCCGCCAGCCATTGCGGAAGTCTGACGGTCGCAATCGTCTCCAGCGCGCCGACCGTAACCGTTCCGGCGGTCATTCCCGTCGTTGACTCGACGGCAATACGCGCCTCCTCCGCCAGTTGCAGAATCTCTTCCGCATAGGGTTTCAGCGCGTCGCCGGCCGTTGTCAGGTCGAGGCCGTGGCGCGAGCGGATGAAGAGGACGACACCAAGTTCGCTTTCCAGCGACTGGATCTGGTCGCTGACGCTCGACTGCGCCAGATGAACCTCCCGCGCTGCGCGGGTGATGTTGCGGTGCCGCGCCACGGCGAGGAAGGTCTTGAGCAATCGTGGGTGCATGCCGTTTCCGGATCTGTCTCTGTTCGACATTTCGGGCTTGGCTGGTCCATTTGCAACCCTGTTCCATTTGCAACCCCGGTCCATTTGCAACCCCGGTCCATTTGCAACCCATTGACGCCGGCGTCATCTGGTTGCGGCAGACCGAAGGGCCAGAATTTCGCGGCAATGACCCGCAAGTTTTCCCACGGCCGGCGCGGTGGCCCAAGAGATCGCCTCTGGCAGATCGCATCGTACGTATGCTCTATGCCAAGCTGATTTCCAGCACCGATGGAAGGACCGACATGCCCCGCCCGCAAGGAACCATCGCCCCGATCCTGACGCCGTTCGAGAACGATGGCCGCATTGCCCGTGACCTGTGGATCTCACATGCCAAATGGGTGCTGGGCCAGGGCGCCCATTTGCTGTCGCCGTTCGGCACCACGGGCGAGGCACTGTCGCTCTCGCTCGACGAGCGCATGCAGGCGCTGGAATGGCTGGTTGCATCAGGCATTTCGCCGGGGCGCATGATGCCCGGCACCGGCGTCACCGCACTGCCCGAAACCGTCGAACTGTCGAAGCACGCGGTCGGCCTCGGCTGCGCCGCCGTGATGGTGCTGCCATCGTTCTTCTACACGGCCGCCGGGGACGATGGCCAGGCGCGCTACTACAGCGAGCTGATCGAAAGGGTGGCCAACCCGGCGCTGAAGATGATCCTCTACCACATCCCGCAGAACTCCGGCGTGCCGGTAAGCCCTGCCCTGACCGCCCGGTTGAGCGCGGCGTTTCCAGAGACGGTCGTCGCCTACAAGGATAGCGCCGGCGACTGGAACAACACGGCGGCGGTGATTGCCGCCGCACCCGACGTCGCGGTGTTCCCCAGCTCGGAGGCGCAACTGACCAAGGGGCTCGCCAGTGGTGCTGCGGGCTGTATCTCCGCGACCGTCAATCTCAACGCTGCGGCCATCCGCGCCCTCTACGACGCGACGATCGCTGGCCAAGACGTCACGGAAGCGGACGCCGCGATCAGGGCGTTCCGCAAGGTGATCCAGGATGCAGGCCTGATCCCGGCAATGAAGGCCGTGCTGGCGGTGCGCTCCGGCGACAAACGCTGGCTCAACCTGCGCGCGCCGCATGAGAATGCGACGCTGGAAAGCGGCAAGGCGCTGCTCACTGCGCTCGGTCCCGCAGCCGATCACATTGGCCGAGGTCACGCATGATGGCGGTTGGCGCAACCCACATGCTCGCATCTTTTCGATCGGCCTAAAGTGACGAGCCTGCCGCCTCTAACGCCGACACGGGCTTAAGCGGTCGCGGACGATCAGCCCCTTTCAGGCACAGTGCGATGCCGCCATTGGCCCTTGAACGGTCAAAATGGAGGCGTACCATC
This sequence comes from Mesorhizobium sp. M0001, assembly GCF_040324255.1. Taxonomy (NCBI): domain Bacteria; kingdom Pseudomonadati; phylum Pseudomonadota; class Alphaproteobacteria; order Hyphomicrobiales; family Phyllobacteriaceae; genus Mesorhizobium; species Mesorhizobium sp. M0001. Next base: position 114,250 of record NZ_JAMYVS010000010.1, read on the forward strand.
GCGGCATCTGAAACTGAGTCTTCTTCATTCGTCTGGGCTAATGTCCGGACCGGATTGGATATTTTCCTTGGCAATGGATGCAACCCGCGGCGCGGCGAAGCGCGGCAAATCGTTTGCCCATGTGGCGGAGGCGTCCTGGGGCAAGGGCCTCAGCACGCTGCTGCGCATCGTGCGCATGACGTTGCGCCATCCCTGGCAGGTTGCGGTCACCATCGCCTCGACCTTCATTGCCGCGACGCTGCAGCTGTTCATCCCGCGCCTGCTCGGCCACGCCATCGACCAGGCGCAAGGCGTGATGGCTGGAGGCGGCGGCGCGGCGGCTGAGCAGGCGCTGTGGACGACGGCGATCACCTTGCTCGTCGTCAGCATTCTGCGCGGCCTCTTCACCATGGCGCAGAATTATTATGGCGAGGCCGTTGGCCACCGCACCGGCTATGAGCTGCGCCTGGCCTTCTACGAGAAGATCCAGCGGCTGAGCTTCTCCTTCCATGACCGGGTGCATACCGGCGACCTGATTACGCTTGGCCTGCTCGACCTCGACGGCGTGCGCATGTTCTTTTCCACCGGCATATTGCGCGTGGTGCTGCTCGGCGTGCTGATCGGCGTCGGCTCCTATCTCCTGATCAGCACCGATCTCGAGCTCGGGCTGCTCAGTCTGAGTTTCGTGCCGTTCGTCGCCTGGCGCTCCTCGGTCACACAGCTCAGGCTGCGCAGCACCTGGCTGACGCTGCAGGAGCGGCTGTCAGTGCTGAGCCGGGTGATGGACGAGAACCTCGGCGGAATCCGCGTCGTGCGCGCCTTTGCGGCGCAGCGGCATGAGCTGGAAAAATTCGACCGCGCCAAGAAGTCGGCGCTGGAGCTTGCCGACCAGCGCGTCGACATCCGCGTCTCCAACACCAGCGCCATGAATTTTTCCTTCCTGGCGGCCATGGGCCTGGTGCTGTGGTTCGGTGGCCAGAAGGTGATCGCGGGCCAGATCAGCGTCGGCACGCTGGCCCAGTTCCTCACCTTCATGACCATCCTGCAGATGCCGGTGCGCCAGCTCGGGCTGATGGTCAACTCGTTCGCCCGCGCCTCGACCTGCGGCACAAGGCTGTTCGAACTGCTTGACGCCGAACTTGACATCGAGGATGCGCCTGATGCCAAGGATCTCGTGGTCACCGAAGGCTTGCTGCGCTTCGACAATGTCGGCTTCCGCTACGCGGGCGCCGGCGGCCGGCCGGCGCTGTCGGGCATTTCCTTCGAGGCCAGGTCCGGCGAGACCGTCGGCATTGTCGGCCCGCCGGGCAGCGGCAAGTCGACCATCGCGCATCTGATCCCGCGCTTCTACGATGTGAGGTCAGGCGCGATCACCATCGACGGGCAGGATATACGCGAGGTCACGCTGCAATCGCTGCGCAAGGCGGTCGGCGTCGTGCAGCAGGACGCTTTCCTGTTCACCACCTCGATCGAAAACAACATCGCCTATGGCAATCCGTGGGCGCGCGAGACCCGCATCGGGCAGGCGGCTGAATACGCCCAGCTGCACAATTACATCATCGGGCTTCCGGCCGGCTACACCACGGTCGTGGGCGAGCGCGGGTCATCGCTTTCCGGGGGCCAGCGGCAGCGCCTGACCATCGCCCGCACCCTGATGCTGCGGCCTTCGGTGCTGGTCTTCGACGATTCCACCGCGGCTGTCGACGCCGGCACCGAGCAGCGAATCCGCACCGCGATGAAGCGCTTCGCCAAGGACCGCGTGACGCTGATCATCTCGCACCGGCTGAGTTCGCTGATGCATGCCGACCAGATCCTGTTCATCGAGAATGGCCGCATCGCCGAGCGCGGCACGCACCAGGAATTGCTGGCGCTGGGTGGTCGCTACCGCGCGCTTTACGACCTGCAGCTGCGGCCGGACGACGATTTGCCGGTGGCGGTGGGAGCCGCATGATGTCGACACAGAACGACGACCAGAAGGAAGACACCAGCCGGCGGCCCACCAGGGCCGTCGTCGGTTCGCACCGCGACGAGGAAGAGGTCTTCGGCAAGGTCTACGATCCGCGCATCGTGCGCCGCATCTGGAGCTTCGTGAGACCGTACCAGGGCCGGATCTTCATCTCGGTGGCCGCCGTTTTGGTGTTCACTCTGACGCAATTGGCGATCCCGCTGGTCATCCGTTACGCCATCGACCACGGCATGGCGGCGGGCAAGGCCGACAGCTCCGTCATGAACTGGGCGATCGGTGCCTTCGCCCTGATCATCCTGATCAACTATGCCGCCAGCTATGTCCAGGAAAGCGTCGTCGGCAAGGTGGCCGAGAATGTGCTGTCGGATTTGCGCCGCGCCATGTTCAGCCATCTGCAGCGCGTCTCGCTGAGCTTCATGGACAAGACCGAGGTGGGCCGGCTGATGTCGCGCCTGCAGGGCGACGTCAATTCCATGCAGGAATTCCTCGAGACCTCGGTGATGTCGGTGGGCGACATCGTGCTGCTGTTCGGCATCGTCAGCGTTCTGTTGTGGCTCGATTTCCGGCTCGGTCTGCTGACGCTGTCGACCATGCCGGCGTTGTTCATCGTGCGCCTGTTCTGGCTGCCGCGCGCCAAGATCGCCTTCATGGCCGCGCATGAGACCAACTCGATCGCCAATGGCGCGCTGGCCGAAGGCATCCATGGCGTTCGCACGGTGCAGAGCCTGGAGCGCCAGCACGTCAATTTCGACCTTTATGACGAGAAGGTGCTGGCCAATCTCAGGGCTCACCTGACCTCGGCCAAATATGCGCAGGTGATGGTGCCGATCGTCGACACGCTGACCGGCATTGCGATGGCAACCGTGATCGTCGTCGGCGGCTCGATGGTGCTGTCGCACAGCCTCGACATCGGCGTCATGGTGGCGTTCCTGTTCTATATCCAGCGCTTCTTCGACCCGATCCGCTCGCTCACCATGCAGTACTCGGTCATGCAGCGCGCCATGGCGTCGGGCCAACGCATCTCCGAAGTGCTCGACGTACCGGTCGACGTCAGCGACAGACAGGGCGCGGTGACGCTGACGCGCGACATGGACGGTTCGGTCGAGTTCAGGAACGTCACCTTCGGCTACCGGCAGAACCAGCCGGTGCTGAAAAACATCTCCTTCCGCGTCAATCCGGGCGAGACGGTTGCGCTTGTCGGCCCCACCGGTTCGGGCAAGTCGAGCTGCATGGCGCTGGTGCACCGCTTCTATGATGTCTGGTCGGGCGAGGTGCGGGTCGGCGGCCACGATGTGCGCGACGTGACGCAGGATTCGCTCGGCGATCAGGTGGCGATGGTGCTGCAGGAGCCGTTCCTGTTTTCCGGCACGGTGCTGGAGAACATCCGCTACCACAAGACATCGGCTACCAGCGAAGAGGTTGTGCGCGCCGCGCAAGCCGTTGGCGCGCACGACTTCATCGAGCATTTGCCTGACGGCTACGACACCGAGCTCGAACAGCGCGGCGGCAATCTGTCCATCGGCCAGCGCCAGCTGATCAGCTTTGCACGCGCACTGGTGGCGGATGCGAAAATCCTGGTGCTGGACGAGGCGACGGCGAGCATCGATTCCTACACCGAGATGCTGATCCAGAAGGCACTGGTCACGCTGCTGGAAGGCCGCACCGGGCTGGTCATCGCGCACCGGCTGGCGACCATACGCGGCGCCGACCGCATCATCGTCTTACAGAACGGCGAGATCGTCGAGAGCGGAAATCACGAGCAGCTGATGGCGGCCAAGGGCCTCTATGCCAGGCTCTACAACATGAACTACGCATCGTTCGACGATATTGCCGAGGAAGACATAGGCGCGCCGGCCGGCAAGGCGACGTGAGCTGCTGCCGGTTCAGCTCGACTGGGAATGGTGCGGGGCCAAAACTCGTCGTCGACCAATTCGGCTTCAGATGACGACACGTTTCAGCTCGCCTTCCAGCGTAAGCCCGGCGTCACGCCTGCCGCGCGTTCAGGTGGAGGAGCGGCCGGCCGCCTAAAGGGCAATCCCGCGTAAATTCTGAATTCTACGCGCCGCCTGGCGCGCGATGCACGCGCAGCTTGCGCCTGAACCTCAGCAAACGCCGTCATGATGGCTTTCGTTCCTTAGCCGTCGGATGAAAATCGCCGGGGAACAGGAAGGCTTGCTGGGAGTTTAGTTCTTCGAGCCGCGCCGTGAACGGCGCGGCAGCGAAGGAGACGGCATATGGGCCTGGGTACCATTCTTATTATCATCCTGATCATCGCGTTGCTCGGCGGCTTCAGCGGCCTCGGCGGCGGCCCGTTCTACGGCACTGGTTACTATGGCGGCGGTGGCCTCGGGCTGGTGCTGATCATCGTGATCATTCTGGTTGTTCTCGGGCGAATATAGCGTCGCCATTGGCGGCCGCCGAGTTTCTACGGCGGCCGCGTTTTCGCCTGACATCGAGGTTTGAAGACATGGCAGCTGAAGACATTGCTGGTCCGGACTGGGCCGGCGTCGGCGCGAGCGAGAGCGAACGCGACGAGCTGGGATATCCTAATGGTGGCACTATCCGAAGGCGGCGGGCGTAAGCTGCAGACCCCGACACCCGCCTGGCGGCCGTGGCGTTCATCGAGGCGGATCGGACGCTTCGAGAAACCCAGGACGGCGACGAGGCGGGTCCGGCCTTTCTCGCTATTGTCGACAAGGGCAGCATCGGCCTGAAGGCCGCAATGGCAGGCACGCCTTACGCCTGAACGCGGTCAACCCGCCGTAACTCCGCCAGCAGAAACACCACCAGCACGCAGCACAGCAGGCCAAGCGACAATGGCAGTCCCTGATGTCCGGTCAGTTGCATCGCCAGCCCGGCCACGGGTGAGCCGACGATGCCGCCTACCCCCCATACGAACGCGAAGGCGGCATTGCCGGCGATCAAGGCTTGACCGGTGAAACGCTCGCCGAGCTGGATCAGCGACAGCGTGTAGATCCCGAACGAGACCCCGCCCCAGACGAAGAAGAGCGGCCAGACAAGCCATGTAGCGAAGAGCAACGGCAACAGCAAACAACCGGCCAGGCAAGCCAGGACACAGAACAGCATCATCGGCTTCGAGCCAAACCGTTCGGCGGCGCGCCCAAGCACGACCTGCAGCACGGCATTGCCGGCGATGAAACAGGTGATGAGCGAAGCGATGCGCTGCTCAGTGCTGCCGAGCGCGGCACCATAGACCGCGAACAGCGAAAGCAGGACTTGCTCGAAGGCGGCAGCCGTGAAGACTGCGAACAAGAGCAGCGGCGCCAGCGCGAAGAAGCCGCCGACCGACACCGCTTCGCCCTCACGCGGCATGTCGGGCAGGCGTGGCGCGACGGCAAGCACGATCAGGCCGCAGACAAGGAAGGCCGCGCTGCCGATGATGAAGGGTGGCCATCCTTGCGTGCCGACCAAGCCTAGCGACAGCGGGCCGAGGCCAAAGCCGGCGGAAACGATGGAGGAGTATAGGCCCATGATGCGGCCTCGGCGTGCGGCGGGTGTGATCGAGACCAGCCAGGTTTCACTGATCACGTAAAGCGGATTGGCAAAGAAGCCGAGCAGGAAGCGCAACGGCATCCAGGCCCATACATCCTGCGTCCAGGCAATCGCGATCAGGACGGTTGCTGCCAGGATCGAACACACAACCGCAAAGCGCGCCGCGCCCACCCGCCGGACCAGCGCCGGCGTGAAGAGCGACGATATAATGAAACCCAGAGGCGTCATCGCGGCCGAGAGGCCGATAAGGCCCGGTGTCGTCCCTTGCCGTTCCAGGATGAAGCTGAGCAGCGGATACGTCAGCCCCTGTGCTATGGCGAACACCGTAACTGTCGCGATGATGCCGGCCATCGCGGCCCATGCGATGTGGTTCTCCGGCGGTGACGTCGCGTCTTCGGCGCTCATGCCGACTTCGAAGCAGGATCGGCACGTTCCGGCAAGTGCAAATGCCGGCAAAACGCCGCGGTACGCCCAAACAGGCGGGCGGGTCTTATCCGCGACATCAGCTCACACTTGCCAGAAGCGTTTGACGATTTCGGCCTCGACCTGGCGTCTGGTCAGACCGATATCATCGATCAGGTGCGGATTGGTCTCCGCCATCTGCTTGAGGTCCCAGCGAAAGCGTATCCGCTCGCGCCAGGCCGCGATCATGCCCCGCGGGCCCGTCGGACGCCGGCCCGATGACACCGCCTTTTCCGGCAAGGCTGCACGAGCAGAAGCAAGGGTATCGTTCATGGCAACCTCCATTCGGTTTGAGGGGCGACAGCCCTCGGCTTGAAAGAGGTTGAATTCTGCCGCATGCGGACGGCGCCGTAATTAAGCGCGGCCAAATAGTTCTCAAAAGTTCCAAAGCAGTTAGAGCACCTCGCCGATTCATCGAAACGACGAGGTGCTCAACTCTTTGTTTTGACGCCATACGTCCGTGAAGCGCTCTGCGCTTTCCCGTGGGAAAACCGCCTTCACACCTTTCCTGGAATTGCTCTATAGATGCGCGTTATGCAGGGATCGCGCTTTGCCTTTGGTCCGTTCGTGCTCGATCCGGGTGCGGGAACGCTCCTTCGGGACCAAGTTCCCGTCGCCGCCGGCCACCGCGGACTGCAGCTGCTGGCGGCGCTCGTCGCCCGGCCCGGCGAGATCGTGGCCAAGGCCGAGTTGATGGATGCGGCATGGCCAGGCACCGCCGTTGAGGAAGGCAACCTCACCGTCCAGATTGCGCAATTGCGCAAGCTGCTGGGTCCGGCCACGAACGGCGGAGAATGGATATCGACCGTTCCGCGCGTCGGCTATCGCTTCGCCGGCGCCATCGAACAGCTCGGCGACGAGAAGCGACAGGCTTTGCCGCTGCCCGCCAAACCGTCGATAGCCGTGCTGCCCTTTGCCAATTTCAGCAACGACCCCGAGCAGGAAGCCTTTGCCGACGGGTTGAGCGAAGACCTGATCACCGACCTGTCGAGGATCGGCGGCCTGTTCGTCATCGCGCGCAACTCGACCTTTGCCTACAAGGGCAAGGCGGTGGATGTGCGCGAGGTCGCCAGGGAACTTGGCGTGCGCTATCTGTTGGAGGGCAGCGCCAGACGCGCCGCCGGGCGCGTGCGCATCAACGCCCAGCTGGTCGACGCGCTGAGCGGCGAGCACTTATGGGCAGACCGCTTCGATCGCGGCCTGGAAGATATCTTTGCCGTTCAGGACGAGGTGACGGCCAAGATCGTCGAGGCGCTGCTTGGCCGGCTGCGCGCGCCGCTGCCGCGCAATCGGCCCCGAAATCTCGAGGCCTACGATCTGTGCGTGCGGGCCCGCAACCTGATCGACGTCTCGCCGGAGACGGCGCGCGAAGCGCATCTGTTGCTGACGCGCGCGCTTGCGCTCGATCCGGACTATGCCGAAGCCTATCGCTGGCTTGCCATGAACCACTGGATGGGATGGGTGCATTGGGGAGAGCCCATTGAGCCCGCCCGAGGCCTTGCCCTGGAACTGGCGCGCAAGGCTGTGGCGATCGATCCCAACGATGCCGGCTGCCACTGGGTGCTTGCCAACCTGCTTGCCTATGAGCGCAGATTCGACGAAGCGGATGTGGGATTTGCCAAGGCGTTCGAACTCGACCCGAACGAGGCCGATGCCTGGGCGACATTGTCCGACATCGCGGTCCTGGCCGGGCGCGTCGAGGACGGCCTCGACTATATCGGCAAGGCGTTCCGGCTGAACCCGTTTCCGGCAAGCTGGTACTACCTGACGCTCGGCCAGGCGCAATATGCGGCGCGCGACTATGAAGCCGCCGTCGAGACGACGCGCCGGGACGAGACGTATCGGACAAGCTCGCGCCGTTTCCTTGCGGCAAGCCTTGCGCAACTCGGCCGGATCGATGAGGCGCGCGCCGAGGTCGACCTGTTCCTTGTCGCGAACCCACATTTCACCACCAGCCACTGGGTCGAGACGGAGCCGTTCCGCGACACGGCCACGCTCGACCATTTCGTCGATGGCTTCCGAAAGGCCGGCCTTCCGGAGTGACGGACCGGCGTGCTCGATCGAATGCCAGGCACCGTCGGTTGCGGCTCAATCTGTCAATGTTTGCAAGTCGCGAGGCCGCTCGACCGATCTTGCTTCCGCGTGCAGTCATCCAACAGCGATTGCAGCGAAGCGGCGCGCGAAACCTCTGTCACGGTGAAGCCGGCTGGAACGGCCACGATCGATCCGGCCACGGGTGAGCGCTGGGTGGCGGCTGGCGACTACCTGTTGCGCTCTCGTCTGCAATGCCGGCATCGCGGTCGCCGTGGGCAATGATCGGCTTGCCTCCTTGAGCTTTCAGCGACGCGCTCCGACAACTCGCGATGATTTTTCTAGATGCCGGTGATTTTCTAGATGCCGTTTGTCGAAGCATGATCTTTTCCGAAAACCGTTTCCCACTTTTCTGGATCACGCTCTAGCGGCTGGCGTGATCGGGAAGTCCGCGCAATCTGATTGTCCGAGCGCCCTTTAGCTTTCCTTGTTTGAGGTCGGCGGCGGGAGTAATAGTCGCCACGGAATTGCGAGGAGGAAGAGATGACGCTGAACTTCGACCCGAAGGCGAAGGCCACGGCGTTGTACCATGGCGAATTCCGACCGATGTTCATTGGCGGCAAGTGGGTCGCGGCGCAGTCCGGCCACGGCATGCAGGCACTCAATCCGGCAACAGGCGAGGTGCTGGCGACAGTGCCGCGCGGCGGGGCTGCCGATATCGACTCGGCGGTGGCCGCCGCGCGCGCGGCCTTCGAAGGCCCATGGTCCAAATTCTCGCCCTACGAGCGGCAGTGCGTGCTGCTCAGGATCGCCGATCTCTTCGAGACGCATTGGGAAGAGCTCAGCGTTTCCGACACGCTGGATATGGGGCTGCCGATCACGCGCACGCTCGCTAACCGGCGCCGCGTCATCGGCATGCTGCGCTTCTATGCCGGCATGGCGACGGCGCTGCATGGCGAGACGATCGACAATTCGATTCCCGGCGAGATCGTCACCTTCACCCGGCGCGAGCCGGTGGGCGTCGTTGGTGCGATCATTCCCTGGAACGCGCCGACCGCCGCCTCGATCTGGAAGATCGCGCCGGCGCTGGCGACGGGCTGCACCATCGTGCTGAAACCGTCCGAGGATGCGTCGCTGACGCCGCTGCTGATCGCGCAACTGATGCAGGAAGCCGGCGTGCCCGACGGCGTCGTCAACGTCGTCACCGGCACCGGGGCCGAAGCCGGTGCGCGGCTCGCCGAACATCCAGACGTCAACAAGATCGTTTTCACCGGATCAACGCTGACCGGCCAGGCCATCGCGCGGGCAACCGTGGCCAACCTCAAACGCGTTTCACTGGAGCTCGGCGGCAAGTCGCCGATCATCGTCTGCCGCGACGCCGACATCGACAAGGCTGTTCCGATCGCGGCGATGGCGGTGTTCGTGCATTCGGGCCAGATCTGCATTGCCGGCTCGCGGCTGTTCGTGGCGCGCGAAATCCATGACGAGTTCGTCCGCCGGCTCGCCGATTTCGCGGGCAGACTGCGGATCGGCCATGGCATCGAGGCAGAGACGGAAATCGGACCGCTCATCAATGCCAGGCAGGCAGGCAAGGTGGAGGGCTATATCAGGGCCGGCAGCGACGAAGGCGCCGAACTGGTCGCCGGTGGCTCGCGGCTGACCGGCGAGCTCTACGATGGCGGCAACTTCATTGCGCCGACGGTCTTCGGCGCCGTGTCGGACCAGATGACCATCGCGCGCGAGGAGATTTTCGGCCCGGTCATTTCGGCGATGCCCTTCGACACGCTCGACGAAGCGGTGGCGCGTGCCAATGCGACGCCCTATGGCCTGGCCGCCGGCATCTTCACCACGCATCTGGGCACCGCGCACAAGCTTGCGCGCCGGGTCAAGGCCGGCTCGGTCTGGGTCAACATGTACCATGCCATCGACCCGGCGGTGCCGTTCGGCGGCATGAAGATGTCGGGTTATGGCCGCGAGGGCGGCATCGAGCATCTGCACGAGTATCTGGAGACCAAGTCGGTCTGGATCCAGACCGACTGATATTCGCGCGGCGTACTCTGCGAAATCACGATGAAACCACAAGGGCCAGGACGGCGGCGCAGTCACCGGCTTTGACCAGGCCGGGGAAATGCCGCGCCGCCAGAATGCCGGACATTTTTGCCTTGATCTCCTGCGGAGCGATGCCGGTGCGGCCGGTGGAATGGATGCGCGCCAGCACCGAGCCTTCTTTCACAGGCTCGCCGAGATCGACCATGGTCTCGATCATGCCGTCGTCCTCGGCGAAGGAGAAACAATCGCCTGACGGCATGTCGAGCCACTGAGTTCTGCCCTTCTCGACCGCACCATCAACAATACCGGCATGGCGCAGCACATTGCTGATGCCGCGCCGCGCGATCCGCACGGTCTGGGCACGCGAGGTGCCGCCGCCGCCAAGCTCGGTGCTGACGAAGACCTTGCCCATTTCCTCGGCCGCCGTGTCATACATGCCGACGGAGTCAATCTCGATCATGCGCATCGAGAACGGGGCCGAGAACGCGGCGACCGCGTCGAAGGCTTTCTGCTCCAGCGCCTTGTCGGGCACCGTGTGGGCGGCACAGAAGGGCACGAAATCCAGCGTCCTGCCGCCGGAGTGGAAATCGAAGACGAGGTCGGCGCGCGGCAGCAGTTCGCGTTGAAAGTAGTCGGCGATCTTCTCGGTCACCGTGCCGTCGGGACGGCCGGGAAAGCTGCGGTTCATATTGCCCTTGTCGATCGGCGACGTCCGCGTGCCGGCGCGGAAGGCCGGATAGTTCATCGCCGGCACGATGATCACCGTGCCGCTGACCTGTTTGGGATCGAGCGTGCGGGCGAGATCGAAGAGCGCCAGCGGCCCCTCATACTCGTCGCCATGATTGCCGCCGGTGAGCAGCGCGGCCTGTCCCTTGCCGTTGCGGATGACGCAGATCGGGATCATCACCGAACCCCAGGCCGAGTCGTCGCGGCTGTAGGGCAGGCGCAGGAAACCATGTTGCACGCCGTCCTTGTCGAAATCGACGGTCGGCGCGATCGGAGATGGGCGGAGGCTAGGCATCGGGCTCAATTCTTCACCACCAGTTTGCGCGGTACATTGGCGAGGCACTCTACACCGGTTTCGGTGATCAGGATGGATTCGGTGATTTCCAGTCCCATCGTCTCCAGCCACAGGCCGGTCATGAAATGGAAGGTCATGCCGGGCTTGAGTTCGGTGCGGTCGCCGGGGCGCAGGCTCATGGTGCGCTCGCCCCAATCCGGCGGATAGGACAGGCCGATCGAGTAGCCTGTGCGGTTGTCCTTGACGATGCCGTATTTCTTCAACACGGCGAAAAAGGCGTTGGCGATGTCCTCACAGGCATTGCCGGGCTTTGCCGCCGCAAGCCCCGCCTCCATGCCTTCCAGCGTCGCCTTCTCGGCATCTAGGAATTCCTGCGTCGGCTTGCCGAGAAAGACGGTGCGCGACAGCGGGCAATGGTAGCGGCTGTAGCAGCCGGCGATCTCGAAGAAGGTGCCCTCGCCCGACTTCATCGGCTGGTCGTCCCAGGTGAGATGTGGCGCCGAGGCGTCGGCGCCCGACGGCAGCAGCGGCACGATCGCCGGATAGTCGCCGCCGATGCCGTCGACGCCGCGCGTGCCGGCATCGTAGATCTCGGCGACCAGATCGCATTTGCGCATGCCGACCTGGATCTTGTCGACGATGCGCTGGTGCATGGCTTCGACGATGCGGGCCGCCTTGCGCATATAGTCGATTTCAGTCGGGCTCTTCACCGCGCGCTGCCAGTTGACCAGCGCTGTCGCGTCGACGAAGCGGGCGTTGGGCAGGTGCTTCTGCAACGCGGCGAAGGCGGCAGCCGAGAACCAGTAATTGTCCATCTCGACGCCGATGGTCAGCTTGCCCCAGCCGCGATCACTAAGCACGCTGGCCAAAAAATCCATCGGGTGGCGCTCGGTCGACTGCACGTAGTGGTCGGCATAGCCGACGATGTTGTCATGCGCGAGATAGGCGGTGCGCTTGGCGCCATTGGCATCCTGGCCGCGGCCGTACCAGACCGGCTCGCCCGATGGGGGCACAATCACTGCTTGGTGCACATAGAACGACCAGCCATCGTAGCCGGTCAGCCAGGCCATGTTGGAGGGGTCGCTGACAACCAGGAGATCGACGCCCTTCACCTCCATGGCTTTCCGCGTCTTGGCGAGGCGATCCGCAAATTCGGCGCGCGAGAATTTCAGGTTCGGTTGCATTGTTCTTGGTCCTCGTTTGTTGGGCCTTGCGGCCAGCATCAGCTTTCAAAAATGGTTCCGGCATTGGCCGCCCGCGCCCGGTCGCGAGCGAGCGTGGCGATCGCCGTATCCTGCACGCCGGTGCCGGTGAGGTCGGCAATGGTGATATCGCTGGGTGAGCGCCTTCCGTGCCGTTCGCCGGCGATGATCTGGCCGAGTTCGGTGACCGCGGCATCGGCTCCCATCACGCCCGATGCGATGGCGTGATGCAGTTCTCCCAGACGCCGTGTCTGCTTGGCGCTGTCGGCGACATAGAGATCGGCCATGCGCAGGATCGCCGGCGCGATCTCGTTCTTGTGTTCGGCATCCGAGCCCATGGCGGTGATGTGCTGCCCGGCAACGACAAAGCCGGCCTTGATCAGCGGCTCGGTCGACGGCGTGGTGGTGACGATGATGTCGGCGCCGATGGTTGCTTTGGCTGCATCCGGCTCGGCGCGCACGAGAATGCCGAGCTTTTCGCGCAGCGCGCCTGCGGCCGTCTGCGCCTTGACCGCATCGCGCGCCCAGATACGTGCCTCGGCGATCGGCCGCACCAACATGAGTGCTTCGAGTTGCAGCCCGGCTTGCACGCCGGCGCCGAAGATTGCGGCGACGGACGAATCCGGCCGCGACAGATGCTTCGCCGCGACGGCGCCGGCAGCAGCGGTGCGGACATCTGTGAGATAGCCATTGTCCAGCAGCAGCGCCTCGACCACACCGGTTCTTGCCGAGAGCAACACCATCATGCCGCCCCCGCTGGGCAGACCGAGCTTCGGATTATCGAAGAAGCCGGAGCTTATCTTGACGGCGAAACCGTCTATTCCAGGCACATAGGCGGACTTCACATCCACCTCGCCGCGCTGCTCGTGAATGTCCAACCGCAGAATCGGCGGCATCGCCACCGGCAATGTGGCGAGCGCGCGGAAAGCGTTTTCGACGCAGGCGACCGCGTCGAGATCGAGCGTCACGATTGTGCGCAGTTCCTTCTCGGTGAGGATCGTCATCCGGCTCATGCGACGCGCTCCGCGAAGGCGCGCACTGCGAAGGATAGTGTTCCGTCACCCCCCCCTCTGGCCTGCCGGCCATCTCCCCCGCAAGGGGGGAGATTGGACTGCACTCCTGCCTTCGCCAATCTCCAGCGCAGCAAGAACAGCGACCGCATCGAAGCTGCCGATCTCCCCCCTTGCGGGGGAGATGTCCGGCAGGACAGAGGGGGGTGGGCGGGAATTCGGCGTGGGAGAGTTTTCATGCCGCGCGCTCCGCGAGTGCGTCACCGCAGACGATCTTGCGATGCGTGTTCATGTCGATATTGCGGCCCGAGAGAAGAACGACCACCGGCCCGGTCGCCCTGACCTTGCCGACGAGTAGCGCAGCGATGCCTACCGCTCCGGCGCCTTCGACGATCTCGCGCTCCTGTTCATAGGCATGGCGGATGCCGGCGGCGATCTCGTCCTCGCTGAGCAGGATGACGTCGTCGAGCAGATCGCGGCACATGGCGAAGGTCAGCCGGTTGCCGAGACCGATGCCGCCGCCGAGCGAATCCGCCAGCGTCGGCAGTTCTTCCACCTCGACCGGGCGACCGGCATCCAGGCTCGCCTTCATCGCAGCACCACGCGCCATCGAAACGCCGATGATTTTTGTCCCGGGGCTGACGGCCTTGACGGCGGCGGCGATGCCCGAGGCGAGTCCACCACCGGAGAGTTGCACCAGGACGAGAGCGGCATCCGGGACCTGCTCGATCATCTCCAGTCCGAGCGTGCCTTGCCCGGCGATGATGGCCGGGTGGTCGAAGGGCGGCAACATCACCAGCCCCTCTTGCGCCACCAGCCGCTCGACCTCCTGCTGCGCCTCGTCCTGACTGTTGCCGATGATGCGGACATCCGCGCCAAGCCGACGGATTTCGTCGAGCTTGTTGCCCGGCACCAGTCGCGACATGCAGATCACCGCACGCATGCCTTCCAGCTTCGCGGCATGGGCCAGCGCACGGCCATGATTTCCGGTCGACGCCGCGACCACGCCGCGCGCCTTCTCCTCGGCGCTCAGCGAAGCAACGGCATTCGAGGCGCCGCGCAGCTTGAAGCTGCCGGTGGTCTGGCGGTGTTCAAGCTTGAGGTGGACAGGGACCCCCAGTCGTTCGGAAAGGCTGTGAGATAACCCTGTCGGCGTGCGTTCGATTTTGCCGGCAATTCGCTCCCGGGCGACACGAATATCGTTAAGGGTGACTGTCGTCATGATCGTCAATCGCGCGGCAAAGGCAGCGTCATCAGACGGCCAAATTCGGGATGCGACGTCCCGTCGCCACACAACCGCAAACAGTTCCAGGCGCTCGCCTGGTTGCTGGTGACGACCGGGCGGTCGATCGCCTGTTCCATGCCGGGAACCGCGAGCGCTCCGCGCAATGCGGTGCAGGACACGAACAGTGCATCGGCCTGCGCATTCGTCGCCTCACGAGCCAGGTCGGCGATCGCTGCCGGCGCAATGCGCGCCATCTCGCGATCGTCCTCGAAGCCGAGGCAGGTGAAGCTGACGATCTCAAAGCCGCGCTCGGCGAAATACGTCGCCATCGGTCTGGAGGTTTCTACGGTGTAAGGGGTGAGGATGCTGATCTTCTTGGCACCCTGCGCCTTCAGCCCGCGCACGCCTGCCATGGGCGGCGTGACCACAGGAACACCCGGCTTGGCAGACTGGATCGCCGCCTCGATCTCGGCGTCGCCAATCACCACCGAGGCCGAGGTGCAGGAGTAGCAGATCGCGTCGAGCGGCTCGTCTGGCAGGATCAGCGCGGCGCCCGCCGCCAGCTCCGGCTGCATCTTGCGAAGGTTTTCCGGCGTCGTCGGATTCTTGTAGGGAATGCGCGCGACATAGACGCCGATGCGCTCGCTCGCCACCATGCGGCGGAAATCCGGTTCGCTGGTGTGGTCGGTGGCAAGGATGATCAGGCCGACGCGCTTTTCCAGCGGGCGCGCATCGAGCGCCGGCCTTGTCGGCATCAGCCTGATTTCGGGCAGCGGTTTCATCTTGAGAATTACCTTTCGATCTTGCCGTAGCGATGTTCCAGCCAGCGCAGCAGCACGACCGAGAAGAGGCTGATGACGAGGAAGAAAGCGCCGACCAGCGTGATCGGTTCGATGTAGCGATAGTAGGTGTTGGCGACGCTCTTTGCCTGGTTCATCAGCTCCAGCACGGTGATTGCCGATAGCAGCGGTGTCTCCTTGAACATGGCGATGAAATAATTGGCCAGCGCCGGGATCATCGGTGGGATCGCTTGCGGAATGATGATGTTGGTCCAGGTCTGCGTGGCGCTCAGATTGCAGGCCTTGGCCGCCTCCCACTGGCCGCGCGGCACGTTGTCGATGCCGGCGCGATAGACTTCCGCCGTGTAGGTGCCGTAGTGCAGGCCGAGCCCGATGACGCCGGCGACCAGCGGCGGCAACAGGATGCCGAAATCCGGCAGGACATAGAAGATGAAATAAAGTTGCACCAGAAGTGGCGTGCCGCGGATGAATTCGGCCGCCCAACCAACGGTGCGCGACAGGACCTTGTTGGGCGAGCGTCGCGCCAGCGCGATGCCCAGACCCACGACAGCGGCCAGCACGGAGCCGAGCAGCGTTGCCAGGATGGTGATCTTCACGCCCTGGATCAGCGTCGGCAGGATCTCCCAGACGAAGTTCCAGTCCCAATCCATCAGACGCGCACCCCGTCGAGGCCGCGCGCCATGCGGCGTTCCAATGAACGCACGCCCCAGGAGATGATCAGCGCCAGGGCGAAATAGATGATCAGGATGGTGGTGAACGGCGCCAGCGTGTTGCCGGTCTGCGAGCGCACGACCTGCGCCTGAAAGGTGAGATCGGCGAGCGAGATCAGCGACACCACGGAGGTCGCCTTGAGCAGTTCGATGGCGTTGTTGCCGAAGGTCGGCAGCATGATCAGCAGCGCCTGCGGCAGGATGACATGGCGCATGCCTTGCCAGCGGCCGAGGTTGAGCGCGATGCAGGCCTCATATTGTTCGCGGCCGACCGACTGGATGGCGCCGCGTACCACCTCGGCCGCATAGGCGCCGACATTGAGGCCCAGCGCCAGCACACCCGCCTGCAGCGGGGTCAGTTCGAGGCCGATCAACGGCAACACGAAATAGGCAAAGAACAGCTGCACGAAGATCGAGGTGCCGCGGAAGAATTCTATATAGACGGTTGCCAGCCAGCGCAGAGCAAAGAAGCGCGACACGCGGCCCATGCCGGCGAGGAAGGCCATGATCAGGGCGAGCACCGACCCCATCAGCGTCAGCTCGATGGTGACAAGCGCTCCCTGCAATATCAGGCCAAGGTAGCCGGACCACTGGGTCATTCGGGTTCCAACGGTTGGGTTCTAGCTCCTTCTCCCCGTACACTGGGAGAAGGTGCCGGCAGGCAGATGAGGGGCAGCGCTAAATTCTCAGAACCTGGCGCCGCCCATCATCCGGCCCTTGGGCCACCTTCTCCCGGTGAACAGGGAGAAGGCAAACGGCCCTATTTCGCCGCGCAGAGCTTGTCCCGCGTGGTCGACATCGCGGCTGCGGCCGAGAAGCCGTAGGGCTCGATGATCTTGGCGAACTCGCCGGATTTCTTCAGCTTGGCGAGCTCGACATCGAAGGCATCGCGCAGGGCCTCATCGCCTTTCTTGAAGGCGGCGCCGTCGCAATAGACCGGCGCGCCTACCACCGGGGCGATGACTTCGAGGTTCGGATCGTTGGCTTTCTTGACGAGGTCGTTGATCGACAGGACGGGAAGCGAATAGGCATCGATGCGACCGTCCTGCAGCATCTTCAGGCCGCTCTGGCCGTCCGGCACGACGATGACGCGCTCGCGCGGCACCCCGGCGTTGAGCGCCAGCTTCTCCTCGGTGCCGCCGCCGGGCGCGCCGATTGTGGCGGACGTGTCCTTGGCGACATCCTCGTAGCTCTTGAAGCCCTTCGGATTGCCCTTCTTCACCAGCATCGCCTCGGCGTCGCACAGCACCGGCTCGGAATAGACGACCGCCGCGCAACGCTCCGGCTTCATGAACAGGCCGGCGGTGACGACGTCGAAGCGGCCGGCCTGCAGGCCGGGGATCATCGCGCCATACTCCGAAATGGAAGCGACGATGTCGGCAACACCGAGGCGCTTGAAGACCTCGCGCGCCACGTCGGGCGCCGCACCCGAAACCTTGCCGTCGGCAGCGACCGCAGTATAGGGCGGCTCGTTGGCGATGGCGACGCGGGCAAAGCCCTGTGCCTTCAATTGCTCGAGCTTGCTGTCATCGGCCGAACCGGTGCTCGACGCGGCGAGCACCGCCGTCAGTGCGAGACCGGCGACGCCGGCCAGAATGCCAAGTTTCTTCATTGTTCCCAACTCCTTGTTGTCTTCTTGGTTTTGTCTGGGGCGGTCTTCCGCCCCGCAAAGCGGTCAGACACGATGTCCGGCCGCGATGATCTTCTTCAGGAAGCCTTGCGTGCGCTCCTGCTTTGGATGGCGGAAGATCTCGTCTGGTTTGCCCTCTTCGACGATCTTGCCGCGGTCGAAGAACAGCACGCGGTCGGCGAAGTCGTGGGCAAAGCCCATCTCGTGGGTGACCAGCAGCATGGTCATGTCGGTCTCTGCGGCGAGCTTGCGCATGACATTCATCACCTCCTCGACCAGCTCCGGATCGAGGGCCGACGTCACCTCGTCGAACAGCATGATCTTCGGCGACAATGCCAGCGCACGGGCAATCGCCACGCGCTGCTTCTGGCCGCCGGACAGCTGCGCCGGCATCGACTTCGCCTTGTCGGCCATGCCGACCATGTCGAGCAGTTCCATGGCCCGCTTTTCAGCGGCGGCGCGAGGCGTGCCCTTGGTCAGCATCGGCGCCAGCGTGACGTTATCCATGACGCATTTGTGCGGAAACAGATTGAACAGCTGGAAGACCATGCCGATCTTCTGCCGCATCTTGGTCAGGTGCCGCTCGTCGGCGGGCAGCAACTGGCCGTTGCGCTCCATGTGGTAGAGCTGCTCGCCATCGATCTGGATATGGCCGCCGTCGATCTTCTCCAGCGTCATCAGGATGCGCAGGATCGTCGTCTTGCCCGAGCCGGACGGGCCGATCAGCGCCAGCTTCTCGCCGGGCATGACCTGCATCGACAGGCCGTCCAGTACCTTGAACGAGCCGAAGCTCTTCGAAATGGCGTCGACCTTGATGATGGGTGAGGACAAATGAATTTCCCCTGCTGGAGAAGCCTGTGCCCTTAACGATGCGGAACGCGCCAAATCATGTCAATTGGGAAAATAAAATCATGACAATATTTCCGGCACTGCATGATTCCAGAGCAATTCCCGCTTAGATTGCGAGCAGCAGATGCTCCGGATCGCCAAGCAGCAACTTGGTGACAACGCCGAGGCCGGCGCGCAGTTCCCCCTCGGTGGTCGAGCCGAGCGAGATGCGCACCGCCGGATGCCAGGGCGCATCCGAGATGCGGAAGGAGGTGCCGGGCGCGATCGCCACGCCTTGCAGGCGGGCCTGGGCGACGAAGCTTTCCTCGGCACGGTCCGCGGGCAGTTGCAACCAGACATGCAGCCCGTCGCGCCTGGCGCGATAACCAACCCCGCCCAGCACCTCGGCTGCGATGTCCTGGCGGCGGCGCAATGCCGCGCGCTGCCAGCGAACGAGTTCCATCGCCGTGCCGTCGGTCACCCATTTGGTGGCGATCTCGGCCACCAGCGGCGTCGCCATCCAGTTCGACACCAGATGCCGGTTGGCAACGGCGGCGACATAGCGGTCGGGCGCCGCGAGATAGCCGATGCGCAGGCCAGGTACGGTGATCTTGGTGAAGGAAGTGACGTAGAGCGTGCGCTCCGGCGCAAAGGCGGCGACCGGCGGCGGCCGGTCCTCGACCAGCGGACCCAGCACATCGTTCTCGATGATGGCGATGTCGTGCTTGCGCGCGACCGCGGCGATCTCTTCGCGCCGCCGAGCGTCCATCAGCGTCGCCGTCGGGTTGATCACCGACGGTTGCACGAATACCGCGCGAATGTCGGTGAGCCGGCAGACCTCGTCCAACGCCTCCGGGATCAGGCCATTGCCGTCGATCGGCAGGCCTTCCAGGTTGAAGCCGAGATAGCGCGCCAGCGG
Organism: Mesorhizobium sp. M0001; assembly: GCF_040324255.1. NCBI lineage: Bacteria > Pseudomonadati > Pseudomonadota > Alphaproteobacteria > Hyphomicrobiales > Phyllobacteriaceae > Mesorhizobium > Mesorhizobium sp. M0001. The sequence continues at coordinate 133,595 of NZ_JAMYVS010000010.1, forward strand.
CACCAGCGTGTGGTGGCCGATAGTCTCGGTGGCGACAGTCGATCCCGGCGGCGCAACGCTCATCAGCGCCACGGTCATCCCGGCGGTCGCCCCATTGGTCAGGCTGATATTCTGTGCGGAGGTGTCGAGCCCACACAGTTTCAGCCATTCGACAGCCACCGCGCGGTGACGCGGGAACACCATGTTGGGCCGGAACGACAACGCCGAACTGGATGGCAGGTTTTCGGCCAGCCAGCCCAGCGCCTGCTTCAGCCGCTCCAAATGCATCGGCTCGCAGACCGGCTTCAGGATTGACAGATCGATGACCTCGCCGAGGCGCTCCGGCAGATAGGGCGGCTCCGGGTCGCGGCGCTGCGTCTGGACAAAGCTGCCACGGCCGATCTCGCCCGAAATCAGGCCGCGCCGGATCAGTTCTTCGTAGGCGCGGCTGACCGTCTGCACCGACAGTTTTAAATCGTCTGCCAGCCTTCGATGCGTTGGAAGCCGCGCGCCGTTGGCCAGCCGCCCGTCATGAATGGCGCGGGCGAACTGGTCGGCCAGCGTTTGATAGGCTGGCCGACGGATGAGCGCAGGGTCGGGTTGCCATGATGTCATGACTTAATAGAGATCGAAATCAGTGCAATTGACAATCGAAATAATGCGCCGTCATGGTGATGCCGACAAAAAGCGGACGCCGATGACATCGAAACTCGACGCGGTCGACCTCAGGATACTCGACGCCATCCAGCGCGACGGGCGCATCACCAAGCTGGCGCTGGCCGAACAGGTCGGGCTGTCGCCGACGCCGTGCTGGATGCGGCTGCGCAAGCTGGAGAAGGCAGGCATCGTCTCGGGCTACCACGCCAGGATCGCCATGCGCGTGGTGGCGCCGGTCGCCACCGTGTTGATGGAGGTGACGCTGGCCAGCCATCGCCAGGCCGATTTCGACCGCTTCGAACGCGTCATCCGCGACATCCCCGAAATCGTCGCCTGCTGGTCGGTGGGCGGCGGCGTCGACTATGTGGTGAAGGTGATGACGCGCGACATCGACGCCTATCAGCGGCTGGTCGACGGCCTGCTGGAGCGCGAGATCGGCATCGACCGCTACTTCACCTACATCGTCACCAAGACGGTGAAGGACGAAATCGTGCTACCGATATCCGACCTGTTGCCGGCGTCGGCATAAGCCCGGAGAGAATGTCTGTCGGGACGGCACAATAGAGAGAGTCTCTCTCCTTCAGGGCGTCGAAACAGTCTCTCTGTCTGTATGTGACGGATAGTCTTCCCGCATCGTCCGAACCGGGAGGCCTCGACCATGTCCGCGCATTTTGCCCGCTCGCATCGCCATGAGGCGCTCGACCGCCTCTCCGACCGCCGGCTGCTGCGCGAGCTCGCCTATGTCGACGGTCACTGGACGGCAAGCGGAGCGGCGAAGAGTTTCGAGGTTACCGATCCGGCGACCGGCACCACTGTCGCATTTGTCGCGGCGCTCGATGCCGGGCAGACGACCAAAGCAATCGACGCCGCCGCACGTGCCTTTCCGGCTTGGCGTTCGTTGCTGCCGCAGGAGCGGTCCAAAATTCTGCGAAAATGGTTCGAGCTGATCATTGCAGCCAAGGATGATCTGGCCCTGCTGATGACACTGGAACAGGGCAAGCCGCTGCAGGAATCGTTTGGCGAAATCGACTACGCCGCCTCCTTCGTCGAATGGTATGCCGAAGAGGCAAAGCGCCTCAACGCCGAGAGCGTCACCAGTCATCTGCCTGATGCCGAAATGATGGTGCGGCGCGAGCCGCTCGGCGTTGTCGGCGTCGTCACGCCCTGGAATTTTCCGGCGGCGATGCTGACCCGCAAGGCGGCCGCCGCACTCGCCGCCGGCTGCACCATCGTCGCACACCCATCCTCGGAGACGCCGCTGTCGGCGCTGGCGCTGGCTGAACTCGGCGAGCGCGCCGGCCTGCCCGCCGGCGTCTTCAATGTCATCACCGGCAAGGCTGCTGCCATTGTCGGTCGCATGTGCGAGGACCCGCGCGTTCGCGCCATAAGCTTCACCGGCTCGACCGAGATCGGCCGGCTGATCGCGGCGCAAAGCGCGCCGACGATGAAGCGGCTGGTGATGGAGCTTGGGGGCCACGCGCCGCTGATCGTCTTTGCCGATACCGATCTGGACAAGGCGGTGAGCATCGCCATCGATGCCAAATTCGCCACCTCCGGCCAGGACTGCCTCGCCGCCAACCGCATCTACGTCCAGCGCCCGATCTACGATCGCTTCTGCGCCGCTTTTGCCAGGCGTATCGAGGCGCTGCGCACCGGCAACGGCCTTACCGACAAGATCGACATCGGGCCGCTGATGCATGAGCGTGCCGTCGCAAAGGTCGAAGAGCAGGTCGCCGATGCCATCGCTCGTGGCGCGCGCTGTCTCACCGGCGGCAAGCGGCATCAGGCCGGGCCGCTGTTCTACCAGCCGACGCTGCTGGCCGATGTCAGCGACGAAGCGCTGATCATGCGCGAGGAGACCTTTGGGCCGGTCGCCGCCGTCACGCCGTTCGACAGTGAGGACGAAGTGATCGCCCGTGCCAACGCCACAGAATATGGCCTGGTCGCCTATATCGTTACCGAGAACGGCGCCCGCCAGCAGCGCCTGGGCCGCGCGCTCGACTACGGCATGGTCGCTATCAACCGCGTCAAGATCACCGGCGCGCCGATCCCATTCGGCGGCGTCAAGCAATCCGGCATCGGCCGCGAAGGCTCGCGCCATGGGCTCGAAGCTTTCGCCGATCTGAAGTACCTCTGCCTGGACGTCGCATAAGTCCGTCCGGCCATCTCTCAAGGAGTCAAAAAATGCTCGACCAATCCAACGAACTCAATGCCTGGGATCGCGACCACTTCTTCCATCCTTCGACCCATATGGGCACGCATGCGCGGGGTGAATCGCCGACCCGCATCATGGCCGGCGGCGAAGGCGTCACCGTCTGGGACAACAATGGCAGGAAGAGCATCGATGCCTTTGCCGGTCTCTATTGCGTCAATGTCGGCTATGGCCGCCAGAAGATCGCCGACGCGATCGCCACCCAGGCGAAGAACCTCGCCTACTACCACGCCTATGTCGGCCACGGGACCGAGGCCTCGATCACGCTGGCCAAGATGATCATCGACCGCGCGCCGAAGGGCATGTCGAGGGTCTATTTCGGCCTCTCGGGTTCGGATGCCAACGAGACCAACATCAAGCTGATCTGGTACTACAACAATGTGCTGGGACGGCCGGAGAAGAAGAAGATCATCTCGCGCTGGCGCGGTTATCACGGCTCGGGCGTGATGACGGGATCACTGACCGGGCTCGACCTGTTCCACAACGCTTTCGACCTGCCGCGCGCGCCGGTCCTGCACACGGAGGCGCCCTATTATTTCCGCCGCGCCGACCGCTCGATGAGCGAGGAGCAGTTCTCGCAGCATTGCGCCGACAAGCTTGAAGAGATGATCCTGGCCGAAGGTCCCGAAACCGTCGCCGCCTTCATCGGCGAGCCGATCCTCGGTACTGGCGGCATCGTGCCGCCGCCGGCCGGCTACTGGGAGAAGATCCAGGCGGTGCTGAAGAAGTATGACGTGCTGCTGGTCGCCGACGAGGTGGTGACGGGCTTCGGCCGTCTGGGCACCATGTTCGGCTCCGACCATTACGGCATCAAGCCGGACCTCATCACCATCGCAAAGGGGCTGACCTCGGCCTATGCGCCGCTGTCGGGTGTCATCGTTGCCGACAAGATGTGGCAGGTGCTGGTGCAGGGCTCCGACAAGCTCGGTTCGCTCGGCCATGGCTGGACCTATGCCGCGCATCCGATCTGCGTCGCCGCAGGTGTCGCCAATCTCGAACTGATCGACGAACTGGACCTGGTAACGAACGCCGGTGAGACCGGCGCTTATTTCCGCGCCGAACTGACCAAGGCTGTCGGCGGGCACAGACACGTCGGCGACGTGCGCGGCGATGGCATGCTGGCGGCGGTCGAATTTGTCGCCGACAAGGACGACCGGGTGTTCTTCGACGCCTCGCTCAAGATCGGGCCGCAAGTGGCGACAGCACTTGCCGCCAGCGGCGTCATCGGCCGCGCCATGCCGCAGGGCGACATACTAGGCTTCGCGCCGCCGCTCTGCCTGACGCGTGAGGAAGCCGACATCGTCGTTTCGAAAACCGCCGATGCCGTCAACAGCGTGTTTTCCAATCTCTGAGATCGACCATGAATGCCATGACCAAGACCCTCCCCGCCACCATGGCCGCCGTGCTGCTCACCGGGCATGGCGGGCCGGAAAAGCTCGTCTATCGCAGCGATGTGAAAGTGCCTGTGCCTGCCGCCGGCGAGGTGCTGGTCAGGGTCAGCGCTTGCGGTATGAACAACACCGATGTCTGGGTACGCCAGGGCGCCTATGGCACGGAGGAGGACGCTGCCGCCGTGTCGACGTGGCGGCGGCAAGGCAACACGCTTACCTTCCCGCGCATCCAGGGCACCGACACGGTCGGCACCATCGCTGCCGTCGGCGAAGGCGTTTCCCCGGGCCGTATCGGCGAACGGGTAATGGTCGATTTTTCGATCTACAACCGCGACGACGATTCCCTCGCCGACATTGACTATATGGGCCACGGTCGCGACGGCGGGTACGCCGAGTACCAGACGGTGCCGGGCGAGAATGCGCATTTCGTCGATACTGACATGAGCGACGTCGAACTCGCCACCTTCTGCTGCGCCTACCTCACCGGCGAACAGATGCTGGAGCGCGCCGGGCTGAAAGCCGGCGAACGCGTGCTGGTCACCGGCGCCTCAGGCGGCGTCGGTTCCGGCATCGTGCAGCTGGCGCGGGCGCGCGGCGCCATTCCCTATGCGGTCGTCGGCAAGGGCAAGGAGCAGGCGGTGCGCGACATCGGCGCCGAAGCGGTCATTACCCGTGGGGTTGCCGATCTTCCCGCCGCCGTGAATGAAGCCACTGGCGACCAGCCGATCGATGTGGTCGCTGATCTCGTCGGCGGCGCGATCTTCAACGACCTGCTGCGCATCCTGCGACCTGAAGGCCGCTACACCACCGCCGGCGCCATCGCCGGCCCGGTCGTGCAGCTCGATCTCAGGACCATGTATCTCAAGCAGCTGCAACTGCACGGATCGAGCCAGGGCACGCGCGCCGACTTCCGCCGCATCATTGGATACATCGAAGCGAAGAAAATCCGGCCGCTGGTCGGCGGCGTCTACAGGCTCTCCGATTTTCACAAGGCGCAGGCAGACTTTGTTGCCAAGGACTTCGTCGGCAAGCTGGTGATCGTGCCGGACGCCATGTGGAACCCGAATATCCGCACATAACGCCCCTACGTCAGAGCTCGTCGTAAACGGCATCATCAACACCTTGCGGCGTGGAGTCGTCGAAACCCAGCATGCGGTTGGTGACGTAGCCGAATCCGACACCGGCGCCGGGATCGGCAAAACCGAGGGCGCCGCCCCAGCCGCCATCGCAGCGACGCGCGGCTGGCATAGGCGGCGTCGTCGAGTTGAAAGCCGGCGGCGAATTGTCGGCGCTTGAGACATAGCGCGCATGAGGCGAACCGGAATCATCGCAACGAATGCAATCCACAGGCCGGCAACCAGACCCTGCATCTTGACAGACGAGGCGAAAGCCAAAAGAGTGAAACCGGTTTCACTGGGGACCGCCGGTGCATTTCGATCTGTCCACTCTGCTCCCGCATCTGGGTTTTCTGGCGCGCGGCGCCGAACTCACGGCCGCGGCTTGCGCGCTGTCGCTGGTAGGAAGCGTCTTCATGGGCGCGTTGGTGGCGATCGCACGCACCTCCGCCTCGGCACTGCTTCGACGGATCGCCTTCGTCTATGTCGATCTCTTCCGCAATGTGCCGTTCATCGTCCAGCTGTTCTTCTTCTATTACGGCCTGCCCGAGCTCGGCATTTACATCGATGCCTTCACCACCGGCGTCGTGGCGCTTTCGATTGCCGGCGGCGCCTATGCCTCCGACATCATTCGCGCCGGCATCCTCGCCATCGACCAGGGCATCATCGACGCCGCTGAAGTGAGCGGCCTGTCCAGGCGCAAGATCTTCACCCGCATCGTGCTGCCGATTGCGCTGCGCACCTCCGTGCGACCGCTCGGATCCGTGCTCATCAACATGATCCTTACGTCCTCGATCCTCTCGACAATCACGCTCAACGAGCTCACCGGCTCAGCCCAGATCGTGGTCTCGCAGACCTATCGGCCCTTCGAGGTCTATATGGTGCTGCTCTGTGCCTATGCGGCCCTGACCTATCTGGTCTCGCTGGGCGTCACCCTGCTCCACCGCCATCTCAATCGGGACATGATGGAGGCGGTCGACTGATGCGGTTCAGCGACTTCACCTCCTACGACCTGATCCTGCTGGCGCAAGGTCTCGGCACCAACATCGCGCTGTTTCTCGTCACCTCTCTGATCGGACTGCTGATTGGCCTGAGCTGGGCGTTGGTGCGGTTCTACCGTGTGCCGGTTCTGGCCCAGGTCGTCACCTTCCTGTCGGAGCTGTTGAAGAACTCGCCGGTGTTGGTGCAGCTGTTCCTGGTGTTCTTCGGCCTGCCGGCGCTGTTGCATATAAGGGTGACGCCGGTCACCGCAGCGACCATCACTCTGTCGGCGAACACCGCGGCATTCGTCTATGTCATCGCGGTCTCGGCGATCGAGTCGATCGAACGCGAGCAGGTCGAGGCCGCGCGTGTCTTCGGCCTGACCCGGTGGCAGGTCCTGCGCCATATCGTTTCGCCCCAGGCTGCCGCCTTCGCGGTCGGCCCGCTCGTCGCGCTGCTGGTCAACCAGCTTCAGGTGACGTCGCTGATTTCTGTCATCGGCGTCGTCGACCTGACCAAGATTGGCCACATCCTCAACATGCGAACCTTGAAGCCGTTCGTGGTCTGGACCGTCGTCGGGCTGCTCTACTATGGCGCGGCAAAGCTGGTCGCCCTGCTTGGCGAGCGTCTTGAAAACCGCCTGCGGGCGCACAGCGCCTGGCGGGGGCTTTAACATGCTCAAGATCGAAAACGTGCACAAAGCGTTCGGCGAGGTCACTGTGCTGGACGGCGTCGACCTGACGATCGCGCCCGGCGAAGTGGTCTCGATCCTCGGGTCGTCGGGGTCCGGCAAGTCGACACTGATCCGTTGCATCAACGGCCTCGAAAAGCTGAAGTCGGGCCGCATCACGGTCGACGATTTCGATGTCAGCAAGCCGAAGGAGCTGGCCGAGGCGCGCAAGCGCTCAGGCACCGTCTTCCAGCTGTTCAACCTCTATCCGCATATGAGCGCGCTTCAGAACATTACGCTCGCCCCGATCGAGGTGCTGAAGATGCCGCGCCCTGAGGCCGAGGCGCTGGCGCGCCAGCTGCTCGAGTCCGTCGGCCTCGCCGATCGGGCCAACGCCTACCCGGCGCAGTTGTCGGGCGGGCAGCGCCAGCGTGTCGGCATCTGCCGGGCGCTCGCCATGCAGCCGCGCTATCTGCTGCTCGATGAAGTGACCAGCGCGCTCGACCCGGAAATGACTTCCGAGGTGCTGGCCATCCTGGCAAAGCTCGCCGCGCAAGGCACGACGATGCTGTTCGTCACCCACGAGATCGAATTCGCGCGCGAGATTTCCAACCGCATCGTCTTCCTCGACAAGGGCAGGCTGGTGGTCGATCTGCCAACGGATCGTTTCTTCGCCGCGGACGGCGGCCGGGCGCAGCCGCGGGTTGCGCAGTTTCTCTCCAAGATGCGCAAGGACTAGGAATGCTGCTGTTAGCCAACAACGAAGCATGGCCGGGATTCGAAACCTCGGTGCAAATGCTGCGCGATGGCGCCGTCAGCCTGGACGCGATGGTTGCCGGCATCGGCATGGTGGAGAAAGAGGTCAAGGTTCGCAGCGTCGGTTATGGCGGCTGGCCGAACATGCTGGGCGAGATGGAGTTCGACGCCGGCGTCATGGACGGCAATACAAGAGAGGTCGGTTCAGTCGGCGCCGTGCCAAGGACCTTGGCGGTCGCTGCCCTGGCGCAGCAGGTAATGAAGCGCCTGCCGCATGTGATGCTGACCGGCGAAGGGGCGCGGCGCTTTGCCAGCGAAATCGGTTTTGCCGAAGACGAAGTCTTGTTCGAGGACAGCAAGCGCGTCTGGTGGGAGCGGCTGCAACAGGAACTCACACCGCAACAGCTGGCGAAATTCCCCGATATCGATCTGGCGCCGCTCAGCCGTACTATCACCGATCCCGAGCGGGTCCGCGACACCACCGTCTTCCTGTCGGCGGATGCGCGGCGCGGCGTCCATGCCGCGAGTTCGACCTCGGGCTGGGCGTGGAAATATCCGGGCCGGCTCGGCGATTCTCCCATTCCCGGCGCAGGCTTTTACGCCGACAGCCGCTATGGCGCGGCGGCGTGCACCCATACCGGCGAGATGACGATGCGCTGCGCCACCGCACGGACCGTCGTGCTGGCCATGAAGCTTGGCCGATCCCTGTCGGATGCGGTCGCGCTGGCGGTCGAGGAACTGGCTGAACTCGACACCGGCTTCCTGGCCGGAGTGGTCATCCACGCCGTCGACGCCGAGCAGAACCACGAGGTGGTGAATTTCAGATGCGAGGGCGAGGTCCGCTACTGGCTCTGGAAGGATTCCATGCCCGCACCCGAATTGCGGGCAGCAAAACGTGTCACTAGAAAATAAGGAGAGGAACCATGAAAACCGTACTGCGTGCCTTCGCCGCGCTGGCCATCGTGGCCGGTTCGGCTTTTCCGGCCCTTGCCGGCATGATTGACGACATCCGCTCACGCGGCACCATTCGCATCGGCGTATCGCTCGGCGGCGAGCCGATCGGCTTTCGCGATGCACAAAACAACCCTGTCGGCTACGATGTCGATGTCGCGACGCTGCTGGCGCAAAAGCTCGGGGTGCCGGTCGAGTTCGTCGACGTCTCGGGCGATGCCCGTATTTCCATGCTGGTGTCGGGACAGATCGATGTCGCGGTCGCAAACACCTCGGCAACGCTCGAGCGGGCCAAGACCGTCAACTTCACCATCCCCTACAACCGGGCCGGGCTGCGCGTCATCGTCCAGAAGGATGCCGGGATAACCGACCTCAAGGGGCTCGCCGGCAAGAAGGTTGTCGTCGGCCGCGGCACCACGGGCGAAACCTTCCTCAAGGCGGCCGTGCCGGAAGCAGAGCTCGTCTATGTCGACCAGTTCGCGCCCGACGGGGTTCTGCAGCTGCAACAGAAGCGCGTCGATGCGGCGATCGAGGATTCCTCGCTGCTCGATTACCTCGCGACCAAGACACCGAGCCTGGTGACGCTGCCTGGCCTCTATTCCAACGATCCGATCGGCATCGCGGTCGCCAAGGGTGATCCCGAATTCGTCCGCTGGCTCGACATGTTCGTGTCCGACTTCATCCAGTCGGGCACCTATGAGACGACCTACAAGAAGTGGTGGGGGCCGGACTCCAACCCGCCGGCGCTCAACCCGCTGTGGTGACACCCACTACCGGTAACCGATCGGCGCACACTCGAGGCGCCGTCGCAACGATCGCCGATGTCGCGCGGCTGGCAGGCGTGTCGCGTGCCGCGGCCAGCCGTGCGCTGTCGAGCGGACCGCGACCGGTCTCGGCGGACAAACGCGAACGTGTCGTGCAGGCCGCCGCGCAGCTAGGCTACAAACCCAATCTCCTGGCGCAAAGCCTGACCACCAAGACCGTCAATCTGGTTGCCGTCGTGGTCAACCACATTCACGACCTTTCAGATCTCGACCTGTTCGACCGGCTGCTCGACGCAATCCAGTCGATCGGCAAGCAGGTCATCCTCATCCGCATCGGCTCGGCGGACGGGGTCGAGGATTTTCTGCGCAATGGCGTTGCCTATCATGTCGATGCCGCCGTGGTGTTCTCCGACTTTGCCGATGCAGCGACGGTGCGGCGCATGTTTCGCTCGGACCTGGTCATCATGCTGAACGGACTGCATGACGATCTGTCACCCACCGTCATTCCCGATGAATGCGTCGGCATCGCCGAGGCCGTGGCGGATGCGGCGGCCAAGCGCGCGCGCACGGCCAGCCTGCTGACCGGCCGTTCGTCCTCGCGGGTCGAACAGCTGCGCATCGGCCACTACCTCGAAGCGTTCCGGCATCATGGAATTGAACTGCTGCAGACGGTCCAGGGAGACTATTCCTACGAGTCGGGCTATGCGGCAGCCGCCGGCCTGACGGGACGCGGCTGTCCCGATGCGGTCTTTTGTACGTCCGACGCGATGGCCATGGGTGTTCTGGATGTCTGCCGGGCGGATTTCCCCGACAACCGGCCCAGCCGCTTCCGCCTCTATGGCTTCGACAATGTGTCCCTGACCAATTTCGACGCCTACCCGATATCGTCAATCGGCTACGACAAATCAGACTATGTGGGTCATATCGTCGGCGCCCTCTCCAATCCGCAGGTCTTCATGCCCGGCCAGCCGCCTGTCGTTATATTGACCCGGCTGATTTCGCGCTTGACCGCGTAACTAGCGCCGATGTTGGACTGCTTGTCCGGCGTCGATCTCCCAGAGATCGAACGGAGATCGCGCCGGACAATGTACCGGCGCCTACTGCAATTTCGCCTGCAGCGCGTTGACGTCGTCGGTTGTCATTTCACCGTCGGTCGTCACCTTGCCGTCGACGATCTTCCACAGCCGGAACGGACCGGTGATGTCGCCATATTTGTCGAAGCTGACCGGACCGATGACGCCTTCATAGCGGATCGGCTTGCCGTCCTTGATCAGGCCGAGCGCCTTGGCGAACTCGTCCTTGCCGGCATAGATCGGTGTGCCGGCAGGATCGACCGCCTTGTACATGGCATCCTTGATCTTGGCTGGATCCTCGGAGCCGGCAATGGCAATGGCGAGGCCGACAATGGCGCCGGCATCATAGGAACGGTCGGCTGCCGGGTTCGACGGTTCGATGCCCGAAAACTCCTTGTAGTTTTTCAGGAAATAGTCGGTGGATGCCGTCGGGCTGGTGCCGGAAGAGGTACCATAGGCATCCTTCAGATAATCGGCGCCGACGGATTCGATGAAGTCCGGGCTGTTCATACCGTCATTGAGCAGGAATTTCTGCACGCCGCCCTGCGATATCCAGGTGCGGGCGACCGTTGCGCCGTCGACCGGCGTGCTGACGAGGTAAAGTCCGTCCGGCTCGCCTCCCATCGCCGCCGTCACTTCCGAAGCATAGCTCGACTGCTTTTCATTATAGGGCGTGTCGGAGACGATGGTGCCGCCGAGCGCTTTGTAGGCACGCGAGAATTCGGCCACCATGTTGACGCCGAAGTCGTTGTTGACATGGATGATCGACAGTTTCTTGAAGCCCTTGTCGATGGCGTATTTGGCGGCGGCCACGCCTTGCAGCGCATCCGACGTGATGGTGCGGAAGAAGATGCCGTTGGTCTTGCCGTCGCGGCCAAGGGCGGTCAGCGTCGGCGAGGACGAAGCCGGCGACACCTGCACGATCTTGGCCGGCCCGGTGACCGAGGTCAAAATCGGGATCGACACCGAGGAGATGATGCCGCCGATGATCACCGGCACCTTCTTGACCTGTACCAGCTGGGTCGCGGCATCGACCGCGATATTGCCCTGGCTCTGGCTGTCGCGCGTGTCGGTTGCGAGATCGCAGCCGCGTACGCCACCGGCTTCATTGATGTCGCGGAAGGCCATTTCGACGGACTTCGCGCCGGCCTGGCCGTATTCGCCGGCCGGACCGGTGAGCTCCATGACCAGGCCGACGGTGATCTTGCAGTCCGCTGCGTGTGCGGCGCCGGCCATCGTCACGAGAGCCAGTGCTGTGGTGATTTGAAGTATCGTCTTCTTCATTGCCGTTCCCCTTTTCTTGTTTGAACTTTTGCCTGTTCAGCCTTCCGGCGCCTGCAGCCAGGTCTCATGCAGATGCCGCCATTCGACGCCGTTTGGTGCCGATGAACTGGTGGTGAAGACCGCACTGGACTGCCGGCGACTGTGTTTGCCGGCGCGCAGTTGCGCCTCGATGTAGAAGATGACGATCGTGTCCGCGTCCTGCCAACCCGGCCTGATGTCCTCGATCGATATGGCAAAACCGTCGTCGCAAGTGGCGCGGCTTGTCCGGACATGATCTACGACCGCGTCGCGATCGAGGATCTGGCCATTCGGCGCCACCATGGTGAGGCCTTCGCCCATGACAGCCTCGAAGCGGCCGAACTCCACAGCGTCGGCTCGCGCGGCGACAAACCAGTCGACGAAGAAGCGATGCAGGTCGATGATTTCAGCGCTGGCACGCGAAAAAAGGGAAGGCTCTCCGCTCATTTCTTCCCCGCATTGAGGTTGTAATGCATGATCGAGCCGTGGCGGCCATGACGGTCGCGCTCCAGCGCGTAGACATCGCCCGCGAGGCCGGTGCCTTGTGCGATGGCGGCAGCAATCCGCGCGCGATCGTCGGCGTCGAGCGCGACGTCCATGATTTTCGTATTGGCCAGCGCATGTGCCTGGTTGCGCGCACCGACAATGACGGCCGCGACCTGCGGCTGCTCGAGCACCCATGCCGAGGCGATGGTGGCAATGTCGACGCCGTGGCGATCGCCGACCGCTTTCAGCGCCTTGAGCAGGGACTGGAACAGCTCCCAGCCGCCGAAGTCGTCGATGATCAGCTTGTATTTGACCAGCGAGCGGTTTTCGAGCGGCGTGGAGGGCTCGGCCACGCCAAGCCATTTGTCGCTGAGGAAGCCGCCCGCCACCGAGCCGTAGCAGAGGAAGCGGACACCGTTCTTAGCGGCAAGGCCCGCAAGGCTGTTTGCCGGCCGCTGGTCGAGCACTGAATATTGCAGTTGCTGGCTGACCAGCGGGATGCCCGCGGAGAGGATTTCGGCTAGCCTCGGCGTATCGAAATTGGTGGTGCCGAGATTGCGCACCTTGCCTTCCAGCCGAAGCTCGTCGAGCCAACCCATCGCCTCGACGTAACGAGGCTGGTCATAATCCCACCAGTGAAACTGCACGAGGTCGATCCGCTCGGTCTTGAGCCTGCGAAGCGACTGATCGACGATGCCCCTGATGTAGTCGCGGCTGATGCCTGCCAGTCGTTCGAGGTCCGGCACCAGCTTGGTGTGCACCTTCATCCTGGCCGCAACATCGAGACCGCGCTCGCCGGCCAGCCGCAGGCGCGCGGCGCCGATCAGTTCCTCGACGCCGGTGTAGATGTCGGCGCAGTCATAGGTCCAGATGCCGGCATCGAAAGTGGCGATGAGGTCGGTCACCGCCTGGCTGCGGTCGACGGCGCCATGCCCGCCGGCAAGCTGCCAGCCACCGCGGATGACTCGCGAGATCGCATAGCCGGGGCTGAGTTCGACGGTCCTGGCGGTCATCCCTTGTCGGTCTCCTTCGGCAGCGGCACGGCCGTGGTTTCGGCATGGCTGAACCGCCGCTTGGCAAGCCTGACGATGCGGAGCCGGCTGGCGCAATTGGGATCGGGACAGGCGATCTCGGCATCCGAGGTCATCCAGTCATTTGCATGCGTCGGGCGCTGCTTTGCCGCCAGGAGCGGCAACACGGCCGAGATCGAATAGATCGAAAAACCCTGCCCTGCCGGCAGCGAGAGCATTTCGCCCTTCAGTTCGAAATAGTCGCCGGCCCTGGCGCCGCAATAGACCGGCTTGCCTTCGGGAATGACCGCTTCGACGCGCAGATCGAAGAGCTCGAAACTGTCGTCGGCCATTCAGGCCTCCACCAGGCTGAAGGTGATGTCACAGGCGCCGTTGCGGCGGATAACGCCGCAGGCGGCGGCAAACTGATCGCGCTCTCCGGCAAGCACTTGCGCGACCACGCTGCCGGCCAGCCAGCCGATCGGGAACAGCAGCCGCGCCCCCTGCCCGTAGTACAGGCCGATATCGAAGATGGCATTGGGATTGCCGCCCCACACGCGTGGCGGCACATAGGACAGCACGATATCGCCGGGCTGCGGCGTCAGCGTTGCATTCTCCGGTGGCAAAGACTGGGCATAGGCCTGGCCGTGGAGATCGGCTGACGGAACCGGGCACGAGATTTCCGGTCCTGTCCACATCGCATGGATGCCTGGGATGATGCGTGGCTGCGCCAGATACGCCAGCAGGAAGGCGGCATTCTCCGGCGCCTTTTCGGGCAATAGCAGCGCCGTCACGGAAAGCTTCGAGCGTGGTTCTGTGATGCCGATGGCGGGCTTGGGCATGTCAGTCCTTCGCCGATTGAAGTTTGTCGCGCAGGAAGGCGAAGGGGCGGCTGATGTCGGCTACCAGCGCCTCGCGCGCCGCTTGCGCATCCTGTTTGGCAAGTGCCGCGACAATGCCGCGGTGATAGTGCGCGGTATCGACCTCGCCGGCCTCGGAGAAGGCATAGATGGCGACGCGGATGCAGGGTCCCGATTGAAGCCAGAGGCTTTCGATCATCGGGATCAGCACAGCCGAGCCGCAGCAGCGGTAGATCTCAAAATGGAAGCTCTGGTTGAGCGTCGCTTCGCGATCGATATCCTTCTTGTGCTTCAGGGCCCGCATCTCGTCCCATTCGCCCAGCATGGCTTCGATCGACGCGATCTGGCGCGGGCTCATGCGCCTGGCGGCAAGCGCGATCGCTTCGCCTTCGATGAGTGAGCGGGCACGCAGGAGGTCGTCGATGCGCTCCAGCGTGATCGGCGGCACGCGCACGGAACGGTTGGGCAGCGCCTCCAGTGCCTTTTCCGTGATCAGCCGGCCGAGCGCTTCGCGTACCGGCATGGTCGAGGTGACCAGCGCATCGGCAAGACCGCGGATGGTCAGCACCTGGTTCGGCTCGAAAAGGCCACCGATCAGAGCACGGCGCAACTCGGAATAGACGCGATCCTGCACCGTCTCGCGGCCGACCGGCGTAAGCTGGGCTGCGATCATCCCATTGTTCTTGTCGATGGCAGCCTTCTGCATTACCGGCATTTGCCCCGTTTTCGGCTTGCGAATGAAATTAAAGCCGAATAGCGTGATCAACGCAAGTGTGATCACAAATCAAAAATCAGGAGGCGACAACGATCGTCTTCGGCCAGAGGGTTTGATGAGCGATGCAGCGCAGCGCCAAAGGCAGGAGACCCGTGCGCCGGTACTGACGGCGCGAAACGTCGTCAGGCGTTTTGGCGGTCTTGTCGCCGTCAGCGATGTCTCGTTTGATGTCAAAGCGGGCGAAATCCTCGGCCTGATCGGACCCAATGGAGCCGGCAAGACGACCATGTTCGACCTGCTCGCCGGCAGCATATTGCCAACCAGCGGCGATATCCTGCTCAATGGCACGCGCGTCTCCGGCGAAGCCGCTCATCTGCGTATCGGCCGTGGTCTTGGACGCACCTTCCAGATCCCACGCCCGCTGCCCAATCTGACGTTGATCGAAAACATCATGCTGGCGGCACAGGGCCAAGCCGGCGAAAAATTGCTCGCCAACTTCGTCACGCCTTGGCGGGTCGCAGCACAAGAAAGGGCTGCCAGGACAAAGGCGCTCGAGCTGCTGGAGTTGGTCACTCTCACCCATCTCGCGCACGAGCCGGCACGCGTGCTTTCCGGCGGCCAGCGCAAGCTGCTCGAACTCGCCCGCGTCATGATGGCCGACCCGGCGATCATCCTGCTCGACGAACCGGCCGCCGGCGTCAACGCGACGCTGCTCGAGATCATCATCGACCGCATCCGCGACATCAACGCGCACGGCATCACCTTTCTGCTGATCGAGCACAATATCGACATGGTGACGCGGCTCTGCCACCGCGTGCTGGTCATGGCGAGCGGCCAGTTGCTCAGCGAAGGCACTGCGGAAGAGGTCGCCCGCGACCCGCGCGTCATCGAGGCCTATCTCGGAGGCCCAGCATGAGTGAGACGGTCCTCGACGTGCGCAACCTCGAAGCCGGCTACGAGCCCGACGTGCCGATCGTGCGCGGCGCCTCGATCACCGTCGGCAAGGGCGAGATCGTCGTCGTGCTCGGTCCCAACGGCGCCGGCAAGTCGAGCTTCATCAAGGCGATCGCCGGCCTTGTCCCGATCACCGGCGGCACCGTATTTCTGGACGGCAAGGACATCACCGCCGCTCCCGCGCACACCATGGTTCGGCTCGGCCTGGCCTTCGTACCGCAGACGGAGAACATCTTCCCGCTGATGTCGGTCGAGGACAATCTGAAGGTCGCCTGCGGCATCCTCGAGCGACGCGAAATCCCTGCCCGCATCGAGGAAATGTATGCGGCCTTCCCCGACCTCGTCCGCCAGCGCCGCACCGCCGCCGGCAATCTGTCGGGCGGACAGCGGCAGATGCTCGCCGTCGCACGTGCGCTGATCGTCCATCCCAAGGTGCTGCTGCTCGACGAGCCGTCGGCCGGCCTGTCGCCGAAATTCGTATCGATGGTGTTCGAGATGCTGGCCGGCATCCGCAGGTCCGGCGTCACCATCCTGCTGGTCGAACAGAACGCCAAGGCAGCGCTGGCCATCGGCGACCGCGCCTATGTGCTGGTCGAAGGCAAGGACCGGCACGAGGGTGTGGCGTCCGAATTGTGGAACGATCCTGTCGTCGCCGAACTCTATCTCGGCCAACGCCCGTCTCACGCCGGCAAGGAAGGCGCGGCATGAGCCTGCAATTTGTCGTCGATGGGTTGCTGACCGGCTCGATGATCGGACTTGGCGCCATCGGCGTGACGCTGACCTATTCGATCCTGCGCTTCTCGAATTTTGCCCATGGCGACTTCATGGCCTGGGGAACCTATGCGACGCTCGCCGTCGTCAGCGCCATCGGCGCGATGTTCGGCAAGGTGGCGCCCATTGGACCGCTGTCTTTCGGCTGGCCGCTGCTGGTTGCGCTGGTTGTCGGCATGACTTTCACCGCCCTGCTGGCGCTGTTGCTCGACAAGGTGCTGTTTTCGCGGCTGCGCTCGCAGGGGCAAGCCATCATCGTGGTGATGGCGAGCTTCGGCGCCTCGATGGCGCTGCGCAGCCTGCTCGAATTCACCTTCAGCTCACGCCCGACCTATTTCAGCCGGGCGATCCAGATCGCCATGCCGGTCGGCTTCGGCATCCGCATAACGCCCGACCAGATTGCGCTGCTGCTGCTGACCGCCGTGCTGGTGCTCGGCGTGCATCTGTTGATGACGCGCACGCAGACCGGCCGCTCGATGCAGGCCTTGAGCCAGAACGCCGCACTGGCCCGCATCGTCGGCATCGACGTAGCCTCCGTGGTGCGCGTCACCTGGATCATCGGCGGGGCGCTGGCCTGCGTCGCCGGCGTGATGATCGGCATTCTGGTGCAGATCCGCCCGTTCATGGGCTTCGACATGTTGCTGCCGATGTTTGCCGCCGCCATCCTCGGCGGCATCGGCAGCATACCGGGCGCCGTGCTCGGCGGCCTGATCATCGGCCTTGCCGAAGCCGGTGCGGTGCAGCTGATCGGCGCCGAATGGCGCGCCGCAATCTCCTTCATCATCCTGATGGCGGTGCTGTTCGTGCGGCCGATCGGCCTGTTTGGTGTGAGGGAACGCTGATGGATCTGCTCGGCTACGGCGCTTTCTTCCTGACCACCGCGCTGATCTTTTCGCTGGTCACGCTGGGGCTCAATCTGCAGTGGGGGCTGACTGGCCTGTTCAATGTCGGCCTTGCCGGATTCGTCGCCATCGGCGCCTATACATCAGCGCTGCTGACGACCCCGGACGATGCCGCGCGGCTTGGTGGCTTCGGCCTGCCGATCCTGGTCGGCTGGGCGGGCGCCATGGTCGTCGGCGGTATCGCCGCAGCACTTACCGGCATGGCCACGCTGCGTCTGCGATCCGACTACCTGGCGATCACCACCTTCGGCGTCGCCGTCGTCGTGCAGCTGGTCGCGCTCAACGCCCAGAAACTGACCGGCGGACCGTTCGGCATCGGTTTCATCCCGCGTCCTTTCGGCAGCCTCGCCGAGACGCCGCTGCTGTTCAACCTGTCGAACCTTGCGGTCGTCTGCGCGGTCACACTGATCGCCTATCTCGCTCTGGAGCATTTGTCGCGCAGCCCCTGGGGCCGCGTGCTGAAGGCGCTGCGCGAGGACGAGCGGGCAGCGATTTCGCTGGGCAAGAGCGCGCGCTTCTACCGCGTCCAGGCCTTTGCCGTTGGCGGCGCCATCATGGCGCTGGCCGGCGCTTTGCAGGCGCATTTCACCGGCTTCATAGCACCCGACAATTACCTGCCGATCCTGACCTTCCAGGTCTGGGTGATGCTGATCGTCGGCGGCTCGGGCAGCAATGCCGGCGCCATCGCCGGCAGCATCCTGATCTGGGCGATATGGGCGGGGTCGGGCACCATGACCAGCGTGCTGTTTGCGCCCGAGCAACAGGCCCGCGCGGCCTCGCTGCAGATCGTCGCCATCGGCGTCATGCTCTGCCTCATCCTGCTGATCAGGCCGACCGGGCTGTTCGGCGACCGGCCGCGGCGGCCGAAGCCCGGCAAACAGACAAAGGCGGCGGCCAGCGAGAGCGAGGCCGGATCATGAATGCCATGATCCGGCAAGACATGCATGGCGTTTCACTCTGGCATGCCGTCAGCCGCAACCGCCGCGACCGGGGCGCGCTGCAGGGCGGGCTCGACGTCGATCTCGCGATTATTGGCGGCGGCTTTTCCGGCCTGTCGACGGCATTGCATGCCGCCGAGAAAGGGCTTTCGGTCGCGGTCCTCGAAGCCGAATTCATTGCCTGGGGTGCAACCGGCCGGAATGCCGGCCTGGTCGTGCCGAATTTCGCCAAGCGCGACCCAAACGACATCATCGCCGAACTCGGACCAGAGCGCGGCGGGCGCCTGGTTGACTTCGCCGCCGGCAGCGCTGATCTCGTCTTCGGCCTGATCAAGCGGCACGGCATCGAATGCGACGCTGTGCAGAATGGTTGGATCCAGCCGGCGCATTCGTCCGCCGCGCTGGAAAAGACGCGATCGCGCGCCGAGCAATGGGCGGCGCGGGGCAGGCCGACCGTTGCGCTCGATGCCATGGCGGTCACGGAGCTCACCGGCATCGACGGCTATGCCGGCGGCTGGATGGACAGATCTGGCGGCGTCCTCAATCCGGTCGAGTATGCGCGCGGCCTGGCCGACGCCGCAGAAAAGGCTGGCGCACGCATCTTCGAGCAGACGCGTGTCACTTCCATCGACCGCACTCCGGATGGCTGGGCCTTGAAGACCGCGTCCGGCACTACGCGAGCGGGCAAGGTCTTGGTCGCCACCAACGCCTATGGTGGAGCGCTGAACCCGACACTGGCGCGGACCTACATCCCGCTGAAAGTCTTCCAGATCGCCACCGCGCCGCTGCCGCGCGCCATACGCGCGCGCCTGCTGCCGGGCGGCCAGGGCGTCGGCGACACCAGGCGCAATCTCTTTACCTGCCGCTTCGACGGGCAGAACCGGCTGATCAGCGGCGGCATGCATGTCGTCGGAGCCGGCGCCGAGACGCGGGTGCCGCAAACAATCTGGCGACGGCTCGCCAGGCATCTCGATTTGCCTGACCTGCCGCCGCTTGCCTACAGCTGGACAGGCGTGGCGGCGGTGGGGCCGGATTTCCTGCCGCGTCTCATCGACCTCGGCCCAGGCCTGATCGCAGGCTTCGCCTGCAACGGCCGCGGCATCGCCATGACCACGGCAATGGGCAAGGTGCTGGCCAACTGGGCGAGCGGAACGGACGCCCGCGATCTGCCGCTCCCCTTCGCGCCGCCAGCGCCGATCCCGCTGCACAAGCTCGTGCGCTATGCACCGAATATGCTGCTCCCCTGGAGCATCCTGCGCGACCGGCTGGATTAGACAGCCACCACCTTCCGCAATCGATGACCATGGTGGCCCAAGAGGATATCGTCAGATCCAGCCGCACCTACTCCGCAGCCTGAACCCGATTGGCCTGAATGACCGCCCGGATCTCGGACCGGCAGGAGCCGCAATTGGTGCCGGCCTTCAGGGCGCCGCCTATGGCTTCGACTGTCGTGCACCCGGCTGCCACTGCCGCCGCGATCTGGTTGACCCCGACGTTGAAACAGGAGCAGACGGTCGCGCCCGCATCGGGCCGATCGGCGCCGGCGCGACCGGCGACGATCCTGAAGCGTTCGCGCTGGCTGGTGTAGACCTCCTCGAGCTGTTGTGCCGCCCAACCGCGCGAAACCGCCACCGGGCCGGACGCGATAAACAAAGCCCCGGCGAGGTGCTGGTCGTCGAAGGCAGCAATGCGATGCTGGCCGGAATCGCGGTCGTGATAGGCGAGCATATCGGCTACGGGAACATCGAAGAGCGAACCAGCGAAACCAGCCCAGTCGATGTCGTCGTCAGCAAAAGCAAGCTCTACCCGCCAGCCGCCCTTGCATTTGGCCACGGCCCAGTAATCTGCTGCGACCGGCACCGGCTTTCGGCGCACCACAGCAAAGCCGAAGGCTCTCGCGGCGAACTTCTCGATGCGGGCGCCGACATGTTTCAGCGCAGGTTGGCCGGAAACCGGATCGGTCAGAGGCGCGGTCAGCGTGTCGAGGCGGCCCTTTGCCGAAAACTGATCGGTCCAGTGCATCGGCGCAAACACGCTCCCCCGGCGCTGGCGTGCCGTCACCAGCGCGCGCACCAGCACATCCCCGCGCAGGCTGGAGACGCGCACGATGTCGGCGTCGCCAATGCCGTGATGCGTGGCATCCGCCGGGTGGATCTCGACGAAGGGCTCGGCCATGTGCTGGGAGAGACGTGGGCTTTTCCCAGTGCGGGTCATCGTGTGCCAATGGTCGCGAACACGGCCGGTGTTGAGGATCAGCGGATAGTCCGGGCTGGTGCGTGTCTCGACGATGGGACGAATGGCGATGAAGCGCGCCTTGCGGTCGGGATTGTAGAAATTGCCGTTGGCGAAGAAGCGGGTGCTGGAAGGGTCAAGTCCCGCTTGAACACCCCCCTCTGTCCTGCCGGACATCTCCCCCGCAAGGGGGGAGATTGGCAGCTTTGACGCCGGCATATCTTCTGCATCGTTGGTAATTGGCGAAGGCCGAGGCGACGGCTGATCTCCCCCCTTGCGGGGGAGATGGCCGGCAGGCCAGAGGGGGGTGGCTGGGCTCGGCGCCGGCCATTGGAAAGGCTCAAGCGCTGCATAGGCCTCCTTATCAACACCAGCATAACCACCAATATCGAAATCCCGTGCGCCGTCATTCTCGAACCCGGACAGCGCGGCGTGTTCGGCGAAGATTTCCGCTGGCGACGAATAGGAAAACGCCTCGTCAAACCCCATCCGCTTGCCCACCTCGGCGACGATCAACCAATCCGGCCGCGCCTCACCGGGCACTGCAAGAAAACTGCGCTGGCGCGAGATGCGGCGCTCTGAATTGGTCACGGTGCCGTCCTTCTCGCCCCATGCGGCGGCAGGCAGCCGCACATGGGCGTGGCGCACGGTGTCCGTGCTCGCCAGCACGTCCGACACCACGACGAACGGGCAAGCCTTGATCGCTGCCTCGACGGCATCGGCGTCCGGCATCGAATCGACCGGGTTGGTGGCCATGATCCACAATGCCTTGATGCGCCCGGCAGCGATCGCCTGAAACATCTCGACCGCCTTCAGACCGGGCTTTGGGGCGACGGCCGGCGCATTCCAGAAACGCTGCACGCGGTCGCGGTGCTCGGGGTTTTCGATCTCCATATGGGCGGCCAGCATATTGGCCATGCCGCCGACCTCGCGGCCGCCCATGGCGTTGGGCTGGCCGGTCACTGAAAACGGTCCGGCCCCAGGTTTGCCGATGCGGCCGGTGGCAAGATGGCAGTTGATGATGGCGTTGACCTTGTCGGTGCCCGAAGACGACTGGTTGACGCCTTGGCTGTAGACGGTGACGGTCTTCGCTGTGGCGGCAAACAGGCTGTAGAAGCGGGCAAGCTCCTCTTCGCTCAAGCCGGTGGCGGCGGCAGCGCCGGCAAGATCGAGTTTCGAGGCGGCGAAGAGCGCTTGCCCGAAGCCAGTCGTGTGGGCGGTGATGTAGGCGCGGTCGAGCGCGTTGTGCTGGCCAAGCCAGGCGAGCAGACCAGTGAACAAAGCAACGTCGCCATCCGGCGCGATCGCCAGGTGCATGTCGGCGATATCAGCGGTCATTGTGCGGCGCGGGTCGACCAGCACGACCTTCATCTCCGGTCGTTTTTCCCGGGCCGTCGCGATGCGCTGGAAGAGCACGGGATGGCACCAGGCGAGATTGGAGCCGACCAGCACGATCAGGTCGGCGAGCTCGAGATCCTCGTAAGTGCCGGGCACGGTGTCGGAGCCGAAGGCGCGGCGGTGGCCGGCAACCGACGAGGCCATGCACAGGCGGGAATTGGTGTCGATGTTGGCCGAGCCGATGAAGCCCTTCATCAGCTTGTTGGCGACATAATAGTCTTCGGTCAGCAACTGGCCCGAGACATAGAAGGCGACGGAGTCCGGACCATGCTCGGCGATGGTTTGCGAGAGGGTCGAAGCGACGAGATCGAGCGCCTCGTCCCAGCCGGCATGGCGGCCGTGGATTTCGGGGTAGAGCAGCCTGCCGTCGAGGTCGATGGTCTCGGCAAGCGCGGAACCCTTCGAGCAGAGCCTACCGAAATTGGCTGGATGGTCGGGGTCGCCGCGGACAGTGACTTCACCGTCCGCGGCGACCTTCGCCAGCACGCCGCAACCTACCCCGCAATAGGGGCAGGTGGTCCTCACCTCGCGCGCTTCGCCAGGTTCCATGCTTCAGGCCGCGCGGCTGGCCAGCGCTTTCAGCGCAATGAACAGGTGCTCGCCCTCGATCCGCACAGGAATGGTGCGCACCACGCCCTCGTCGGCGCCGAGCGCCTTGCCCGTCTCCAGCGAAATGACCCAATTGTGCAAGGGGCAGGTGACGGCGGTGCCGTGGACGATGCCTTGGCTCAGCGGCCCACCCTTGTGCGGGCAATGGTCGTCGATGGCATAGACCTGATCGTCCTGCGTGCGGAAGACGGCGATCTTACCCTCGGGTGTGTCGACGCAGCGCGCGCCGCGGCGGGGGATGTCGGAGAGCGAGCCGATTGCGATCCAGTCCATTTTAATCACTCCGCAGCCTGCGCAAACCCGACAGAAGCCATTGGCCGGAACTCGTGCTTGTCCTTGCCGGAGACGCGTTCCGACCACGGGTCGACTTGGGCGAATTTCTGGCTGAAGACGAAGCGTTCGTAATAGGCCTTGCGCTTGGCACCGTCGTCCATGATCTGGCGCTTGATCTCGGGGATACCGATGCGCTTGGCCCATTTGTAGATGCGCTCGAGATAGCGGCCCTGCTCGCGGTACATCTGCGTCAGCGCCACGATATGCTCCAGCGCCTCGTCCTCGGTCTTGACCAGGCCAAGCACTTCGGTGCCCTTGATGTCGAGGCCGGCGGCGCCGGCGAAATGGATCTCGTAGCCACTGTCGACACAGATCACGCCGACATCCTTGCAGGTCGCCTCGGCGCAGTTGCGCGGACAGCCCGACACCGCCATTTTGACCTTGGCCGGGGTCCACGAGCCCCACATGAATTTCTCGATGCGAATGCCGAGGCCGGTCGAATCCTGCGTGCCGAAGCGGCACCAGTCGGAGCCGACACAGGTCTTCACCGTGCGCAGGCCCTTGGCGTAAGCATGGCCTGAGACGAAGCCGGCCTGGCCGAGATCGGCCCACACCGCCGGCAGATCCTCCTTGCGGATGCCCAGCATGTCGATGCGCTGGCCGCCGGTGACCTTGACCATCGGTATCTCGAACTTGTCGACGACGTCGGCGATGGCGCGCAGTTCGGCGGCGTTGGTGACGCCGCCCCACATGCGCGGCACCACCGAATAGGTGCCGTCCTTCTGGATGTTGGCGTGGACGCGTTCGTTGATGAAGCGCGACTGATAGTCGTCGGCGTAATCGTTCGGCCAGTCGCAGACGAGGTAGTAGTTGAGCGCCGGCCGACATTTTGCGCAGCCGCAGGAGGTCGTCCATTCCAGCTCCTGCATGACGGCGGGAATGGTCTTCAGGCTCTTGGCGATGATCAGCCGGCGCACCTCGTCATGGCCGAGCGTGGTGCAGCCGCACATCGGTTGCACGGCGGCCGGGTTGTATTTGTCGCCGATGGTCAGCACCATCAGCTTCTCGACCAGCCCGGTGCACGAACCGCAGGAAGCCGATGCCTTGGTGTGGGCGCGCACGTCGTCGAGCGAAGCCAGGCCCTTGGCCGTGATCGCGCCGGTGATCTTGCCCTTGCAAACGCCGTTGCAGCCGCAGATTTCCGCATCATCCGGCAAGGCTGCAACGGCCGCCATAGGGTCCAGCGGGGCACCCCCCTGGTAGGACTGGCCGAAGATGAGCGTGTCGCGCATCTCCGATATGTCGGTCTGCTTCTTCTTGAGATCGTTGAACCAGGCCCCATCCGCCGTCTCGCCATAAAGCACGGTGCCGATGATGCGGTCGTCCTTGAGCACAAGGCGCTTGTAGACGCCGGCGGCGGCATCGCGCAGCACGATCTCCTGGCGGTCCTCGCCTTCGGCGAAGTCGCCAAGCGAGAACAGGTCGATGCCGGTGACCTTGAGCTTGGTCGGCGTGTCCATGTGGACGAAGGCCGCTGCCTCGTTGCCGGCCAACTGGTTCGCGGCAACGCGCGCCATCTCGTAGAGCGGCGCGACCAGCCCGTAGACCTGGCCGTAGACCTCGGCGCATTCGCCGAGCGCGTAGATGTCGGGGTCGTTGCTGCGCATGCCGGCATCGACGACAATACCACGATTGACGGCTATGCCGGCCTCCCTGGCCAGCGCCGCATTCGGCCGGATGCCGACCGCCATCACCACCAGCGTTGCCGGGATAATAGTGCCGTCGGCAAGCTCCACCTGCCCGACCTTGCCGTTGCCGGTGATCGCCTGGGTGTTGGCCTTGGTGATGACCTTGATGCCGCGCTGTTCCACCGCGCGCTGCAGGAGATAGCCGGCGGCTGGATCGAGCTGACGCTCCATCAATGTCGGCATGACATGCAGCACGGTGACGTCCATGCCTTGGGCGTTCAAACCTGCTGCCGCCTCCAGCCCGAGCAGGCCGCCGCCGATGACCACGGCCTTGGCGCGCGACTGGGCGGCAAGCATCATGGCCTGAACATCGTCGAGGTCGCGATAGGTCAGCACCCCCGGCAGATCATGGCCGGGCACCGGAATGATAAAGGGCACCGATCCGGTGGCGATGACGAGCTTGTCGTAAGGCTCGGTGACGCCGTGATCGGAGGTGACTGTCTTGGCCGCCCGGTCGATGGCGACGATCTTGTGACCTTTGTAGAGGGTGATGTTGTTGGCGATGTACCAGCCGTCGCCGTGGATGATGATTTCCTCATAGGCCTTTTCGCCGGAGAGAACCGGCGACAGCATGATGCGGTCGTAGTTCACCCGCGGCTCGGCGTTGAAAATGGTCACGGTGTAGCGGCCCGGCGCCTGTTCGAGCAGATGCTCCAGCATGCGCCCGGGGGCCATGCCGTTGCCGATGATGACGAGTTTTTCGGTCATGGCGTTACTCCGCGGCTTCGACGAAGCGGTGGCGTTCATAGAGGAACTTCAGCACCGCTTCGCGGCAGCGCAGGAAGGTGCGGTCGGAAGAGAGTTCGACGCGTCGACGCGGCCGCAGCAGCGGCACCGCAAGCACCTCGCCGATTGTCGCCGCCGGACCGTTGGTCATCATGACGATGCGGTCGGACAACAGCACCGCCTCGTCGACATCGTGGGTGATCATGATCGTCGTCGAGCCGAGCCTGGAATGGATGTCCATAACCGCATCCTGCAGATGGGCGCGCGTCAGCGCGTCGAGTGCCCCGAACGGCTCGTCGAGCAACAGGATCTTCGGCTCCATGGCAAGCGCCCGGGCAATGCCGACGCGCTGCTTCATGCCGCCCGATATTTCGGCCGGCCGCTTGTCCTTGGCATGGGCCATCTGCACGAGATCGAGATTGCGCATGATCCAGTCATGTCGCTCGGTCCTGCTCTTGGAACGGCCAAAGACTTTCGACACCGCCAGGCTGATGTTTTCGTAGACGGTGAGCCATGGCAGCAGGCTGTGGTTCTGGAACACCACGGCGCGCTCGGGTCCGGGGCTGTCGACCTCCTTGTTTTCAAGCAGCACGGCGCCGGCGGAAACCTTGGTCAGCCCGGCGATCAGATTGAGCAAGGTCGACTTGCCACAGCCGGAATGGCCGATGATGGAGACGAATTCGCCCTTGTCGATGGTCAGCCTGATGTCCTTGAGCACCTCGCTGACCTGACCGCCGCGGGCAAAGGATTTGTCGATATGGTCGAGCTTCAGATAGGCCGTCATCGCCCTCTCCTCACTTTGCCGTTGTGCCGCGGGTGACGAAAGCGCCGACCGCAGCGACCAGGCGGTCGAGGCAGAAGCCGGTGACGCCGATATAGGCGAGCGCGACGATGATGTCGGGCAGCCGCGACGAGTTCCAGGCGTCCCAGATGAAGAAGCCGATGCCGACGCCGCCGGTCAGCATTTCGGCGGCGACGATGGCGAGCCAGGACAGGCCGATGCCGATTCTGAGGCCGGTGAAGATGTAGGGTGCGGCGGCCGGAACCATGATCTTGACGAAGAATTCGAACTGGTTGAGCCGCAAGATGCGCGAGACGTTGCGGTAGTCTTCCGGAATGTTTCGCACGCCGACGGCGGTGTTGATGATGATCGGCCAGATCGAGGTGATGAAGATAACGAACAGCGCCGACGGGCTGGAATCGCGGAAAGCAGCCAGCGACAGCGGCAACCAGGCCAGCGGCGGCACGGTGCGCAGTATCTGGAACACCGGATCGAGGCCACGCATGGCCCAGATCGACTGGCCGACCAGGGCGCCGAGCGCGACGCCGACGATCGCCGCCAGGCCGAAGCCGATGGCGACGCGCTGCAGAGAGATCAGCACCCGCCACGCAAGGCCGATATCCTGCGGGCCGTTGTTGAAGAACGGATGCGCGATCAGGTCATAGGCCTCGTTCCACACCTGGCTGGGCGGCGGTAGGCTGGCGGTCGGCGACGAGCAGGCGATCTGCCACACGACCAGCATGAAGGCGATAACGATGACCGGCGGCACCAGGGCGGTGGCCAGCCTGCCGGCGATCGCGATCGGGTCGAAGCGGCGCCGCGCTTTGGCGGTGAAAGCGATGACTGCGGCAGGCTTGGCGGGGAACGCCTTCACCGTGGTTTCCTCAATGGCTTGGATGGACATGTCTGGGTATAACTCCGGGGTCGGTGCGGGCGACAACGGCGAAGCGCCGTTGCGCTGGGGCGACAAACGGCGGAACGCGCCGTTTGCGCTGGTCAAGCCGATGCCTTGATCTTCAGGCTGTCGAGATAGGCCGACGGGTTGGCCGGGTCGAAAATCTTGCCGTCGAAGAAGGTCTCGACGCCGCGCGACGACGAGGCCGGAATATCGGCTGCGGCAACGCCGAGATCCTTCGCCGCCTCGCGCCAGATATCCTCGCGATTGACCTGATCGACCAGCGTCTTGATGTCGGTGGTCGGCGCGAATTTTCCCCAACGGATGTTTTCGGCGAGGAACCAGCTGTCGTGGCTCTTGTAGGGATAGGAGACGCCACCCTTCCAGAATTTCATGTAGAGGTCAGTGCCGGTGGCCACGCGGCCGTTGCCGTAGTTGATGTCGCCCTTGAGGCGGCCGATAATGTCGGCGACAGGCACGTTCATCCATTGCCGCTTGCCGATGATGGCGGCCATCTCGTCCTTGTTCTCCGTGGCCTCGCACCATTGCTGGGCCTCCATGACGGCCATCACGATCGCCTTGGTGGCGTTCGGGTATTTGTCGATGAATTCGGCGCGGAGGCCGAGCGCCTTTTCGGGATGACCCTTCCACAGTTCGCCGGTGGTGGCGGCGGTGAAACCAACGCCTTGGTGGACGAGCTGTTCGTTCCACGGTTCGCCAACGCAGAACACGTCCATGTTGCCGACTTTCATGTTGGCGACCATCTGCGGCGGCGGCACGACAATGGTCGAGACGTCCTTGTCGGGATCGATGCCGCCGGCGGCCAGCCAGTAACGGAGCCACAAATCATGGGTGCCGCCCGGGAACGTCATGGCGGCCTTGATTTCCTTGCCGGCCGCCTTCTTGGCGGCGAAGGCGTCCTTCAGCTTGGAGGCGTCGAGGCCGACACCGGTGCCGGCGTATTCCTGCGCAACCGAAATGCCCTGGCAGTCGTAGTTGAGCCGCGCCACGATAGCCATCGGCATCGGCTGGTTGTTCTGCGTCACCTTGCCGGTGTGCATGAGATAGGGCAGCGGCGTCAGGATGTGAGCGCCGTCGATGCCGTTGGCTGCGCCGCCGAGCATCAGATTGTCGCGCGTCGCGCCCCAGGAGGCCTGCTTGAGCACCTCGACGTCGGGCATGCCGAACTTGGCGAACAGCCCCTTCTCCTTGGCGATCATCAGCGGCGCCGCGTCGGTCAGCGCGATGAAGCCGAGCTTGGCGCCGGTGACCTCCGGAGCGGTCGTGGCGGCATAGGCGCCCGAGGGGAAGAGCTTGCGGGCCGCCACGAACAGGCCGGCCGTCATGGCGCTGCTGACAAGAAAATCGCGGCGCGTCACATCCTTGAGCGATGTTCCCGTCCCGATCCATTTCCCTATTTTTTCTTTCATCGTGATCTCCGGTTGAACGCGAGGGCTTCGTCGAGTGGCCAAAACAAAAAAGCCGCCGTCCAGGCCTCGCGCGTCCGTACATCCGGGATCGCGTCGTTGACCTGAGCGGCAGCTTTGCCTGTGGCGCCCGCCATTGGACGCCTGTTCCGTGACCCGCGAAGGGCCTGACTAATTCAAAGCAGGAACCGTGCCAGTTTTGGGTGAAACGAAAAACCTAAATGAAATCAACATTACGCGCCAGATGCCGGCACGCGAGCCGACATCGCAAGCAGATCAAAGATTGTTCACTACAGCAATCGCACGCACATTTTTTGTGCAATGCACAAGAATGGCGCGAGAATGATCAGGCTTCCGCGCGAGCGGCTTTCTGGCGCGCTATATAGCCGTCGATCTCGTCGGGGTCGAAGGTCTGACCGTCGAAGAAGCCGTCCGGCCCAAGCACCAAGCCTGCCCCGGTCGCACCGACAGCCGTGGCGACCTTAAGCGCGCCCTCGACCTTCGCATTGGCGCCGGGAAGTGCAACGCCAAGCGGCTTTAGCGCCGAGCGGTAGAGGTCCGGACGGTAGCAGTCACGGGCGATAGCAAGGTTTTCCGGCGTGTGCTCGACATGCCCCCAGCGCACCATCTGCGTATAGAACCACAGCGCATGGCTCTTCCACGGAAAGTTCGCCGCCTTGTCGAAGGGCAGGAAGAAGTCGTCGACATCCAGTTCGGCGCCGCCGCCCAGTTCAAGATGGCCGGTCAGGATCGGCATCTGGACAGCTGGTGGCAGGCCCAGGAAGCCAGCTTGAGCCATCACACCAGCCAGTTCGGCGTGGTTGCGCCGATCCTGGCACCAGCGCGCCGAATGATGCAGCGCGCGCAGCAATGCTGCCAGCGCGACCGGGTTCTCCTGCGACCACGCCTTGCGCACGCCGATCACCTTCTCCGGACTGTTGCGCCACAGCAGCGCCTTGACGGTGACGATATGGCCGGTGCCGGCGGCGACCGAGGCGCTGTTCCAGGGCTCGCCGACGCAGTAGCCGTCGATCCGCCCGGCGACCAGCGCATCGGCCATGAAGGGCGGTGGCACGATGACGATCTCGATCTCGCGCTCCGGATCGATGCCGCACCCGGCAAGCCAGTAGCGCAGTTCGTAATTATGCCCCGAATGCGGGTGCACCACGGCAAAGCGCAGCGGATCGCCGCCAGCCCCGGCGCGGTCGCGAATGAAGGCACCGAGGGCTGCGCCCGCGCGCGCGGGCTCGAGATCGGGTATGGCGCCGTGTGCCGCCATGCCTTCCCAGACGGCGTTGGAGATGGTGACGCAATTGCCGCCAAGCCCGAGCGAAAACGGCACGATGGTCTCGGAAGCAAGCGGCGTCAGCCCGAGATTGCAGGCGAGCGGCATCGGCCCCAGCATGTGCGCCAGGTGGAAATGGCCGATGGCGATGCGGTCGCGGATGTTGGCCCAGGAGGTCTCGCGGTGAAGTGTGAGATCGATGCCCTCGCGCGCGGCAAATCCAAGCTCACCCGCCGCAACCAGCACGGCACTGTCGAAGAGCGGCATGAAGCCGGCGGTGATCTGGTGCTCGGCGCTCATGCTCATTCGTCCTCCGACGGCCCGAGCAGCCCGGCGGCAGTCACCAGGCTCTGAGCAATGTCGCCGATCTTGCGGTTCTGGTTCATCGCCGTCTTGCGCAGCAGCGTGTAGGCGGCCTCTTCGGTCAGGCCGCGCGACTTCATCAGGATGCCCTTGGCACGGTCGATCACCTTGCGGCTCTCAAGCTCCCCTCGAACCTCTTCCAGCTCGCGCGCCATGCGCGAGAAAGCGTTGAAGCGGCTGACCGCCATGTCCAGGATCGGCTTGACGCGCTCTTGCCTGAGGCCGTCGACGACATAGGCCGAAACGCCGGCATCGACCGCCGCTTCGATCGATGCCTGGTCCGATCGGTCGACGAACATGGCGATCGGCCGCTTCACCGCACGCGACAGCTGGAACATGTTTTCCAGCATGTCGCGGTTCGGGTTTTCCAGGTCGATGACGATGACGTCCGGCTCGATCTCGGCGATGCGCCGCGCAATGCCGGTCACGTCGTGGATGACGGTGACCCGCTCATGGCCGGCCTCGCGCAAACCTGCCTCGATGATCGCGGCGCGGATACGGTTTTCGTCGATGACCAGGACGGCGAGTGAGCTGCGGACCATGCGTGCATTGTGGGCAAGGTCGCAAAATTGTGCAATGCGGCATGGTCACAGGCTCCCGCCGCGGAGCAACCGACGACCGACAACGACCCGGTCTAGGTGGTCGGGACAAGGAACGCAGCGCAACGCTGGCGCTGGTGATGACAGCCTTGCCGGTCGCCTGGTGCCCTACCCAACGGTCTAGGTGCGATGAGACTTGCACCGCAACATCGGCTTGTTAAAGGTGGGGGCAACGACGGACATAGCTGTCCTTGCTCGCCGATCTGACCGGAAGGTTACCGCACGATGCTGCTCATGAAACGACGATTGGGGGCCAGGGAGCCGGCGCGCCCGGCACGGCGTCCCGGGAACCTGACGGCGATGTTCGTCCTGATAGCCGGGCCACTCGTCCTTGGCATCGCCCTCCTGTTGGCTGGTCCGGCACAGGCCCAGGCACCGGCCGCCGTCACGCCCGACAAGGTCAAACAGCTGTTCGAGCTTCTCGACGATCCGTCGGTGAAGGCCTGGGTGGCCGAGCAACGAAATCCGGCCGCAGGATCGACGGAAGCGCCTGCCGAGACTAGCGCTCCGCCGGCCGACGCCGTGGCCGCACCGGGCCAGATGAATACTATGGCATCCTCGACGCTCGATCGGATCAAGCATCACATCGAAAAGATCGTGCGAACCTTGCCTTCGCTGCCGGACCAGTTCGCGCGCGTCCGGGCCAATACCATGGACGATATGTCCAGCAAGGGCCCCGTCAGCATATTGGTGCTGATTGCGATCTTTATCGCTGCCGGCCTGGCGCTCACCTGGGCAATATACAAGCTCACCCGTCCATTTCGTCTTTGGATCATCGCGCAACCCAGAGATACGCCCATCGGGCGGGCCAAGAAGATCGGCGGCCGCACGCTTTATTCCAGCATGATGATCGGCTCGTTCGCGCTGGGCAGCGCCGGTGCGTTCATGCTGTTCGACTGGCCAGCGCTCATCCGCGAGATTGTGCTGACATTTCTGATGGCTGCGGTCTTTACGTGGGCTGTGCGCCTATACGTGATGGCCACACTCGTCCCTTCTTTCATGGAGGTCGAGCACGCCATCGAGGTTCGTGCCCTGCCGATCACCAACGGAGCTGCTGACCATTGGGCTTATTGGCTGCCCCGGATCGTCGGCGTTTTCGCCTTCTTCGCCGCCGCGTTTGTCCTCTTGCCGGGTCTCGGCATAGACCAGGACGGAATGATGGTCCTGTCGGTGGGCGCCGATTTCATCCTGCTGTTGCTCTTCCTGCTGGCCATTTGGCGTCGGCCAAGAACGCAGCGAGACGGCGCGCGCCACAGCGGTGACACGGCAGTGACATGGTTGTTGACGGCTTACTTCGTCGTTCTGTTCCTCGAACGCATTGCCGGCCTCTACACATTCTTCTGGTTTACCTTCACCGCATTCTTCCTGCCTTTGGCAATTGTGCTGACAGAGCGCGGGGTTAATTTCGTCCTGCGGCCCGGTTCGGAAGATGCCGGCCGGCCGACGATCCCGGCGGTGACGATCGCTGTCATCGATCGCGGTATCCGGATGATTTTCATCCTCGCGGCGGCTTACCTTCTCGCACGCGTACTGGGCCTGGACATGCAATCCATGCGCGGCAGCGATACGACCACCATGCTCATATTGCGCGGCTTGATCAACGTCGTGGTCATTGCCCTTGCTGCCGATTTCGGCTGGTCGATCATCAAAGCCTTGATCGAACGAAAGCTGGGCGTCGCGATACCGCAAGCGGTGGTGAGCGAAGAAGACATCCTCACCCTCGATCCGCATCAGGCGCGGCTGCACACGCTGTTGCCGATCATCCAGAACATTCTGCTAGCAGTGATCATCGTGATGGCGGTGCTGATGATGCTCGCTTCGATCGGCATCCAGATCGGCCCGCTGATCGCCGGCGCCGGCGTCGTCGGCGTCGCCGTGGGTTTTGGCGCGCAAACCATCGTCAAGGACGTGATCTCTGGCGTGTTTTATCTGCTCGACGATGCTTTCCGTGTCGGCGAATACATTTCATCGGGCAGCTACAGGGGTACGGTGGAGAGCTTTTCGCTGCGCTCGGTGAAGCTGCGCCACCATCGTGGTCCGCTGTTCACGATACCTTTCGGCGAACTCGGCGCCGTGCAGAACCAGAGCCGTGACTGGGTCACCGACAAATTCAACATCACCGTTGGCTATGACACCGATATCGACTTTGCTCGCAAACTGATCAAGCGAATTGGCCTGGAACTGGCGGAAGATCCGGAGTTCAAACACTGGGTGATCGAACCGATCAAGATGCAGGGGGTGCAGGAGTTCGGCGAGTACGGCATCGTCTTGAGGGTCAAGGTCACGACCAGACCTGGAGGCGCCTTCAGCATGAAAGGCAGGTTCTTTTTGCGCCTCCGCCAGGCCTTCAAGGAGCAGGGCATCGAGCTCCCATTCCCGACCGTCCACGTCCAGGGGCTGCAAGACCCGCATGGGACAGAGAATGCGCGTTTGGAGGTCACACCTGAATTACGAATGGCCGTCGCCCAGTCGCACACCAATCGGCGCAGAAAAAAAGCCGGCACAACGGAGTAGGACGCTGTGATACCCGCCGGTCGCAACACGGCTTTCCGCGCAAAGCCTGGACCCGCGACACCACGCTAGTCGAGCTGCCGATAGCGACGACCTGATCGCCGCCAACCAGCACCAGCGTGGCGTTCTGAGGCCAAGCTTGACGAAAAGAGCAGATATGCTGGCCTTTCCGCGAGGCTCAGAGCGCAATCCAGGCGGTCTTGAGGTCGACAAATTTCTCCAGCGCATGCAGCGACTTGTCACGGCCGAAACCGGACTGTTTGACGCCGCCAAGCGGCACGGTGATATCGGCTCCGCCATAGGTGTTGACGTGGACGACACCGGCGTTGATGGCGCGCACCATGCGATGGGCCGTGGAAAGATTGGCGGTCCACACCGCCGAGGCAAGTCCGTAGACAGTGGAGTTGGCCAGATGCACCGCCTCCTCCTCGGTCTCGAAGCGCATCACGCCGAGCACCGGTCCGAACACCTCCTCGCGCGCCAACTGCATCTCTTGCGTCACGTTCTCGAAGATCGTCGGCGCCATGTAGCTGCCGCCGGTCTCGGTCAGTATCCGTTCGCCACCGGCGACGAGACGGGCGCCTTCGGCTTGCGCCATGGCGACGAAGCCGAGATTCTTGTCCAGCTGTTCGGCGCTCGATACCGCACCGATATCGCTGGCGAGATCGAGCGGGTCGCCGACCTTGAGCCGCGTGGTTGCCGAGACAAGTTCGTCCATGAAAAGATCATAGACCGACGACTGGACGAGCAGACGCGAGCCCGCCACGCAGACCTGGCCTGAATTGCGAAAGATGCCGTTAGCCGAGACGACCGCCGCCTGCTTCAGGTCCGGAGCGTCGGCAAAGACGATGTTGGGCGACTTGCCGCCAAGCTCGAGGAAGACCCGCTTCAAATTGGAACGGGCGGAGTATTCGAGCAGCCGCCGGCCGACCGGCCCCGATCCGGTAAAGGCGATGGCGTCGACATCCATATGGAGGCCAAGCGCTTCGCCGGCGACAGCACCATGACCGGTAACGACGTTGAACACGCCTTCGGGAAGTCCAGCCTCGCTTGCGAGTTCGGCCAGCCGCAGCAAGGTCAGCGAGGCGATCTCCGGCGGCTTGACGACGACGCTGTTGCCGGTGGCCAATGCGGGCGCAATCTTCCAGGCACCGATCATCAGCGGGAAGTTCCACGGCACGATGACGCCGACGACACCGAGTGGCTCCCTGTGGATCAGCCCGAGCACATTGTCGGCCGTCGGCGCGATCTCGCCATAGACCTTGTCGATCGCCTCGGCGTAGTAGCGGATGGTGCCGGCCGCCGACAGCGGCTCGGCCTTGTAGGCCATGCCGATCTCGGTGCCGTTGTCGCGCACGCCAAGCACGGCCAGCTCATCGACATGTTTTTCGATCAGCTCGGCAAATTTCGTCAGCACCTTCTTGCGAAAGGCAGGGGCGGCGCGCGACCATGAACCCTTCTCGAATGCTTTTCGCGCCGATCGGACCGCGCGATCGATGTCAGCGGCATTGCCGTCAGCGATGCTGGCAAAAGGGCGGCCGTCGATCGGCGAAATCACCGCCAGCGTCGCGCCGCTCGTCGCTGCGGCCTGTACGCCGTCGATAAACAAGCCCCGCTCGCCGATCTCCGTCTTGCGCAGCGCGTCGATGGCATTCTGGCTGATCATTGGTGGCGGACTCCCAGGGAAACATACAACGTGGTTGGCGCGCGGAATTCCCAGCCGCGAAACACCGGCACCTTGCCTGGCACCAAGCTGAGATCGGGGAAGCGCAGGAGCAGCAGCCTTAACGCAAGGCACATCTGCTCGCGCGCGAAAAACCGGCCCGAACAGAAATGATGACCAAAGCCGAAGGCGGCATGATTGCCTTCCCTGCGGTTGATGTCGAAGCGGTCTGGATCGGCAAAGCGGCTCTCGTCGCGGCTTGCCGAGGAGACAAGTGCAGCGACCGCGGCGCCGGCAGGGATCGTTACGCCGCCAAGCTCGACCGCCCGCGTCGTCTGCCGCGTCTGGGTTCCGATCGGCGCCACCCAGCGCAAGCCTTCATCGACAGCCCTGGGCACAAAGGTCTCGGGATCGGCGAGCACCTGCCGCACTTGTTCGGGATGCGCAAGCAGGCCGGCGAGGATCGAACCGGCACCATGTCCGGGCTCCTGCATGCCGCCAAGCAGGATGACCTTGATGCTTGGCATCAAGAAATCGATCGGCCGCGTCGTGCCTTCCGGCATGCCGTCATGCAGCATATGCGACAGCGCCGAGTCGTCGGGTGCGCGCGCAAGTCTATCCAGAGTCGGCCGGATGGCAACGCCGACCTCGGCGCTGATCGCATCGGCGATCTCTTGCCGTTTTTGGTCGTTCTCGAAATTGATGGCACCCTGCGCAAGGCCATAGAACCAGCGGCGCAGCGTCGCCATGTCGATGTCGGCAAGGCCCAGCGAGCGCGCCAGGCTGAGCGTCGACACCGGCTCGAAATAGTCCGCCATCAGCTCGGCGGAGCCTTGTTCGGCGATCCGGTCCAGAAAAGGTTCGGCAATCGACCGTACGAGATCGCCGGCATAGGCGGCGACGGTGCGCGGCCGGTATTTCGGATCGACGCCTTGGCGTAGCTGTCTATGCGTTTCGCCGTCGGTGGTCAGGATGGTCGGCTTGCCGAACGAGCGTTCGACCGGAGACGTACCGACGACGGCGGAGAAGATGTCGGGTGACTTTGCGACGGTCTCGACGTCCTTCCAGCGGGTGACGAACCAGAGATTGACCGCCGGCACGAAAGCGACAGGGGCGCTGCGCCGCAGTTCCGCATAGATCGGATACGGATCGGCTTCCAACGCCTCAACGGTGATGCTCTCGGCAAAGCTCAACGCCGGTACTCCCTTTGCCATGGAAAGGGGCGGCGCCGAACGCGCTACCCCCTTGTCCTTTGTCCTAGTCCTTCAGCGGCACGCCGAGATTTTCGAAGGCAACCGGATCCCGGCTCTTCAACGCTCCGGCAAGCAGCAGGCCGATCACCGCGGCAATCAGCACCAGCCCCGGCAGCAACACGCCGAGGAAGCCGCTGGCGCCCGACAGGCCACCGAAATTAATGACGATCAGGTAGATGATGATGACGAAGGCGACGAAGGTCAGCCCCGGCAGGATGGTGGTCTTCAGCGCGTTTTCCTGGGCAGACGGATTGGCGCGAAAGTACATCACCACGGCGAGCGAGGCCACGGCCATCATCACGATGACTCCGAGCGTCGCGACATTGGTTAGCCAGGAAAACAGCGCCAGAACTGGATCGAGGCCGAGTATCGCGAACAGTCCGATGACGAGCGCGGCCAACACGCTCTGGATGACGGAAGCGGCATGCGGGCTCTGGTGCACTGAATGCGTCACGCCGATCGATTCAGGCAACAGCTTCTCGCGGCCCGAGACGTAGATGTAGCGGGCAACTGCGTTGTGGAACGCCAGCACGCCGGCAAACAGGCTCGATACGAACAGGATGCTCATGGCGTGCGACAGCATGGTTCCGGCGTAGCGGTCGGACAGGCCGAACAGGAAGGTCGTCGGATCCTGAAGCGTCTGCAGTGCAGGCAACAATTTGTCGACGCCGGCCCCGACCGCCATCAGCCAGGCCGTGACCATGTAGAAGACGCCGATCAGCAACACTGAGAAATAGGTGGCGCGCGGAATGGTCACCTTGGGATTGCGGGCTTCCTCGGCGTAGATCGTCGTCGCCTCGAAACCAATGAAGGCGGCGAAACAGAACAGGATGGCGATGGCGGGCGAGCCGCTGACGATCTGGCTCCAGCTGAACGGCGCCGCCGAGAGACCACTGTCGCCACCGGTCTTGAGGATGGCGAGGTCTAGCACCAGCACAACGATGTATTCGCACAGCACCAGCACCGTCAGGATCTTGGCCGACAGGTCGACCTGGCGGTAGCCCAACACCGCGACGATGGCGACGGCGATGAAGCTCCACACCCACCAGGGCAGGTCGATGCCCCAGCCGGCGAACAGGCCGGCGGTCGCGGCCCCCAGCAGGCCCATGACCCCGATCTGCATGGCGTTGTAGGACAGGATCGCGATGATTGCGGTTGCGCCGCCGGCAAAACCGCCCAGCCCGCGCGCGGCATAGGCATAGAAGGCGCCGGCATTGCCGACATGGCGCGACATGGCGACGTAGCCGACCGCAAACAGCAGCAGCAACACGGTCACGATAAGATAGGTGCCGGCAAAGCCCGCCCCATTGCCCATAAGCATGCCGAGCGGCGTGCCGCCGGCGACCGCGGTGAGCGGCGCCGCCGCCGAAATCACCATGAAGGTGATAGCGCCGACGCCAAGACTGTTCTTGCGCAGCCTGTTGGCGGGCGCCTGTTCCGAAACTGCTGACATTTGTCCCTCCAGTTTACGAACCCCTGGGTTCGCGGCCGCTCGGCCTGTTCCCTGAATGCCATCGGTTCATTATTTGAACCCTTATTTTGAATATAGACTTGCAAAGAATGCCGATGCCTGTCAAGTTAATTCACACATTAAGTTTCTATCCGAGCGGGAGGCTGGATGGGTACGGTCGGCAAGGCGATTTCACTTCTGGAGCTGTTCACGGCGGACGAGCCCGAGCTCGGACTTTCCGATCTCGCGCGGCGGTGCGCCTTGGACAAGGCGACGACGCGGCGGCTGCTGATGGCGCTGGGCGGCCATGGCTTCGTCGAGCAGGATGCCGGCACGCGGCACTATCGCCTCGGCGCCGGCCTGTCGCGGCTAGCGCGTATCCGCGAAGCCTGCTTCCCGTTCCTGCCAACGGCAATTCCCGTGGCGCAGGATTTGGCGGGTTCGACAACCGAGACGGTGCATCTGTCGGAATTCGGCGTCGACAGGCTGATCACCGTCCATGTCGAGCATTCAAGCTGGGCAAACCGGGTGAACATCGATGTCGGCCAGCTTCTGCCGCTGCATTCCACCGCCTCCGGCATCGCCTATCTCGCCTTCGCCGACAACGCGACCGTGAAAGCATGCCTGACAGGTTCGCTTGAGGCCTTCACCGATCATACCCTCGTCGAGCCGGCCGCCATTTCAAAGTCGATCGGCGAGGCGCGCGACCGCGGCTATTCAATCTGCGACCAGGGCCATGAGGACGGCGTGATCGGCGTCGCGGCTGCAATCCGCGCCGCCGATGGTCTTGCGCTGGGGACAATTGCGGTGGCAGCCCCGAAGGCCAGGACGACACCGGCTACGATCGTGGAACGAGGGCTTGCGGTTGTGACCGCAGCACGGGAGATTTCGATGCGCCTCAATGGCGAAAACCTGCAAACCCTGAGGAGGCAGGCCTGATGTCTGCAGATATGGCGACGCCCCGCATCCTGGTCATCGGCACGGGCGATACCAAGACCGACGAACTGCTGTTCATGAAAGCGTGTATCGAGGCATCCAGTGGCCGCGCCGTGATGATGGATGTCAGCGTGCTGGGCGACCCCGCCTATAGTCCCGATCACGACAAGCATGCCGTTGCGCGGGCCGCTGGCGTGACGATGGCCGAAATCGTCTCGAGCGGCGATGAAAACACCGCCATGACATTGATGGCCGTCGGCGCCGTTCAGCTGGTGCGCCAGCTTCACCAGCGCGGCGAGATCGACGCCTTCATCGCCATCGGTGGTTCGATGGGAACCGATTTGGCGCTCGATGTCGCGCTGTGCCTGCCGCTCGGCGTGCCGAAATTCGTCGTCTCGACCATCGCCTACTCGCACCTCATTCCGCCCGAGCGTGTCGCGCCCGACCTGATGATGATCCTGTGGGCAGGCGGGCTCTACGGCCTCAACACCATCTGCAAGCTGGTCCTTTCCCAGGCCTGCGGCGCGGTCGTCGGTGCGGCGAGGATCGTGCTTGCATCCCGTGCTTCGGCCCCGGCGGTCGGACCGACCATCGGCATGACTTCGCTGGGCAGCAGTTGCCTGCGCTATATGAAGACGCTGAAGCCGGCGTTGGAGCAGCGCGGCTATGATGTCGCGGTCTTTCACACCACCGGGATGGGCGGCCGGGCCTTCGAATCGATCGCCAGCCAGGACCATTTCTGCGCGGTGTTCGACTTCAGCCTGCAGGAGATCACCAATCATCTTGCCGGCTCGGTCGTCAGCTCCGGCGCCGACCGGCTCGAGAATGCCGGCGCCCGCGGCATTCCGCAGATCGCAGCCCCTGGCGCCGTAGACATGGTCGATTTGCCAACCTGGCAGGCGCTGCCGACAAAGTTCGCGCAGCGGCCATTCCATGCTCATAACAGGTTGATCGGCTCGATTACCGTCGATGCCGCCGACCGCCGTGAAGTCGCCAGGACCATCGCCGCCAAGCTCGGTGCGTCGAAGGGGCGCTCCGCTTTCATCCTGCCCTCCGGCGGCATCCAGGAATGGGATGCGCAGGGCGAGCCGCTGTACGAACCCGAAGCCCTCGCGGCGTTCACCGATGAGATGCGCAAGGCCATTCCCGCCGGCGTCGAGTTCCACGAGATCGACGCCCACATTAACAGCGACGAGTTCGTCGGCAAGGCGCTCGAAATCTTCGACCGCTGGGTCGAGGAAGGCATCATCCCGCGCGGCATGCCGGCCAAGGGAGTGGCTGCGTGAGCGCTGTTCCTGCCCAGGCGCTCGTCCTCGATTTCGGCGGCGTCGTCACCCGGACCCTTTTCGAGACCCATGCCTTGACCGAACAGGCGCTCGGCCTCGCGCCGGGAACGCTGCAATGGTACGGGCCGTTCGACCCGGATTCAGATCCGCTGTGGCGCTCAATGCAGGCCGACGAGATCAGCGAGCGCGATTATTGGCGCACCCGCACCAGCGAAGTCGGCCGGCTCGTCGGCGAGGACTGGCAGGCGATGGAGACATTCGTCCAGCGCGCACGCGGAGCCGAGCCGGAAAAGATCGTGCGGCCCGAAGCCGTCCGCGCAATCCGGACCGTGCATGCGGCGGGATTTCGCCTGGCGATCGTGTCCAACGAGCTAGATCTGTTCTATGGCGCCGGCTTCCGTCAGCGGCTGCCGCTGCTCGAGCTGTTCGACACCATCGTCGACGCCACTTATACCGGCATCCTCAAGCCCGATCCGCGCGCCTATGCCTTGGTGACCGAGGCGCTTGGCCTGCCTGCCGGCGCCTGTGTGTTCGTTGACGACCAGCAGCGCAATGTCGATGGCGGCCGTGCCGCCGGCATGCGCACGGTTCATTTCGACGTCGCGCGACCGGCACTTTCCTATGCCGAGGCCCTCGGCCATTTCGACCTCATCTCCTGAGACATTTGCGGAGCCTTGCGATGCGCGACATCAATTTCCTCACCGAGAAAAACGCCAAGCCGATCTGGCATCCGATGGCACACCCGGCCGAGATGCGGGCCAACCCGCCAAAGGTGATCATGAAAGGCGAAGGCGTGATGGTCACAGACATCGACGGCAACACCGTGCTCGATGCGGTTGGCGGACTGTGGAACGTCAATCTCGGCTACTCCTGCGACCCGATCAAGAAGGCCATCGCCGACCAGCTCAGCGCCCTGCCCTACTATTCCGGGTTTCGCGGCACGTCGACCGGCCCGTCGATCGAGCTCGCTTACGAACTCAGCGAATGGTTCGAACCGGAAGGCATGGTGCGGACCTTCTTCACCTCGGGCGGCTCGGATTCGGTCGAAACCGCACTGCGGCTCGCCCGCCAATACTGGAAGATCCGCGGCCAGGGCGACCGGACAAAATTCCTCGCACTGAAGAAGGGCTATCACGGCACCCATTTCGGTGGCGCGTCAGTCAACGGCAACGCCAATTTCCGCCGCAACTATGAGCCGCTTATGCCCGGCGTCTTCCACATTCCCGCACCCTGGACCTTCCGCAATCCGTTCGATGAGACCGATCCGGCGCGGCTGGCCAAACTGTGCGCCAAAGCGCTGGAGGATGAGATCGCCTTCCAGGGCGGCGACACCATTGCCGCCTTCATCATGGAGCCGGTTCTCGGCGCCGGCGGCGTCATCGTTCCGCATGACAGCTTCATGCCGCTGGTGCGCGAGATATGCGACCGCCACGAAATCCTGCTGATCGCCGACGAGGTGGTCACGGGCTTCGGTCGCACCGGCGCCTGGTCGGGTTCGCGGCTATCCGGCGTGAAGCCGGATTTCATGACCATCGCCAAGGCGATCACCTCGGGCTATTTCCCGCTCGGCGCCACCTTGATCGGCGCCAAGGTCGCCGACGTCTTCGAGGCCGACAAGACCAGCTTCGGGGCGATCGGTCATGGCTATACCTATTCCGGCCATCCTGTCGGCTGCGCGGCAGGGCTGGCTGCACTTGTCGAGACCAAACGGCTTCGCCTGGACGAGAACGCAGCCGCGCGCGGCATCGAGCTGGCGGCGATGCTGGAGGGGCTAAAAGCCAAGCACGCGATCGTCGGCGACATCAGGTACAAGGGCCTGATGGCTGCGCTAGAGCTGGTCTCCGATCGCACGACGAAAAAGCCGGTGGACAAGAAGACCATGGCCGTGGTTTCGGAAGCCACTTATGACGCCGGCGTCATGCTGCGCGTGTCCGGCAACAACATCATCCTGTCGCCGCCGCTGATCATCGGCGCCGCCGACGTGGCAAAGATCGGCGAGGCCATCGATGCAGGTCTGTCGAGGGCCTGATGCCCGCTGACGCAATGGAGTTTGGTACGCAATGACCCAATCTGAGAAGAACCCGAGCGAGGAAGCGCTCGTCAAGCGGCGTGCCCGCCTGCTCGGCGCGAAATCGCAATTGTTCTACGACGAGCCCGTGCACCTGGTGCGCGGCGAAGGCGTCTGGCTCTACGATGCCGACGGCCGCAAGTATCTCGATGCTTACAACAACGTCGCCCATGTCGGCCATTGCCACCCGCATGTGGTCGAGGCCTTGTGCCGTCAGGCAAGCCTGCTCAACACCCACACACGCTATCTGCACACCGCAATTCTCGACTATGTCGAGCGGCTGACGGCGACCTTCGATGCAAGCCTCGCCACCGCAATCCTGACCTGTACCGGCAGCGAGGCCAACGACATAGCGCTGCGCATGGCGCAGGCCGCCTCCGGCAATATGGGCATCATCGCCACCGACGCCACCTATCATGGCAACACGGCGGCGGTTTCGCAGCTCAGCACGCGCATGCCTCCGATCCGCGGCCGCGCCCCCCATGTCAGGCTGGTGCCGGCCCCCGACAGCTATCGCCATCCCGATGCGATGGCCAATGGCAAGGCCTTCGGCGACGCCGTGCGTCAAGCGATCGCTTCGCTGGCACAGGACGGCATTGGCCTGTCTGGCATCATCTTGTGTCCGCTGCTCGCCAATGAAGGTTTCCCGGCTCTGCCCACCGGATTTTTCGACGACGCCTTGGGGGCCGTGCGCGAAGCCGGTGGTCTGGTCATCGCCGACGAAGTGCAGCCCGGCTTCGGCCGCACCGGCAGCCATTTCTGGGGCCATCAGCGCGCCGGCTTCGTCCCCGACATCGTCACCATGGGCAAGCCGATGGGCAATGGCCATCCGATCGCGGCCGTGGTCACCACCAAGGAGATACTGGCGACCTTCCGCGACGCTTTCCGCTACTTCAACACCTTCGGCGGCAACCCGGTCTCCTGCGCGGTCGCCAATGCCGTCCTCGACGTCATCGAACAGGAAAACCTTGTCGCCAACGCGCAAGACGTCGGCGCTTATGCGCTTGGCCTGCTGCGCCCGCTGGCCGATCGGCATGAGTGCATCGGCGAGGTCAGGGGCGCCGGACTGTTCTTCGGCGCCGAGCTGGTCCACGACCGCGACACGCGCGAACCGGCGCCCGACATTGCCGAGCAGGTCGCCAATCGCATGCGCCATCGCGGCGTGCTGATGGGCAAGACCGGCATCCACGGCAATGTGCTCAAGATCCGCCCGCCCATGCCGTTCTCGCGTGACAATGCCGACTTCCTGATCGGCCTGCTGGACGAGGTGCTGGGCGAAGTCGGCGGAGTGCCGGCGTGAATTCTGTTTCCACCCAATCCGAGCCCGAAACGGCAGCCGATGTCACGGAGCTCGCCAGGCGTGCGCTCGAACATTGGGGCGTCCGCAACTCTGAGCCGGAACTTCTGAAGCACCGCGAGAACGCCGTCTTCCGCGTGCGGCTGCCGGATGGCCAGCCGGCAGCCATGCGCATCCACCGGCTCGGCTACCACACGGACGCCGCGCTGCGTTCGGAACTGCAATGGATGGGCTTCCTGCAATCCGCCGGCGTCGCCACGCCGTCTTGCGTCGCAACACAGGCCGGCGATCCGTTCGTACTTGTCAGCACGGCCACCTCGGCGCAGCCCCGGCAGGCCGATTGCCTGAGCTGGCTGGAGGGCCGCGCCGTGGGCGCACGCGGCGTGCCACTGGCCTACACGGCCGACCAGTCGATCCAGATCTTCACGGCGATCGGGCGGACCATCGCCCATATGCACAATGTCACTGCCTCGTGGGCGCCGCCCGCGGGCTTCGCCCGCCATGCCTGGGACTTCGACGGCTTCTTCGGTGCGAACCCGGTCTGGGGCCGGTTCGAGACCTCGCCCTTTCTCGATGGTCCTCGCCGCGCGCTGGTCTTGCAGGCGCGCGACAAGGCAGTGAAGGCGCTGTCGCAACATGAGCGCAGCGCGCGCAATTTCGGCATCATCCACGCCGATCTGGTGCGCGAGAACGTGCTCATCCATGACCGTGCCGTACGCATCATCGACTTCGACGATTGCGGCCATGGCTGGCACATGTACGACCTTGCCGTCGCCCTCTACCAGAACCGCGAGGAGGCGATCTACCCGCTGATCGAAACCGCTTTGCTTGACGGCTACCAGCAAGAGCGTGCGCTGACCCCGCAGGACATCGCCGCATTGCCTCTATTCGCCGCCTTGCGTGCCTTCGCGTTTCTTGGCTGGGTGCAAAGCCGCGTCGAAGGCGACATCACCAGGGATGTCGGCTTGCGCATGTCGACCATCGCAGCCGATGTGGTGATTGACTACTTGCGCGGCGAACAGCCCAACTGACGAGCCGATGAGAGCCGTCAGCTCTTGGCGAAATGGATACTGACCGTTCCCGAGCTGCCGAAGTCGGCGACGATCGTATCGCCGGGCCGCGCCTCGACCGGGCGCACGAACGATCCGGACAGCACCACCTCGCCGGCCGCGATGGACATGCCGTAGCGGGCGAGCCTGTCCGCCAGCCAGGCAATGCCCATCGCGGGATGGTTGAGCACGCCGGCGCCAAGCCCGGTCTCCTCGACCTCCGCATTGCGCGAGACGATGGCGCCGATCCAGCGCATATCGGCTTCATCGGGTCGTTGCGGCCGGCCGCCGATGACAATGCCGGCATTGGCGGCGTTGTCGGAAATCGTATCGAAGAAAGTGCGCGCCTTCTTTGTCTCGGCATTGACGCGTTCGATGCGCGTGTCGAGGATTTCGAGCCCCGGCGTGATATAATCGGTGGCGTTGAGCACGTCGAAGATGGTCACGCCTGGGCCCCTCAGCGGCGCCTTCATGACGAAGGCTATCTCGGCCTCGACGCGCGGCTGGATGAAGCGGCCGACGGGTATCGTCGCGCCGTCGTTGAAGAACATGTCGTCGAACAGCACGCCCGAATCCGGCGTGTCGATGGCGAGCGCA
Organism: Mesorhizobium sp. M0001; assembly: GCF_040324255.1. NCBI lineage: Bacteria > Pseudomonadati > Pseudomonadota > Alphaproteobacteria > Hyphomicrobiales > Phyllobacteriaceae > Mesorhizobium > Mesorhizobium sp. M0001. The sequence goes on from NZ_JAMYVS010000010.1 coordinate 178,528, forward strand.
TATTGCATCGCCTTCGATGTCAGGCCGATCTTCCAGCCCTTCGGGGTCAGCCCGGCATCGGTCTTGCGTTTCACCAGCGCTGCCTGGACGCGATAGGCATCCTCCATCGTCGCATCGGGAAAATCGAGGCTGAGCAGACGGATCTGGCGGCGCGAACGCTCAGCTTCGAACAGCCTTGCCGCGGCATCTTCAACTTGCTCGGGGGTCACGATGCTGCCTCGTCGACGACGCCGTTGCGGAGCACGCCGATGCCGTCGGCTTCGACTTCGATCACGTCGCCCGGCTTCAGCCAGATCGGCGGGTCGAAGCGGGCGCCGGCGCCGGTCGGCGTACCGGTGACGATGATATCGCCTGGCACCAGCGTGGTGAAGGTGGAGACATAGGCGATGATCTTGCGGAACGAGAAGATCATCCGGCTGGTGCGGTCCTGCTGGCGCAATTCGCCATTGACGCGGGTGGTCAGCGCGATGTCGGCAATCTGCGCCTCGTCGGTGAACGGCACCAGCCACGGACCGAGCGAGCCGGTGCGGTCGAAATTCTTGCCCTGCGTGACGTTGAACTTGGCGTGCCGTACCCAATCGCGAATGGTGCCTTCGTTGCACAGGGATAGTGCCGCGATATGGTCAAGCGCATCCCTCTCGGCGATGCGTCGTCCACCCTTGCCGATGACGATGACGATCTCGCCCTCATAGTCCAGCTGCGGCGATTCCGGCGGCCGCACCAGCGGCGCGTTGTGGCCGACGAAGGAGCGGGGGAAGCGGATGAACAGCGACGGGTTCGAAGGCGCGGCCTGGCCGTCCTTGTACTCTTCGTTGCGGTCCGGGTAGTTGACGCCGACGCAGATGATCTTTTCCGGCGACGGCACAGGGATTTCATAAGCGATGGCGCCGACTGGAAAATCGACGGCGTAGGCTTCGGCCTCTTCCGCCAGCCGCCGTAGCACGCCGGCCTCGATCACTTCGCGCAGCGTCGGCCACTGGCTGTGCCGCGCCGACAGGTCGACGACGCCCTTATCTGTGACCACGCCATAGCGCGTCTTGCCGCCGACGGTGAAGGTGGCGAGCCGCCCATGTGCAGTCATCCCGGTCTCCGTCAGGTTCGCGTCTGTGGTCACGGTGCGATGATCGGCGACGCCGTCAAATCCGGTTGGCGTGCGGCCGCGCCGGCAAAGGTGCTGCCCTCCTCGAACCAGCTTTTCGGCGCCGGCGCGCCCCACAGCGTCTGGCGCTGCGGGTCCTTGAGGTCCCACTTGATCGGCTCGAGATCCGGATCGACCGTCTGGTAGTCCGAGCAGTAGATCTCGATGCGGTGATTGTCCGGGTCTCTGACATAGAGGAAGAAGGCGTTGGAAATGCCATGCCGGCCGGGGCCGCGCTCGATATTTGCGAGGTAACCCGTCGTCGCCATCAGATCGAGCAGGTCGATGATGTTGAGCGGTGTCGGCACCCAGAAGGCGACGTGATGCAGGCGCGGACCCACACCGTTGGTGAAGGCGATGTCGTGGACGCCGCCCTTGCGGTGCGTCCAGGCCGCCCACAGCTTTCCGCTACTGGCATCCTCGGTGTATTCGGTGACGCGGAAGCCAAGCTCGTTGTAGAAGGCGACGGACTCGTCGACATTGGGCGAGAAGCAGTTGAAGTGGTCGATGCGCAGCGGCTTCACGCCCTTGTAGAGCGCATATTTCTGATGAATCGGCGGCAGCCTTTCCATTTGGGCAAAGAACTCGAGCGGAATGCCGTGCGGGTCGCGGGTGCGGAAGGTGCGCGACTGGTACTGTCGCTCGACCCACTCGACCGGCAGGCCTTTTGCCTTGAAGAAATGCTCGGCCTTGTCGAGATCCTCATCCGAAAAAACCTTGAAGCCGAGATCGCGGGCTTCGGCGCTGCCGGCCTTCTTCAGCACGATGCAGTGGTGTCCGCGCTCTTCCAACGCCCTTAGATAGATGGCTTCCGATGTCTCGTCGGTAACCTGCAGGCCAAGCGTGTCGACATAGAAGGCGCGGGATTTCGCAAGGTCGGTGACCGCCAGTTCGACATGGCTGAGGCGCACGATGTTGAAGGCGGGATAGAGGTTTGGTTTGGGCAGTGGCATGCGATGTCCTCCGGTCAGCCGCCGAGTTTCTGGATCGTGTGCGCTGAAGTGGCGAAGGCGATGTTCTTCGTCTCCATGTAGAAATCGAAGGAATGGTCGCCGCCGTCGCGGCCGATGCCGGAATTCTTGACGCCGCCGAACGGCGTCGGCAAATGCCGCACATTCTCCGAATTGACCCAGATCATGCCGGCGTCCAGCGCATCGGTGAAGCGGAAGGCGCGGGTGACATCCGACGTCCAGAGATAGCCGGTCAGGCCGTATTGGGTGTCGTTGGCCAGCGCCAGCGCTTCGGCCTCGTCCTTGAAGGAAATGGCGGTCAGCACCGGCCCGAAAATCTCTTCCTGGGCAATGCGCATCCTGTTGGTGGCGCCGGTAAACAGCGTCGGGCTGACATAGCAGCCACCGCCCGGACCGGCGAACTTGTCGCCGCCGGCGGCTACCACCGCGCCTTCCGATTTGCCGATCTCGATATAGGAAAGCACCTTTTCCTCGTGCACCGGATGGATCAGCGGACCAACAACCGTTTTGGGATCGAGCGGATGGCCAACCTTGATGCGCTTTGCCTTCTCCGCAACCAGATCCGTGAATGTGTCGTAGACCGAGGCTTCGACCAGAAGCCGCGACGATGAGGTGCAGCGTTCGCCGTTGAGCGAGTAGATCATGAACACGGCCGCATCCGCCGCACGTTCGAGATCGGCGTCGGCGAAGACGATCACCGGGTTCTTCCCGCCCAGTTCGAAATGCACGCGCTTCAGCGTATCGGCGCCTTGTTTCATGATCATCGAGCCGGTGCGGCTCTCACCGACAAAACCGATCGCCTTGATGTCAGGGTGCTCGGTCAGCGCCTTGCCGGCGTGCTCGCCGAGGCCGTTGACCAGGTTCCACACGCCTTTCGGCAGGCCGGCCTCCTCCGCGATCTCGACCAGCAGGCGAGCGGTCAGCGGCGAAAATTCGGCCGGCTTGTGGACGACGGTGCAGCCTGCCGCCAGCGCCGGCGCGATCTTCCATGTCGACAGCATGAACGGCGTGTTCCACGGCGTGATGATGCCGACCGGGCCGATCGGCACGCGCGTGGTGATGTTGACCTGGCCTGTCGTGCGCAGCGTCTCGCCGTCGCGCGCTTCCGGCGCGCGGTCGGCGAAGAAGCGGAAATTCTCGGCGCCGCGCAGCGCGGCCTTGGCCATGAATTTCAGCGCCTGGCCGGTGTCCATGCACTCGACGAAGGCGATCTCCTCGGCGCGCGCTTCGATCGCATCGGCTATCTTGTGCAGCAGCTTCTTGCGCCCGTCGCCCGGCATGGCGGCCCAGGCCGGGAACGCCGCCTTTGCCGCCTTGGCGGCGCGGTCGATATCGGCGGCACTGCCACGCGCGACCTTGGCCAGCGGCTTGAGATCGACCGGCGACATGCTCTCGAAGGTCGAGCCATCCACCGCCGGCACCGCTTCGCCGCCGATCTGGTTCAGCACGCCGTCGCGCTTGAAACGGGCCAGATAGGCCTCGGCCTTTTTCAGATTGCCTTCGAGGTCGGACATATCAGCTTCCGTCACTTGCCGCGCAGTCGCGGATGGATTGCGTTTTTCTTCCAGCTCAGTACCGGGTCGATCTCCCTGATCTCCAGGGAAAGAGCGAAATGCGGGGTCTCGAACAGGGGCCCAAGGTATTCGCTCACCGCGGCGAAGACCGCCTCCCCGGTTCGTTTCTTGTCCTGGGCGCTGCGCCCGGTTCCAATGCGAAACGACATGTCGAGGAAAGCGTTTTCCGGCAGGCTGTCGGCGATGGCATAGGCTTCCGCACGGAAGGCCCGCACCCGCACCGCGCCGGTTTCAAACAGCCCGGTGCCGAGCACGGTGCGCAACACCAGCGCGCACAATTCGCTCATGTCGACCTTGGCATCGAGGTTGGCCGAATACTCGATGGAAAAGTGAGGCACCGCGTCTCGTTCCCCGGATTGTTCCACTGTTGTAGTTAACGCGTTAATTACATGCAGCATCACTGAAGTCAAGCCTTGCATCCAAGTTGAGGCGACGATACGGGATGGAAAGGTCAGGTTTTGGCGTGCGGTCCCGCCGACCGCCCGCATCATTGGGGACGCTGCTTCTTGCTGCCTGAAAACACCCGTCGTTCTCTGCCGATGGCGCTGCTCCATGCCCGCGAAGTGGTGATGGCGCGGTTTCGCCCTATGCTGGCGGCGCATGACGTGACCGAACAGCAATGGCGTGTGCTGCGCGTTCTGAGCGAGGCCGGCCCTGTCGAGGCGACGGAACTTGCCGATCGCGCTTCGGTGCTGCCGCCCAGCCTGACACGCATCATCAAGACGCTCGAGGGCCGAAAATTCATCACCCGCAACAAGGCGGAAGGCGATGGCCGCCGTGTCGTTCTGACGATCGCCCCGGCGGGCTCCGCCCTTATCGATGCCTTGTCGCCGGAACGCCTCGTCATCTACCGCGACATCGAACAGCGCTTCGGACATGAGAGGCTCGAGCAATTGCTCGATCTGCTGGAGAGCCTGATCGCCGGCGAGAGCTGATCGCTGCGGCTCAGCCGCCAAAGCTGCCAAGCCGCGTCGGCTGCGTGTAATTGCGGTCGACATAGAGCAAGGCCGAGCCGCCGCTGCCGTGCCTGACATCGATAACGCGGCCGATCATGACATTATGCGTGCCGACGATGTGCACATCCTCGATCTCGCAATCGAAATTGACGATCGCATCGGACAGCGCCGGCGTGCCTGACGCCAGCGTTTGCCAGCGCGCCGCCGAATAGCGTGCCTCCATGTCCCTGGTCGCGCCGGCGAACTTGCCGGCTAGGTGCATATGGTCATGCGTCAGCACGTTGACGCAGAAGCGCCGGTTGGCGAGGAACATGGCGGCCTGCGTCGAGCGGCCGTTCATGCACACCAGCAGTGTCGGCGGTTCGTCCGACACACTGCACATGGCGGTGGCGGTGAAGCCGCCGCGCCCGGCCGGACCATCTGTCGTGACGATGTTGACCGGCGCGCAGACCCTTGCCATGGCGTCGCGGAAATCGGCCTTCGAAATCTGCGTGGCCATCTGACATCACCCGGCCGTAGAAGCGAGCGGATTGAGCCAGGTATCTCCCGTCCAGCCGTTCTCGTCATAGTCGGCCATGCAGGTGTCGACCAGTTCTTCCATGGCCTTCAGGCGGCCGCCGCGTTCGGCGCCCTTCAGCACCTGCAGCCGCACCTCTTCCGGCGCACCGGCATAGTTGAGTTCGTAGAGTGCGTGGCGGCCGCCGAACTCGGTGCCGGTCGCGTCCCACAACAGTTTCATGATCTTGATGCGCTCGACATGGCCAATGTCGTTGGAACCGCGCACATATTGCGCGAGGTATTTGTCGATCTCGGGATTGTTGAAGTCGCGCACCGATGACGGCAGGTAGATCAAGCCGGAGGCGATCACCCGGCGCACCGTGTCGATGACGCGCGGATAGGCTTCCGACATGAAAGTCCGGTAGGCAAGGGCTGCTTCCAGGTTGGGCAGGACAGCGCCATTCGCCCACGGGATCGGATTGTAGGCCATGGCGTTGGAAAAGCTCCAGAACATGTGCCTGAGCGCGATGACCTCGCCCAGCGCCGCCTGGTTGCCTCGGAAGGCATCGCCGCCGGTGGCGCGCAGCGCCTTGGCTAGCAGGCCGGCGAGGAAGTCGAGCTTGACGGCAAAGCGTGTGCAGCCCTGGAAGCAATAGCCATGCATGAAGCCCGAAGCTGGATGGAAGGACAGGATTTTCTGCGCGTCGCGCAGCACCAGTACGTCCTCCCAGGGGATGAAGACATTGTCGAGCACCAGGATGGCATCGTTCTCGTCGAAGCGCGACGACAACGGATAGTCGAACGGAGCCGCCGCCGTGTTGGCCGTCTGCTCATAGGAGACGCGGCAGAACATCTTTACCCCCGGCGCATTCATCGGCACGATGAACATGACCGACAGCGACGGATCTTCGGTGACCGTCGCCGAACTCTGCGCCAGGAAATTGTAGTGGGTCAGCGCCGAGGACGTCGCCACCACCTTGGCGCCGGAGACATAGATGCCGGCGTCGGTCTCCTTGGTGATGTGGACGAAGACATCCTTCACCTGTTCGGCCGGCTTGTGCCGGTCGATCGGCGGGTTGACGATGGCGTGGTTCATGAACAGCACGGCTTCCTGCGCACGCTTGTGCCAGGCGAGCGCATTGTCCTTGAACGGGCCGTACCAGTCGGCATTGGCGCCGAGCGTGTTCATCAGTGCCGCCTTGTAATCGGGCGTGCGGCCCATCCAGCCATAGGACATGCGTGACCACTCGGCGATCGCGGTCTGCTGGGCCGCGAGTTCGCCGGAGGATTTGGCGACGCGGAAATATTTGTGGGTGTAGCCGCCCGAACCGGTATCGGTAGGCGAGGTCAGCGTGCCCTGCCGCTTGGGATCGTGCAGCGCATCATAGAGGCGCGCCAGCGACCGCGCCGAATTGCGCATGGCCGGATGGGTGGTGACATCGGCAATGCGCTCGCCGTTGATGTAGACCTCGCGGCCGTCGCGCAGGCTCTCCAGATACTCGGCCCCGGTGAACGGGCGCCCATTGTCGGCACGAAAGTCTTCCGATCGCATGATGTTCCTCCACTTATGGCATCAACTCTAGCGCTCCTGGCAAGGATCGGTTAGGACGTAACGGCAAAACCGATTGGACTTTTTCCGGCGCCATGAGCCTCAATTCCATTCCTGATTTCTTTGTCTATGGCGAGCCGGTGCGGCCGCTCGATGTCGGCTTCCTGCATGTCGAGACGGTGCTTGCGCGCAGCAACATTCATCTCGGCCAGGTTGCCGCGCACAAGCATCCGCAAATGGGCCAGATCACCTACTGGACAAGCGGCTCCGGCACTTATCGCATCGAAGACCAATCCTGGGACTTTTCGGCACCGTCCGTCAGCTTCGTGCCGAGCACTATCGTGCATGGCTTCTCGATCGGGCCCGGCACCGACGCCATCGTCGTTTCGGTCGCCGATGATGCGCTTGCGGCAATAGCAGCTCACAGCCTGCTGCCATTGGACCGGCCCGTCTTTGCCGATAGCCTTCCTCAGCACGTCGCGTGGAAAAGGCTTGCGGCGGTGCTGGAGATGATCGCCACCGAATATGCCGAGGCGCAGGCCGGGAGTGACAAGACCCTGCCGGCGCTGATTGCCGTCGCGCTCTCGCACATCGCGCGTCTTGGTCCCGAGGTAATGGATCCCACTGGCTCTTCCGATGCTGCATTGGCGCGCGGCTTGCGCCGCCTGGTCGATGCGCATTTCCGCGACAACTGGCCCGTCGACCGCTACGTCGGGGCGCTGGCCACGACACCGCATCTTCTCGACAAGGCCGCCCATACGGTGCTTGGCAGCGGCGTCAAGCGACTCATGGGGGAGCGACGGTTGCTGGAGGCCAAGCGCTTGCTGCTATTCACCGTGCGCACCGTCGAGGACATCGCCTACGAAATCGGCTTCGAAGATCCGGCCTATTTCTCACGCTTCTTCCGGGAGCGGGTTGGCCAGGCGCCCGCCGCCTGGCGCCGCGCGCAGCTGGGGCAGAGTTGAAGCTTCCGCGCCGGCCAGGATCAGGCGTTTGGGCCGACACGCCGGCCAGGCACGGCGCCGCCGAGTTGATCCACCTGTTGATAGGTGTTGCCGCGCAGCATTACCCCGCGCACGGCGCGGCGCATCGAGATTGATGTCGCCGCGAAACTTGCTGGTGTTTTTTGTCGCTTCCAAACGGTTCGTTATTTGAACCACCGTTTGATGTGCTATGAGCGGACTGCAAGGTGGATTGGCTTTCGTCCCATGCGAAGTATCTTGAGGATGCACGATGAGCACAGTCGGCAAAGCGATATCGCTGCTGGAGCAGTTCACGCTCGGCGAACCGGAGATCGGCCTGTCCGAGCTCGCCCGCAAAACCGGCCTCGACAAGGCAACGGCGCGGCGCCTGCTGATGGCGCTGGCCGACCACCGCCTGATCGAACAAGAGCCGGCAAGCCGCCGCTACCGGCTCGGCGCCGGCCTGTCGCGGCTGGCCCGCTTTCGCGACGCGCATTTTCCCTTCGTGCGCGTGGCAGCACCTGTGGTTCGCGAGCTGGCGCTGGAAACCGGCGAGACGGTGCATCTGTCGGAATTCAGCGCCGGCGCACTGCTGACGGTCCATGTCGAGCTCTCGGCAAAGGCCAACCGGGTCAATGTCGATGTCGGCCAGGTGCTGCCCTTGCACGGCACCGCCTCCGGCATCGCCTTTCTCGCCGCTTCGCCTCGGGAAGCGGCCGAGGCCTATGTCGACAAGCCGTTGCCGACCTTCACGCCACACACGGTGACGCAGCCCGAAAGGCTGATGAAGGCGATCCGGCTTGCCGCCAAGCGCGGCTATTCCTCGAGCTCCCAAGGCTATGAAGAAGGCGTGCACAGCATAGCCGCGGCAATCCTCGGCTCCGATGGGCGTCCTCTCGGTGCGCTCGCGGTGGCCTCGCCTGTGTCACGCGCCGATGACAGCATGGCAGCCAGCCAGGGCGAAGCGGTGATCCAGGCGGCGCGGCTGATTTCAGCGCGCCTGGCCGGCGAAGCCTGACATCTCTACCGTCGCAGGGGAGATGATTAGCGGGTTAAGTTCCCAGCGGCGCACCGGCCTTGCCGCGAGACCGGAACGCTTCGTCTGGGACAGGCGGCTGGAGCGCAGCAAGGAAGAATTGTTGTCGCCCGCCCGCGCGTCGCCCACGATCTCGGAAATCGCCTTTGCCTGCGGGTTCAATTCGAGTGCGCATTTTTCGCGCGCGTTCGAGAGCCGGTACGATGTGGCCCGCGGGAGTTGCGCCAGAGGCTGAGGGCGGTGGTGCATTAAGGGGTGGGCCGTTTGCCGGATCTTGGAGAGCGCCGTAGCTCGCCGAAAGCCGGCATCCGGCAGCAAGTTCTACATATTGGCAGCGGTTGGCCGCACGATCACTTCGTTGACGTCGACGCCATCGGGTTGATCAAGCGCAAAACGGATCGCCCGTGCAATGGCGTCCGGTGTGAGCGACTTCTGCCGCCATTCTTTCAGAGCCGTGGCGACCTGAGGATCGCTGATATCGTCGCCCAGTTCGGTTGCGGTCACTCCGGGGGAGATGATCGTGGCGCGGATGTCGTCATGCTCCTGCCGCAGCCCCTCCGTGATTGCCCAGACGGCATATTTCGTGCCGCAATAGACCGCCGCGGTGGGCAGCACGATATGCGCGCCGACCGAGGCGACATTGACGATATGCCCATTCTTCTGGGCGACGAAGCGCGGCAGCACCGCGGCGATCCCGTTCAGCACGCCGCCGATGTTGACATTGATCATGCGAGACCACTCATCGCGCTTCAGCGCGGCAAGCGGCGACAGCGGCATGACGCCGGCATTGTTGACCAGCACATCGATCTGCCCGAATTCGGCATGAGCGGCATCGGCAAAGGCGTCGAAATTCGCCGCGTCAGTCACGTCGAGTTCGCGCCACGCGACGCCTTTGCCTATTTCTGCGGCCAGCGCCTTGAGCCGCTCGGTGCGGCGGGCCCCGATGAACAGTCTGGCGCCGGCACCGGCAAGTTCCCGAACCGTCGCTTCGCCGATGCCGCTGGAGGCGCCGGTGATGAGTACAACCTTGTCTTTAAGTCCCGTCATGATCGTTCCTTTTTCGCTGCGGTGACGGGGAGATAGATGGCGCGAACCGGCAAAGGCCGGTAGCGTGATCGTCCAAAGAGTTTGCACGATCCTCCAAATGAACTCGAAATGCCTTGCAACATTTCGCGCCATGAAGATTTATGCGGCATGGAGAAAATCAATGAACTCGCCGAGCTGATCACCCGCTTTGCGCCGAAATCTGGCATGGCCGGCACTGCGGTGCCGCGGCTGTCGCTCATTCGCGCCAACCAGCCCAGTGCACCCGTGCCTGCGGTCTACGAGGCGTCGCTTTGCATAATCGCCCAAGGATCGAAGCGCGTCTCGCTGGCCGACCAGAGCGTGGTCTATGACGCATCGAGCTACCTGCTCGTCTCGGTCGACCTGCCGCTGGTCGGGCATGTGTTGGAGGCGAGCCCGGCGGCGCCCTACCTCTGTTGCAAGATAGATTTTGATTCCACCGCGCTGGCCGAACTGCTTGTGAAAGAAGGACGTGCATCCCCCAGCAGGGATCTGCCGGTGTTAGCTGCCTATCCAAGTGACCCCGACCTGATTGATGCCGCCTGTCGGCTTGTCAGGCTGCTCGATCGCCCCGAGAGCGTCACCGTGCTGGCGCCGCTGATCGAACGCGAAATCCTTTACCGGCTCCTCACCGGACCGCACGGTGACACGCTTCGCCAGATGGCGTCGGTGGACAGCCACCTGAACCAGGTCAGCCGCGCCATCGCCACGATCCGCAATCATTTCCAGGCACAACTGCGCATCGAAGAGATTGCGGCGGCATCAGGCATGAGCGCGTCGTCCCTTCATGCCCATTTCAAGGCGATTACGCGCATGACCCCGCTCGAATACCAGAAGCAGCTGCGCCTGCAGGAGGCGCGAAGGATTATGCTTGCCGGCGGCGCAAACGCAGGCACGGCCGGGTTCGCGGTGGGCTATGACAGCCCTTCGCAGTTCAGCCGAGAATATCGTCGCCTGTTCGGTGCGCCGCCCCGGAAAGATATTGACCGCCTTCAGGCAACACCCAGTTCGGCTGCGGCTTATTGAGTTTTCCGAGCGGCATGCGCCAGCCATGGCTGGTCAGGAGCCAGCCGCCTCCAGGTGGCGAAGCGTCCGATCATGCTCGGTAGAACTCCCGGTACCATTCGACAAAGCGCGGAACCCCTATTTCGATCGGGATTTTGGGCTTGAAGCCGGTCGCCTCCTCGAGCGAGCTGACATTGGCGAAAGTTGCCGGAACGTCGCCTGGCTGAAGTGGCCTGAGGTTGCGGTTTGCCTTGCGTCCCAGCGCGTCTTCGAGCACCTCGATCAATCGGTTCAGTTGAACGGGCGAATTGCCGCCGATGTTGTGAATCCTGAACGGGGCGTTGCTGGTCGCTGGGTCTGGCGCGACACTTTTCCACTCAGGATTGGGTGTCGCGGGTTGCTGCATGACGCGGATAATACCTTCGACAATGTCGTCGATATAGGTGAAATCCCGCTGCATGTTGCCATAGTTGAAGACCTCGATCGGCTCGCCGGCGAGGATAGCCTTGGCGAAGATGAACAGCGCCATGTCCGGCCGCCCCCACGGACCATAGACGGTGAAAAAACGCAGCCCGGTGGTCGGCAGTCCAAACAGATGGCTGTATGTGTGCGCCATCAGCTCGTTCGCCTTCTTGCTTGCGGCGTAAAGGCTGAGCGGATGGTCCGCCGGATCGTGCACGGAAAACGGCATGCGGGTGCTGCCGCCATAAATCGAACTCGACGATGCATAGACCAGATGGCCGACGGACGCCTGCCGGCATCCTTCCAGGATGTTGACAAAGCCGCTGAGGTTGCTTTCCACATAGGCGTGCGGATTGCTGATCGAATAGCGTACGCCGGCTTGCGCCGCGAGATTGACGACAACCTCCGGCGCGGCCGAAAGGAAGAGCTCCGAAATACGGTCCCGCTCCGTGAGATCGGCATGCTCGAAACAAAAATTCGAAAACGCTTTCAGCCGCTCGAGACGAGCCTGCTTCAGGCTGACGTCATAATACTCGTTCATGGAGTCGAGGCCGATAACCTGGCCTCCTTCGGCAAGCAGCCTCAGGCAAAGATGAAACCCTATGAACCCGGCTGCGCCGGTGATCAGTATCGGCCTGCTTGATGTCACTGCATATCCTAGCGTTAATTTCAGGCGAGCTTTACAAGCTCCAGTATTTTATGTTGTCGGGAACTTCATTGGGCTTGATGGCCGACTTGACATCGAACAGTGTCCCCCCCGGCCTGATCATTTGAAAAAGACGCGCTCTTTCGTTGGTGAGATATTGCCTGTGAGGCACCGCCAGAACAAGCGCCTGCAAATCGTTTATCTCATCGAGCGGCAGGATTGTTTCGCCGTGATCACGCCGAGCGGTTTCGACATCGGCAAGGGGATCATGGACTTTGGGGACAATTCCGAACTGCCTTAGTTCCTTGACCATGTCGAAAACGCGGCTGTTGCGCAAATCCGGCACGTCCTCCTTGAATGTCAGCCCGAGAATGCCGACAGAAGCCCCTTTGACGGGCGTGTCAGAACCAATCAGCCGTTTGACAACCTGCTGGGCGACGAAGGCCCCCATGCCGTCATTGATGCGACGTCCGGCGAGGATGATCTGCGGATGGTAACCTTCGGCCTCGGCCTTGGCGGTCAAATAATATGGATCGACGCTGATGCAGTGGCCGCCGACGAACCCCGGTTTGAAGGGAAGGAAGTTCCATTTCGTCGACGCAGCATCAAGAACATCCTGCGTCCGGATATCGAGCCGCTCGAAGATCATTGCCAGTTCGTTCATCAGCGCGATGTTCAGATCGCGCTGGGTGTTCTCGATAACCTTCGCTGCCTCGGCCACCTTGATCGACGGGGCGCGGTAGACGCCGGCATCGATGATACGGCCATAAACGTTCGCGACGCGCTCCAGCGTCTCGTTATTCTCGCCGGAGACGACTTTGACGATCTTTTGCAGCGAGTGTTCCCGATCGCCGGGGTTGGCGCGTTCGGGCGAATAGCCGAGGGCAAAGTCGCGGGGATGTCGCAGGCCGGAAACCTGCTCGATGATCGGCCCACAGAAATCTTCGGTCACACCTGGATAGACTGTCGACTCAAAAACGACGACGGCGCCTTTGCTCACCGCCTCGCCGACGAGTTCGGACGCCAGTTTCAAAGAAGCTAGATCGGGAGCGCGATTTGCGTCGATAGGGGTTGGCACGGCGACGATGAAGAAAGTAGCGCCTTTCAACATCTCCCGGTCGGTGGTCAGCCCTATCGAGGTCTCCTTGAGCGCCGTTGCGTCAACTTCCCCCGTACGATCGACGCCGCCACGCAATTCCCCGATCCGACGCTCGCTGATGTCAAAAGCTATGGTGCCGGGGAAAACCTTCCCAAAGGCAATGGCTACCGGCAGGCCGACATAACCCAGGCCGATAACTGCAATGCGTTCGGACATCCGTGGGGTTCCTCGAGCCACCTGTTGAGCCGACGTGCTTGTATGGCAGGCTGTTGGCCAATTCAACGATGCTCTATCGCGAAGAGGAATGTCTCACGAAAAATGGTCGTTGCCATTTTCATGTTGCCATCCGCCGATGCCATCGATGTTGTGGATAAAATCCAGCAGGACCGGTTTCGAGCCACTCTCTGCTGCGGATTGGGGTGAACCGTCAGGTTCTGCCGGCCATCTACGCAGCGGCGGCCCTGACGACAGGGCTGATATTCTCTGCTGCCAATCCATAGGCCACTATCGGCCTCAATCGTGCCTTCTGATCAAACCAAATGCCGGGATCGGAATTCGCATCGGCACCGAGCGGATCTGCGAAATTTCAGTTTGGTCCTTGTGCATTGGCTGCGGACACGTCGTATCCTGCGTGTGGCGACCGATATCTGGTCGATCAGCATTTGCCTGGGAGCAGAAATTGGCCAGACTCTATGACAGCCGCAGACGCATTCTCGTTACCGGGGGCGCAGGGTTTATCGGCTCGCATCTTATTGACCGCCTGTTGGAACGAGGCGACGAAATCTTGTGTGTCGACAACCTTTTCACCGGATCAAAGCGCAATATCGACCATTTGGCCAAGCATCCCCGCTTCGAATTCATGCGCCATGACGTGACCTTTCCGCTCTACGTCGAAGTCGATGAGATTTACAACCTGGCGTGTCCGGCCTCGCCTGTTCACTACCAGTACGACCCGGTTCAGACGATCAAGACCGCCGTGCACGGCGCCATCAATGTTCTTGGATTGGCAAAGCGGCTGAAATGCAAAGTCTTTCAGGCCTCCACCAGTGAGGTCTATGGTGACGCGTCTGTGCATCCGCAGCCCGAGAGTTACTGGGGCAATGTAAACCCGATCGGGCCGCGCTCATGCTACGATGAAGGCAAACGCTGCGCCGAAACGCTGTTCTTCGACTATCACCGACAACATGGCTTGTGGGTCAAGGTCGCGCGGATTTTCAATACGTTCGGGCCGCGCATGCACCCGGCAGACGGCAGGGTTGTCTCAAATTTCATCGTGCAGGCGCTTCGTGGTGAACCGATAACCATTTTCGGCGACGGCTCACAGACAAGGTCGTTTTGCTACGTCGACGACCTGGTGAGCGGCATGCTGCGCCTCATGGATACGGGGCCGGAGGTGACCGGTCCAGTAAACATCGGCAATCCAAGGGAAGTAACGATCAGGCGCTTGGCCGAACTGACGACGCAGATGACCGGATCAGGTTCGGATATAATTTACCGCGATCTTCCGCAAGACGATCCGCGGCACCGCCAGCCCGATATCACCCTTGCCAAAAGGCTTGTCGGCTGGGAGCCGACGGTGACTTTAGAAGCCGGGCTGCAACAGACGATCGACTATTTCAAAGCCCTGCTGCCGAAGGTTTCCACAAACTCGCCTTGACCCGGCACCGCAGTGCAACCGTCAAGTCTGACCGATCACCGTCGTGGTAGCGACGCCTTTTGCAGTCGACTCCGGTAGGCTTGAAGTTTTTCGAATTCTAATTATTTTAAGCTTGAAATTATTTTGAAGATCCATGGCGCTTCATCCGTCCGAGCCGGGACACCGGCATTTGGCGGAGAGCAGAAGGAGGAGGAAGATTTGCCGTTGTTCCGGATTAAAACTCCATGAACACAGCACGATTTTCCGAGAGTGTCACAGGCAAGATCGTCGATGGCGTTCTCATCGTCACGATCGAAAATCCGCCGGTCAACGCGCTGTCCCTCCATGTCAGGGCCGGACTGATGGCTGCGCTTGGGCGTGCGGCGTCGGATGAAGTGTCTGCCGTGGTGCTGACCGCCATTGGGCGCACCTTCATCGGTGGCGCCGATATCAAGGAATTCGGCAAGCCCGCTATCGGGCCCACACTGCCTGACGTGATCGAAGCGATGGAGAGCTTCGCCAAACCGATCGTTGCGGCAGTAGGCGGCGCGGCGCTCGGCGGCGGCTGCGAGATTGCGCTGGCCTGCCACTACCGGGTGGCCAGCAAGGCGGCCAGCTTCGGCCTGCCCGAGGTCAAGCTCGGGTTAGTGCCCGGGGCCGGCGGAACCCAACGCCTGCCCCGCCTCATCGGCACGGTCGCCGCAATTGACCTGATCGGCACGGGTCGGCCCGCAAATGCCGACGAAGCTCTCGCTCTCGGTCTGATCGATACCATTGCGGACGATCTTCCCGAAGGCGCGCTCGATGTCGCCCGCCGTCTCGTTGGCCAACCGCTGCGGCGCACGGGTGCGCTTTCCGTCCCGCGCTCGCAACCTGAGGCCGACGCGGCAGCCGCAAGAAAGGTGCTTTCCCGCAGCCGTGGACAGATCGCGCCTGCAGAGGCCGTGAGACTGGTCCGGGCCGCGTCCACGGCCAGACTTGAGGACGGTCTTGTGCACGAACGCGCGACCTTCCTGCGCCTCCGGGATTCTCGCGAGGCGGCAGCGTTGCGCCACGTCTTCTTTGCCGAGAGGCAAGCCAGCAAAGTCGACAGGCTGGAGGGTATCACGCCTCGCAAGGTCGAGACCGTCGGTATCGTCGGAACCGGCCTGATGGGTGCAGGCATCGCGGTCTCGGCCTTGAATGCCGGCTATCGCGTAATCGGCATCGAGCAGAACGACGACGCCGCGGCAAAAGGATACGAGCGGATCGCCGGCCTTCTCGACAAGTCGGTCCAATCCGGCCGACTCACCGATCATGCCCGCAGGGAGGCGCTGAGCCGGTTTGAAGCGGCCAGTGACGCCGGCAGGCTGGTGCAGGCCGATCTGGTCATCGAGGCAGTGTTCGACGATCTCGCGGTAAAAACCGAACTCTTCCGGAAGCTTGATCGTATCGTCCGCCCCGACGCCATACTGGCGACCAACACCAGCTACCTCAACCCCGACGAGATCGCCTCGGCAACCGCCCGGCCCGAACGGATCGCCGGCCTGCATTTTTTCTCCCCGGCCAACGTCATGCGGCTCACCGAAGTGGTGGATTGCGCGGCGACGGCGCCCGATGTGCTCGCCTCGGCTATCGCGTTCGTCAGGAAGCTCGGCAAGCTGCCTGTCGTGTGCGGCGTTACCGAGGGTTTCATCGGCAACCGCCTCTATTCGGCCTACCGCCGCGAGGCGGAGTTCATGGTGGAGGATGGCGCAGCACCGGAAGAGGTGGATGCCGCGCTGGAGGCCTGGGGCTTCCCGATGGGGATCTTCGCGGTCAACGACATGGCTGGGCTGGAGATAGCCTGGGCGCGGCGCAAGCGACAGGCGGCGATGCGCGATCCGCAAGCACGTTATGTCGAGATCGCCGACCGGCTGTGCGAGGCCGGCCGCTTCGGCCGCAAGACCGGGCGCGGCTGGTACGATTATTCCGACGGCGAGCGCAGGAGCGACCCGCAAGTGGCCGCGCTGATCGAGGCCGTTCGGGCGGCCAAGGACATCGTGCCGCGCCGCTTTTCGCCCGATGAGATCGTCACGCGCTTGCTGGCGGCAATGGCCGACGAGGGCAAGGCATTACTCGCCGAAGGCATCGCGGCGCGTGCCTCCGACATCGATCTGGTGATGATCAACGGCTATGGCTTCCCGGCCCACAAGGGCGGGCCGATGTTCCGCGCCGGAGAGGTTTAAGGACCAGCTACGACAGCCTTGCGATGACGGCGCGCAGTGCCTCGCCGAAACGCCTGACCTCGTCGACCGTGTTGTAATGGACCAGCGAGGCGCGGATGGCGCCGCTGTCCATCGACAGGTTGAGACGCTTCATCAGCCGGGGCGCATACATATGGCCGTCGCGGATGCCGATCTGCATGTCAGCCATTTCCTCGACGATCCGCTGCGGCGACAGCTTGCCGATGTTGAAGCAGAATGTCGGCACGCGTTCGTTGATGCGGGCTTCCTCGGCGACGCCGTAGATCGTGGCATTGCATCCCTTGAGCACGGCGAGCATCTCACGCGCCAGGAGCACTTCGTAATCGCGGATGGCGCCCATGCCGGCAACGATGTTGTCGCGCCGCGAGCGGTTGTTGGAGGGCGCCAGATTGCGGCCGATCAGTTCCAGGTACTGCACTGCGGCATCCATGCCCGAGACGTTCTCGTAGATGAAGGTGCCTGCCTCGACCTTGTAAGGCGGCTCGTCGGGGATGAAATCCTCGCGGAAGGTCGGCAGCCGCTTCAGCGTTTCGAAGCGGCCCCACAGAAAGCCCATATGCGGCGAGAAATTCTTGTAGCCGGAGCAGACGAGATAATCACAGTCCCAGGCCTGCACGTCGATCAGCCCGTGCGGTCCGTAATGCACGCAGTCAAGGAACACTTCGGCGCCGGCCGCATGCGCGATCGCGGCCACCGAAGCGACTTCGACGATCGAGCCGATCGAATGCGCGGTCACCGTGCAGGCGACGAGACGGGTGCGATCGGAAACCAGCGGCTTGAGGTCGTCGACATGCAGGTTGCCGTCCTCGCGCATGCGCCACCATTTGAACTTGGCTCCGGCGGGCTCCAGCGCCAGCCACGTGGCGATGTTGGCGTCGTGGTCCATATCGGTGATGACGATCTCGTCGCGCTCTGTGTCCTTGGCCAGCATCTGGCCGATGCCGAGGCTGACCAGGCGAATGAACGAGGTGGCGTTCATGCCGAAGCAGATTTCCGACGGACTGTAGGCGTTGATCAGCAAGGCCACGCTCGTCCGAGCATCCGCAACCGATTGGTCGACCGTGACCGAGCGCCCATAGCGACCACCACGCTGCACATTGTACGAGACCAGGTGATTGGTCACCGCGTCGAGCACGCTCTGCGGGATCTGCGCGCCGGCGGCGTTGTCCATGAAGATGAAATCACCGGCGCGCTGCAAGGCCGGAAACATGGCGCGGATGGTGTCGACCGGAAAGCCGCCGGCGGCTTGGGAATTGCTCAACTGTATCTCCTGCGAATGGCTTGGGAAGCGGGACGGTTGATGAGGTCAGCGCGTCTTCTCGGTCTTGAAGCGGTCTTCGAGCAGGCTGACGAGGCGGACCATCGGCCAGAGGAAGATGAGATAGACCAAAGCGGCGCCGATCAGCGGCGAGGGATTGGCATAGAGCGACTGCGCGTTGGTCGCTTCCTTCAACAGTTCAGGCAGCGCAACGGTGGAAGCGAGCGACGTGTCCTTGAACATCGAGACGCAATTGCTGGTCATCGGCGGGATGACGACGCGGATCGCCTGCGGCAGCACCACCTTGCGCAAGGTCAAAAGGAAAGGCAGGCCGAGCGCCTGTGCTGCCTCGAATTGGCCTTTCGGAATGCTCTCAATGCCGGAGCGGAACACTTCTGCTGAATAGGCCGACATGATGATGGCGAACGCCGTCACGGCGGAGGCCCAGGACGACAGACGGATGCCGAGGAAGGGCAGCGCATAATAGATCAGGATCAGCACCACCAGCACCGGCAGGGCGCGGAAGATGTCGGTGTAGCCGACCGCCAGCCAGCGCAGCGGCTTCGGCGCATAGAGCCGCAACAGGCTGATCCCCAGGCCGATGGGAATGCCGATGCCGATACTCAAAATGCCGAGCAGCAGCGTGTTCAGGAAGCCACGCAACAGCGCCGGCAGGCTGGACATTATCACGTCAGGATTGAAGAAGGTGTCGATCAGCGACATGGAGCGTTCCCGAACCCCAGAGCAAAGGATGCTCAAGTTAAAACCAATCGACCTTGCCTCCGATGAGGCTATCCGTGTGGCAGCAGGCGCCGGAGCGTGAAATGAATCGTGCCGGCCTGGGAGCCGGCACGATTTAAGTGCATTGCCGGTCAGGCCTTGGGCAGCGGCATTTCCTTGACCGTCGAGGAATCGGCTGGCGCGTCGCTGCCGAACCACTTCTTGTGGATCGCGGCCAGCGTTCCGTCCTTCTTCATCGCGGTCAGCGCGTCGTTCAGCTTGCCGAGCAGCGGATGGTCCTTGCTCATCATCAGGCCGTACTGTTCGCCGGTCTTGATGCGCTGCTTGACCTTCAGGTCCTTCATCTTGGTGAAGGAGTATTCCATGCCCGGAATATCGCTGACGGCGGCGTCCACGCGGCCCGCGCTGAGGTCGAGCAGAAGATTCTGCTGCGTGTCATAGCCCTTCACGTCGCTGTAGCCGTCAGCCTCCTGATGCGCCTTGACCCAGGTCTCGCCGGTCGAGCCTGAAAGCACGCCGACGATCTTGCCCTTGAGGTCGGCCTCGGTGTTAACAGCGCTATCGGTCTTCGTCGCAATGCCCATGTCGGAGTCATAATAGGGCTGGGTGAAGGACAGCGTTTTCAGTCGCTCCGGCGTGATGGTGATGGAGGAGATCGCGACATCGATGCGGTTGGAACTGACAGCCGCGAACAGCGCCTGGAAGCCGAGGTCGGCAATGTCGGTGGTCATGCCGGCACGCTTGGCCGCTTCGTTGACGATGTCGACTTCAAAGCCCTCGAACGTGCCGCTCTCGTTCTTGTATTCGAAGGGCGGATTGGTCGGGTAGGCGCCGACATTGAGCACATCGGCGGCAAAGGCGGTGGCCGGGCCGGCAGCGATGCCGATCGTGGCGGCGAGAAGAAGCAGGTTGCGACGAGTGAAGCTCATTTTGTGTTCCCTCTGGTTGTGATCGGGCGGGTTTGCTCCCGCACGGTTTGTTGCCGTCCCACCTCCCAGCGGGGCGTCAATTTATGGCGGCGACCATGCGCTCGAGCGCGGTCGCTATCTGGTCGCGTTCACGGCACACGCACATCCGCAGGAAGGCCGCTGCCGAATTTCCAAAGAGGTGGCCGGGAGCCAGCCCGACGCGCGCCGTCTCCAGTATCCTGGCGCAGGCCTGCCGGGCGTCGCTTTCGCCGTCCATGGCAAAGAAGGCATACATGCCTCCGCGCGGTTTCGTCGGCAGGATGATGCCGGGAATCTGGGCCAGCCTGTCATAGGCAAGGTCGAGGCCGGTTTTGATCCGCTGCCTGATCTCCTCGACCAGCGGCTCGCCTTGGCGGATGGCGGCGACAGCGCCTGCCTGGATAGGCGCGGCGGTGCCGCTGTTGATGTACTGCGTCATGGCGCCAAGCTGGTCGGCCACCCCCGACGGATGCGTCAGCCAGCCGATGCGCCAGCCGGTCATCGCCCACGCCTTCGAAAAACTGTTGACCGACAGCACCCGGTCGCCATCCTCGGCGATCTGCAGGATGGAAGGAGCAACATTGCCGTCGAAATAGAGCCGGCCATAGACCTCGTCGGAGATGATCCAGATGCCGGTGCGCCGGCTGAAGTCGAGCAGCGCCTGCATCTCCTCGCGCGACGCGGTCCAGCCGGTCGGGTTGGACGGCGTCGACAGGAAGATCGCGCGTGTGCGCGCATCGCAAGTGGCGAACAGCCGGTCGAGATCGAGATGCCAGTCGCCCTTGAAGTCGAGCGAAAACGGCCTTGGCTCGCCGCCGATCAGATGGATGGAGTTGTGGATGTTGGGCCATTGCGGCGCGACATAGACGACGTTGCTGCCGGTATCGACCAGCAGTTCCAGCGCCAGGTACAGCGCCTGCATGCCGCCGGGCGTGACCGTGGTGCGCGCAATCGGGATCGTCCGGCCGTGAATGCGCGTTTGGTATTCCGACAGCGCCTCGTTCAGTAGGGGGTGCCCACGCATGTTAGGGACGTAGAACGTCTGGCCTTCATCGAAGGCGGCCTTCGCCGCGTCGCGGATGAAAGCGGGCGTCACGATGTCGCCTTCGCCGTACCAGAGCGCGATCACGTCGCCCAGTTCTCGGGCGCGCACGGCAAGGTTGGCAATGTTTTCGGTGTGCAGGTCACGGATCTGGGCACGTACGCCGTCGAAAGCATAACGCGCGCTGGACGATGACTGGGGCAGTATGAACGACAAGGACTGAAACCCCTCCCACCCGGAGCACCGCGACGGACTGCCCGGCAAGCCCCACCGGCACGACAGTCGCCATCGAGTTTGGATGCTATCCAATGTGCTGCGCTTTTCAAGGAAAAAGTTTTAAGCTTAAAAAGTTTTTGCCCGATCCCGCCCGTCTACCGCAGCTCGGCGCGCGCAGCGGTGCAGTTGGCCGCAGCGCCGGCGCCAAGAAACATCGTATCGCTGGCCAGCACGAAGAAGCTCGCGCCGATAGCGGCCCACTGGCTGATCGTCTGTGGGCTGGCGCAAAATATACCCGATGTCCTGCCATGCGCGACGGTCGCGCGGATGATCCTTGTGATCGCCTCATTGAGCTTGTCCACGCCTTTGGGCCCGATCGCATCGATCGACACGGAGAGATCGCCTGGGCCGACGAAGACCACATCGATGCCGTCTATGGCCGCGATCGCCTCGATGTTGGCCAGCCCCTCCGATGTCTCGACTTGGACCGCGACGACCACCCTGTCATTGGCCGCGGCCAGATATTCGGGAATGCGATAGCCATAGCTGGCCGCGCGGCCAGGCCCGACGCCGCGCTCGCCCAGCGGCGGATAGCGCGAGGCTTTCACCGCCGCCTCGGCCTGAGCAGCGGTCGAGACGCGCGGCACGAGCACGCCTTGTGCGCCGCTGTCGAGCGCCGCCTGGATAGCTTCCGGCGCATGACCGGGAACACGCACCATGGCCGGCACGCGATGCACGTCGGCCGCGCGCACCATGGTTTCGATCGTGTCGCGCGCGATCTGGGCATGTTCCCAGTCGATGCAGACGAAGTCGAGGCCGGTGAGCGCCATCACTTCGACGGCGACGGGATGGGGAATAGCGGCGAAGGAGCCGACGAGATTGGTCTTGCCGATGCACTTCTGACGGAACGCGCTCATATCCATCCCCCTTTTTTCCCCTCCGAATTGATATCCGCAATCGGCGGCGAGGCGAAGCTATTTCAGGCTTGAAATATTTTTGCGCGGGCCTAGCGTGTCGGTCTCTCGCCACGAGTTCCCATGATGATCAAAACGCATCCCCTGCACGGCTCGAACAAACTGAAGCTCGGCGTCTTTTCGACCAATGCCGATGGCGGTCTGGCCATCACCGATGTGCCGGAACGCTGGACGGCAAGCTGGCAGGACAATCTGACGGCGGCGCAGATCGCCGACCGCGCCGGGCTGGAATTTATGCTTCCGATCGCGCGCTGGCGTGGCTTTGGCGGCCGCAACAAGGTGCGCGAATGGTCGTTCGAGACCTTCACCTGGGCAGCAGCTCTGGCGGTGGCCACCGAGCAGATCGGCCTGTTCATGACCGTGCATGTGCCGCTGGTGCATCCGCTCTATGCCGCCAAGGCGCTGGCAACTGTCGACCATATCAGCCAGGGCCGCGCCGGCTTGAACATCGTCTGCGGCTGGAACCCGAAGGAATTCGGCATGTTCGGCACGCCTTTGGTCGAGAAGGGCTACGACCAGGCCGCCGAATGGATCGAAATCCTGGAAAAGCTCTACGCCTCGGACCAGCCTCTGGACTATGAAGGCACATACTATCGCCTCAAGGAGGCGGTGAGCCGGCCGGCGAGCCTGCAGGTTCCACGCCCGGTGACCATGAACGCTGCTTTCGGTGGCCCGGGCCGGGATTTCGCCGCCGCCCGATGCGATTATCTGTTCACGACCTTTTCGGAAATGAGCGATGCCGGCAAGCATGTCGCCGACATCAGCGAGCGGGCCGACAAGGTTGGCCGCAACGTCGGCGTCTACACGGTGGCGCATGTCGTCTGCCGTCCAACCATGGAAGAGGCGCAGGCCTACTACACGCGCTATGCCGTCGATCTGGTCGACCACGATGCGGTCGATGCTCATATGGCAGGCAAGAAGGAGTTCTCGCAGTCGCATGACCCGCATGCCTATGACCGCTACCGGCAGCGTTTCGCCGGCGGCGCCGGCACCTACCCGCTGGTTGGAACGCCGGAAACGATTGCCGCCGAGATGGCGGCAATAGCCGGGCATGGCTACCAGGGCATCGCGCTGTCGTTCGTCAACTACACCCAGGAACTGCCCTATTTCTGCGACCACGTATTGCCGCTGCTGAAGCGGGCGGGGCTGCGCTGCTGACAATCCGGGAATAACGAATTCGTTAATCCGGAATGACGGCGGTTGCCTGAATTTCGATCTTGGCGCGATCTTCCACCAGCGCCACCACCTGCATGGCGGCCATCGCTGGGAAATGCCGGCCGATCACCTCGCGATAGGCCTCGCCTATACCCTTGAGATTGCCGAGATATTCGGCCTTGTCGGTGAAATACCAGGTCATCGTGGTGATGTGCCGTGGCTCCGCGCCGGCTTCCGCCAGCACGGCGACGATGTTTTGCAGCGTCTGCCGCACCTGGCCGGCGAAATCGTCGGTTTCGAACTGGCACTGCCCGTTCCAGCCGACCTGTCCGCCCACGAAGACGAGCCTGCCGCGCGCAGCAATGCCGTTGGCGTAGCCGACCGGTTTCGCCCAGCCCTCCGGCTGCAGGATCTCGTGCATTTTCAAGCCTCCCCGGTATTCTTAAAACCAAATCTCAAAATCAAATACGTCGCTGTCAGGCCGCGCCCATCACCTGCCGTGCGATCACCACCTTCTGCACATCGGATGCGCCCTCGTAGATGCGTAGCGCGCGGATCTCGCGATAGAGGCTCTCGACGATATGGCCCTTGCGGACGCCGTCCCCCCCATGCAACTGCACAGCCTTGTCGATCACCTCTTGCGCCTTGTCGGTGGCGAACAGCTTAGCCATCGCCGCCTCGCGGGTGACACGAGCCGCGCCCATGTCCTTGGTCCAGGCAGCGCGGTAGACCAGCAGCGCCGCGGCATCGATGTCCAGCGCCATGTCGGCGATATGGCCTTGCACCATCTGCAGCTCTGCCATCGGAGCGCCGAAAAGTTTGCGCTCGGCCACCCTGCTGATGCTTTCGTCCAGCGCCCGGCGGGCAAAGCCGAGTGCCGCCGCGCCGACCGTCGATCGGAACACGTCAAGCACCGACATGGCGATGCGGAAGCCGTCTCCCGGTTTGCCGATCAGCGCCGAGGCCGGTACCCGGACCTGGTCGAAGGAGAGCCGCGCCAGCGGATGCGGCGCGATCACTTCAAGCCGCTCGGCGATGCCGAGTCCCTTGGTGTCTGCAGGCACGAGAAACGCGGAAAGCCCCTTGGCGCCCGGCGCCTCGCCGGTGCGCGCAAAGACGACGTAGAGATCGGCGATGCCACCGTTGGATATCCAGGTTTTTTCACCCGACAGAATATAATCGTCGCCATAGCGCGTCGCAGACATTTCCATATTGGCGACGTCCGAGCCTGAACGCGGCTCCGACAACGCGAACGCCGAGATCGCCTTGCCGGCCCTGGTCTTTGCCAGCCATTGCTGCTGGCCGGGCGTGCCGAACAGGCTGAGCGCGCCGGTGCCGAGGCCCTGCATGGCGAAGGCGAAGTCGGCCAGGCCGTCATGGCGCGCCAGCGTCTCGCGCGTGATGCACAAAGTGCGGACATCGAGTGGTCCGGGATTGTCGGTATCGAGCGCCGTCGGCTTCAGCCAGCCGTCGCGGCCAAGTTTGGCCACAAGCTCACGGCAGGCGGCATCGACGTCATGGTGATCGACCGGCAGGTTCCTGGCGCACCAGGCATCAAGGCGCTCGGCGAGTTCGCGGTGGCGATCTTCAAAGAACGGCCAGCTGAGGAAACTCTTGTCAGCCATCAATTGCCCTCGAACACCGGTTTTTCCTTGGCGACTAAAGCCTTGTAGGCGCGCTCGAAGTCACGCGTCTGCATGCAGATCGCCTGCGCCTGCGCTTCCGCTTCGATCGCCTGGTCGAGGCCCATCGACCATTCCTGGTTGAGCTGCGTCTTGGTGATGCCGTGCGCGAAGGTCGGGCCGGAGACGATGCGCGCCGCCATCTCGAGCGCGTCGGCCTCGAGCACTGCGGCATCGACCAGCCTGTTGTAGAAGCCCCAGCGCTCGCCTTCCGCCGCCGTCATCGTGCGGCCGGTGTAGAGCAATTCGGCGGCACGGCCCTGGCCGATGATGCGCGGCAGGATCGCGCACGCGCCCATATCGCAGCCGGCAAGCCCGACGCGGGTGAACAGGAAAGCGGTCTTGGCCTCCGGCGTGGCGATGCGGATGTCGGCGCTCATGGCGATGATGGCGCCGGCGCCGACCGCGACCCCGTCGACCGCCGCGATGATCGGCTTGCCGCAATTGAGCATCGCCTTGACGAAATCGCCGGTCATGCGGGTGAAGGCGAGCAACTCCTTCATGTCCATCTTGACCAAGGGGCCGATAATGTCGTGGACATCGCCGCCAGAGCAGAAATTGCCGCCATTGGGCAGGAACACCACGGCGTCGACGTCGTCGGCATAGACAAGATCGCGGAACGTATCGCGCAGTTCCGCATAGCTGGCGAAGGTCAGCGGATTCTTGCGCTCCGGCCGGTCGAGCCGCACCCTGGCGATCCTGCCTTCGACTTCCCAAAGGAAGTGCTTCGGCTTGAGGCCGGCCATCGAACTCATTCGCGTCCCTCCCAGTTGCTGCGGAACGAGGTCAGCATGCCGGTCAGCCGGCGCGCATCCTCCTCGCTGACCTTGGCCAGCAATTCTCCGATCCAACCCTCATGCGCCGCGGCCATTGCGGCAAAAGATTTGGAACCCTCGTCGGTCAGTCGCACCATGGATGTGCGGCGATCGCCATTGCGGCGCGCGCGCGCGACCACCCCTTCCGAAACCAGCCGGTCGACAATGCCGGTGACATTGCCGTTGGATACCAGCAGGAAGCGCGACAGATCGCTCATCAGCATGCCTTCCGGCGCGCGGTAGAGGGCGGCCATGACGTCGAAACGCGGCAGTGTCGTATCGAATTCCTTCTTCAGGCGCTCGCGCAGCTCGGCCTCGATCGTGCGCGAGGCGCGCAGCAGCCTGATCCAGAGACGCAGCCGGTCCTTGCCGGGTCCCGACGGCGCGGGCAATGGGCCGGCTACCATGTTTCGCCTCCTGAGATCGAAATCGCTTGTCCGGTAATCGACGCAGCCGCATCGCCGCACAGCCAGAGCACCGCCGCGGCAACTTCCTGCGGCTGGATGAAACGGCCTTGCGGGTTGGTCGAGGCAAGGCTCGCCCGCGCCTGCTCGACTGAGCGGCCGGTCTTTTCGACGACGCGCTGAATGGAGTCCACCAGCATGTCGGTCTCTACGAAGCCCGGGCAAACGGCGTTGACGGTCACGCCGGATTTCGCCGTCTCGGCCGCCAGTGCCCGCATCAGCCCGACCACCCCATGCTTGGCCGCCACGTAGGGCGCGACATAGGCGTAGCCTTTCAGCCCTGCGGTCGAGGCGACGAAGACGATCCGGCCCGCCTTGCGCGCGGCCATGCCGGCCAGCGCCGGCTTCACCGTCAGGAAGGCGCCGGTCAGATTGACGTCGAGCGTCCGCTGCCAGTCGGCAAGCGAGGTCTTGTGCGCCGGCGTGCTGCCGGCCATGCCGGCATTGGCGACGACGATGTCGAACGGGCCGCGCACGGCTTCCGCTTGCGCGTAGAGCGATGTCACCGCCGCCTCGTTGGCAACATCGGCTGACATGGCGTGGATGCGGTCGTTCTCGCCAGCCACCTTGGCAAGCTCGGCCTCGCGCCGCCCGCATATGGTCACCTCTATGCCGGCCTCGGCCAGCACGAGTGCTATGGCCCGGCCGACGCCGGAGCCGCCGCCAGTGACCAGCGCATGCTTGCCTGAAATCGCCAAGGCCGTCGTCATACTTTCAGCCCCGCCGCCGCATCGCGCTCGGCCAGCCGGTAGATCTGGTCGCGTCCGGGCAGATAGGGATCCGGCCATTTGACACCACGATCACCGAGCGTCACGGCCGCATGCAGCGTCCAGTAGGGATCGGCGAGATGCGGCCGTGCCAGGGCCACCAGGTCGGCGCGGCCGGCCATCAGGATCGAATTGACATGATCCGGCTCGTAGATGTTGCCGACCGCCATCGTCGCCATGCCGACCTCGTTGCGGATGCGGTCCGAGAACGGCGTCTGGAACATTCGGCCATAGACAGGCTTGGCGGCAATCGAGGTCTGGCCTGCCGAGACGTCGCATATGTCGACGCCGGCTTCGTGCAGCATCCGCGCGATCTCCACCGCATCGGCCGGCGTCACACCTTCGATGCCGACCCAATCATTGGCCGAAATTCGCACCGAGATCGGCTTTCGCGTCGGCCAGGCGGCGCGCACCGCATGGAAGATTTCCAGGGGATAGCGCATGCGATTTTCCCGCGAACCGCCATACTCATCCGTGCGCTGGTTGGTGACCGGCGTGATGAAGGACGACAGCAAATAGCCATGCGCGGCATGGATCTCGAGCATGTCGAAACCGCAGCGATCTGCCATCTCGGTGGACGCGACGAACTGGTCACGCACCTCGTCCATGTCGGCGCGGTCCATGGCTTTCGGCACCTGATTCTCAGGCGACCATGCAATCGCCGAGGCCGCCATGACCGGCCAATTGCCCGAGGCGAGCGGCACGTCGGTGCCTTCCCACCCGACACGGGTCGAGCCCTTGGCCCCGGAATGGCCAATCTGGGCGCAGATTTTCGCCTCGGTCTCGGTGTGGACGAAATCGACCAGCCGCTTCCACGCCACCTCATGTTCGGACGCATAGAAGCCGGGACAACCGGGCGTGATGCGTCCTTCCGGGCTGACGCAGGTCATCTCGATATAGACAAGCCCGGCGCCGCCCTTGGCACGCTCGGCATAGTGGGCGAAATGCCAGTCGGTCGGGCAGCCATCGACTGCCTTGTACTGCGCCATCGGCGAAACGACGATGCGGTTGTTGAGCTGCATGTCGCGCAGTTTGAACGGCGCGAACATCGGTGCCCGGCGCTGCCTGTTGCCGCCTGCCCCTGCCTGGCGCTGGAACCATTCCTCGGCGCTTTCAAGCCATTTGGCATCGCGCAGCCGCAAATTCTCGTGGCTGATGCGTTGCGAGCGGGTCAGCAGCGAATAATTGAACTGCACCGGATCGAGGCCGAGATAGCGCTCGACCTCCTCGAACCACTCCAGCGAATTGCGCGCCGCCGACTGCAGCTTCAGCACCTCGGTGCGGCGCGCATCCTCATACTTGCGGAAGGCGGCGTCGAGGTCCGGTTCGGTTTTGACATATTCGGCCAGCGCCACCGCGCTTTCCAATGCGAGCTTGGTCCCGGAGCCGATCGAGAAATGTGCCGAGGCCGCCGCGTCGCCCATCAGAGCCAGGTTCTTGTAGGACCAGCGTTCGCACAGCACGCGCGGGAAATTGATCCAGGCCGAACCTCTGATGTGATTGGCATTGGTCATCAGCGCGTGGGCGCCGAGATGTTTCTCAAAGATGCGCTCGCAGACGGCGATGGATTCCTGCTGCGACATGGCGCCGAAGCCGAAGGCAGCCCAGGTCTGTTCGCTGCACTCGACAATGAAGGTCGCTGTCTCGCTGTCGAATTGATAGGCGTGCGCCCACACCCAGCCATGCTCGGTCTTCTCGAAGATGAAGGTGAAGGCGTCGTCGAATTTCTGGTTGGTGCCGAGCCAGACGAATTTGCATTTGCGGGTGTCGATGTCGGGCTTGAAGACTTCGACAAAGTTGTTGCGCGCCCTTGAGTTCAGCCCATCGGCGGCGACGACCAGATCATGCGTCTCCATATAGGGCTGAGGGTCGGCGATATCGCTCTCGAACATCAGCCTCACGCCAAGTTCGCGCGCGCGTCGCTGCAGCAGGACCAGAAGCCGCTTGCGGCCGATGCCACAGAAACCGTGGCCCGACGAGACCGTGCGCACGCCGTCATGGATGACGGCGATGTCGTCCCAATAGGCGAAATGCTTCTTGATCCAGACAGCGCTGACCGGGTCATTTTTGGCAAGGTTGTCGAGTGTTTCGGCCGACAGCACGACGCCCCAGCCGAACGTATCGTCGGCGCGGTTGCGCTCGAACACCGTGACCTCGTGGGCGGCGTCCCGCAGCTTCATTGAAATGGCAAAGTAGAGGCCGGCTGGTCCGCCACCGAGAACCGCAACCTTCATCCGTGCGATCTCCTCTTCGCTTGCTGCATCTCAAGTATCGCGCCGGAGATAAAATATTTCAAGCTTAAAGTTTCATGTTGGAACGATTGCAGGACACGGGTGGCGCGCCTGCAGGTTGGCCCCACAAGCGCGCTCTGGAAATCACTTCTCCGGGTTCTTCGGGCTCCACAGCACAGTCTCGGCACCCTTCTCATAGGCCATCCCATCGGGATAGCTGATCGCCTCCAGTTGCAATCCCCATGGCGCCTGGAAATAGAGGATGGTCTGGCCGGCCGCCGGACCTTCCTTGACCGGCAGCGGCCCCATCCGCGTCTTCACCCCCTTGCCATCGAGATAGGCTTTCGCCGCGGCGACATCATCGACATACAAGGCAATGTGGAAGCCGCCGATATCGCTGTTCTTCGGCGTCAAATCCTTCTGGTCGGGCGCGGTGTATTTGAACAGCTCTATGTTCGATCCATAGCCGCAACGCACCATGGTGACCTGCTCGATGACAGCCTTCGGATCGACGCCCAGAAGGTCCTGCATGAAGGTGCCCTTGTCGTCGGCGAACGGGCCGAACGACATCGCCTTCTTGCAGCCGACGACTTCGGTGAAGAAGTCGACTGCCTGCTTCATGTCGGGCACCGTGATGCCGGTGTGGTCGTGGCCGCGCATGCCGGGGATCGAATCGGCCGAGGCCGCTCCCACCGAGCCGAACAGGATCGCGGCAAGCATCGTGCCGCGGATTGCATGGTTCATGTTACCCTCCGTTCGCGGGCTGATTTTGCCCTCATGCACGTCCGAAGCCCGCTGTTCGGCGTGGTGGGTGAACAGTCCTATGCCGGCGCTTTCGTTGCTGGCCGCAACCAGTCCGCGTCGATCTCAGGCAGTGGGATGGCGGCAAGCAGGTCGCGCGTGTAGGTCTCCCTGGGATTGTCGAACAGCGCATCGGTGGCGCTCGCCTCGACGATCCTGCCCTCGCGCATGACGATCACTTGTTGGCACAGCCGCCGGATGACCGACAGGTCGTGGCTGATGAAGGCGACCGTCAGCCCCATCTCCGCGGCCAGTCTCTCCAAAAGGGTGAGGATCTGCGCCTGCGTCGATACGTCGAGGCCGGAGACGATCTCGTCGGCCAGCACGAATTTCGGCGAAAGCGCCAACGCGCGCGCAATTCCGACGCGCTGGCGCTGCCCGCCCGACAGTTCATGACGATAGCGACTAGCGAAGCTTTGCGGCAGGCCGACGCGATGCAATGCCTCGGCGACGCGTTCCCTAAGCCTGTCGCCAAGCCCATTCTGCTTGAGCGGCGCGGCAATGATGCCGGCGATGGTGCGACGCGGGTTGAGCGACGACATCGGGTCCTGGAAGATCATCTGCAGGTCGCGGCGCAGAGGTCGCAGCTCCGCATCCGGCAGATGGGCGATATCGCGGCCCTCGAAATGGATGCTGCCGACGCTCGGC
The DNA here is from genome assembly GCF_040324255.1 of Mesorhizobium sp. M0001. NCBI lineage: Bacteria > Pseudomonadati > Pseudomonadota > Alphaproteobacteria > Hyphomicrobiales > Phyllobacteriaceae > Mesorhizobium > Mesorhizobium sp. M0001. Next base: position 209,091 of record NZ_JAMYVS010000010.1, read on the forward strand.
TCCAGAAGTCTGACAAGCGTGCGGCCGAGCGTCGATTTTCCGGACCCGGATTCACCGACGATGCCGGTCACCAAGCCCCTCGGCAGATCGAAATCCAGGCCTCTCAAAATCTCGGCCAGCGGCGCGCGCCCGATCAGCGGCTTGCGGGTCATGTCGGGCAGCGCCACCTTCAGCCCGCGCACGGAAAACAGCGGCTCAACCATGCGGCCCTCTCCACGCCTGGTCGGAGGCGGCGATCTCCGCAGCGAGTCCTGCCAGCACCGTCTCATCCACCGGCTTCAGCGAGGCAAAGGGATCCGTGTAGCGCGGCGTAGCGGCCATCAATGCCCGCGTATAGGGATGCTCAGGCGCGGCGAAGAGAGCGGCTGTGTCAGCCTCTTCCACCACCTTGCCGGCGTAGAGCACAGACACTTGCTGGCTGATCTTTGCAACGACGCCGAGATCGTGGGTGACGAACAGGATCGCGGTGCCATGCTCGCGCTGCAGCTCGGCGATCAGTCGCAGGATCTGCTTTTGCACGGTAACGTCGAGCGCGGTTGTCGGCTCGTCGGCCACGATCAGCCGTGGCTCGGCGGCGAAGGCGGCGGCGATCAGCACACGCTGGCGCATGCCGCCGGACAGCTCGTGCGGATAGCATTTCAGCACCCGGTCGGGATCGCGGATCTGCACCTCATCCAACAATTGCCGGATACGCTTGTCCGCCTTGTCACCGTTCCAGCCGAGAATGCGCACCAGCCGGTCAGTCATCTGCGGACCGATGCGGCGCGACGGGTTGAGCGCAGTCAACGGATCTTGCGGGATCAGCGCCGTGCGAGCGCCGATCAGCGTGCGCCTTGCCTTGGGCTGCAGCCTGCCGAGGTCTTCGCCTTCGAGCTGCATGGCGCCTTCGACGATGCGCACGCTTGACGGCAGCACACCGAGCACCGCCTTGCCGATCATCGTCTTGCCGGCGCCGCTCTCGCCAACAAGAGCACGCACCTCACCCGGCTGCACGGAGAGCGACACCGACCGCAGCACGCGCTGGCCGTTCGGCAGCACGGCGCTCAGATTGGCAATATCCAGGCAAGCGCTCATCGCAGCACCGGATCGAAGCGTGTCTTCAGCGCCTCACCGAACTGGCTGAACGACAGCACGGTGAGGATCAGCGTGACAAGCGGAAACACCAGCACCCACCAGGCCTGATGGATCGACAGCCGGCCCTCGGCGATGATGCCGCCCCAGGTCGGATCGTCGGTCGAGATCGACAGATTGACGAAGGACAGGATGGCCTCGACGATGACGGCGATGCCCATCTCCAGCGACAGCAGTGCCACGATCGACGGCACCACATTGGGCAGCACCTCGCGCAGCATGATGCCGATGCGGCCATAGCCGGCGATGCGGGCGTTCTCGACATAGTCCATGCGCGACTGGCCCATCGCTTCGGCGCGGATCACCCGGCAAAAGCGCGTCCAGTCGATGATGGCGATGGCGAGGATGACGGAGCTGAGACCAGTGCCGAGCACCGCGACCAGCAGGATGGCGAACAGCACCGGAGGAAATGCCATCCAGACATCGACGATGCGTGAAATGATGCGGTCGGCCCAGCCGCCGAAATAGCCGGCGACCAATCCGAGCGTCGAGCCGACAAGGCAGGCGGCAATCGCCGCAGCGAAGGCGACGATGAAGGCGATTTGGCCGCCGAAGATAAGCCGCGACAAGAGGTCGCGGCCGAGGCTATCGGTGCCCAGCCAATAGCCGGGCTCGGCGCCATCGAGCCAGAAGGGCGGCAGCCGCTCCAGCATCAGATCCTGCGCCAGCGGGTCCTGCGGCGCCACCAGCGGCGCGAACATCGCCGCAAGAAGTACCAGCAGCAGCCAGCCGCCGGCCAGCCACAGCCTCAGGCCCAATCCGCGCCGGGCCATGCGTGCCTCACCCATGGCGCAGCCTCGGATTGAGCAGCGCATACATCATGTCGACTGCAAGATTGATCAGCACGAACAGCAGCGCGAACACCAGCACGATGCCTTGGATCAGCGGCAGGTCGCGGTTGATGACGGCATCGATCGCCATGTTGCCGAGCCCTTCGTAGGAAAACAGCCGCTCGACGATGACCGTGCCGCCGACAAGGAAGGTGAACTGGACGCCGACGAGAGTCAGTGTCGGCAAGGCAGCGTTCTTCAGCGCCTCGCGCAGGATAACCTGCGTTTCCGAAAACCCCTTCACCCGCGCCAGCACGACATAGTCGAGGTCAAGCACTTCCTTCAGCGACTGTTTCAGCAACTGCGCGATGATTGCCGCCAGCGGCAATGCCAAGGCTACTGCCGGCATCAGCATGTGTTTCAGCAGATCCCAGGTCAGGTCGAAGCGCAGCCGAAGCAAGCTCTCGAAGAAATAGAACTGGGTGACGAAGGGCAGATCGAGCTGCGGCGACACGCGGCCGGAGATATCGAAGATCGGCACCAGCACGCCAAACAAAAGGATCAGCACGAGGCCCCACAGGAAATCGGGAATGGAAAGGGCGGCGCCGCTGGCGATATCGATGCCGGCTTCGACCGCCGTGCCGCGCTCGCGGGCTCCGAGGATCGCCGTCGTGCCGCCGAGCCCAACCGCCATGACGAGCGCGATGATGGCAAGTTCCAGCGTTGCCGGCAAACGATTGAAGACAAGGCTGAGCACATCTTGCCTGAGCGAAATCGAGGTGCCAAAATCGCCCCTGACGACGCCGGACAGCCAGATGAAGAATTGCTGCACGATGGTCTTGTCGAGCCCGTAGAGTGCACGCAGCCGGTCGATGTCGGCATCTGTCGCACCGGGGGGCAGCATCATGGCGATCGGGTCACCAGGCGCGACGCGGATCACGACGAAGACGACGACAGCCACGCCGAACAGCGTGATCAGCATCGTCAGCAGACGGATCAGGAATCGTTGCAGGAGCATTCTGGTGTTGGCCCAGTGCGTTTCTAACGAAGAGCCCCCTCATTCGTCCGCTTCGCGGCCACCTTCTCCCCGAGGGGAGAAGAGGTCACGGACAGCTGAGCTGGTCTCTTCTCCCCAGCGGGGAGAAGGTGGCCCGAAGGGCCGGATGAGGGGGCCGCTCAGCGAAGGGTGGCGCCCACAAGCCGATATCAGGCAGGGGTCATCAGCGCCGGCAGCAGCGCGCCGGACACATGCTGCACCACGTTGACGCCCTTGGCATGCACGATAGGTTGCGCATACTGAATCAGCGGCAGCACATAGGCCTGCTCGGCGATATACTTGTCGACAGCCTTCCAGCCGGCGATGCGCTTGGCCTCGTCCTTCTCGCCCCAGAGCGGATTGATCATGTCGATCAGGTCCTGGCTGTCCCACACCGAATGCGGGCTCGGCCCATACATGGCAAAACCAGTCGACGTCGTCGGGTCGCCGATGGCGTTGCCCCAATTGTAGAAGGCGGCCGGCGCCAGCTTGTCGGCGGAGCGCAGTTCATAGTGCTTGGCGATCTCGTAGACCTCGATCGTCGCCTCGATGCCGACCTTACGCCACATGCCGACGATCGCCTGGATCATCTCATAATCCTTGGGCTTGAAGCCCTTGGTCGTCTGGATGGTGAACTTGACCGGTTTTTCCGGCGAATAGCCGGAAGCCGCGAGCAGCTCCTTGGCCTTTTCAGGATTGTGCTCGACCTTGATCGAGGCATCGAAGGCCGTGTACTCCGGGGTCTCCAGCGTAGCGATCGGCTGGCCATAGCCGCGCAGCAGCCGTTTGACCAGAAGCTCCTTGTCCACAGCCATGACAGCGGCCTGGCGGACGTTCTTGTCCAGCATCGCTTCAATGTCATTGAAGAAGATCATGCCGATGTCGGAAACAGGCTTGCACGAGCCGGCAAGCCCGTCCTTGGCGATCAGCCGGTCATACTCTTCATAGGGGACCTCCAGCGTCACCTGCGAGGAACCGGATTCGATCTCGGCAACGCGGCTCGCCGCGTCGGTGACGAACTTGATCGTCACATTCTCGAAGGCCGGCTTGTCGCCCCAATAGTGCGGGTTGGCCTTCAGTCGGAGGAAAGCATTTCGCTCGAATTTTTCCACCATGTACGGGCCGGTGCCGATCGGCGCCTTCTCGAAACCTTCCGCGCCAACCTTCTCGTAGTAGGCCTTCGGCAGGATGTAGCCGGTCAGGAACGACATCCATTTGAAATAGACCGGATCGAACTGCACGACGTCGCCGGTGATCTTGTTGCCGTCGATCTTGAAATTGTTGACGTTCTTCCAGACGAACTGGATCGGATTGCCGGTCTTTTCGTCGCCCGCCCGCTGCAGCGACCAGACCACGTCCTCGGGCGTGAAGGGCGAGCCGTCATGCCAGGTCACGCCTTCGCGCACCGTCATCGTCACCTTGGTGCGATCCTCGTTCCAGCCCCATTCGGTGAGCAGGCCAGGCGCAAAGGACAGGTCCGGCTTTTGCGGAATGAACTGGTCGAACACTGACTGGTAGAGGCCCTGGATCGTCGGGTTGACGGCCGAGGGTCCGGTGGTCGGATCCCAGGACGGCAGGTTGACGTTATAGGCGATGGTCAGCTCGCCCGCTGCCGCCTTGGCGATCTCAGGCAGGCCGATCGCCGCCACCCCAAGTGCCGCGGCACTGTATCCCAGCAATTCTCGTCTGTTGATTGTCATGGTCGTTCCCCTTGTTGGTTTTGTTGTCTTTGCGCGGCACTATCAGTTTATCGATCCGGGCTTCGTGGGCAGCAGCGCCTTGCCTCTCGTCGCCTTCATGAAATCTTGCGAGCTACCTCCCGCCAAGCTGTTGCGCGAGCATGAAGCCGGAGGCCGCGCCGGTGCCGGCGCCGGGCCATGTCGCGGCGCCTATGAGATGCAGATTGCCGACCGGCGTGTTCCAGCCGGCATAACCGCGCGCCGGGCGGAACAGGAAATTCTGCGCCAGATGATGGCTGCCGCAGACCTGGTCGCCACCGACGAGATTGGGGTTCTCACGCTCGAGGTCGATTGGCGAGAACACTGCACGGCCGAGGATTTTCGGGCGCAGTCCGGGTGCGTATATCTCGATGATGTCGAGCACGCGCTCGGCGTAGGCATCCTTGACCTGATCCCAATGCGCGTGAGCGATCCTGCCTGCCGCATCGCCCAGGATTTCGGCAGGCAGCATGCGCACTTGCACCCACAGCACATGTTTGCCCTGAGGCGCGCGCGACGGATCGATCGCGGTCGGCTGGCCGACGACCAGCACCGGTTCGTCCGGCAGCATGCCCGCCATCGCCTGCTGATAGGTGCGCGACATCGCGTCGAGCGACGGCGACAGATGCACATAGGCGAACTGCCGAAGCTCGGCGCCGGCGCGCCAATCGGGCAGGTCGTCGAGCGCCAGATGGATCATCATCGTGCCCGGCGCGTGCCGGAATTTCTGCATCGCCGTGTCGAAGCCGGCGTCGCCGGAACCGTTGGGTAGCAACCTGCCGCTCAACGCCTTGGGCGCGACGCCGGCAATCACTGCCTTGGTCGCCGTATGTGTCTCACCTGAAGCGAGTCGCACGCCCGATGCCTTGCCGCCGGCAACTGTGATCTCGGCAACTTCCGCCCCGGTGACGATCGTGCCGCCGGCCGACGCCACCATGCCCGACAACGCGCGGATGATGGTGTCGGCGCCACCCTTGCCCAGCACCATGCCGAAGCTCTGATTGGCCATCGATTCAAGATAGGGGAATACGGCGCCGCCGGCGATGTCGGGGGCGAAGTCGAGATGCATGCCCCAGGTGGCAAGCGTTGCCCGCACATGCGCGGACTCGAAATTTTCCTCCAGCCAGGCGCGCGGCGATGACAGCAAAAGCCTACCAGTATCGAGCGCGCCTGACATGCCCTTCTTGCGCCACAGGTTCCAGGCGGTGCCGGCAAGCGCGCGGGCACTCATCGGCGAGCCCAGCAGCCGGAACAGATGCTCGGCCTCTGCCGGGAAGGCAGCGACCAGTCTACGCCAGGTCGCGGCATCGGCGGCGGAGAAAGCGGCCATGCGGCCGGTGGTTTTTTCCAGATCGTTGCTGACGCCGAACCAGCGTCCGTCCGGGAAGGCGCTGGCAAAACAGTCGGCGACCGGCGCGAACTCAAGACCCTGTGCTTTCAATTCATTTGCATATTTCCGGTGGAAGGCGGAGCCGGCGAACAGGCTCAGATTCATTGCACCGAAATCGTGCCGGAAGCCGGGAAGCGTGTATTCGTGGGTCTGGACGGCGCCACCGATTGCTGCGCTGCGCTCGAAAATCCCGGTTTTCCAGCCTTTGAGCGCGAGATGCGCGGCGCATGCCAGACTGTTGTGGCCCGCCCCGACAAAGATGGCGTCGAACTCGCTCACGCCCCGTTCCCATTTCCTTTATGCTTAAAGATAATTGCAGATGCATATGTTTTCGTCTAGTAGGATATTAAGGGCCGAGACGAGCCTTGATCTTCACCAGAAAGAGGGAACTTCAGACCATGGACACGCAAAAACTCCTCGGCGAAGTCGCCGGCCAGCTGCTTTCAGGCGCCATCAGGGTGGTCGACCTCTCTGCGCAACTCGGACCCGACACGCCTCTTATCAAGCTGCCGCCGGAGCTTGCCGTCGACACGCCAAAGGTCGAGATCCATAACATCTCCCGTTATGACAAGAACGGCCCGTGGTGGGCATGGAACTGGCTGAAGCTTGGGGAGCATTCGGGCACGCATTTCGATGCGCCGCAGCATTGGATCAGCGGCAAGGACTATCCGGACGGCGCCACCGACACCATTCCGGCGCAGAATTTCATTGGTCCGGTCAATGTCATCGACTGCTCGAAGGAAGCCGCCGCTGACCACGACTTCCTGCTCACCGTCGACCACATCAAGGCGTGGGAAGCCAAGCATGGCGCCATCAACGCCGGGGAGTGGGTGGTGATGCGCACCGACTGGTATAAGCGCAATGGCTCGGAAGCCGAATTCCTCAACGCCAACGAAACCGGCCCACATACGCCAGGTCCGACAGCCGAAGCCATCCAGTTCCTGATCAGCAAGGATATCAAGGGCTGGGGCTCAGAGACGATCGGCACCGATGCCGGCAAGGCAGGCGGGATGGAGCCGCCATTTCCAGCCCACACGCTGATGCACAAGGCGAACCGCTATGGCCTCGCCAGCCTCTGCAACCTCGACCAGTTGCCTCCAAAGGGCGCCATCCTGATCGCCGCACCGCTCAAGATCGAGCATGGCACCGGCAGCCCTATCCGCGCGCTGGCGCTTGTATCCAACGGCTAGGTGAAAGCACGCCAAGGTGAGCCAGCCGGATCACATCATCGTTGGCAGCGGCATCAACGCGCTGGTCTGCGCGGCGATGCTCGGCGGCAAAGGGGCGCGTGTGCTCGTCCTCGAGCGCAACGACCGCATCGGCGGCTGCGTGCGTACCGAGGAGATCACCGCTCCCGGCTTTATCCATGACGTGATGGCAACCACCTTCGTGCTGTTCATCACCTCGCCGGCTTTTGCGGCGTTGGGCGGCGATCTCGCCAGGCACGGGCTGGAATTCTGCCACACCGGCACGCCAACTGGCGTGCTGCGGCCGGACGGCAGTCATGCAGTGCTCACCACCAACCGCGCCGCCAATGTCGCGGCAATCAATGCGATTGCCGCCGACGATGGCGACCGGCATGCGGACGATGTCAGCGGCATCGAGCGCAATGCCGGCCTGTTGTTCGGCCTGCTCGGCGGCAGCCTGTGGTCCTATCCGACGGCGAAACTGCTGGCCGGCGATGCCTGGCGGCGCAGCCCACGCGGCCTTGCCGCCTTTCTCGGCGAAGCACTGGTGCCGGCGCGCAGCTGGCTGGAAAGCACCTATCGGTCCGAGACAATCCGCGCGCTGTGGGCGCCCTGGGTGCTGCACGCCGGGCTCGGACCGGAAGACGCCTTCTCAGGGCAGATCGCCAAGGTCATTGCCTTCGCGCTGGAAGCGGCCGGGGCGCCGATCGTCAAGGGTGGAGCGAAGACCCTGCTCACCGCCTTCGAAGCTCTGATAAGGGAACGTGGTGGCGACATCCGTACCGTCGCCGATGTCGCCTCGATCGTCCAGAGCGGTGGCCGCGCGACCGGCGTACGGCTCGCCTCGCGCGAAACGATTACAGCAAACAAGAGCGTCATCTGTTCGGTCACGCCGACGCAGCTTTACCACCGGTTGCTCGGCAGCGAGGCTCCCAAGGCCGATGTCGAAGCGACACAGAAATATCGCTACGGCAAAGGCAATTTCCAGATTCACTATGCGCTGAACAAGCCGCCGGCATGGCGCGGTGCTGGCCTGGACCAGGTGGCATTGTTGCACCTGACGCCGGGGCTCGATGGCGTCTCGAAAGCCTGCAACGAGGCGGCGCGCGGCATGCTGCCCGAAGTGCCGACCATCTGCGTCGGCCAGCCGCATGCGCTCGATCCGTCGCGCTGCCCGGAGGGCAAGGCGATCCTGTGGCTGCAACTGCCCGAGGCGCCCAGGCACATCAAGGGCGACGCCGCAGGCACGCTGCATGCACCGGCTGACGGACAATGGACCGAGGCGCTGCGTGAAGCCTACGCCGACCGCGTCGAAACCATTCTCGCCAGCCACATCGATGGCTTCAAGGGCAGCGTGATTGCGCGCCGCGCCTATTCACCGGCCGATCTCGAAGCGATGAACATCAATCTGGTCGGCGGCGACCCGTATGGCGGGTCGTCCACCATCGACCAGTCGTTCCTGTGGCGGCCGTTCAAGACCAGCCGCAACCATCAGACCGGCATCAAAAACCTCTATCACATCGGCGCCTCCACCCATCCGGGTGCAGGGCTCGGCGGCGGCTCCGGCTTTCTTCTGGCGGGCAGGCTGTGATGGAGCAGAAGGTCGCAGAAAAACGCCAGCGCATTTCGACGCTTGGCCAGATCGGCCTGCAGCAATTCGCGCCCTATCTGATGAACCGCATCATGGGGCGCTACAACGCCACCTTGCGCGACGATTTCCGCAAGCAGGGCCTGACCATTCCGCAGGTCCGCACGCTCGCCGTGCTGTCGGTCACCGACGGTGTCACCGTCAACGACCTCTCGGTCTACACCGTCATCGAGCAGTCGACCTTGAGCCGCACGCTCGACACGCTGGAAGGGCAAGGCTTCGTGCGGCGCGAGCAAGGCGTCACAGACAGCCGCATCCGCCATGTCTTCCTGACCGATGACGGCCGCGCCGAGTTCGCGCGCGCCTGGCCGGCAATGCATGACGCGTTCGAGGCGATGTTCGACGATGTCGACGACGCCGAATACGCGGCGCTGATCGCCACATTGCAGAAGATGCTGAAGAACATTCGCAAGCACGACATCTAGACGTTAGGCGCCGGCCGCACCGCCGGCAACGGAAGGTTGGAAAAATGGCCGAACGCTCTTTTGCCAAGGAAGTCGAAAAACTCAGGCTCGGCGCCGGCGAGGAATTTGCGGGCGAAGGCATTCTCGCCATCACCAAGGCGCTGCTGCAATGCGGCGTCGGCTATGTCGGCGGATACCAGGGCGCGCCGATCAGCCATCTGATGGACGTGCTGGCCGACGCACAGGAGATTCTGGGCGAACTCGGGGTGCATTTCGAGGCGAGCGCCTCGGAAGCCACCGCCACCGCCATGCTGGCGGCCTCGGTGCATTACCCCATTCGCGGTGCGGCGACCTTCAAGTCGACCGTCGGCACCAATGTCGCGTCCGACGCACTGGCCAACCTCGCCTCCGGCGGCGTCACCGGCGGCGCGCTGATCATCGTCGGCGAAGACTATGGCGAAGGCTCCTCGATCATGCAGGAGCGCAGCCACGCCTTCGCCATGAAGAGCCAGGTCTGGCTACTCGACCCGCGCCCCAATTTGCCGTCGATCGTCAAGGCGGTGGAGGATGGTTTCGAGCTGTCCGAGGCATCCAACACGCCGGTGATGCTGCAGGTGCGCATCCGCTGCTGCCATGTGCATGGCCATTTCATCGCCAAGGACAACAAGCGCCCGCCGATGACGGTGGCCGATGCGCTCGACGCGCCGCGCCGCGACACCGGCCGCATCGTGTTGCCGCCCGCCTCCTTCCTGCACGAGAAGGAGAAGGTGCAGAAGCGCTGGCCGGCGGCGGTGGAGTTCATCGCCAAGAACAAGATCAACGAATTCTTCGGTTCGGACCATGGCTCGGTCGGCATCGTCATGCAGGGCGGCATGTACAATTCGGTCATCCGCGCCTTGCAGCGGCTCGGCCTTGCCGACACCTATGGCGAGACGGATGTGCCGCTCTACGTTCTCAACGCCGTCTATCCCCTGATCGATGACGAGTTCCTCACCTTCTGCGAAGGCAAGCAGACGGTGCTCGTGGTCGAGGAGGGCCAGCCCAACTACATCGAGCAGGCCTTTGCCGCCATGCTGCACAAGGCCGGGCGCGGCACCAGGCTGGTCGGCAAGGAGTATCTGCCGATGGCCGGCGAATATACCGGCCAGGTCATGCTGGACGGCATCGGCGCCTTCCTGCGCGCCGAGGCCCCGCATCTCTTGCCGGGTGAGGTGCGCGCGCCCAACAAGGTCGGCGACGGCGTTGACGCCGCGGACCTGATCAACGTCGTGCCGGGACGTCCGCCAGGCTTCTGCATCGGTTGCCCGGAGCGGCCGATTTTTGCCGCGACAAAGCTGGTCGAGCAGGAACTCGGGAACCACCACATCGCATCCGACATCGGCTGCCATTTGTTCTCGATCATGCCGCCTTTCGAGCTCGGCGCCACCACCATGGGCTACGGGCTGGGGCCGGCATCGGCATCGGCGTTCAATTCGCCCGACGCCAAACGGCGGTCGATCTCTTTCGTCGGCGATGGCGGCTTCTGGCACAATGGCCTGACCTCCTCGATCGGCAACGCGGTCTTCAACAAGAACGACGGCGTCATCGTCATCGTCGACAATTTTTACTCCGCCGCCACCGGTGGGCAGGACATCCTGTCGTCGCGTGCGGGCAACAAGACCAAGTCGACCAAGCATCCGATCACCGAGGCGGTGAAGGGCATGGGCGTCAAATGGCTGCGCCATGTCGACCGCACCTATGACATCACCAAGATGCAGGACACGTTACGTGAGGCGCTGACGACGGACGAAAAGGGTCCCAAGGTCATCGTTGCCTCGTCTGAATGCATGCTCAATCGCCAGCGCCGCGAAAAGCCGCTGGTCGACAAGGCGATCAAGGGTGGGACTCGCGTCGTCAAGCCGAAGTTCGGCGTCGATGAGGATATCTGCACCGGCGACCATGCCTGTATGCGGCTGTCCGGCTGCCCGTCGCTGTCGGTAAAGTCGCTCGACGATCCGTTGCGCGACGATCCGGTGGCATCGATCGACCAGAGCTGCGTCGGCTGCGGCAATTGCGGTGAAGTGGCGGATGCAGCGGTGCTGTGCCCTTCCTTCTACCGCGCCGATGTCGTGCACAATCCCCGCCGCTGGGATCGTTTTCTGGAAGGCACGCGCCGCGCCGTGATCGGCCTGCTGCAGCGGCGCCGTGAAAGCCGCAGGTTGACGTTCGCCGATGCTTGACCAGGCTTCGCCCTTGCGCCCGAAATCCGATGCCGCCGATACCGAGCCGGTGATCAAACTCGCTTTGCTCGCGGTCGGCGGCCAGGGCGGCGGCGTGCTCGCCGACTGGATCACCGATGTCGCCGAGCGCAATTCCTATGTCGCGCAATCGACCTCGGTCGCCGGCGTCGCCCAGCGCACCGGCGCTACGATCTATTACGTCGAGATGGCCCGCGACACCGGCCGGCTGCCGGTCTTTGCCCTTTCGCCTTCGCAAGGCGATGTCGACATATTGATCGCCGCCGAGCTGATGGAAGCCGGCCGCGCCATCATCAGGGGCTTCGTCACGCCCGATCGCACCACGCTGATCACCTCCTCGCACCGTATCGCCGCGGTGTCGGAAAAGATCGAGCCGGGTGACGGCCGGGCCTCGTCTTCCAAGGTACGCGCGACGGCGGAAGCTGCATCGAAACGCTTCATCGCCTTCGACATGGAAAAGATCGCCGCGGACAATGGCTCAATGATCTCGGCCAGTCTGCTTGGCGCGCTGGCCGGCTCCGACGCATTGCCGTTCACGCGTGAAAGCTATGAGCAAGCGATCGGCGCCGGCGGCCGGGGTGCGAAAGCCAGCCTTGCTGCCTTCGCCGTCGCCTACGACCGCGCGCGCGGTACGACGGCCCCCGCGCCACAGCCGGCAGAACCGGCCACGGTCGACCCCGCTCCGGGTTCAGGGCGTGTGAGCGGTCCGCCGAACCTGCTGCAGGGTTGGCAGGCGCTGGCCGCCCGCATCGACCTGATGCCCGCGGCGGTGCGCGACATGGCGCTCCGGGGCCTGAGAAAGGTCGTCGACTACCAGGACATCTCCTATGGCGGCGAGTATCTCGACCGGCTCGACCAGGCGGTCGCGCTGGATAGCGCTGAACATGCCCATGCATTGTCCATCGCTGCCGCCAAGCATCTGGCCAACGCGCTGTGCTACGACGACATGATCCGCGTCGCCGATCTCAAGACACGTTCGACGCGTGACCGGCGGGTGCGCAAGGAGGTGGGCGTCAAGGACGGCTCCATCCTGCAAGTGACCGAATATTTCCATCCGCGCATCGAGGAGTTCTGCGGCACCTTGCCGGCGGGGTTTGGCAGCTACATCGAGAACCGGCCGAAACTTGCCGGCTTTCTCGACCGGCGCATCAATCGCGGCCGGCGCATCCGCACCGACAGCTTTGCCGGCTTTGCGGTCCTCTGGTTGATTGGCGGCCTGCGCCGCTGGCGGCGGCGCCTGTTGCGCCACAAGGTCGAGACGGCGCATCTGGAGCGCTGGTATGCGCTGGCGCTCAGCCACGCGCCTCAGGACTACGCGCTCGCCGTCGAAATCTTGAACTGCCGCCGGCTGATCAAGGGCTACAGCGACACCCACCTCCGCGCCCAGTCCAAATTCGATCGCGTGCTGTCGGCGCTCGATCTGGTCAGGAGCCGCGATGACGCTGCCGACTGGATCAGGCGGTTGCGCGAAGCTGCGCTGAAAGACGAGAAAGGCGACATGCTCGATGGCGCGCTGAAGACGGTGGCATCGTTGTCTGATCATGGTGTGGGAAGAGGTCGAGCTTAGGCTGGTACCTCTACGCTACTGCCGCCGTTTCCCTACTCCCACTGGATTCGCGGATTGAACACGCCGCTTCAAGCGATCGCAGCTCGGCTTCCACCCGGATTGCGGGAAGCGTTGCCGGCGGATCTGCCGGGCGTCAGTCGCGCGATATGGACAGCCCCGAGAGAAGCGGAGCGTACGCGGCGAGCCTGCGGGATACGAACTCTGTGAAGAGCCGCACCCGCTTCGTCTTGCGTGTCTCGCCTTGCGTGAGAAGCCAGAGTGTCCCATGCATGGGCACGTCGATCCCCGGCACCCTCACCAGCAGGGGGTCGGTATCTCCGACGAAGCACGGCAGTTTCGTTATCCCAATCCCCTGGTGCGCCGCGATGATCTGCGTCTCGGCGTCAGGTGTCCTGAACGGTACTCCCGTGACGTGAACTTCTCCCTCGCGCGCCCAGTCCGGAATTCCATGATTGTCTATGCCTATCCATCGGATGGGATCAAGCGTGCCCGCACGCCACGCGGCTAGTCGATCGCGAGACATGTAGACGCCGCTGAACAGCTCCGGTCCCTTCAGGCCGTGAAGATTGAGCGGCAGGGTCTTGCGGTCGGCGACAATGCGGATCGCGACGTCGGCCTCTCGGTTGGTCAGATTTGCCAGCTCACCGGACGACAAGATTTCCATCTCGATGTCGCGATGCAAACGCGCGAAGTCGGCGAGATCCGGCATGAGCAGGTGTGTGGCGAGGAACGGTGGAAGCGTCACCCGCAAAAACCCGCGCGCGCTCTGGTCACGACCGAAGACTCGCGTCTCCAGCTGGTGCGACGACGCTTCCATCTGGGTCGCGAGATCGAGGACCTCTTCGCCCGCAGCCGTCAGGCGGTAGCCGGAAGGCAGCTTTTCGAACATCTGCGCCCCGAGGCGTTCCTCGAGCTGAGCGATGCGTCGCAGCACGGTCGAGTGGTTCACACCGAGGTGTGCGGCGGCGGCACGCACCGAGCCTACGCGCGCGGCAGCAAGAAAGTAGCGAACGTCATCCCAGTCGATCATGGTGCATTCCTGCGCAGCGAAGTGCGGCTTGCAAAAGCCCATACTAACACGATCAGCCGTAAGTTCGTGCGGTCATCGTGGCGTTCAATCATCTACTGGATCGTTTTCGCACCAGCGATGTGCGCGATTGCGCACTCACCGCCCGACTTCGGCGAACCCATCTTGAGGCTCTCGCGGGACTTTCCCGTACAGCCAAAGACACGAGACGGCGAAACGAAGGATGCATGACATGAACAGACTGAATGGAAAGACCGCTGTGATAACCGGCGGCGCTACGGGCATCGGCCGCGCCGCAGCCAAGCGCTTTATCGAGGAGGGCGCCTTCGTCTTCATCTTCGGCCGCCGGCAGGAAGCGCTCGACGCCGCCGTGGCTGACCTTGGGCCTAATGCCCGCGCGGTTATGGGCTCGGTCTCGGATGAGGCCGACCTCGACCGACTCTACGCTGCGGTGAAGGCCGAGCGCGGAAGCCTCGACATCGTCTTCGCCAATGCCGGGGCGGGAAGCCCGCTTCCGCTCGGCCAGATCACCGCCAGGCACATTGACGAAACCTTCGACACCAATGTGAAGGGTACGATCTTCACGGTCCAGAAGGCGCTGCCGCTGATGAGCCAGGGCGGTTCGATCATCCTGACCGGGTCGAGCGCCGGCACCACGGGCGCTCCGGGGTTCACTGCCTATAGCGCGAGCAAGGCGGCAGTGCGCAACCTGGCGCGGACCTGGGCGGAAGACCTGAAGGGCACCGGCATCCGCGTAAACGTGCTGTCGCCCGGAGCGACGGCGACCGAACTCGCGAAGGAGGCGTTAGGCGAGGAAGGCCAGAAGGCCTACGGCGCGATGACTCCGCTCCAGCGCATGGCCGATCCGGCGGAGATCGGGGCCGTGGCCGCCTTTCTCGCGTCGCCGGACAGCAGCTTCATGACCGCCAGCGAAGTCGCCGTCGACGGCGGCCTGGCTCAACTCTGACCCCCAGCGCGGTCCGTACCTGGCCCGCGCGCAACGAAAGACAAAGAATTATGAAAAAACTCGAAGGCAAGATCGCAGTCATCACGGGCGGAAGCAGCGGGATCGGGTTGGCCACAGCCAAGCGCTTCGTAGAAGAAGGAGCGCACGTCGTGATTACCGGGCGAAGAGAGAAAGAGCTGAACGAGGCTGCAGCCTTCATCATGAAAAACGTTACGACGGTCGTGGGTGACGTGTCGCTCCTGGAAGATCTGGATCGCCTCTATGTCGTCGTGAAGGAGAAACATGGTCATATCGACATTCTCTTCGCCAACGCCGGCGCGGGGACGATCGCACCGCTCGCGGTCGCTACCGAGGCACATTTTGATCAGACCTTCGATGTGAACGTGAAGGGTCTGTTCTTTACGGTGCAGAAGGCCCTTCCCCTGTTCAAAGACGGCGGTTCGATCATCCTGAATTCTTCAGTGTCGAACGTGTTGGGGCTTCCAGAGTTTAGTACCTACGCCGCGAGCAAGGCGGCTGTACGCAACTTCGCGCGCGCTTGGACACTGGAATTCAAAGACCGCAAAATCCGCGTCAATGCAATGAGTCCGGGACCAATCGAAACGCCGGCCTTGGAGACAACGACTGGCCTTACCCCTGAGCAAGCCGAGCAAGCGGCCGCCCAGTTTGCGTCACAGATCCCAATGGGTCGCAGGGGCAAACCAGAGGAAATCGCGGCTGCCGTAACGTTCCTCGCCTCCGATGAAAGTTCTTTCGTCACCGGCGTGGATCTCGCCGTCGATGGAGGCATGGCACAAGTCTGAGCCCGGCATTAGCACCAGATCGGAGAAGTACTATGAACTATGCAATCGTAGGATTCGGCAATATCGGACAGGCCCTTGCCAAGGCGTTTGCCCGAAACGGCATCGAAGTTTCCGTTGCAACCACACGCGACCCGGAAAGCTTTGCCGCCGATGCGGCCGCGATCGGACCCACGATCATCCCCAAAAAACTGGCGGAAGCCATCAAGGCGGACATCATCTTTTTGGCTGTCCGCTTCGAGGCGCACCCGGATGTTGCGAAGGCGCTCCCCACCTGGCAGGGGAAGACGATCATCGATGTGACCAATGCCTATGGCGTGCCCGCGGAGGAACTGGGAGGACAACCTTCTTCCAAGTTCATCGCGCAGGCCTTCTCTGGCGCAAAACTGGTCAAGGGCTTCAACCATCTGGTCGCCCCGGTGCTTGGTCAGGATCCGGCCGTACATGGTGGCCGGAGGGTCGTGTTCCTGGCAAGCGACGATGACGCTGCCGCAACACGGATTGGGGAGCTTGCGGAAAATCTCGGTTTCGCGCCGATCAAGCTTGGCGGGGTGTCGGAAGGTGGCCTGCTGGTCCAGGCGCGCGGAGACAGCTGGGGTCGTCTCATCTTCAAGGACTTGGTCAAGTTCGACTGACGAGCACGACGTCCACACCGGCAAAGAGACAACGCAGGCGATCGGAACTCGGATCGGATCAAGCGCGATCCGATCCGAGCAAATGGAGAAATCATTATGAGCACCGAGAAGAATATCCACTAGGAGATTTCGATGTACGACCAATCCAAGGTATCCGAGTTAATCCGGTTCGCACGAATCGAGGCGGGCTCCACCGTGATCGACGTCTACGCTGGCGACGGAGACTGGACGCGCCTCTTCTCCGACATCGTCGGATCCGAGGGGCGGGTCTACAGATTCGTGCCGGCGGAGGTCGCCCACTTCAAGAACGATCCGGTCGGCCTCATGCGGACGCTCGCGAAGGAGCCGGGCCGAGAGAACGTCGAAGCCGCCTCGGCGGACCTCGTCGCGATGCCGGAGGTCACGCCGCCAGCCGATGTCCTATGGCTGCACCTGTTTTACCACGATCTTCACACCGCCCTGATCCAGAAGAAGGGTGCGACGGCGGCCGACTTCAATCGAGCTGTCTACAAGCGGCTGAAACCCGGTGGGTCCTACGTCATCGTCGACCACGCCGCCGCAGCTGGGTCGGGCACGAGCGACACCCAGTCGCTGCATCGGATCGACTCTGCATCCGTCCGCGAGGAGGTGGAGGCGGCCGGCTTCGTGCTGGACGCGGAAAGCACCGTGCTCTTGAACAGGGATGACCAGCACTCGATCAAGGTGTTCGATCCCGCGATCAAGGGCGAGACCGATCGCTTCGCGTTTCGGTTCGTGAAGCCCTGATAGCTCCCGGCGCCGACTTCATGTCCAGTTCCCCAATGGGCCAATCAACTCGGGTTCGCACCCGCCAAGCTGGGAAAGGTCAACGAGGATGGCGCGCTGTGCACGCACGCGATGCGGCAGCGCCTTGAAGGCGTCCGAGGTGATGATGGCACAAGGTTCTGGAGCACACCTGCCGCAGGTTCCTGATCTGAACTTGATGATATGACGGAAGTCGCCGCGTCGTTGAGGGAGCCGGCGCATCCCTCAGGGGA
>NZ_JAMYVS010000011.1:0-197997 GCF_040324255.1 Mesorhizobium sp. M0001
GGGGTCGGACAGAGGCGCCCGCTCGCGTGCGTCCATGCCGGGGGGGACCTGTCCCACCTCCACCTAAATCCAAACCATCTGTCTCCCCCCCACCCCCAAACCCACGCGGGGCCCCCCCCCCCCCCCCCCCTTCGTTTGGGAGGTTGTATCAGGGAGCGATGTCGAAACGGTCGGCGTTCATCACCTTGGTCCACGCCTTGACGAAATCGCCAACGAATTTCCGCCCGGCATCCGCCGACCCGTAGACCTCGGCCAGCGCGCGCAGCTGCGCATGCGAGCCGAAGATCAGGTCGGCGCGTGTGGCGGTCCACCTGACTGCCCTGGTCTTGCGGTCGCGTGCTTCGTAGACCTCATGCGAGCCGGGCTCGGAGGCCGGATCCCAGATGGTGCTCATCGAGAGCAGGTTGACGAAGAAGTCGTTCGTCAGCGTGCCCGGCCTGTCGGTCAACACACCATGCTTCGAGCCGCCGGTGTTGGCGCCGAGCACGCGCAGGCCACCAACCAGCACCGTCATCTCCGGCGCCGTCAGGTTGAGCAGTTGCGCCCGGTCGACCAGCATGGCTTCGACCGACATCGGCGGTTTGCCCCTGACATAGTTGCGGAAGCCGTCAATTTTCGGCTCGAGCGCCGCAAAGGAATGGACGTCGGTCTGCGCCTGCGAGGCGTCGGTGCGGCCGGGCGTGAAGGGGACCTTCACCGCATTGCCGCCATCCGTTGCGGCTTTCTCGACCGCGGCGACGCCGCCGAGCACGATGAGGTCGGCCAGCGAGACCTTCTTGCCGCTTGCGTTGAACTCGTTCTGGATGGCTTTGAGCTCCGCCAGCACGGTGGCCAGTTCGACAGGCTGGTTGACCTCCCAGTCCTTCTGCGGCGCCAGGCGAATGCGCGCGCCATTGGCGCCGCCGCGCTTGTCGGAGTTGCGGAAGGTCGAGGCCGAGGCCCAGGCGGTCGAGACCAATTGCGAAACGCTGAGGCCCGAAGCCAGGATCTTGGCCTTCAGCAATGCAATGTCCTGGTCGCTGACCAGCTCATGGTCGACGGCCGGAACCGGATCCTGCCAGATCAGCTCTTCCTTCGGCACCAACGGGCCGAGATACCGCACGACCGGCCCCATGTCGCGATGGGTGAGCTTGTACCAGGCACGGGCGAAGGCATCGGCGAACTGCTCCGGATGCTCATGGAAGCGGCGCGAGATCTTCTCATAGGCCGGGTCGGCCCGCAGCGCGAGGTCGGTGGTCAGCATTGCCGGCGCATGACGCTTCGAGGGATTGTGCGCGTCCGGCACCGTAACCGCGCCAGAGCCGCCCTTCGGCGTCCACTGATGGGCCCCGGCCGGGCTCTTGGTCAGCTCCCATTCGAAGTTGAAGAGATTGTCGAAGAAGTTACTGCTCCACTGGGTCGGCCTCGTCGTCCAGGTAACTTCGAGGCCGGACGTGATCGCATCGCCGGCAATGCCGGTGGCATGCTTGCTCGACCAGCCGAGGCCCTGCGCCTCGATGCCCGCGCCTTCCGGCTCGGCGCCGACAAGTGCTGCATCACCGGCCCCATGGGTCTTGCCGAATGTGTGGCCGCCGGCGATCAGCGCCACGGTTTCCTCATCGTTCATTGCCATGCGCGCGAAGGTCTCGCGGATGTCGCGGGCCGAGGCCAGCGGATCCGGCTTGCCGTTCGGCCCTTCCGGGTTGACGTAGATCAGGCCCATCTGCACCGCGCCGAGATGGCCGTGCAGCTCACGGTCGCCGGAATAGCGCTTGTCGTCGAGCCACTTGGTTTCCGAACCCCAGTCGACATCCTGCTCGGGCTCCCAGACATCGGCGCGGCCACCGGCAAAGCCAAAGGTCTTGAAGCCCATCGATTCCAGCGCGACGTTGCCGGTGAGAATCAACAGGTCGGCCCAGGAGATCTTGCGGCCGTATTTCTGCTTGACCGGCCACAAAAGCCGGCGCGCCTTGTCGAGATTGGCGTTGTCCGGCCAGCTGTTCAGCGGCGCGAAACGCTGCTGGCCCGCACCGGCGCCACCCCGGCCGTCGCCGATGCGATAGGTGCCGGCGCTGTGCCAGGCCATGCGGATGAACAGCGGCCCGTAATGGCCGAAATCGGCCGGCCACCAATCCTGCGAATCCGTCATCACCTTGTGCAAATCCTCGATCACCGCATCGAGGTCGAGCGTCTTGAACTCCGCGGCGTAGTCGAAAGCTTCGCCCATCGGGTCCGAAAGGCTCGACTGCTGGTGGAGAACGCCGATGTCGAGCTGGTTCGGCCACCAGTCGCGGTTGGTCCTGGCGGAGGTTCCATGCGCGACCGGGCATTTGCCGGCGCTGTTGTCGTCGGTCATCGCGTCCATCTTGGCCTCCGAATTGCTGATTTATGTGTTGTTTTTTCCGGGCCGGCCGGGAGCCGCGCCACTCTGGAATGGTTCCAGACTAAGCCGTCTCTTCGATAAAAACAAATTGCCTTTCCTGTTTGTTGCGATAGGCTTTCCTTATGATTGGCTTGACCGTGCGTCAGATGCAATATTTCGAGGCTTTGGCGCAAACGCTGCATTTCGGCCGCGCCGCAAAACTCGCCGGCGTCAGCCAGCCGGCGCTGTCCGCGCAGATCGCCGAGATGGAGCAAAGACTGAACTGCCGGCTGTTCGAGCGCGGCGGCAAGACGGTGCGGATTACGGAAGAGGCGCAAGCGCTGCTGCCACGCATCGAGCGCATCCTGCGCGACATCAGTGATGTCGAGACGATGGCCCGGCGCGGCCGCCCGGCCATGGAAGGCCGCTTCCGGCTGGGCATCATCCCGACCGTGGCGCCGTATCTTTTGCCGCATGTGCTCCCGGGGCTGAAGCGGCATTTTCCCGCTTTGCAGCTCGAACTGCGCGAAGCGGTGACCGCGTCGCTGGTCGAAGACACGGCAACGGGACGGCTCGACGCCTTCATCGCCGCGCTGCCGCTCGACCAACCCGGCCTGGTTACCGAGGCGCTGTTCGCCGACCGCTTCTTCCTCGCCGTGCCGTCAGGCGACCCGGCCTTCGCCTCGCCGCCGGTGCCGCCGGAAAGCCCGGCGCTGGAGCGGCTGATGCTTTTGGAGGAAGGCCACTGCCTGCGCGAACAGGCATTGGCACTGTGCGGCAGCGTGCGCCCGGTGGCGATGGCAAGCTACGGCGCTACCAGCCTGACGACGCTCTTACAGATGGTGGCACATGGGCTCGGCGTCACGCTTATCCCGGAAATGGCGGCAAGGCCGGCCAGCGCCATGCCGGACCTCAAGATCGTGCCGTTCCAGGAGCCGATGCCGCAACGCACGATCTGCCTGGCATGGCGCCGCAACAAGGTGCGGCATGATGAGTGCGTGGAGCTGGCCAAGATCATTCGTGGGTTGGATGCGGCGGTGCTGGGGGCGTGAGAGTTAAACTCTTGATCCATCCCGACAGTTGGTGCGCTCCTGGTTGATGCGCCTGGCTCTTTTGACTTCGTCGGCGATATGCAGCGCATAGCCGTCCGCTGATGGCAGCGGCAGCGATGTTCTGCCAATCGAAGCCTTCAGAAAACCTTTGCCGGCTGTTCTCCCTGTAAGGCGACGGCGCAGCGCCGTTGCATCGATACCGCTCGAGCGGTAAAGCGCGGCAGAAATACGGTCCGGTTTGCGCCGATCGGGTTGGGGGTCATTGGCCGCGGCCATCGCGATTTGGCGCTGCTCATCCGCATCCTTGCCGGATAAAAGGATCTCCAACGCCTGATGCTGGCGGCTTGCGACCGCGTAAGTACCGCCTGGAGAGCCTCCTCCACGATAGGTCACGATCTTCAACACTGTCGGTGTATCTCCGAATGCGAAATGTGCGCCGGCACGCCAGGCTCGCATCACGAAGTCCTGCAACGGTGGACGATAGAGCGTCAACGGGTGCGCCCACAAACCTATTCGGTCGACAATGCCGCGGTCGAAAATCCAGGCGCTGGCGGGCTCAAACAAATAGTAGTTGCGATCGCAGACGTCGTGGTCCACCCGGTCAGCGCGGGATATTCGTGCAAAGAGCGGCACTGGCGAATCCATCGCCTCGCTGGAGGTACCTTCGGCGTAAAGGGCTGCGCCAACGAAGAAGTCAGAGCGCGCGTGAAGTTTCGCCCTTGCCCGCGCTATGTGATCTGGCAGCAATATGTCGTCATGGTTGAGGTAGGCAAGGAGCGGTGTCGAGGCGACGAGACTGCCTACCGAGTTCGGCCCGGATTGATGCCCGAAACGCCTTTGGAGGTTGAGATAAGAGAAACGCGAATCGGCCATCGAGCGCACCACAGCTTCGGTCTCCGGCGCGCAATTGTCGCCGACGACGAGCACCCGCCAACCCTGATCTGTCTGGCGTTGGACTGAGCGCAAGGCGATTGCCAATGTGTCGGGGCGATTATACGTCGCCACGACGAAGGTTATCTCATCGTCACGCATCGCTCCTTCCAGACCAGACATCATTCTTGTTCCCGTATCTCTCAGTGTGGTAACCAGCGGCTCGGGGGATTGGGAAAATATGCAGGACAGGCTGGATTCGGTTGAGCAGATTCTCGACTGGCGATCAAAGCAGCTATCCCTGAGTGCTTTTCACTATGGACGCATCCCGCTTTCCCAGTGCCGCGCTTGGCGCTTGGCGGACGGACGCATCGAGCATTCCACCAGGCGATTTTTCAGCGTCGCCGGCATAGCAGCCGCATCTGCCTCCCCTGCCGTCAACACCCAAAGCCAACCTATCATCGACCAGCCCGAGGTGGGAACGCTTGCTTTCCTGTTGCGACACCTGGATGGGCAATGCGACGTCCTCGTTCAGGCCAAGACAGAGCCTGGAAATGTCGGCGCGGCGCAACTGGCGCCAACCGTCCAGGCGACGCTCAGCAATTACAACAGGCTCCATGGTGGGGCGCCGACACGCTATCTCGAGTATTTTGACATCACGACCGACACGACCAGCGATCAGCTGCAGTCCGAGCAAGGAACGCGTTTTCTGGCAAAATACAACCGCAATGCGACGCGCGAAATCGTCGGCTCCGGTCCTGAGCCGGCCGGCGAGGCATGGCGATGGTGTGGCATGGAGCCTTTGCTCGCGTTGCTCCACCATGACTACGTCATCAATACAGACGCACGCTCGGTGCTGGTCGCCAGTCCGTGGGAATCGCTTGGCCCGGACGGATCGCCGTTTTCATTCGCGCGAGGTGCCTGCAATTTCGGCGCGGATCTCTTCACCTCGCATGGGACGCAAGACGACAAAGCCGTGCATAATTTCGTCGACCTGCTGGACAGGCTGTCTGCCGCCCGCTTGTCCGCATCGATTGTTCTGTGCCCTGTCCCCATCGACAGCATATCCGGCTGGATTTTCGAAGACAGCGAGATCGCCGACGAAGGTCGTAGCCGGTTCCGTGTCGGATATCATCGCATCCAGGCACTCGACCGCGAGGTGCCGCGATGGGATCAGCCGCTGCTATCGGACTTCCATGCCGTGAATGTCGTGCTGGTCTGCCAGCGGCGCGGCGGTGTGCTGCACTTCCTGTTGCGGCATGCCGTGGAGATCGGTTTTCGTGAAGGCGTTCAATTCGGCCCGAGCCTGCAATTGACCGCAACGGAGCATTTGCGCGACCCTTTTCAGCGGCCGCTCGTCGATCTCATTGAAGAGGGCATCGTTCACGCTGACGTCTGGGCATCAGACGAAGGCGGCCGTTTCGACCACAACCGTGTGCGCTACCGCATCGTCCAGCTACCTGACGGGTTGGAATGCTCCGATGGCCCGGCGGCCTCGTGGGCGACGCTGTCGCAGATACGCAAGCTTCTGAAGATTTCCGGCGCATTGACCAATGAAGCGCGCAGCGTCCTGTCCCTGCTGCTGCCGTATTTGTGGAAGGCTTGAGTCACGTTGTCTTCTGCGCCACCAATCCGAACTCCTCCACCATCGTCTCGCGCATCGAGAACTTCTGCGGCTTGCCGGTCACCGTCGTTGACCAAAAGAACCCCGTTATCGCTTCGAGGTGATCCGCCCTTCCATTCGGTATTTCGCTCTTCCAGATAGTCTATCTCTGGAACGCGCGGTTGCCGGCAGCGTTGCATCCCAACCAATTCCGTAACCGGAGGATGCGATATGGAAGGATTCAGGCCTGAAGACAGCTTTCGCGGTGACGTTGCAAGGCGTTACGACGATGAGCTGCGCGGCGATGAGGACGAGACGGTTCTGTTCCTGCAGGAGATCGCTGCCGGACGGGATTGCCTGGAATTCGCGGTCGGCACGGGGCGAATTGCCTTGCCGCTGGCGGCCACCGGTCTGCGCGTCGACGGCATCGAGCTTTCGCCCGACATGATCGACATGCTGAAGGCCAAGCCCGGCGGATCGAAGATCGAAGTCGTCAATGGCGACATGACGGCGGTGGAAACGGGCCGGCGATACGGGCTGGTCTATCTGGTATTCAATTCGATCGGCAACGTGATCACCCAGGATGGCCAGGTCAAGTGCTTCGAGAATGTGGCCCGGCACCTCGATAAGGATGGCGTTTTCCTGCTCGAATGTCGCGTCCCCACGGCGCCAATGCAGGCCGACAACGGCTTTGTCGAAATTTCCCATCCTGGAACCGGGTCGGTGCACATCGCGGCGTGCAGATATGATCCGGTCAGTCAGGTGCTCGATCTGTCACATATCGATATCGGCAACGACAGTGTCCGCATGGTCCCGCTGAGGCTGCGGCTGGCAAATCCTCCCGAGTTCGACCTGATGGCGCGTTGCGCCGGCCTGCAGCTCGACCAGCGATACGGCGGCTGGAAGCGCGAACCCTTCGATGCCCGCAGTTGGCGCCACATCAGCATCTATCGGAAGAGGTAGGCTCGGCGTCACGCTTATCCCTGATATGGCGGCCAGGCCGGCCAGCGCCATGCCGGACCTCAAGATCGTGCCGTTCCAGGAGCCGATGCCGCAGCGCACGATCTGCCTGGCCTGGCGCCCAACAAGGTGCGGCATGATGAGTGTGGGGAACTGGCGAAGATTATACGCGGCCTGGATGGCGGTGCTGGGGGTGTGAGGCGCTTGGGTCTCAGATGTCGCCTTGGGAACACCGGGAAAAGAAACTCAACCCAAGCGCGTTCGAGAGTATCCGCCTTGATGGGCTGATCGCCAGATCGCACCAAAGCCTCAAGGTATAAATATCAGAAATACATACGTAAAAAAAACAACAGCATGGACCATTCCGGTCAGGAACGTCGTCCTTTCGTTACTAAAGCTTACGCCGCATATGAAAAGCGCTAAAACCAAAAGTACTGCGTCGGCCTCCGGTAGCCCCAAGGTCAACCCTCGTCCCGTCAGCAGGCTGGCTGCTGCGACCGCCGGTATTGTCAAACCAATCGTGGCGCAAGCCGAACCCATTGCGACATTCAGGCCGCGCTGCAGCTCATTGTTGAGTGAAGCACGAACCGCCGAAATGGCCTCCGGCATCAAAACCAGACCCGCGATCATTGCCCCCACAATGCTGTCAGCCTGGCTCACCTGGTAGGCAACGAGCGCATCTTCAACACTTGCGGCGACCTGCTCGGCGAGCATGACAATTCCGATCAGCCCGATAACCAGGAGCAGAGCGCTGGAAGAGACGCTTGCGTGAGGGGTGGTTCGCGCCGAAACGTCATGTGCCAGTCCTTCGATGAAATCGTCCCGGTGCCGGACTGTCTGCGCGAACACAAAACTTGCATAGAGCAGCACAGAAAGAACGCTTACAAGGCCAAGCTGAGCTGCTGAAAATGTGCCGGGATCAGTGGTCCGCGTGTAGGTCGGCAGGATAAGCGTCATGACGGTCAGTGCGACCAGAACCGCCAGATATGCGCTGGTCCCCTGCCGGACAATTGCCTGCTTGCGGTGACGCCAGCCGCCCAACGTGAGACACATTCCGACAACGCCGGTGGAGGCAATCATCACCGTCGAGAAGACGGACTCACGCGCAAGCGTGGGGTTGTTCTCTCCATGCAGCATCATGGAA
The DNA here is from genome assembly GCF_040324255.1 of Mesorhizobium sp. M0001. Classification (NCBI taxonomy): domain Bacteria; kingdom Pseudomonadati; phylum Pseudomonadota; class Alphaproteobacteria; order Hyphomicrobiales; family Phyllobacteriaceae; genus Mesorhizobium; species Mesorhizobium sp. M0001. The sequence continues at coordinate 7,971 of NZ_JAMYVS010000011.1, forward strand.
ACGATGATCGACACTTCGATTGCCGTTACGGCAAAAGTCAGCACCAATGTGCCATAGGGCTCGCCCACACGGTGGGCCACCGCCTCGGCGTGATCGAGCACCACAAAAATGGTGATAAACATGATCGCACTCGAAAGCGCTCCGACGAGGATCCTGACGCTCGGCGAACCTTCGTCCACCGATAGCCCGCTGGCTCTGACCGCAACGGCCATTGCCAGGGCGGCCAAAGGCATCGCATAGGAAATCGCCGATCGTGCGAAACCAGTCATTCAAGCCCCCATGCGTCTCTGCAACCCGTGCGGAAAGCCTGTGCGAAGTACCCCAATGTCATTGCGAAGCCGGCAATCCCCATCAACCGGCACCAGCCCCCTCAAGCCGTCTTCTGCACCACCAGCCCCAGTTCCTCCACCATCGCCTCGCGCATCAGAAACTTCTGCGGTTTTCCCGTCACCGTCATGGGCAGTTCGGTGCGGAAGCGGATGTAGCGGGGGATTTTGTAGTGGGCGATCTGGCCGGCGCAGAAATTCTTGATCTCCTGCTCGGTGGCGATCTGGTTGGGCTTCAGCACGATCCAGGCGCACAGCTCCTCGCCATATTTGGCGTCGGGAATACCGAACACCTGCACCTCCTTGACCTTGGGATGGCGATAGAGAAATTCCTCGACCTCTCTGGGATAGACGTTTTCGCCGCCGCGGATGACCATGTCCTTGACCCGGCCGACGATGTTGCAATAGCCCTCGGCGTCGATCGTGGCGAGGTCGCCGGTGTGCATCCAGCCATCGCTGTCGATCGCCTCGCGGGTTTTTTCCGCGTCGTCCCAGTAGCCTTTCATGACGGAATAGCCGCGGGTGCACAGCTCGCCCGGCGCGCCGACGGCGACGGTGGCGCCCTCGGCGTCGATGGCCTTGACCTCGACATGCGGATGGATGCGGCCGACAGTGGAGACGCGTTTTTCCAGCGGATCGTCGACGCTGCTCTGGAACGAGACCGGGCTGGTCTCGGTCATGCCGTAGGCGATGGTCACCTCTTCCATATGCATCAGCGTCACCACCTTCTTCATCACCTCGATCGGGCATGGTGAGCCCGCCATGATGCCGGTGCGCAGGCTGGAGAGATCGAAGCTGGTAAAGTCGGCGTGGTCAAGCATGGCGACGAACATGGTCGGCACGCCGTAGAGGCCGGTGCAGCGTTCCTGCGCCACCGCCTTCAGCGTCGCGCCGGCGTCAAAACCCTCGCCAGGAAACACCATGGTCGCGCCCTTGGTGACGCAGCCCATCGTGCCCATCGACATGCCGAAGCAGTGGTAGAGCGGCACCGGGATGCAGAGCCGGTCGTCGACGGTGAGCTTGATCGCAGCGGTGACGAAATTGCCATTGTTGACGATGTTGGTGTGGGTCAGCGTCGCGCCCTTGGGCGCGCCCGTCGTGCCTGATGTGAACTGGATGTTGATGGCCTCGCCCGGCTTCAGCCCTTCGGAGATGCGGTCGAGGCTGTCATGCTCGTCGCGGCCGGCCATCGACAGCACATCGGCGAAATTGAACATGCCGGGCGAGTTGTCGTCGCCCATGCGAATGACGATCTTCAGCGTCGGCAATTTCTGCGCCTTGAGCTTGCCGGGGGTGGCGTTGGCGAGCTCCGGCGCCAGCGTCTCGATCATGCCGAGATAGTCGGAGGTCTTGAAACTGGCGGCGGTGACCAGCGCCTTGCAGCCGACCTTGTTGAGGGCATATTCCAGCTCCGTCAGCCGGTAGGCCGGGTTGATGTTGACCAGGATCAGGCCGATGCGAGCGGTGGCGAATTGGGTGACCAGCCATTCCCAGCGGTTGGGCGACCAGATGCCGACACGGTCGCCTTTTTCGAGGCCGAGCGCCAGGAAGCCGGCGGCGAGCGTATCGACCGTGTCCGACAATTCGCTCCAGGTGAAGCGCTTGTCCTGTCCGACGAAGACGGCAGCATCCTGCGTGGCGTATTTGCTGACCGTGCCGGAGAAAAGCTGAGGGATCGTCTTGTCGAGCAGCGGCACCGAACGGTCGCCCGACACATGTGCCAGGCCGTCGAGCGGAGCGATGAACGCCCTGCCGCGCCCGCGCAGATTGGTGGCGTTCTTGAGCTCGTCGAGATTGATCGCCATCGCCGTTTCCTCCCGGGATATGGCGAGCCTATCAGCCTGATGGGATGGTGGAAAGTAGAGGCGGTTCCCCTCCCCCTCGCGGGGAGGGTGCCTCGCGAAGCGAGGCGGGTGGGCTCCTCGGCGAAGTGCTCGACTTCCTTGGTCACGGTCGACCCGGCTTGGGTCGTCTCGCGTCGAGCACTGCCGGAGCGACCCCACCCGTCCATCCGCCTTTGGCGGCTGTCCACCCTCCCCTCAAGGGGGAGGGAGCGCGCTCATCTTCGCGGCTATTTCCCGCACTAGCGCCTCATCCGCAGCAGCACGATCTTTCCTGGCAGCCACGAGGCAGGCCTGCGACTTCAGCACAACCCCATCGGCCAGCACCTTGAGATGGTTGGCGCGCAGGGTCGAGCCGGTGGTGGTGATGTCGACGATGACATCGGCAAGGCCTGCCGCCGGCGCGCCTTCGGTGGCCCCGAGGCTTTCGACGATGCGGTAGACCTGGATGCCGTGCTTTTGCGAGAAGAACTGCTGCGTGAGCCGCCAGTATTTGGTTGCGATCCTCAGTCGCCTGCCGTGGCGCTGGCGGAAATCGGCGGCGACATCGTCGAGATCGGCCATAGTATCGACGTCGAGCCAGATGCCGGGCACCGCGACCACGACATCGGCATGGCCGAAGCCGAGGCGAGCGACGATTTCGGCGCGCGCCTCCCAGTCGGCGAGGTTTTCGCGCAGCAGATCCTCGCCGGTAATGCCGAGGTCGACCGAACCTTGCCCAATCTCGCCGGCGATTTCGGACGCCGACAGGAACGCCACCTCGATGCCCTCAGTGCCGTCGATGCGGGCGCGGTACTGGCGCTCATCGCCGGGCAGGCTGACGGCAAGCCCGGCCTTGGCCAGTACCTCCAAGGCCTGCTCCTTGAGCCGGCCTTTCGATGGGATCGCCAGCGTGATCATTGCGGCTCTCCCCGCAGCGCTTCGATGCGGTCGAGCCAGACGGAGAAGCCGACGCCGGGGATCGGCGTCTTGGCGCCGAGCAGGGTCAGCAGCCGGTCGTAGCGACCGCCGCCGGCCAGCGGCCGCTCGCCACCAAGTGCTGCGATCTCGAAGACGATGCCGGTGTAGTAATCCAGCGGACGGCCGAAGGCGGCGTCATAGCGGATCGTCTTTGCGGGCAGGCCATGCGCCTCGATGGCTTTGGCGCGGGCGGCGAATTTTTCCAGCGCCGCGCCCAGCGAAAGCCCGGCACCAGCGGCGAAGCTTTCGAGCGCAGCGCTGGCGCCGTCGAGCGGCACGTCGATGGCGAGAAAATCCCTGAGTGCTGCAAACGCTTCGTTCGACAACCGCACGCTGCGCAGTTCGGCCTTTTCGATCAGCCGCCGGGCAATGTCGGCGGGCGCGCGTCCGCCGGATGCCAGCAGGCCGGCCTCTTCCATGCCGCCGGCAATGTGGGCGGAAAGCGCTTCGAGATCGCCATCGAGGACAAGGGCCGCGACTTCGCCGTCAAGCTGACCGTTGCGTGGCGGATTGGCGAGATCGGACAACGCTGCCTGCAGCATCGGCCCCGAACCGAAGGCGCGCGCAAGTCGCATGCGCCAGCCGCGCGGCAGGCCGAGGGCCGCCAGCACCGCCTCGAAGATGGTCTGGTCGCCGAGCGTGATCGCAAGAGGTTGCGCCGGCAGCACCAGCTGCAGCAGCGCATGCGCATCGGCCAGCGAACGCGCATCGGCCTTGGCCGTATCGCGGTCGCCGAGATCCTCGATGCCGGCTTGGAAAAACTCGTTGCCGCCCTCGCGGCGCTGGCGGAACACTTCGCCGAGATAGGAATAGCGGCGCGGCGTGCCGGCCTGCGAGGCGATGTGGTCGAGGCAGACGGGGATGGTGAATTCGGGACGAAGGCACAGCGTCTTGCCGGTCTCGCTTTCGGTGAGGAAGATGCGGCGGCGCAGATCCTCGCCGGCCATGTCGAGGAATGGGTCGGCCGGCTGCAGCACCGCGACCTCGACCGCATGGGTGTTGCGGGTGGCGAAGAGTTTGGTGATTTCGGATGCGATGGCGGGATAGCGGGAGGTCATGCGTGGCGCGAGGCACCCCCCTCTGGCCTGCCGGCCATCTCCCCCTCAAGGGGGGAGATTGGCAGCTCGGAGCGCAGCGCCTCTTCTTCAACGCCGGAGATTGGCGAAACCATGCGCGACATCCAATCTCCCCCCTTGAGGGGGAGATGGCCGGCAGGCCAGAGGGGGGCGTTCAAGCGCCACCCTTCGCACGGTCAGCGGCCTGCGCAGCCAAAATCTTCTTCACCTCGGCGACCAGCTCAGCCTCCGGCACCGTGACCTGTGCCGGTCTTGCGGCGCGCCATTCGGCGTTGTCGGTGATCTCAGCCGACATCCGCGCGCCTTCGATCAGATCCTTGATCTGCAGCTCGCCCTTGGCGCGCTCGTCGCCGCCCTGGATAACGGCGACCGGGCTGCCGCGGCGGTCGGCATATTTCAGCTGCGCCTTCATGCCGGCGCCGCCGAGATACATTTCGGAGCGGATGCCGGCCGCGCGCAGATCGGCCACCATCTTCTGGTAGCGACCGAGGCTTTCCGTATCCTTGTCCATCACCAGCACGACGACCGGCGCGATGACATCGGTGGTGTCCAGCTTGCCGAGGTTCTTCAGCGCCGTCATCAGGCGGGAGACGCCGATCGAAAAGCCGGTCGCCGGCACCGGCTCGCCACGGAAGCGCGAGACCAGCCCGTCATAGCGGCCGCCACCACCGACCGAACCGAAGCGCACGATCTGGCCGTCTTCGTTGGGGATTTCGGCGAGCAATTCGGCTTCGAAGACCGGGCCGGTGTAGTATTCGAGGCCGCGCACGACGGAGCGGTCCATGGCGATGCGATCTTCGCCATATCCGGCCGCCCTGACCAGGGCTTCAATCGTCGCGAGCTCGCCGACGCCTTCTTGGTAAGTCGGGTTCGAGCTCACTATGGAAACCTGGTCGACCTGTGCGTTCCTTGCCGTGGCGAGGAGGACTGCTTCAGCTTGCCCGTCGTCCAAACCAGCGCCCTTGGCGAAGTCGCCCTCGCCTTCCTTGCCGCCATCCCATCGGCCCGGCCCAAGCAGAAGCTTCACGCCTTCCGGCCCGAGCTTGTCCAGCTTGTCGATGGCGCGCAGCACGGTCAGCCGGCGGCCGGCATTGTTGTCACCGCCAAGGCCGATCGCCTCCAGCACGCCATCCAGCACCTTGCGGTTGTTGACCCGGATGACGTAGTCGCCACGCTTGATGCCAAGCGCTTCCATCACGTCGGCCATCATCATGGCCATCTCGGCGTCGGCTGCGACGCCCGGCGTACCGATCGTGTCGGCGTCGAACTGCATGAACTGGCGGAAGCGGCCCGGGCCGGGCTTTTCGTTGCGGAACACCCAGCCGGAGCGGTAGCTGCGATAGGGTTTCGGCAGCTTCTCAAAATTCTCGGCGACGAAACGCGCCGTCGGCGCAGTCAAATCATAGCGCAGCGACAGCCACTGCTCATCATCGTCCTGGAACGAGAAAACGCCTTCGTTCGGCCGGTCCTGGTCGGGCAGGAATTTGCCGAGCGCATCGGTGTACTCGATCAGCGGCTGGTCGGCCGGCTCGAAACCGTAGAGCTCATAGACCGAACGGATCGTGGCCATCATCTTCTCGACGGCACGGATGTCGTCCGCACTGCGGTCGGCAAAGCCGCGCGGCAGCCGTGCTTTCGTCTTTTCCGATTTGTCGGCCATGGGATGGGTCTTTTCGCTAAGTAATCGATGACTTATTTGGAGTCGGCGTGTCCTAACCGAAGCGGCTTGGTGCGGCAAGGGTTTGCGCTCTTTCCTTCTCCTTCGAAACAAAACGCACCAAAAGGAAACAATTCCGCCATCGGCGCGGCATCGTGCCGACACAATCAGAGCCAATAAGCGCGCCGAAACAAAGGGTTGGGGCCATGACTGCGGCACGCAAATTCGATATCAGAGACGACGGCTTGCATGAAGTCCGGCTGCGGCCGGCCGAGAGCCGTGCGCAGGTGACGGCGAGCCCCGGTCCGTTTGAGGTCACTGCCGACGAGCGCAAGCGTTCCACCATGCGCGAGGCGCTGATGACTGGATTGCTGGTGATTTATCCGGCCTTTGCGGCACTGGCGGCGATTGTCGCCGGGCTTTTTCTGACGGGCGCCAGCGGGACGTGAGTTCCTTACCCTCCCCCTTGTGGGGAGGGTCGACGCGTAGCGTCGGGGTGGGGGTGCGGCGCCAAGATACCCCCACCCGCGCCTTCGGCGCGACCTCCCCACAAGGGGGAGGTAGGGGGACAGCGCCCTACTTCGGCCTCTTAAAGGCCTTGCGTTCCTTCTCCACCTGCTCCCGGCAAACACACCCCTCGATATGGTCGTTGACCAGACCCATCGCTTGCATGAAGGCATAGACCGTCGTCGGTCCGACAAAGCTCCAGCCGCGCTTTTTCAACTCCTTCGAAATCCTGATCGAGACCGCTGTCGTCGGGTTGGCCCTCAGGTGGGCGAGGTCGACGATCTCCGGCCGCTCCTCCGGCCCCGGCTCGAACTTCCAGAACCAGGCGGCCAGCGAGCCGAATTCATCCACCATTTCGCGCGCGCGTTTGGCGTTGTTGATGGTCGAGACGATCTTGCCGCGGTGGCGGATGATGCCGACATTGGCGACCAGGCGCTCGACATCCTCGTCGGTGAAGGCAGCGACCTTGTCGAAGTCGAAACCGGCGAAGGCCTCGCGGAAATTCTCGCGCTTGCGCAGAATGGTCAGCCAGGACAGGCCGGACTGAAAGCCTTCGAGGCAGATCTTTTCGAACAGCCTGCGGTCGTCGGCGACCGGCCGGCCCCATTCATGGTCGTGGTAGTGCAGATAGTCCGGCAGATTGCCGTGCCAGAAGCAGCGCGTGATCCCGTCGGAGCCGGTAAGCAGTCCGGTGTTGTCTTGCGCCATGGCCAATCCATCCGTTAACGCGCTTTTGCGCTGCATTTACCGCGGCTTTACCAGATTCCTGAACCCGGCGGTAACCACACCAAAAGGTTTACTGACAAAGCGGCATTTTACGCATTCCGATTCATGTTTCGGTTGCCGCTTCGCGCCAAGGATCGCGCAACCGGGGGCAAGTTCCGCCTCCGTCCGTTCGACGATCAAGGTGCGTTCCGATGAAGATCTTTTTGCGTTCCGTGCTCGGCGCCGTGGCCATTCTGGCCGCCGGCGTCACCTCGTCTGCCGCCAACGACCGCTATGCCGACAGGCCGCCGGTGATGGTGAGCCCCGACCTTTCCGCGCCCTGGGTGCTGCAGCTTGGCCGCGCGCCCGGCATCGTGCGGCAGAGCCGACAGGTGGTCCAGCAGCCGCGACTTCGCTATGCGCAGCCGGCGCGACCCGATCGGGTGCGCACTGCTTCCGTGCAGGCGCCGGCCAAGCGCGTGGTGATGCGGCCGCAGATCAATCCGCTCTACCTGCCGCAGGAAGTCGCCTATGACGGCCCGCAGAAGCCGGGCACGATCGTCATCGATACGACGCAGAACTTCCTGTTCCTGGTCGAGAAGAACGGCAAGGCGCGGCGCTATGGCGTCGGCACAGGCAAGCCTGGCTTCGAATGGTCTGGCACGCACAAGATCACCAACAAGCGCGTCTGGCCGGACTGGCGCCCGCCAGCGGAGATGATCAAGCGCGAGGCCGCCAAGGGCCGCTACCTCCCGACCTATCTGGCCGGCGGCGAGGAAAACCCGCTTGGCGCCCGCGCGCTCTATCTCGGCACGACGGAATACCGCATCCACGGCACCAACCAGCCATGGACCATCGGCGGCTCGGTGTCTTCCGGCTGCATCCGCATGCGCAACGAGGACGTGGTTGACCTTTACGAGAGGGTCAATGTTGGAACGACCGTGGTCGTGATATAATCGGCTACCGAATCATCTGATCCAGAAGGTTAGACCTTCAGGATCGGGAAGAGTTTGCGGGGGACGGGCCGTGTGGGGATGCGGCCAGTCAGGAAAGGGCAGCCCGGGAAACCGCGCTGCCCTTTCTCTTTGCGGCTATAGCTGAGCCAGGCTGCGCCAGAACGTCGCGCCAGGGGGATGACGGTTCGCTTTCACGCTGCCTTGCCGCATTTCCCCTGCTATAGGGACGGCCAAACTCCCCTGCGCCAAACTCCGCTGCAAAGGTCCAGCCATGTCTCCGCCAGACGATAGCCGTTATCTCCGGGGCGGCCCGGTCGCCCAGCGCATCATGGCATCCGTGCGCGAGGATGCCGCCATCGCTACCGCCGAAGGTTTTCCGCCCAAGCTGGTGTCGATCACCGTCGGCGATACCGCTGCCGTAGATGTCTATGTGCGCAACCAGCGCGCCAAGGCCGCCCTTGCCGGCATCGGTTTCGAGGAGCGGCGGTTCCCCGCCGACATCAGCGCCGGCGAACTCGAGGCGGCGATCCACGGCCTGAACGCCGACCCGCGCGTCACCGGCATCATCATCCAGCGGCCGGTGCCGGCGCATATCCCGATCAAGACGCTGCAAGCGGCGGTGCATCCACTGAAGGACGTCGAGGGCATGCATCCGGCGTCGATCGGCAATATCGTCTACAATCAGCTCGACCTCGCGCCTTGCACGGCTGCGGCCTCGGTCGAGCTGCTCAAGGAAACCGGCCTCGACCTCAAGGGGCTCGAAGTCGTCGTCGTCGGCCATTCCGAGATCGTCGGCAAGCCGATTGCCTTCCTGCTGATGAGCGAAGGCGCGACGGTGACGGTGTGCCATCACATGACGCGCTCGGTGGCGGCACATGCGCGCCGCGCCGATGCGCTGTTCGTCGCCGTCGGCAAGCCGCGGCTGATCAAGGCCGACATGGTGAAGCCCGGTGCGGCCGTCATCGACATCGGCATCAATTCCGAGATCGGCCCGGACGGCACGAGCCGCATCGTCGGCGACGTCGACACCGAGAGCGTGAAGGAAGTCGCGTCCTGGATCACGCCGGTGCCGGGCGGCGTCGGCCCGATCACTGTGGCGATCCTCTTGCGCAACACAATGGTCGCGCTCAGCCGCCAGCGCGCGCGCTACCAGGCGACGTATGGCGTGGTGGACCGGCTGGCAGCGGAATAGCTGCTTACTCGGCGGCGACCAGGTTTCCTTCGGAGACGCCCTCCGGCTTCGGACCACCATAGGCCCAGTCGAGCAGCTTGATCGTGTGCACCACCGGCAGCTTTGCAGCCGAAGCGATCTGGGTGATGCAGCCGATATTGCCTGTGGCAACGATCTCCGCGCCGGTGGCCTCGATGTTTTTCACCTTTCGGTCGCGCAGCTTCTCCGAAATCTCCGGCTGCAGGATGTTGTAGGTGCCGGCCGAGCCGCAGCACAGATGGCCCTCGCGCGGCTCGCGCACGACGAAGCCGGCCTTGGCCAGCAACTCCTTCGGCTGGCGGGTGATCTTCTGGCCGTGCTGCATCGAACAGGCGGAGTGGTAGGCAACGACCGTGCCGGGCTTGCGCACCGGCTCCGGCAGGTCGAGGCTTGCGAGATATTCGGTGATGTCCCTGGCCAGCGCCGAGACCTTTGCAGCCTTGTCGGCATAGGCCGGATCGAGGCGCAGCATGAAGCCATAGTCCTTGATGGTGGTGCCGCAGCCGGACGCGGTGATGACGATGGCATCGAGCCCACCCTGGTCGATGGCGCGTGTCCAGGCATCGACATTCTGCCGGGCCGAGGCAAGGGCTGCTGCCTCGCGGCCCATATGATGGACCAGCGCGCCGCAGCAGGCCTCGCCCTCAGGCACCACGACCTCGACGCCGAGCCTGGTCAGCAATGCAATCGTCGTCACGTTGATGGCGGGATCGAGCACCGATTGGGCGCAGCCGGTGAGGATGGCGACGCGGCCCTTTTTCGCTCCCTGCCCGGCATGGACGCCAGGAGAGGCCATTGGCGAGGCGGCGGGAATAGAGGCCGGCGCCAGCTTCAGCATAGCACCGAGCGGCTTCAAGGCTGGGACCTTTTCGAACAGGCCGATGAACGGCTTGCCCAATCTCGCCAGCTTCAGCGCGGCGCGAAAGCGCGCGGGGTAAGGCAGCACTAGGGCCAGCAGGGCGCGGGTCAGCCGGTCGAGCAGCGGCCGCCTGTAAGTCTCCTCGATATGGGCGCGGGCATGGTCGACCAGATGCATGTAGTTGACGCCCGACGGGCAGGTCGTCATGCAGGCGAGGCAGGACAGGCAGCGGTCGATATGGGTGACGATCTCCTTGTCGGCGGGACGGCCGTTCTCCAGCATATCCTTGATCAGGTAGATGCGCCCGCGCGGTGAATCCAGCTCGTTGCCGAGTGTGACATAGGTCGGGCAGGTGGCGGTGCAGAAGCCGCAATGCACGCATTTGCGCAGGATCTTCTCCGATTCCGCGACATGCGGATCGGCGAGCTGGGCAAGGGAGAAATTGGTCTGCATCGCGTTAGCCCTGGGCCATGCGGCCGGGATTGAGGATGGCCTTGGGATCGAACTCGGCCTTGAGCCTAGCCGACAGGGCGGCCAGATGCGGCGCCTGTGGCTCGAACACCGGCACGGCGGCGCGATGCGCGGGCGCGGCGCGCACCAGCGTCGCGTGGCCGCCGCCATGTTTTCTGATCAGCCCGCGCAGCAGGGCGGCCTCGGGATCGCCCTCCTCCATGCGCAGCCAGACCAGCCCACCCTGCCAGTCGTAAAAGGCGCTGACGCCGATCTGCATGCGCAGCGTCAGTACCATCTGGTGGGCCTGGGACGGCGCCATCGAAACGCGCCAGACCGGCTTTTCACTGCCGTCGGCGAAGGGAGCGCAATCCCTGATATCACGCCAAGGGGCATGCGAGGCCTCGCCGGCAATGTCCTGCAACGGGCCGGCATTTTTCAGCAGGGTTTTCAGTGCCTCGATGCGATAGGCGATCGAAGGGCCGAACCCTTCGACGCGCAGCAGCGTCGCGGCGTCAGTGCCGAGCGCGCCGTCGGCGACACGCGCGGCGATCCGCTCCGGCAGATGCGCGGCGCTCGACACTTCGGCGCTGGAGCCGAGCGCCAGCGCCATGGCGGCGGCCGCCGCATCGTCGAGCAGGCCACGCACGGCAAGCGTGACCTCGGTCTCGGCCGCCGGCAACACCTTGAAGGTGACGTCGGTGAACACGGCCAGCGTCCCCCAGCTGTTGGCCATCAGCTTCGACAGGTCGTAGCCGGTGACATTCTTGACGACGCGGCCGCCGGACTTGAAAGCCTCGCCGCGGCCGGCAACGGCGTTGATGCCGAGGATGTGGTCGCGCGCGGCGCCCGCCTTCAGCCGGCGCGGGCCGGACAGGTTCGCGGCAAGCACACCGCCGATCGTGCCTCTTCCCTTGATGCCGCCGAACAATGGGCCGTAGTCCATCGGCTCGAAAGCAAGTTGCTGGCCGTTTTCGGCGAGTAGGCTTTCTATATCGGAAAGCGGTGTGCCGGCCTTCGCCGACAGCACCAGTTCGGCCGGCTCGTAGAGCGTGACGCCGGTGAGTTTTGAGAGATCGAGCGTGTGCTCGGTTTGCGATGGCCGACCGATGCCGCGCTTGGAGCCGTGGCCGATGGTCTCCAGCGGCGATTCCTCCGCAGCCGCCCATTGGACGGTGGAGAGGACTTCGGTGGACGAGGTGGGAGTGAAGGTGGTCATGGCGACGCGCCGCTTGCGAGTGCAGAGACGTCGAGTTCCTTCGTGCCCCCCTCTGTCCTGCCGGACATCTCCCCCACTTGGGGGGAGATTAGCAGCTTTGGCGACCGCGCCTCTCTAGCAACGTCGAAGATTGGCGAAGGCAGAGATGACTGGTGATCTCCCCCCTTGTGGGGGAGATGTCCGGCAGGACAGAGGGGGGCGCGAAGGATCGCCGACGTGAGATATTCCGCCCCCATCAAAACCTCGGAATATCCGGAAACGCGACCTGCCCGCGATGCACATGCATGCGTCCAAGCTCCGCGCAGCGGCGCAGTTGCGGGAACACTTTTCCCGGGTTGAGCAGATGGTTGGGATCGAAGGCGCATTTGACGCGCATTTGTTGGTCGAGGTCGATCTGGTTGAACATCTCCGGCATCAAATCGCGCTTCTCGACGCCGACGCCGTGCTCGCCGGTCAAGACGCCGCCGACCTTGACGCAGAGCCGCAAGATGTCGGCGCCAAAACTTTCCGCCTTGTCGAGTTCGCCCGGCACGTTGGCGTCATAGAGGATCAGCGGATGCAGATTGCCGTCGCCGGCGTGGAAGACATTGGCGACGCCGAGGCCGTATTTCTCCGACAGTTCGCGCATGCCGGCGAGCACACCCGGCAATTCCTTGCGCGGGATGGTGCCATCCATGCAGTAATAGTCGGGCGAGATGCGGCCGACCGCCGGGAAGGCCGCCTTGCGACCGGCCCAGAAGCTCAGCCGCTCCTGTTCGGATTGCGAGACGCGGCATGTGGTGGAGCCGTTCCTGTAGGCGATCGCTTCGACGAGACCGATCAGGTGATCGACCTCGACGCCCGGCCCGTCGAGTTCGACGATCAGCAGCGCCTCGACATCAAGGGGATAGCCGGCGTGGACGAAATCTTCCGCGGCATGGATCGCCGGCCGGTCCATCATCTCCATGCCGCCAGGGATAATGCCGGCGCCGATGATGTCGGCGACGCATTGGCCGCCCTGCTCGCTGGTCGGAAAGCCGATCAGCAGAGCACGGGCCGTCTCTGGCTTTTTCAGGATGCGCACGGTGACCTCGGTGACGACGCCGAGCAGGCCTTCGGACCCCGTCATGACGCCGAGGAGATCATAGCCTTCCGAGTCCAGATGATTGCCGCCAAGCCGCACCACCTCGCCGTTCATCAGCACCATCTCAATGCCCAGCACATTGTTGGCGGTCAGGCCGTATTTCAGGCAGTGCACGCCGCCGGAATTTTCAGCGACATTGCCGCCGATCGAGCAGGCGATCTGGGAGGATGGATCGGGCGCATAGTAGAAGCCCTCCTGCTCGACGGCGGTGGTGATGCCGAGATTGGTGACGCCGGGCTGAGCGACGACGACGCGATCGGGATAGTCGATGGCAAGGATGCGGTTGAAGCGGCTCATGACCAGCAGCACGGCATCCTCGAGCGGCAACGCGCCGCCGGAGAGCGAGGTGCCGGAGCCGCGCGGCACGACACGGATGTTGCGGTCGTTGCAGTATTTCAGCACCCGCGACACCTGCGCCACCGTTTCCGGCAGCACCACGACCAGCGGCAATTGCCGGTAGGCGGTGAGACCGTCGCTTTCGAAGGCGCGCATTTCGTTGGTGGCGTCGACGACGCCCTCGCCCGGCACGATGATGCGCATATCGGCGACGATCTCTGCGCGCCTTCGCATCGTGGCGTCGTCTGGCTTGGGCATGACAAGGCCGGACATTGGCGGCGTCCTCCGCTTGGCTGGTAAAAATCTTTTACCAGTTACATCCGGATGTTGCAAACACCGCGTCGGGCAAAGAGCGTACTGCCAGCCTTCCGCAGCGGCAATCTGCCGCTATTCACCCTCCCCCTTGTGGGGAGGGTCGCGAACGCAGTGAGCGGGGTGGGGGTCCGCGCGACGAAGCTCTTTACGAGCACCCTCACCCCGATCCGCTATGCGGATCGACCCTCCCCACAAGGGGGAGGGTAAAGTGCGCTCCTACTCCCCCGGATGTTTCGCCGGCTCGGAGTGCATCCGCCTGACTCGCCGCACGCCCCACCAGACCAGCAGGATGGCGACCGGCACCGCGACGGCCGTGACGACTTCCGGTGCAAAGGCATGGCCGAAGATCGAGGCGCCCTTGGCGAGATAGGAGATCAGGCCGACGACATAGTAGGACACTGCCGCCACCGACAGGCCTTCCACCGTCTGCTGCAGCCGCAGTTGCAGCCGGGCACGGTTGTTCATCGACGCCAGCAGATCGCGGTTCTGCTTCTCGACCTCGACATCGACCCAGGTGCGCAGCAGCGTGGTGGCGCGGGTTAGTTTGCGCGACAGGTTGGCCTGGCGCTCCTCGACCGAACGGCAGGTGCGCATGGCGGGTGCCACCCGCCGCTGCAGGAAGCCGCCCCAAGTGTCGTAGCCGGGCACGGCTTCTTCGTCCAGCGCTTCCAGCCGCTCGACAACGATGCCGTCATAGGCGCGGCTGGCGCCGAAGCGATAGAGGCTGGAGGCGGCATCAGCCTCGAGTTCAGCGGCAAGCTCGGTCAGGTCGGCGAGCAGCGTCTGGCTGTCGCGGGTTTCAGCGACCTTCATTTCCAGCGTGGTCTGCGCCAGCCGGTCCTCGATGCGGCGGGCGCGGCCCGACAGCGTCAGCGCCAGCGGCAGGCCGAGCATGGCAAGCGTGCGATACGTCTCGACGTCGATCAGCCGCTGCGACAGCGCGCCGGTCCGCGCCGGCGTCAGGCCGCGATCAAGCACCAGGATGCGGGTCAGGCCGTCGCCGTCCTGGCGGAAATCGGTGACGATGGCCGCATTGCCGCGCTCGACCAGCGAATAGCAGAGGCTCGTCGGGTCGAAGGCCGCAATCAGCTTCTCGCTTGCCGGCGTCCATTTGCGGATCTCCAGCCTTATGCCTGAGATCACCGTTCCCGGCGGCGAGAACCCGTTGCCGAAAGGAGAATCCTCCTGCGCCCTGCCGCTTTCGGCAAGCGGCCCTTCCCAAAGATAGGTCGAGAATTCCGTATGCCGCTCCCAGCGCAGCGTACCCTTGCCCCACTTCATGGCGTGGTGGCGGGCATGACGGTCGGGCGCCGCGATGCCGAGGCGCCGCGACAGTTCGGAGAGCACGGCCATGTCGACGCTGGAGCCGCCCTCGGTCATGAAGGCGAGTTGCACAAGCACGCGCGGCTTCTCGATCAGCGGATGCGGCCGGGCATGGACCTCGCCGATCGCGCCGGGCCGTCCCTCATGCGCGGGAAAGCCCATCACGCTGCCCTGGGCGCGCGGCTGGAATTCGAGGTTGGACGTCTCGTCCGACACGGTGGTCCCCCTGTTCTCGACCCTTCGTGTGATGGCGTCCTCTAAAGGCAATCCATGAGGCGCGTAAACACCAAAGTCTAGCATCGTAGGTCCTGCCGGCGCGACGCGCAGACCGACCCGATTGGGCAAATTGGATAAATAATTTGACCAGTTGGCGACGCTGGCTTTATCTTGCGCGACGCCGGTTCAATTTCCCAGGCCCCCGTTGAGCGATATTTTCTCCAGGATCGAGCATTCGCGCACCGCCGACGAGGTGGTGCAGCAGATCGAAAGCCTGATCCTTGAAGGCGTGCTGCGCACCGGCGACCGGCTGCCGGGCGAGCGCGAGCTGGCGCGCCAGTTCGACGTGTCGCGGCCGATCCTGCGCGATGCGCTGAAGGCGCTGGAAGGGCGCGGGCTGCTGATCACCAAGGCCGGCGGCGGCACCCATGTCGCCGACGTCATCGGCCAGTTGTTCACCAAGCCGGTGACCGACCTCATCTCGATGCACCGCAAGGCGGTGACCGACTATCTGGAATACCGCCGCGAGATCGAAGGTGTTGCGGCCGAATATGCGGCGCGGCGCGCGACAGCGGACGACATTGCGCTGCTCGACCGCATCGTGGCGCGCATGGACGAGGCGCACCGCACCGGCGATTTCGACGACGAGGCGGAAATCGACGTCGAGTTCCACCATGCTGTGTGCGAATGCGCGCACAACATCATCCTCTTGCACACGCTGCGCTCCTGCTACCGGCTGCTGTCTGAAGGCGTGTTCCAGAACCGGCTTCTGGTGTTCAGCGTGCCCGGAGCGCGCGAGGCGCTGCTGGCCCAGCACGGCGCGATCTACAAAGCCGTGAAGGCCGGCGATCCCTCAGCTGCCCGCCAAGCGGCGATGGACCATATCTCCTATGTCGAGCGCTCGATGCTCGAGGCCGAACGCAGCGGCGACTGGCAGCGCGTGTCGCGGCTCAGGCTTAAGCAGCGCTCCGACGCCGACGACGGCTTCAAGACGACTGGCTAACGAGGAACCACCATGAGCGACATCCTCACCATTGCCGATCTCAAGGACCTGGCGCGCCGGCGGGTGCCGAAGATGTTCTTCGACTATGCCGATTCCGGCGCCTGGACCGAAAGCACCTACCGCGCCAACGAAGAGGACTTCCAGAAGATAAAATTCCGTCAGCGCGTACTGGTCGACATGAGCAACCGCTCGCTGGAATCGACCATGATCGGCGAGAAAGTGGCGATGCCGGTGGCGCTTGCCCCAACTGGAATGACCGGCATGCAGCATGCCGATGGCGAGATGCTGGCCGCGCAGGCGGCAGAGGAATTCGGCGTGCCGTTCACGCTGTCGACGATGAGCATCTGCTCGATCGAGGATGTCGCGTCGGTGACCAAGAAGCCGTTCTGGTTCCAGCTCTACGTGCTTCGCGACAAGGATTTCGTGCTCGACCTGATCGACAGGGCGAAGGCTGCAAAATGCTCGGCGCTGGTGTTGACGCTCGACCTGCAGATCTTGGGGCAGCGCCACAAGGATGTCCGCAACGGGCTGTCGGCGCCGCCCAAGATGACGCTGGCCAACATTGCCAACATCGCCATGCGGCCACGCTGGCTGATGGGCATTGCCGGCACCAAGCGCCGCACCTTCCGCAACATTGTCGGCCATGCCAAGGGCGTCGGCGACGTCGCTTCGCTGGCATCGTGGACGACGGAGCAGTTCGACCCGCATCTGTCGTGGAAGGATGTCGCCTGGATCAAGGAACGTTGGGGCGGCAAGCTGATCCTGAAAGGCATTCTCGACAAGGAGGACGCGCTGATGGCGGTCGAGACCGGCGCCGACGCCATCATCGTTTCCAACCATGGCGGGCGCCAGCTCGACGGCGCATCGTCGTCAATCATGGCGCTGGAAGAGATCGCCGATGCCGTCGGCGACAGGATCGAGGTGCATATGGACGGCGGCATCCGCTCGGGCCAGGACGTGCTGAAGGCGCTTTGCCTCGGCGCCAAGGGCACCTATATCGGCCGCCCGTTCCTGTACGGATTGGGCGCCATGGGCAAGCAAGGCGTGACCCTGGCGCTGGACATCATCCGCAAGGAGATGGACATCACGCTGGCACTGTGCGGCAAGCGGCTGGTGACCGACATGGGCAAGGACCAGTTGCGGCGCTAGGGTCTTGTTCACCGATTAGACCCTAGCCTCGCTGGATCACGGAGACGAAGCCGCCTTGACCGAGACCGGCATCCACTACCTCGACGCGCGCGCACCCGATGGCATGCGCCTCTATGCGATCGGCGACGTGCATGGCCGGCTCGATCTGCTCGCCGCCATGCATCGCCGCATCGAGAGCGAACTCGAATACAAGCCGACCAGCGATTGGCGCGTCATCCACCTCGGCGACTATGTCGACCGCGGACCAGAGTCCAAGGGCGTCATAGACTTCCTGATCGAGGCACAGAAACGCGATCCGCGGCATCTGATGCTCGCCGGCAACCACGATATCGGCTTCCTCGACTTTCTCGACGAGCCTGACCCGGAAGGGCTGTTCATCCGTTATGGCGGCGTGCAGACGGCACAATCCTATGGTGTCGACTTAGCGGGACACGCAAGCTGGTTCGGCAAGGCCGAGGCGTTACGGCGGGGACACCAGGCACTGGTCAATGCTGTACCGCAAGCCCATGTCGACTTCCTGCGGTCGCTGCAATTGTCACTGATATCAGGTGATTTCTTCTTATGCCATGCCGGCGTCAGGCCTGACGTGCCGCTGGCGAGCCAGAGCCCGCAGGATCTGGTCTGGATCCGCGACGTCTTCCACAACCATCCAGGGCTTTACCCGAAGGTGATCGTGCACGGCCACACACCGGTGCCGCAGGCGGAGGTGATGCCGAACCGCGTCAATGTCGACACACTCGCCTGGCAGTCAGGCATGCTCAGCGCGCTCGCCGTGGACGGCGCGGACAAGCGTATCCTGACTGTGCAGGGAAAAGCGTTTTAGCGAAGCGCGGCGGTGACGCCGTAGCCGTCGACGGCCTGATGGTTGTTGGCTGCATCGGCGGAATAAATGCCGAGACCGCACAAAACGATGGCAGACAGCATGACAAAGGACAGAAGCGCTGCTTTCACGGACGTCATCTCTAGTTGAGCTTCCTGCATCTGGGCACGAGGCGGTTACCAATGGGTTGAAACCGAGAATTCGTCTCAAAGTTTCGACGATTTCGCGTTTGTAGGTCGATTCTGTATCGGCGGTGTGTCGCGCGGATCACACAGAAGGTTCATCGCGGTTGCATTGCCGATGCATAGCGCGCGCCTTGTAGGATAGCGTTCGGCCACAAACCAAGGACGAAAGAAGTTGTCCCCGGCAGATTCCCCGCCGCGTGCCAATTATGCAACGGATAGAGCGGTTCGCCGCTACGGCGAACCGCTCTATCTTTTTATCTGACGCAATTCCGGACGGAAAACCGCTTCACACTTTTCCTGGAATTGCTGACTGCGCGCGGCCAGTCTCAGATCGTCGCCACCCAGGCGCGGGCAATGGCCAAGCCCGCGGCGTCGGCCTCGGGGCCGTTGCGTGCCATTTCGCTGTCGAGGCGATCCTGCCAGTCGGGATGGCGATCGGCAATCAGCGGCGCGAAGGATGTGCTCCAGTCCCTCACCATCGGCTGGTCGGCCTCGAAATGGAACTGGAAGCCGTAGACGGCGCGGCCGATACGGAACGCCTGGTTCTCGGCAATTTCGCTGCCGGCAAGCCGCACCGCATTTGACGGCAGCGCGAAAGTGTCGTCGTGCCATTCGAAGATGGGGAAATCCTGGGGAAGTGCGCCAAGCACCGGATCGGTTCTGGCGTCCGGCGTCAGCGATACCTTGTGCCAGCCGAATTCCGAGGCGCCGCCGATCTGGTTCTCACCGCCGAAAGAGCGGGCAACCAACTGGCTGCCCAGGCAGATACCGAGAACCGAGCGATCCTTGGCGGCGAAATCGCGGGTCAGTTCGAGCAGCACCGGGAAATACGGGTAGTCATCGTCGGCCAGCGCATTCTGGCCGCCGCCCAGCATCACCATGGCATCGTGTCCGGTCGCGTCGTCCGGCAGCGCATCGCCCTTGTAGGGCCGGCGCAGGTCGAGATCGGCGCCGGCTTCGGCGAGCGCGGCACCAACCTGGCCAAGGCCGGTGTTGTCGTAGTTCTGGACCACCAGCACCCGCATCGCAAAACCCTGCTGACATGAAATGACGCGACGAGCGATATCATGTCGCCAGCATTGCAGCCAAGATGCGTATTCGGGAGAGAGCTATGCCACTGCAGAACCGGGTCGATCCGTTCGGCGCCATCCATGCCATATCCGAGCGCGGCCTGTTCACCGGCAATCGCGGCATCATCCACGATCCTGAGACCAAGACGCTGCTGAAAAAGCGTTGGGCCTTGCCGGCCTGGATCATCTGCGTCCGCCAATTCCGCAATGTGCGGCGCGAGCCGATGGGCAGGAATCGGCCGGGCGGCAGGGCCGGCTGGACCGAGTTGTTCTTCCTCGACGAGGTGACGGCGCTGGCCGCCGGGCACCGTCCCTGTTTCTATTGCCGGCGTGAGCGAGCCACGGATTTTGTCGGGCGTTTCGGCAAAGTCTTCGGTGTAAACGAACCGCGCGCGCCAATGGTGGACAAGCGGCTGCACAAGGAGCGGCTGGCTTCCGGCGGCAAGCCACCTGATGTCACCATGGGAGAGCTTGCCGAATTGCCGGACGGAGCGATGATCGCGGATGGCGGCTCGGCCTATGCGCTGCGCGGCGGCAACGCGCTGCCCTGGTCGTTCGCAGGCTATGGCGATGCGGCGGCCTTCGACAGCCTTGCCGGCCGGTCGCTGCGCCTGCTCACACCGGCCACGACCGTTTCGGTGCTGCGGCACGGTTTTGAACCGGTGTGGCATCGTTCCGCCGAGACTTGACGCCAGGCACCGCCTCGCCCATTCCTCGGCGATGCGCGCCAATTACAAGATGCAGCGGCTGTTCGTGCCGGACGACCTCGCGGCGGGCATCGAATTCGATGCCGGCCAGCAGCAGAGCCATTATCTCATGCATGTGCTGCGGCTCGGCGAAGGCGCCGAGATCCTGGTCTTCAACGGCCGCGACGGCGAGTGGTCGGCGGCGATTGCCACCAGGTCGAAAAGGGCGGTGCGGCTGAAGGTGCTGGCCTCGCAGAGACCGCAACCGCCCCTGCCTGACCTGATCTATTGCTTCGCGCCGCTGAAACAGGGCCGGCTCGACTATCTCGTGCAGAAGGCGGTCGAGATGGGGGCCGGCATCCTGCAGCCGGTGATCACCCAGCACACGCAAGTGGCAAAACCCTCCATCGACCGGCTGCGCGCCAATGTCGTCGAGGCGGCCGAGCAATGCGGCATACTGGCGGTGCCGGAAGTGCGCGAGGCCGAGAAATTCGAGCGCCTGCTCTCCGGCTGGGACAAGGAACGCCGGCTTATCTTCTGCGACGAGGATGCCTCGACCAACAACCCGCTGCCGGCATTACAGGCAATACCTGAGAGGAAGCTGGCGCTGCTGGTCGGGCCGGAAGGCGGCTTTTCCGATGACGAACGCAAGATGCTGCGGGCGCTCCCCTTCGTCACTGCCATCCCGCTCGGACCGCGCATCCTGCGCGCTGACACAGCAGCTGTAGCGGCGCTTGCGGTGATGCAGGCGACGGTCGGAGACTGGTAAGAAGCGTAAAGATCAATTCCTGTTGACCTGTGGCTCAGGATTTTTCGCTTGATCGGCTGCTGACATTTCGTCCATTTAGCGCCGGCGGGCTCCGAGAGCCGCAGAGGGGGCCCCATGGCGCGCGACACAACCGATTTCCGGCCAATCGAAGGCATCGACGAACTGGTCGAGCATCTGGCCGAAGGCAACAAGCCGCGCGACGAGTGGCGCATCGGGACCGAGCACGAGAAGTTCCCCTTCTATGTCGACGGCAACGCGCCGGTGCCCTATGGCGGCGAGCGCGGCATCCGCGCCATCCTCGAAGGCATGCAGCAAAAGCTCGGCTGGGACCCGATCATCGATGACGGCCGCATCATCGGCCTGGTCGAGCCGACCGGCCAGGGCGCGATCTCGCTCGAGCCGGGCGGCCAGTTCGAGCTGTCGGGCGCGCCGCTGGAAACGATCCACCAGACCTGTCGCGAGGGCAATGCGCATCTGGCGCAGGTCCGCGAGATCGCCGAGCCGATGGGCATCCGCTTTCTCGGCCTCGGCGGCAGCCCGAAATGGTCGCTGGCCCAGACGCCGAAAATGCCGAAATCGCGCTACGAAATCATGACCCGCTACATGCCCAAGGTCGGCACCAAGGGTCTCGACATGATGTATCGCACCTGCACCATCCAGGTGAACCTCGACTTCGAAAGCGAAGCCGACATGCGCCGCAAGATGCAGGTGTCGCTGAAGCTGCAGCCACTGTCGACGGCGCTGTTTGCCAACTCGCCCTTCACCGACAGCCGGCCGAACGGGCTGCAGAGCTGGCGCGGCGACATCTGGCGCGACACCGACAACCAACGCTCGGGCCTGCTCGAATTCTGCTTCTCGCCCGAGTTCGGCTTTGCCGACTATGTCGAATGGGCGCTCGACGTGCCGATGTATTTCGTCATCCGCGACGGCCACTATCACGACATGACGCACATCACCTTCCGCCAGTTCATGGCCGGCGTTGCCCGCAATGAAGTACCGGACGGACTGCCCACCATGGGCGACTGGGCGAACCATCTGTCGACCCTGTTCCCTGACGTCAGGCTGAAGCGCTTCCTCGAAATGCGCGGCGCCGATGGCGGGCCGTGGCGCCGCATCTGCGCGCTGCCGGCCTTCTGGGTCGGGCTGCTCTATGACGAGGCCGCGCTCGACGCCGCCGAGGCGCTGACTTCGAGCTGGACCTATGAAGAAACGCTGGCGATGCGCAATGCGGTGCCGGAACAAGGCATTTCCGCGCCGTTCCGCAACACGACGCTGCGTGAGATCGGCCGCGATGTAATGACCATTTCGCGCCTTGGGCTGAAAAATCGCGGCAGGAAGAACCGCGACGGCTATGACGAGACCTCGTTCCTCAACACGCTGGACGAAGTCGTGGCGCGCGGTACCACCAGTGCCGAGGAAATGCTGTCGGCCTACCACACGCGCTGGGGCGGCTCGATCGAGCCGGTGTTCATGGAATATGCGTATTAGCGTGGCGCCTTGAGCAGCGGCAAAAGCCGCTTCAATCGAACATCGAAACGAACTAGGTTCTCCCTCGAGGATTTCCGGGAGGAGAAACCGATGCCTACCTTGTTCGACATATTGGCGCAGGCGCAGAACGGCAACGGCATGCAGGCGCTTGCCCAGCAGTACGGGCTTTCCATGCAGCAGACGCAGGCGGCTGTCGCCGCTCTGCTGCCGGCCTTCTCGCAAGGGCTGCAACGCAACACCGCCGATCCCTATGGGCTCGGCGCCTTCATGACGGCGATGGCGAGCGGCCAGCACGCCAAATACTTCGAGGACGCGACCAGGGCTTTCTCACCGCAAGGCGTCAATGAGGGCAATGGCATTCTGGGTCATCTGTTCGGCTCGAAGGAGCTGTCGCGCGCGGTGGCCAGCCAGGCCGCGCAGGCGACCGGCGTCAGCCAGCAGATCCTGCAGCAGATGCTGCCGGCCATCGCTTCGATGGTGATGGGCGGATTGTTCAAGCAGACGACAAACCAGTTGACCGGGGGTCAGATGCAGGCCGCCGGTGGCTTCGGCGGCGGCAGCAATCCGCTCGGCGAGATCATCGAACAGATGATGCGGCAGGCGGGCGGCGGGGCACAGCCTGCGCCGCAGCCAGCACCCAATCCTTACGGTGAGAACCCGCTGGGCAAAGTGCTGCAGGACATGTTCGGCGGCGGCGCCCAACAGCCGCAAAGCCAACCGCAACAGGCGCCCAACCCCTATGGCGACAATCCGCTGGGCAAGGTGCTGCAGGATATGTTCGGCGGTGGCGCGGCACAGCAACCGCAGGGCCGGCCGCAGCAGCCAACACAGCCGCAACAGACGCAGAGCCCTTACGGCGACAACCCGCTGGGCAAGATTTTTGAAGAGATGATGCGGCAAGGCGGTGATGGCGGCTTCGGCCTGCCCGGTGGGCAGCCGGCGCCGCAGCAGCCGCAAGCACCCCAGCCGCGACAGGCACCGCAGGAGCGCCAGGCGCCGCAACCGCAGGCCAATCCGAGCGGCAGGCCACGCAATCCGTTCGACGATATTTTCGGCAAGATGTTCGAGACCGGCGCCCAGCAGCGCGACGACTATCAGAAGGGCGTGGAAACGATCTTCGACCAGTTCAAGCGGGACATGGACCGGCGGTAGTTGGCGGTAGTTGGGCGCTGACCTTCGCGGCTTCGGAGCAAGGAACGAAGCGACGCGGCGCAGACCGCACGATGACGACGGAGCTTTAAAAGAAAAGCCCGGTCCTGGAGGAGGACCGGGCCAGTGTGCAGGCTGGCCGGCGGGGAACCGGCAGGGAGTGGGGAGCCTGCTATACTCGTTGGTCGCAGCGAGCCTGAGAAAGGTTCACGGCAACCGAAACAATGCGCCCGATATCACGCTATCTGGCGGGCGAGATCTTCGATCGTATCGGCACGATCGCTCGCAATCGCACGCAGCTTCACGGTCGGATCGGCGCCGAACGGCACATCGATGGCGACATGGAGATCCGCGCGCGTCAGGCCGATATCGGCGAGTTCGGCGTCCGACATCTCGCCGAGGCGATAGAAGGCCCGGCGATTTTTCCAGGCCTGGTAGGCATTGAGAAGGGTGTTGGCCACGCGCGTCGCAACGGCCGGACGCGAGGTTATGCGCGAGGTCTCGGTGGCGAAATCAAACGTGGTCATGTCGGTCTCCTTCAGACTCGAACTGGACAAGACCAGGCGATCGGCGCTGGGGACAGCGGCCGTTCCGGTCTCGATTCACATGCCTTCATGTGGACAATGTGAATTTGCCACGCACCGATTGATTAATCCAACGAATGTTTCTAATCTTTAGCATCAACGCTAGTGATGGATTGGACCGATGAAAGCGCCACTCGATCTCGACCAGTTGCAGACCTTCATCTCGATTGCCGACACCGGCAGCTTTACCCGCGCGGCCGAGGAAGTGCTGCGCACACAATCGGCGGTGTCGATGCAGATGCGCCGGCTGGAAGAGCGGATCGGCAAGCCGCTGTTCGAAAAGGACGGCCGCACCAACAGGCTGACCGAGGAAGGCGACAAGCTGCTCTCCTACGCGCGCCGCCTGCTCTATCTCAACCGCGAAACGCTGGCCGCCTTCGATGACCAGCGGCTCGAAGGCACCATCCGCATCGGCACCCCCGACGACTATGCCGACCGGTTCCTGCCCGAAATCATGGCACGCTTCACACGGTCAAACCCGCGCGTCGAACTGACCGTCATCTGCGAGCCTACGCCAGGCTTGGTCGAGCATATCAAGCGCGGCAATCTCGATCTTGCGCTGGTGACGCACAACGATACGCGCGGCCAGTCGGAAGTGGTGCGGCGCGAGCCGCTGCTATGGGTGACCTCGGCCAACCATGCCACGCACGAACAGGAAGTGCTGCCGATGGCCTTCGGCCGGCCGAACTGCATCTGGCGGCGCGCCGCCGTCGATGTGCTCGACCGGCAAAACCGCGACTATCGAATCCTGTTCACCAGCTTCTCGGCCACCGTCATCACCGCCGCGGTGCTGTCGGGGCTGGCGATCTCGGTGCTGCCGGAATGCGCGCTGCGGCCCGGCATGCGAGTGCTGGGCGAAGCCGACGGTTTTGGCGCCCTGCCCGACTGCCGCATCGGCATCATGCGCGGCCAGACCTCGCGTCCCGAAATCGTCGACGCTCTGGCCCGGCACATCTCGGAAAGCCTCGACAATATTTCCGTGCCGCTCGGCGAAGAAACGGGAAGCTTCGATTTCGCCTCGCTCGCCTTCGCCAAGATGAAGCGGGGCAAGCCGAACCAGATCCTGCCTGGCTGGTAGGAACGATCAGGCCGACGCTGCCGCCTCCGTCGTTGCGTTGGCCGACGACAGGCCGGGCAGCGCCACCAATTGCGCCGGCTCCAGCGGCGGCGACAAGAGGTAGCCCTGCAGCTGCTGGCAGCCCATGGCGACCAGCAGCGCCTTTTGCACCTCGGTCTCTACGCCCTCGGCGGTGACCTCGACCTTGAGCGCGCCGGCGAGATCGATCAGCGCCTTGACGATGGCGCCCGAATTGCCGTCGCCGTCGAGAAGCCGCACGAAGGAGCGGTCGATCTTCAGCTTGTCGATGGCATGGCGGCGCAGATAGCTCAGCGACGAATAGCCGGTGCCGAAATCGTCGAGCACAATGCCGACGCCCGACTGGCGCAAGGCTGCCAGAGCCGCTCTGGTGGTGTCGTTGTTTTCCAGGAGAACGTTTTCGGTGATTTCGAGCTGCAGGCGCTTCGGCGCCAGTCCGGTTTCGGCGAGGATCGAGGCAACCTCTTCGGCAAAGCCGGCGTCGCGCAATTGCAGCGGCGAGACATTGACGGCGAGCCACGGCAGTTTGGTCTTCACGGCGAAGCGGCAGGCTTCTAGCAGGGCCCATGCGCCGAGCTGCCCGATCATGCCGCGTTCCTCGGCGATGGCGATGAACTGCGCCGCCGGCAGTGCGCCATGGACCTCATGCGCCCAGCGGATCAGCGCCTCGGCGCCGACAATGGTCTTGCCGTCGCTGGCAAAGACCGGCTGGTAGGCGAGCTTGATACCGGTGCCGCCATTCAGCGCGCTGCGCAGCTCGCTCTCGACCTTGCGCTTGCGCAGCAAAAGGTCGTCCATGTCGCCGGCGAAGACCTGGTAGCGGCCACGGCCGTTCTTCTTGGCTTCGTAGAGCGCGATGTCGGCCTTGCGCAGCAGATCGTCTGCGTCGGCATCAGGGCCTGTCGACAAGGCTATGCCGATGCTGGCGCTGATAAAGACCTGATCGTCCATCAGCTTGAACGGCTCCTGCAGTTTCTGCAGCACCCTCTCGGAAATATCCTCGGCGTTCCTTACGTCGCGGACATCGATCAGGATCACCGCGAATTCGTCGCCACCCAGTCTTGCCACCGTGTCGACGTCGCGAACCGTATGCTGAAGCCTGGCCGCCGTCTGGCGCACGAGTTCGTCGCCTGCCGGGTGACCAAGCGTGTCGTTGACATGCTTGAAGCGATCTAGATCGAGATAAAGCAGCGCGACCTTGCTTTCATTGCCGGAGGTAAGCAAGGCACGCCGCAGCCTGTCCTCGAACAGTGCCCGGTTGGGCAGGCCGGTGAGCGTGTCGTGAAAGGCGAGATATTGCGCCTGGGCCTGGCTGGTCTGCAGCGCCGATGACGCACGGCGCAGACGCCGGAGCAGAAAGGCGAGCACGCTCGCCGCAACCAGCGCGGCCAGAGCTAGGGCCGGGCTGGCCTTGCCCACCAGCGTCAGGCCGGGCCGTTCCTGGTCCCAGGCAATATAGCCGAGGATGACACCCTGTTTGTCGATAAGCGGAATGGCAGCCGAGCCAAGCGGCTGAGCCATCGGCAGGAGATGCGCCCCCGCCAGAAGATATTTCTGCGCGATCTTGCCGATCACCGCGTCGTTGATGAACTCTATGGAGACATGCAGATATTCGCTGCCGGATGCCTGGGTGACGCGATCCGAACTCGGCACCAGAGGCATGACGCTGAGTATGGCAGGCTGACCGCCAAGCGAGACCAGATCGTCGGCAACGAATTTTGCGCCGGCCTGGCTTGCGTCCTTGCTCATCATCTGGCGCAACCTGGCGATGGTCGGCCGCAAAGCGGGTTCGTCCTCGCCAAAGACGGCAGGCGACACGACCTTGCCTTCGCGCATGGCGTGGACCGGCCGGTTGGCGTCGTCCAGCACATAGACCCGGTTGTGGCCGTAATACGAGGACATCCAGACGCTGAGATTCTCTGCCATCCAGGTCTGGTTGCCGGCCTTGGCGTTGATAACGGAATCATCCCAGACGGCGACGCTTTCCTGCTCGCGCTTTACCGCGGCGACCTGGTCCTGCAGGCCGTTGGCCAGGAAAACCTTCTGCCGCTCGAGCGAGACCCGGTCGGCCTGCATGGTGGCGTAAAGGCCGAAGCCGACAACGATGGCCAGTGCAAAAACGGCAAGCGTCAGCACCGTCAGGGTGACCTGGAACGTCAACGGGCTGCGTTGTCTGCGGGCGCTCATGCGTCCTCCTTGGCCCAGAGTCAATCAGGACAGGCTTAAGATCAAGTTATGGAATCTTGACGCGGAGCGACAACAGCCGCTCAATCGGCCGATGAGCGACGCAGAATCCGAATCACGAACCAATGCCACCGAATACACGGTGAGCGAGATTTCCGGCGCGCTGAAGCGCACGGTCGAGGATGTCTTCGGCCATGTGCGGGTGCGCGGCGAAATTTCCGGCTATCGTGGGCCGCACTCTTCCGGCCATGCCTATTTCACCCTGAAGGACGACCGCGCGCGGCTCGATGCCGTGGTCTGGAAAGGCACGATGAGCCGGCTGAAATTCCGCCCCGAAGAGGGGATGGAGGTGATCGCCACCGGCAAACTCACCACCTATCCCGGCAAATCCAACTACCAGATCGTCATCGACAATCTAGAACCCGCCGGCGCCGGGGCGCTGATGGCGCTTTTGGAAGAGCGCAAGCGGCGACTGCAGGCCGAAGGGCTGTTCGATGCCGGCCGCAAGCGGCGGCTGCCCTTCATGCCGCGCACCATCGGCGTCGTCACCTCGCCGACCGGATCGGTGATCCGTGACATCATCCATCGCATCAAGGACCGCTTTCCGCTGCATGTGCTGGTCTGGCCGGTGAGAGTGCAGGGCGAGACGGCGGGGGCGGAAGTGACGGCGGCCGTCAACGGCTTCAACGCGCTGGCCTGGGATGGAGCGATCGTGCCGCCCGACCTTCTGATCGTGGCGCGCGGCGGCGGCAGCCTCGAGGACCTCTGGGGGTTCAACGATGAAGGGCTGGCGCGCGCCGTCGCTGCCTCGCGCATCCCGGTGATTTCGGCCGTCGGCCACGAGACCGACTGGACCTTGATCGATCTCGTCGCCGACATGCGGGCACCGACGCCGACAGGTGCGGCGGAGATCGCGGTGCCGGTGAAAGCGGACCTCGAAGCGACACTAGCCAGTCTTGGCGCACGGCTCAAAGCAGCTACCTTGCGCAATTTCGAACGCAAGCGGCAGGCCTCGCGTGCGGCCGCCCGCGCGCTGCCCTCGCCCGACCAGTTGCTGGCGCTGCCGCGACGGCGGCTGGACGAGGCGGCCAGCCGGCTTAGCCGGGGGCTGATGGTCTCCACCGAAAGAAAGCAAGCTCGGTTCTTCGCCGTGAAGCTCACTCCGGCAACGCTGTCGCGGCGGATTGCCGAGGCGCGACGCACCAACGACCGCAACCTTTTGCGCGCCCAAGGGGCGCTGCGCGCATTGGCGAGAGCCCGGCGCGCGGAGTTGAATCGTGCGGCGGATCAGTTGCCAAAATGTGCGAAAGCATCCCTGCAACGGCACAGGCAGCAACTGGCTTTGCTGCAAGGCCGCATTACGATCGAGCCAACGGCACGGCGGCAAACCGTGCAGAGGGATCTGCTGACAGCTTTGACGAGACGCGGCACGCAAGCGGTACTGCTCAGGCTGGAGCGACTGCGCGGCCGCATCGTCCAATCCGAGAGGCTGATGGCAACGCTGTCGCACAAGGCTGTGCTGGCCCGCGGCTTCGCACTGGTCAAGGATGCCGACGGCGCGGTGATCAAACTGGCAGTTGATGTGGCGCCGGGCGCTGGCCTGCAGCTGGAGTTCGCCGACGGCATCGTAAATGCAGTCGCGACCGGCGACGCCGAGCGGGTGCAGGCCGTTGCCAAACCAGCGGCCACGCCGCCCGCCAGCAAACCCGCCGCAAAGCCGACGGCCAGCAAACCGAAAGAACCGGGCAATCAGGGCTCGCTTTTTTAGAGGACCGCATGACCGGACATGACCCGCATCTTCAAACGCCGGCGGGCAAGCCGCGCGCCCGTGCTTTCGGCATTGCCTTCGAGGGCACGCCGGGCGGCTTCAACGCCATCACCGATGTGCCCGGCGTATCGGTCGGCTATGCGACGCTGATTTCCGGCGAGGGTCTGCTCGAGGTTGGCACGGGGCCGGTGCGCACCGGCGTCACCGCCATCCTGCCGCGGCCGTTGGCTGAGCTCGCCACGCCGGTGTTTGCCGGTGTCTTCAGCCAGAACGGCAATGGCGAGTTGACGGGGTCGCACATTATCGAGGAAGTCGGCGCCTTCAACCTGCCGGTCACGATCACCAACACGCATTCCTGCGGCGTTACCCGCGACGGCACGCTGCGTTGGATGCAACGCGTGCTGCCGCCGGCGCTCGACAGCGGCTGGGGCCTGCCGGTTGCGGCGGAGACCTATGATGGTTTCCTCAACGACATCAACGGTCATCACGTCGGCTTCGAAGATGTCGAAGCCGCGCTCGACGGTGCCGCCGGTGGAGCGATCGAGGAAGGCAGTGTCGGCGGCGGCACCGGCATGATTGCCTTTGGCTTCAAGGCCGGCTCGGGCACGGCATCGCGCATCGTCGAGTGGCAGGGCATCAGGCATACGGTCGGCGTATTCGTGCAGGCGAATTTCGGCAAGCGGCGCAATTTCACACTGCGCGGCGCCCGCGTCGGGCCTGATCTGGTAGAGCCGGCGATGCGCGAAGGCACGCCGCGTGCCGAAAAGGGCTCGATCATCGCCATCGTCGCCACCGATGCGCCATTTCTGCCGCACCAGATGAAGCGGCTGGCAAAGCGCGTGCCGCTCGGCATCGCCATGACAGGCGGCTTCGGCTACCACAGTTCGGGCGACATTTTTCTGGCCTTCACCACCGCCAATCCGCAAGCAGCACTTGCACCATCGGGACGAACCGTAAACGTCGCTTACATCCCGGACGTCGATATCGATCCGTTCTTCGATGCGGTGGCGCAAGGCGTAGAGGAGGCGATCCTCAATGCAATGGTCGCCAATGAGGATATGAGCGGACGCGACGGCAATTTCGTGCCGGCGCTGCCGAAGGCCTGGCTGAAAGATCGATTTGGATAGAGGACAAGGCCTGGCGGCGCCAGGCCTGTTGCGTCACGGCTTGGCCGCGTTGCTCTGGTCGGCCTCGGCCGCCTCTTCGAGCCGCGATGCGATCAGTTCCTGGATGTCGCCGACTTCTTCCTGGATATCTTCCAGCGGAATGCCGACCTCAGCGGCCTTGGCCGCGCACTCCTTGGCGAGGGTCTCGGCCTGCTTCTCGATCTTTACCGGCGAGTGCTGGCAGTGGACCTTTTCACCGATCCATCCGCGCAAGAACTCGATCGCATGTTCACTCATACTGCTTTTCCCTGGCGGCTATGCCGGTTGGTAACCGTAAACGTCCGCACCCGGTAAAGGATGCATGCTGCCATTCGAACCGAGTCGGCTTCGCCCGGCAAGTTGATCTTGTCGGAGGTCCGAAGAGCCGAATGAAGGGAAGGGTTCAATGAGCACGTTCTGATTGTTTGATAGAGTGGTACGTTGGCCGGGATCGGCTTCGGCTCTATGCTGTTGTTCTTACGATCTTTTCCTGCTGTCGACGGCCGATTTGTATCACAATAGGGATCACAACGCGTAACACATTTTCTGCTGCTTCGTGGTACACAGCCACAGCTACACGGTCGAAGCCGCCGCTATATAGTGACATCATTATGCGATGTCGACTCTATCAGCCATCCTGCTTCCTTCCGCCGCGCTGTGTCAAACGTCATCCCCGTCCAGTATGGAGATCGGATGGCCCCGGAGGGCGTATGAAGATGTTGATTTTATTGCGTTTCGTGAGCCAAAATCAGAAAGCTCTCGTCAGCGTCACCCCGCTCGACTGCCTCCGCCACACTCAGCGCCTCCGACGTCGATTCCTTGCACGTAACGCGCGGGCCGGATGAACGACAACATTGGCGCTTTGGCAGCGCGCTCCTGCTAAGGACGATGTCTCGATGCGACAAGCTCTGCCTTGCGCTGCGCCGTCTCCAGCCCGATTGAGATGAAGGCGCGCGCATGCCGGGCCAATTCCATATTGTCGGCCCACAGATTGCGCCAGATCGCGGTCTTCCGTGAGAGGTTCTCGTCGACGATCTTCGACGAGAAGGATTCAAAGCTGAGGTCGTCCCTATAGCCGATTGCGGTCAGCGCATCGAAGATGGCGGCAAAGTCGATATTGCCGGTGCCGAGGAAACCGCGATGGCTCTCGCCGATATGGACATAGCCGATCTTGTCAGCGGCATGGCGGATAGCCAGTCCGACATCGGCCTCCTCGATGTTCATGTGGAAGGTATCGAGATGCAGGAAGATGTTGTCGGAGCCGGTGTCCGCGATGAAGGCCAGGCCTTGTGAAGCGGTGTTGAGCAGATTGCTTTCGAAGCGGTTGACGATCTCCAGGTTGAGCGTGACGCCGGCGGCCTTGGCCGTCTCCGCAACCTTCGCAAGTGTCCCCGCGCTGCGGTTCCACTGATCGCGCGTCGGCGCCTGCGTCTGCAAGCCGTGGCTGGTGCTGAGGATGCCGCCAATCTTCTGGCCGCCGAGATCGCGGGTGAGCGCGATCGTCTCGTTGAGGATCTCGACGCCGCGCGCGGCAACCGCCTTGTCGGCACTCGAAATGTCGCCGTCGGCCGGCAGGCCGATGCTGATCGCGACGCCGAGCTTGAGGTCGGCGATGCGCCTGGCCAACCCGCCAACGTCGACATTGGCCGGGTCAAGATAGGAGAACTCGATCAGGTCGAAGCCGGCCTCTCTGGTGTTGGCCAGCGTGCGTTCGAGGTCGCCTTGCGCCGAACTCGCCGACCAGACGAAGGAATGAATACCGATGCGCGACATGATCGTCTCCCGTTTCTGGAATTGAGATGCGGCCGGGTTGCCCCGGCCGCATCGGCCTTGGGAGGCTTAGCGGGCTGCGGTCCAGCCCTTGTAGTCTTTCAGGTTCTCGGCCGTGATCAGCTTCGGGTCGAGCAGCACGGTCGGCTCCGCCGGCTTCTTGCCGGCAAGCAGCTCAGCCGCCATCGTCAGCGACTGGCCAGCCATCACGTAGGGATCCTGCGAAGCCGAGGCCTTGATCATCGAGGTGCCGGAAGCGAGTTCCTTCTCGATATCGGGAGCGCCATCCACTGCGGTGAAGATGAACTCCGAGCGATTGAGCTGCTTGGCCGCAAGCTGGGCGCCGATCGCCGTCGGATCGTTGATGGCAAACACCGCATCGATCTTGTCGAAGCGGGTGAGCAGCGACTGGAAGACCTTCAGGCCGCCGTCGCGCGAGCCTTCGGCATTCTGGTCGTCGGAGAGGATCTTGATGTCGGGGTGTTTTGCAAGGACGTCCTTGCAGCCCTTCACCCGCTCCAGGATCGACGACGACGCCGGGCCGTTGAGGATAACGTAGTCGCCCTTGCCGCCGGTGTGGTCGACCAGATACTGGCAGGCCTCTTCGCCGGCCTTGACGTTGTTGGTCATCACGGTGACGTCGGCGCCTGGCGCCGAGACGTCGAAGGCGGCAACGACGATGCCCGCTGCTTGCGCCTTCTTCACCGCCGGGCCGATCGCCTTGGCATCGACCGCATTGAGCATGATCACGTCGACCCCGGCGGCGATGAAGGAATCGACCTGAGAGACCTGCTTGTTGAGGTCGTAGTCGGCCGACACTGAGGTTACCTCGACCTTCGGGTTGATCTTCTTGGCTGCGTCCTCGATGCCCTTGATGGTGGCGACGAAGAAGGGGTTGCCGAGCAGGCCGACCGAGATGCCGACCTTGTTGAGGTCCTTGGCCGATGCGGGCGCGATGGCGGCGGCCGCGAGTGCGACGCCGCAGAGCAGTTTAGCGATGGTCTTCATTGCTTTCCTCCAATTGCCCCGCGCCTCTCACGGTGCGTTACACAAACCGGTCGTTTACGCCGGCGACCAAGGTCAATCACGTTCTCGCTCCTGCCTGGAGCCTGTAGCGGTCGAGGGCGACTGCCACGATGATGACCAATCCCTTGATGATGTACTGCCAGATGTCCGAGACACCGGCCAAGATGAGCCCGTTGGATAGCACCGCTATGATCAGGCCACCGATCAGCGTACCCCAGATCGAGCCGACGCCGCCGACGAAGCTGGTGCCGCCGAGAATGACCGCGGCAATGGCGTCGAGTTCGTAAGACTGCCCAAGCTGCAGCCCGTTGGCCGCATAGAGCCGGGCCGCTGACATGGCGCCGCCAAGGCCGGCCAGCAGGCCGGAAACGCCATAGACAAAGAGCAGCACCAGCGGCACCTTGATGCCGGTCAGCCGCGCCGCTTCGGCATTGCCGCCGACGGCATAGATCCAGGTGCCGAGCACGGTGCGCTTGAGCACCAGCCAGGACAGCACCACGACCGACAAGGCGATGATGACCAGCCAGGGAACGCCGAACAGCGCACCGTTGCCGATGAAGTCGAACGGCAGGTCCGAGTTGAACACCGTGGTGTCCTGGCCGAGCAGGCGGGCGACGCCGCGCACAGCGGTCAGCGACCCCAGCGTGACGATGAAGGGCGGCAGTCTGATATAGGCGATCAGCAGCCCGTTGATGACGCCGAAGCCGAGGCCGACGAGAATGGCCGCCGGCACGCCCAGCAGTCCCCAATCAGGCACCAGCGACACCATCACCGCCACCATCGCCGAGGCGGCAAGTATCGAGCCGACGGACAGGTCGATCCCGCCGGTCAGGATGACGAAGGTCATGCCCGCTGCCAGCACAATGTTGATCGACGATTGCTGCATGACGATCAGCAAATTGGTCTGGGTGAAGAAGCGCGCGTTCATCAACTGAAAGCCGACCGCCAGCAGGATCAGGATCGGCAGCATGCCAAGGGCGGCGAAGGCGGTGCGCAACCGCCGGCTCCTGCCGACAGCCTGGCCACTGATCTCGGTCGCCTTGTCGGTCATCCCTTGGCCGCTCCCGTTGCAAGTTCCATAATTGCTTCCTGGCGCAGCGGCTGGTCTTTGGACGCCGTAACCTCGCCGGCAATCGTGCCGTCGCGCATTACCAGCACGCGGTCGGCAACGCCGATCACCTCCGGCAGTTCGCTGGAGATCATCAGGATGGCGATGCCCTTTTTGGCGAGATTGTCGATCAGCCGGTAGATTTCCGACTTCGCTCCGACATCGACGCCGCGCGTCGGTTCATCCAGGATGACCACTTGCGGCTCGGTCTCGAGCAGGCGGGCAAGCAACACTTTCTGCTGGTTGCCGCCCGACAGCGAACCCGCATTGGCCTGTACCGACCTGGTGCGGATGGAGAGATCCGAAACGGCCGTGGCAGCACGTCTCTCGGCGGCTTTGAAATCCCGCAAGCCGCCGGGCCGCGCATCCCTGGCCAGCACGCCCATGCTGATGTTGTCGGATATCGACATGTCGAGGAACAGGCCGAGCTCCTTGCGGTCCTCGGTGAGATAGGCGATGCCGGCATTCAGTGCCTCGCTTGGCGAGCCGATGGTTACGGGCTTGCCGTCGAGTTCCAGCGTGCCGGCGATGCGTCTGTCGGCGCCGAAGATCAGTCGCGCGAGTTCGGTGCGGCCCGAGCCGACAAGGCCAGCCAGAGCCAGTACCTCGCCCTTGTGCAATTCGAAGGAGCAGTTCTTCAGGAGATTGCCGTCCGCCATGCCGCGCACCGACAAGGCGACCGCGCGCTTGCTGTCCGGCGGGCGATGATCCTTCCTGTAAAAAGCGGACAGGTCGCGGCCAACCATCATCGAGACGAGGCGCGAGGCGTTCAGCTCGGCGCGCTCGAGTGTGCCGACATAGCCGCTGTCGCGCAGCACGCTGACACGGTCGGCCAACTGGTAGACCTCTTCCATGCGGTGGCTGATGTAGATGATGGCGATGCCTTGCGACTTCAGCGTCGCGATGACCTCGAACAGACGGTCGGTCTCGCGCGAGGTCAGAGAGGTGGTTGGCTCGTCCATGACGATGATGCGCGCGCTGGTCGAAAGCGCGCGGGCGATTTCGACCAGCTGACGCTCGCCGAGCGACAGGCTGGAAACCTGGGCCCGTGCGGAGAAGGACACGCCGAGACGCTTGATGATCTCATTGCTGCGCCGGTAGCATTGGTCGCGGTCGACGATGCCGAAACGCCTCGGCTCATTGCCGAGGAAGATGTTCTGCGCGACCGTCAGGTTGGGCGCCAGCGACAGTTCCTGATAGATAACCGCAATGCCGTGAGCCCGCGCCTTGATCGGGTCGCCGGTGGCGACCGGCACGCCGTCGATCAGTATCTCGCCGCCGGCATCAGGCCGATAGGCGCCGGACAGCACCTTCATCAAAGTCGACTTGCCAGCACCGTTTTCACCCATCAGCGCATGGACTTCGCCGGCATGGACGGTCAGCGACACGTCCTGCAGGGCGCGGACTGGCCCGAACGTCTTCGAGATGTGCCGCATTTCCAGCACTGGCTGGCGCGTGACTTCGGCCTGAGCAGCGACGATCACCGTGCGCCTCCCGCTGCCGCGCGGGGGATGCCCTGCTCGCCGATGAGGCCACGCCATGTGTCGCGATATCGGGCAAGTCCGGTGAAGCTTGCGGCACGCACGGGCTCCGGCACTTCCGCGGCAAATTCGCGGCCGACGGTCTCGAAGGCCAGCGCCGCCGCCCCGGTGGCGCTGCCCTCCAGTGTGGCCCCTTGCAGGAAGGCCTGGCTGGGACGCAGTTGCGCCACTAGCCCGGCGAGCAGGCCGCCAGCGTTCAGTCCGCCATCGACGATCACGGTGTTATCCGAATGGATCTGGTCGAGGCAGAGGTCGACCATCAGCGCGACGTAGAGCAGCGCCACGGCTGCGCGTTCCTCGGCGCTTGGCATGCGGCCGACCAATTTGCCGGCGCGGCCGGGCATTGGGCCGCCCGGCGCGAAGCTCGGCAGCGCCATGCTGCCGGCGTTGATCACCCGCTGCACTGTCGCCGGCGCGATCGCGCCTTGCCAGCCGTCGCTGATCGTGGCGAATTCGCGCCCGCCCATAAAGCGGATGGTCGGCACAGGGCCGCCGTCGACATCGACATTGACCAGCATGTCGCGCTGGCCATCGAGCGCGTCG
This sequence comes from Mesorhizobium sp. M0001, assembly GCF_040324255.1. NCBI lineage: Bacteria > Pseudomonadati > Pseudomonadota > Alphaproteobacteria > Hyphomicrobiales > Phyllobacteriaceae > Mesorhizobium > Mesorhizobium sp. M0001. Next base: position 44,134 of record NZ_JAMYVS010000011.1, read on the forward strand.
AGCAGGCAATCCGGATTAAGCACGACGACCCAGGTGCCGGTCGAGACGACGGTGACCGGGCCAAGCTCCTGCCGGCGATAGGCATGGAGCGCGGCATTGCTGTCATGGACACCATTGTGGATGGCGATCCGCCGCTTCGTATCGCCGAGGCGTTGCTCGCCGACAACCGAGCCCGCCCGCTCGAAAGCGGGCATCCGGTCGCGCCAGCCCTCAATATCGACCAGCGAACTGAAGTCGCGCTTGCGCGGCGCCCATAAATGCGAGTGGCAGCCGAGATAGGACACTTCCGAGACCGCCCGGCCGCCAAACCGCCAGCTCCAGTATTGTGGATAGCCGAGGATCGATTTCGCGGCCGTGAATGCACCGGGTTGCACCGCCTGTAGCCACAGCATGTGGCGACCGTAGTTGAAGCCGAGCGGCAATCGCGGCGAGAAGGTCTCGGTGAAATCCGGAACGAGGCGATCTATTTGCGCGGCAATATCAGCCGGCGGCTCTTGCTCGTAGTCGAGTATCGGATGCGTCAGCGCCGCCTCGTCGACCAGGGCAAAGGTGCAGCCATGGCCCGACACCATCACGCCCTCTACGCCATGGATGTCGGTGGCCTCGCTTACGGCGCGAACCGCCCAATTGCGAAGTGCTGCCTCATCAAGCACGCTGAAGCCATCTTTGCGCATCCAGTTCGGCCGGGTCCGGCGCTCGTCGACGATGCGCCCGTCCTGAGCGAAGACGAACAGCTTCGAATTGGTCTTGCCGAAATCGAGGACGGCCATCTTCACTGGATGGCTCCCGAAGCCGAAGCGATGCGCACCATGACGCCCGCGTCTTCCAGCATGCGCGCGTCGACGTCGGACAGGCCGTCATCGGTCACCAGCGTGCCGATGCGCGACAAGGGCAGCGCGATGTTACGGGCGTGGATCGACAGTTTGCGGCTGTCGGCCAGCACCACGATCTGGTCGGCACACAGGCTGAGATCGGCGATGGAGCGGACCAGCAGCGGGTGCGATTCCAGCACGCCCTCCTGGCCAAGGCCTTGCGCGCCGAGAAAGAACTTCGATGCGTAGAACGGCTCCGCCTGGGTCGGTGAATGGATGATGCCCGGCTCACGATGCAGATCGCCGCCGGCAACGGTCAGGCTGCAATGGCCGTGGTCGCTCAGATAGGCCGCGAGCGGCATCGAATTGGTATAGAGACGGATGCTGCGCTCAGCCAGCTTGACCCCAAGGTGGAAGCAGGTCGAACCGCCATGCACGATGACCGCATCGCCGTCGCGCACCATCGTGGCCGCGAGAGCGGCGATCTGCCGCTTGGCCTCGACCGCGAGGTCGCGGTTCTCGTCATAGGGCCTGGCATAGGCAACACCCGCCTGTGAAGCGCCGTCGAGCGCCGAGATGCCGCCATAGACCTTCCGTGCTTCACCGGCCTCGTCGATCTTGTCGATGTCGCGCCGCACCGTCGCCGCCGACACGCCGAGCTGCTCCTGCAGTTCGCGCACCGACGCGAAGGGGCGATCCCGCAGCAACTCGACGATCTGACGCTGGCGGCCGGAGTCGCTCAATCGTTTTTCCTCCCAGGAGCCGTTTTTGCCGCAGCATTTGACGTAACTTACTCAACATCTTTCCGATTGCAAGAACCTTTGATGAAATTAGATCACCATTGACGTAAGTCGCTCGCATCTGCGATACACATCAACATCCCACGACGGGTATCCGAAGCTGCGAGGCTGGCGGAGCTGATAGAGGAAATGCGCCATGGCGACCTATGCGGATGCGCAGGAAATGACTGCCTTGCGGGCGCTTTCGGCCAGCATCGGGCGCAATCCAAACCTGACCCAGGCCGCCGGCGGCAACACCTCGCTGAAAGCCGGCGACACGCTGTGGATCAAGGCTTCCGGCACATGGCTGAAGGATGCGCTCTCCGAAGATATCATGGTGCCGGTGGCCATGGCGCCGCTGCTCAGGGCTGTCGAACAGCGCGACAGCGCCGCCGACCAGCCGCAGATCTTCGCCATCGAGACGCTCAACGCCCGGCGCCTGCGCCCTTCGATTGAAACCACCGTTCACGCGCTGATGCCGCAGCGCGTCGTCCTGCATGTCCATTGCGTCGAAACCATTTCGCTGGCGGTACAGGCCAATTGCGAGGTGAAAGCCGCCAGACGCCTTGATGGTCTCAAATGGGCGTATGTTCCTTATTTCCGGCCAGGCCTGCCGCTTGCCCAGGGTATTGCCGAGCGGCTTCAGGCTGGGGTCGACGTGCTGATCCTTGCCAATCACGGGCTGGTCGTCGCGGCCGATACCGTCGCCGAGGCCGAAGTGCTGCTGCGCCGCGTCACGCTGCTTCTGGCGCGGCCGGCGCGCCAAGTGGCGGAACCGGATGTTGCGGGATTGGCGGCGCTGGCCGGGAAAACCGGTTACAGGCTGCCGGCGGAAATCGAGGCGCACGCGGTCGCCATCGATCCCGAAAGCCGCCGCATGGCGTCCGGGGGCAGCCTCTACCCCGATCACGTCATCTTTCTGGGTCGGGGGTCGGTGGTGGCAAACCCCGGTGAGGATGTGCCGCGCGTCATCGAGCGGTGCGGTGCAAACCCCGTGGCGATCCTGTTTCCCGGGCTGGGCGTGCTGATGCGCGGCGATGCCAGTGCGGGCGCCGACGCCATGCAACGCTGCCTTGCCGACGTGACGGCACGCATCGACATTGCAGCGCGGCTGAACTACCTCACCGCCGCCGAGAACGATGAACTGGTCAACTGGGACGCCGAGAAGTATCGCCAGAAACTCAATGCCGCCAGCCGCTGACACGCCGCTTGCCATAGGCATCGACATCGGCACGTCCGGCGCGCGCGCGGTCGCCATGCGTCCGGATTTTTCCATTGCCGCGCGTTCCGCCATTTCGCTCGAGTTGTTTGGCTGGAATGCCCGCGACCCTGCAGTGTGGTGGTCAGCGGTCAGCGCAGCGCTGGCGGAACTGCTTTCGGGCATCGACCGAACAGCGGTCCGATCGATCGCTGTTGACGGCACTTCAGGTACGTTGCTGCCGGTCGACGGCGCCGGGCGGCCGCTGGCCGAGCCGTTGATGTACAACGATACGGTCGCCGACAACGCCATTCTGGTCGCGATCGCTCGCGAAGCCCCAGCGACCAGTGCCGCACTTGGGGCAACGTCCGGTCTTGCCAAGGCGCTCTGGTTCCAGCGCACGCCCGGTGTTGCCGCGGTGCTGCATCAGGCGGACTGGATCGCGGGACAATTCTCCGGTCGTTTCGATGTCAGCGACGAGAACAATGCCTTGAAAACCGGTTACGACGCCACGGCCCGCTGCTGGCCGGACTGGATTGCGGCCACCGAAATGCGCATGGAGTTGCTGCCCGGTGTCGCCAGGCCGGGCGATGTCGTCGGCAAGCTCACCGCGGATGCCGCGGATGTGTTCGGCTTACCGCGCGAAATCGCCGTCGTCGCCGGAACGACCGATGGCTGCGCCTCGTTCCTGGCGACAGGTGCCGCGGCAATAGGCGACGGCGTCACCGCGCTGGGGTCGTCGTTGACCGTCAAGATCCTGTCCGACCGGCCTATCTCGGCGCCACGCTTCGGCATCTACAGCCATCGGCTTGGAGATGTCTGGCTGGCGGGCGGCGCATCGAACTCCGGCGGCAAGGTGCTGACACAGCATTTCCCTCTGGCGCGCATCGTCGAGCTGAGCATGGCGATCGACCCGATGACCGAGACCGGCCTCGACTACTATCCTCTTGCCACTGCAGGCGAACGCTTTCCGATCGCCGATCCGGCACTGCCGCCGCGTCTTGTGCCCCGACCGGTGGAGGACGCCGACTATCTGAAAGCCATGTTGGAGGGTATCGCCGCGATCGAGGCGCTCGGTTATGACAAGCTCGCCGAGCTCGGCGCGCCGCGGCTGACGTCGGTCAGAAGCGTCGGCGGCGGTGCGGCGAATGCCGCCTGGACGGCGATCCGGCGGCGCAGACTTGGTGTTGATTTCCTGCCGGCACTTTCGGACGAAGCCGCCGCCGGCACGGCGCGACTGGCGCTGACGGGCGCAAGCGCGGCGGGGCTTCTATGAGCGCGAAAACAGTCGAACACCTCACCGGCGTCAACCAGCTGGCCGAGCGCTATTATGTTTTCCTGCTCGATCAGTTCGGCGTGCTGCATGACGGCGCCAGCCCCTATCCAGGGGCGGTGGAAGCACTGTCGACGCTGAAGCGCGCCGGCAAGACCATTGTGCTGATCTCGAACTCCGGCAAGCGGGCGGGGCCCAACGAGAGCCGGCTGCTAAAGCTCGGCTTCGAACCGGGAAGCTGGGACCATTTTGTTTCTTCCGGCGAGGTCGCGTGGGAGTTCTTCCACGACATGGCGGTATCCGGAAAGCTACTGCCAAACACGAAATGCCTGTTGATAAGCCGCGACGATGACCGCTCGGCGATCGAAGGTCTGCCCTTCGCATTGACCAAGGACGGTGACGATGCCGGGCTGGTGCTGATTTCGGCCAGCGAGGGCGACCGCTACGATCTCGAGCACTATCGCCGGCTTCTTGCGCCGGCTGCGGTGCGGCAGGTGCCATGCTTCTGCACCAACCCTGACAAGATCATGCTGACGGCAGTGGGGCCGCGCTTCGGCGCCGGCCGGCTGGCGGATCTCTACGAGGACCTCGGTGGTAGCGTCACGCGTATCGGCAAGCCTTACCCCGCCATATTCGGCGCCGCGCTAGCGCTGGCAGGCAATCCAGACCGCAGCACTGTGGTCTGCGTCGGCGACAGTGTCGAACACGACATCGCTGGCGGACTTGCTGCCGGCGTGGCCACGGTGCTGGTTCTGTCAGGAATATTGGCGGAGACCCCTGACCTGTTCGATCTGTTCGACACGATGGACGCCTACCCGGATTACACCATGGATCGCTTCAGGTTTCGCTGATTTGATTCACCTGGCAGCGCTCGCGCGCGAATCCGGCCTCAACGCCTCGTGGCCGACGAGCATTGGCCGGCTGGCTCAAGACCGCCGAACAGCGCCGATCCAGTCGAGCCGCGCGGCTGGAATGAGGCCGTAATTGTAGAAATTGATGCTGTCAACACCGGGCGCCAGCGCCGGCTTCATCTTGGCCGCCAGGATGTCGGGGCGGGCCATTTCCGGATAGAACAGCCGGTAGCCGGCGCCGAGGAATTTGTCCGCGCCCAGTGCCGCACGGCCGGCCGCCATCAGGCTGGCGACATCGCCGGCCTGCATGTCGTAGGCGCACAGGATCGCCCCGTCGCAGACCTTGCCCAGCGCTGCCAGATCGCAACCGCCAAGCCAGCCGTCTTTCAGATCGATAATAACGACCCCCGTCGTGGGATCGGCTACCTCGCGCAGTTCGGCGACCAGGCTGGTCACTGGCTCGAATCGCCACAAGAGATAGGCATGGAGTTCCGGCCATGGGGCAAAGGCGTCGAGCCCGCAGGCGGGAAAATTGGGAAAGCGCCGCTCAGGCACCGCACGCTCGCAGGTCTCGACGATCCATTGCCTGGTGAGCTTGCTCGCCGCCTCGGCATCGATGCCGGCTTTTGCCGCACGGGAGACGCAGGACGGACAGAAGCACAGAGACAAAAGAAAATCGTCTTCCGGCGTCAGCCCGACACCGTCCTTCTCGTGATGGTATTCATGGGCAAAGCCCATGAAGGACGGGCTTTCAAGTTCTATCCGGTCCGGCCGGTAGCTGTGCGAGATGTCGGCGATCAGCGCGCGGACATAGGCGCGCGCATCGGGATGGGAGGGGCAGAGATTGTAGTAATTGGCATCGCCGAAGGCGTTGCGGGTGACGGCCTGCGGATGCAGCATGCCCAGGCGGGTGTTGTGCAGGCAGACCGTCCAGCACGAAACTCCTAGTCCGCCCGCGTCGCGACGGCGGATGAGCTGACCGAGCACGTCGCCGCCCTCAGTGATCACGTCAGCCACCTTGGGCTGGATGGCTAGACTTCCCCAGCGCGCAGCGGTCGGCTTGAAATAGATGGTGCCGTCCTCAGGGAAATAGGCCTTGCGGCGCGGGCTGCGCGGCTGCAGGAAGCGCCCGGCATGATAGGATGTCGCCAGGCTGATCATGTTGAGCCCGGCGCGCTCGACAAGATCACGTTCGACCGTCTCCAGGCCGAGATCCTGGATGTCCCAGGGATAGGTCCACATGGACAGTTGCTGCATGGAATATCCTCTGCCTTTGGCTCAGCCGTCGACCGGCTCTGCGACCTGCATTAGGCAGTCGCCCGCCTCACACATCGTGTGCAGCCGGCGCGACAGCACCAAGCCGCTTTCGGCGAAATGCAGGGCCTCCTCGGCAACATCGAGCCGCTCGAGATCGTGGTACCAGCCGGCCAATTGTCCTGAAGTGACACTGTCGCCGAGCCTGGCGGCGGGCTCGAACCAGCCGCGGCGGGTGGCATAGAGGCCCTGGCTGTGCCTGGACAGGGACAGCAGCCTTGTCGGCGCCGAAGGCTTTTCGCCCGCGCCAAGAACCGGCGCGTCGACCACACCCATTGCTATCATCAGACGGTCGAGCGCGCGGGCCGTGATCGCCATCGAATCGACCGTTGCGGTGCCACCGCCGCCGAACTCACCGCTGACGCCGACGGCGCCGGCGCGGCGCGCTGCGCCCATCGAGGTTGGCGAGGCCTGGCCGTTGTCAGCGATAAAGCCGTAGGGCATGCCGAGCGTGCGCATCAGCTCGACGCCACGCCGGTGGCGCTCGGGATCGGCGTTGCGTTCGACCAGCGCGGTCGGCAGATGCTCCATCGACGTGCCGCCCGAATGGATATCGAAGACGACGTCGTGACGAGGAAACAGCTCCGTCTCAAGGAAATTGGCGAGCCGGCTTGTCGGCGTTCCCGAGGGATCGCCGGGAAACGCCCGGTTGAGATTGCCGCCGTCGAGCGGCGAGCAGCGCTTGGCGGCCATCACCGCAGGGGCGTTGGCCATCGGCATGATGGTGATGCGGCCCTTGATCCGCTTCGGATCGAGCCGGCGCGCCAGTTTTGCCAGCGACAGCTCGCCCTCATATTCGTCGCCGTGATTGCCGGCCATCAAAAGCAGTGACGGGCCGTCGCCATTGCGGATGAGGCAGATCGGCACCTTGACCTGAAAGTAGGGCGAGCGATCGATCGAGAACGGAATGCTTAGATGGCTGAGCGTCTTGCCGTCGCGGTCGAAATCGAGCGTGTGGGCGAGGCCGGTGTGCATGGTCAGACCGCCGCGACCGCGGTGATTTCGATGCGGAGATCAGGGTCGGCAAGCCGCGCCTCGACGCAGGCCCGCGCCGGCAGGCGGGCAGGATCGATCCAGGCATCGTAGATGCTGTTCATGGCCTCGAAATCACCGATCTGCGGCAGGAAGATGTTGACCGCCACCAGCTTCGACTTGCTGCTGCCGACCTCGACCAGCAGCGCCTCGACTTTGGCAAGCACGTCGCTGGTCTGGCCTTCGATGCCGGCCTTGCGATCGTTGGCCACTTGGCCGGCTATGTGAACGAGGCCGCCATAGACGACTGCCTGCGACATGCGCGAGCCGGACTGAAAATACTTGATCATATCGGATCCTTTCGAGGTTCTCTTTTTGGGGGATCTGGTCAGCCGAACCAGGTGGGGAAAGCGTGGCGGACGTGGCCGGTCGCGTCGACGCCGAAGATCACGCGATAACGGTCGAGGCAGGTGCAGGGATGCGAGATGCCGAATTCGACGACGTCGCCGACGGCCACGTCGTCGCTCGGTGCAATCGACAGGAAGGAATGCTGGTCGTTGAGCTTGACCACCTCGGCGCGCGCCGCCGGCATCGGCAGCGGCTTGCAGGCACGAAAGACGGTGAGCGGCGTTGGAAAGCCCTGGTCGAACGACACGTCGCGCATGCCCATGCCGCAGATGACAAGGCCCGGCTCCGGACGCGACAGCACTTCGGCCCAAAGGCGTAGCGCAGGGCGAAAGGAATGCCGCGCCGAAGCGCTGATGCCGCCTATGGCAAAACCTTTGCGGGCATCGAGGGCGCCGAGCGAACGGTCATAGGTGCCGTGGTCGTGGAAGAAGATGGCGCCGTTGCGCAGCACCAGCGTTGCGTTGCCGTCGCTGGAAACGAGGGGTGCAAGCGCCGCGACCACCTGGTCGAAGAAGGCGGAGCCGCCGGCTGTGACGATCAGCGGTGCGTCGCCGCCGACGCGGGCACGCAGCCGCAGGAACATGTCGGCGGTCATTGCCAGCAGGCCGGATATCACCTCATCGGTGCGACCGGGCTCGGGTTGCGCCGCCGCCCCTTCATAGGTCGCAACGCCGGCGATCAGCAGCCGCCCGCCGGCAGCCGTGATCGCATCGGCGATGGCCTCGGCTTGCGCGGTGGTGCGGGCGCCCGCCCTGCCCGCACCAAGTTCGACCAGCACGCGCAGCGGCGGCAGCGCCGCATTGGCGCGCCAAGCCTCGGCAAGCGCGTTCACGGCGTCGATCGAGTCGGCAAAGACATAGAGCTCGGCATCCGGCCAGGCACCAGCAAGCACGGCCAGCCGGTTGGCGCCGCCGGCTCCTCCAACCTCATTGGCGATGATCAGCCGTGTCAAGCCGGCCTTCAGCATCACTGTCGCTTGCCTGATGTCGGCGACCGTCGTGCCCCATGCGCCGGCCTCGACCAGCGACCGGGTAAGATCGGGCGCCATCGGCGTCTTGGCATGCGGAGCGATCGCAACATTGTGTTCGCGCGCATAGCGCAGGAACAGGTCGCGATTGGCGGAGAAGGCCGCCTCGTCGAGGGTCAGCACCGGAAGCGCCATGCGTCCATCGGCCGGATGCCAGTGCTCGGCCGCGACAAGGCTGCTGTCCAGCCCGGTTGTGCCGGGAGGCACGCCGCGGATGCGGTCGTCGAGCCGAAAATTTTCGCGCACCGAAAGGGCTGGAACCGGTGAGTTTTCAGTCATGCGATGCTAACCCTTTTACCGTCGCAGAACGAAGCCAGGATCGATCGCCGGTCACAGCCTGAGAGAGATACGTGCCAGAACCTTACGCCGGACCGATCATCGACGCCCATCATCATCTTTGGGATCTCAGACTGGGACGGCATCCCTGGCTCGCCGCCACGGCCAGCGAGCGCGGCGGCCTCGGCGAGCTTGGCCCCTTGCGGCGGAACTATCTGCCCGGGGATTATGCGCGCGATGCCATAGGGCATAATGTCGTCGCCACCGTCCATGTCGAAGCCGGCTGGGCGAGTGGCGACTGCATCGGAGAAACGCGCTGGCTTGAAACACTCGACAAATCGCGCGGCGTCGCCGCCCGCTATGTCGTTCACGTGCCGCTCGCCGATCGCCAGGCGCCGGCGCTGATCGAAGCGCAAGCCGCGTTCGAGCGTGTCGCCGGCGTGCGCGACATATTGAGCTGGGATCCCGACCCTGCCCGCCGTTTTGCGGCCCGTGACGGCATCATGGACGATCCGGCCTGGCGCGCCGGGCTTGCCTTGCTTGGCCAGCATCGGCTGGCCTTCGACATGATGGTGTTTCCGCGCCAGCTCGCCGACGCGGGGCTGCTTGCCAGGGCCTTCCCCGATCAGCAATTCGTGCTCAACCATTGCGGTAGCCCGATCGACCGCGACGCCGATGGCATGCAGGTGTGGCGCGACGGGCTGCGGCTTCTGTCGCAATGCGACAACGTCGCCATCAAAATATCGGATCTGGTCGCCTACGATCATGACTGGACGCTCGACAGCCTGAAGCCCGTCGTCCTGCATTGCATCGATTGTTTCGGCACCGGTCGCGCCATGTTCGGCAGCGACTTTCCGGTCGCCGGCCTGCATGCCTCGTTCGATGACATATATGACGGCTTCAAAACCATCACAGCGGACTTTTCCGCCGACGAGCAGACGGCGCTGTTCTTCGGCAACGCAAGGCGCATCTATCGGCTCGACGATGTGTCATCGGCGCGCCTGCTCCCGGCCTGAGAGCAGCAGCAGGCCGAGGATCAGCGAGCCGAACAGGATGCTGCGCCAGCCGGGCGATGCGTTGACGACGGTGATCAGCGCGGTGATGGTGACCAGCAGGATGGCGCCGGGGATGGTGCCGGCATAGGTGCCAAGCCCGCCGAGGATCGAGGTGCCACCGAGGACCACGGCGGCAATCGAGGCGAGCAGATAGGGATCGCCGATGCCGACATAGCCCTGTCCGTTCATGCCCAACACGAGCACGCCGGCAAGTCCCGAGCAGAAGCCGCTGATGCCGTAGACCGCAAGCGTCGTGGACGTGACCGGAACACCGGACAGCGCCGCGGCAAGCGGGTTGGCGCCCATGGCAAAAATCCGGGCGCCGAGCGATGTCGCATGCATCGTGGTCAGCACGATCGCCGAGACGACCACCCACAACAATACGCCAGCGGGAATGCCGGCCGGCCGGCCATTGCCGAGCCAGTGGACCAGCGGGTTCTCGGCGGTCACGGCGCTGCCGCCGGCGATGATGATCAACAGACCCTGCAAGAATGTCGCCATGGCCAATGTCATGATCATCGGGTGGACGCGCAGCAAAGCGACGCCGAGCCCGTTGACCAGGCCGATTGCCGTGGTCAGCACCAGAACGGCAAGAATGGCGGTGATGCCGGTCGGATCCACCTGCCACGACAGCAGCGGCAGGCTGACGGCGCTGACCGTGACGATGGCCGCGACGGAAAGGTCGATGCCGCCGGCGATCACCACAAAAGTCTGGCCCGCGGCAACCAGGCCGATGACGGCGCCGAGCTCCACCAGATAGCGCAGATGGCCATAAGCGCCGAAGCCGCGCGAAACGAAGCTCGCCACGATCCAGACCGCGGCAACGATGGCAACGGTGAGAAACGGCCGGCTGCGCAGGACCGTCAGGGCGCGTTTGCCGCCCGCGCTGTCATTCCATGCTGTCATTGCTGTGCCTTGCGGAATTGCGGGATGGCGACCGCGCCGATGATGATCAGGCCCTGGGCCACATATTGTGCGACCGGCGTGAAGCCGAGGAAGAACATGACGCTGATCATCAGGCTGAGCAGCAGGCTGCCGGCAAGCGCGCCGCGCATCGTGCCCTGGCCGCCGAGGAAGCCGATGCCGCCGAGCACCGCAGCGGCAATCGAGTTCAGGGTAAAGGCGGCGCCGATGACCGGGTCGCCCGAACCGGTCTGTGCGGCGACGAACAAGCCGGCGCCGGTGGAGAGCAGACCGCTGATCGCATAGGCCGCAATGCGCGCGCCGTCGACCGGCACGCCGGAGCGATAGGCGCCGACCGGATTCTCGCCGGCGGCATAGAGGCTCAAGCCAAGCGGCGTGGCGAGATAGAGCTTCCACAGGAGAACGATGAGCACCAGCAGCACGAATGCCGCCGGTGTGTTGCCGGCAAGCAGGTCGGACAGCCACGCCGGGATTGCGCCGCCGGGCCGCGGCAGGATCAGCAGTGCGGCGCCGCCGATGATGAACGACCCGGCAAGCGTCACCACGATGGCCGGCAGCCGAAGCCGTACCACGATGAAGCCGGTCGCCGCCCCGATGCCGAGGCCCGTCAGCGCCACCGCGGCAGTGCCCCCGGCGACGCCCAGCGGCCCGGCCATCGTCGTCGCGGCGATGACCGCGCCCAAGCTGACCGTCGCGCCGATGGCCAGGCTGATGCCGCCGGTGAGCATCAGGATCGCCTGCGCCATCGCGACCAGAGCCAATGGAAACCAGCTCTGCGTGAATTTGGCGAAGCCGGACGCCGTGAACAGACCCGGAAAGAGGACGCCATAGGCGATGAGAAACACCAGGACGACGGCAAACAGGCTGCGCACGCCGACATTGCGACGCAGTTGCACCGGCCAGTAGAGCGCGCCGGTCTGCCGGGCGGAGGAAGATGTGTTCATGCCGCAACCTTCCGCTGTTCGGCGCCCATCGCCGCGGAGACGATGGCTTCCTCGCTCAGCGCTCCACGCGCCAGCATGGCGACGATGCGGCCTTCGCGGACGATGGCTACACGGTCGCAAAGGTGCACGAGTTCGGGCGTGTCGGAACTGAGCAGCACGACCGCCTTGCCGGCGGCGGCGAAATTGCGAAGCATCATGTAGATCTCACGCTTGGTTTCGACGTCGACGCCGCGCGTCGGATCGTTGAGCAGAAGCACCAACGGGTCGTGCGGCATCCATTTCGCCAGCGCCACCTTCTGCTGGTTGCCGCCCGATAGAGCCTGCGCCGCCCGGCCGAGGTGACCCTTGATGCCGAGTTGGGCGGCAAGGCTTTTGGCCGTCTCGCGCTCTGCGCGGCGGCTGCGCAGCTTCAGCGCCGGCAGCCTGGCAAAGGCGGGCAGCATCATGTTGGTGATGATGGGATGGATCAGGTGCAGGCCCTCGCGCTTGCGATCCGCGGGCACATAGGCCAGCCCCAGCGCGTTGGCTTTCGGCACGCCGCCGGGCAGGCCGGAGGCGCCGTTGACGGTCGCCGACGCCGTCCGTGCCGGAATGGCGCCGTAGAGACCGAGCAGCAGATCTTCCTGCCCTTGCCCGACCAGGCCGCCAATGCCAAGCACTTCGCCCGTTTTGATATCCAGATCGACGTCGCGCATCAGGCCGGCCGAAAGATTTCGGACAGAGATAGCGTTGGCAGGCAAACTGGAAGGCTGCCATTGCGGAAAAAGATCACCGGGATCGCGGCCGACCATCAGCCGAACCAACCCGGCGGCGTCGGTGCCTTCCAGGGTGCGGTCGGCCGTGCAGGTGCCGTCCTTCAGAACGGTGACGTGCTGGCACAGCGCCATGACTTCGTTCAGTCGGTGCGAGATGTAGAGAATGGCGATGCCTTCGCCGCGCAACCGCTGCAGCAGATCGGTGAGGATTTTGGTTTCGGTTGCCGATAGCGACGATGTCGGTTCGTCGAGAATGAGCACGCGCGGCCGGCGGTAGAGCGCCTTGGCGATCTCCACCATTTGGCGGCGGCCGAGCGACAGATGCCCGACCGGCGTCGACAGCGGCTCGTGCAGCCCGACAAGTTCGCATGCGGCCCTCGCCCGCGCAGCGAGTTCGCGGTAGTCGATCAGGCCGAACCGTTTGGGATAGGCGCCGAGACCAACATTTTCGGCGATGGAAAGACTGGCCGTCAGGCTGAGTTCCTGCTGGACGACGGCGATGCCGGCCTGCCGCGCAACAGCTGGCGTCATGCGTGAGACCGCGCTTCCATCGACCTCGATGGTCCCGCCATCCGGTCTCAAGGCGCCGGACAAAAGGTTGATCAAGGTCGACTTTCCGGCGCCGTTCTCGCCGAGCAGCGCATGCACGCGGCCCGGCTGGAGAGCGATTGAAACGTCGCGCAGGACGGGGTTGCCGAAGAAAGACTTCGACACCCCGCGCGCCGCGAGCAGCGGAGCCATGGTTGTCAACGCTACAACCCTTCAGGCTTATTTCTGAGCCAGCAGCTTCTTGAACAGCTCCTCATCGTAAGGAGAAAAGATGTAGCCGTCAGCCGGGAAGTCCTTGGCCCGGGCGAGGTATTCGTCGATGTTGGAATTGTCGATCACCGGCAGCGGAATCTTGACGAAAGCCGGCACATCCTTGCCTTCCAGCGCCTGAACGGCGGTGTAGGTGGCGAAGGCGCCGAGCCAGTTCGGCTGCATCGTCGCCCAGCTCTTCAAGCCCTTTTCTTTCCAGAGTTCCAAAAACTGCCGGGCGTTCTCACCGGTGATCGGCACCTGTTCACGGCCCTGCTTGTCGAGGGCCAGCACGGCGCCTGCCGACAGAGCGCCGCCGAGCGACAGGATGCCGTCGATCTCGGGGTTGGCGAAGAGCAGGCTGGTGACGGCTTCCTGTGCCGGCGCGACGTTGTAGGGCGTGTTGGTCTCGGCAAGCACCGTCACGTCGGGATGGGCCTTGAGCTCAGCGTCGGCGCCTTTGCGCCTGTCATCGCTGACCGAAACCCCGGCGGGGCCATTGAGGATCAGGATCTTGCCCTTGCCGCCGATGGCGTCGATCAGGAACTTGGCGGCCTGGCCGCCCCATTGCGAAGAATCGGTGTTGACCTTGGCGGTGACCTTGTCGGTGTCGACGAGGCTGTCGAAGTTGATGATGGCGATGCCCTTGGCGCAGGCATCGGCCAGAACGCGTGCAGGTGCGGTCGACGAACCGGCGATCAGGATGATGGCGTCGACATCGGAATCGATCATCGACTGGATCTGCTGGATCTGGACGTTGGCATCGCCCTGAGCGTCGGTGACGACGAGCTTGTCGACCAGTCCCTGCTTCTTCAGGGTCTCGACTTCGGCTTCGATCGTGCCTTGGGTCTGCTTCATCCAGGTCGGCACGGAATAGATGTTGGCCCAGCCGATCGTGTACGGCGCCTTGCGGTCGCCCTTGATGCAGTTGGCGGCGGCATTGGCTGCCGAGCCGGCGCCAAAGCTCAGCACGAGACCGAGGCAAAGCGCGCTGGCGGATGCGAAAAACGGTGATTTCATCATGACTGTTCCCTTCAGAGGTTGTGGCCTCGACGTGCAGAACAAGGGCGAGGAAACCCCTCGATCGCCGGATCTTGGAAACCGTGTGTCGCCTCGGGATTTGTCTGCGTCAGGCTCGTTAGTTTGTCTGGTATTTCAGACAATGTGTCTGTATATCGGACAAATTGGATGCTAGACCGAGCCTTGACATCTTTCAAGCGCCTTGAGACGAGAACCGAAATGATTTTGGCGGATGGTCATGAGCGACGGCACTAACGATGCGATCGGGAAGGAAGCCGGCGCGGAGCCGCGCAACGGCGAACGACGACGCGGCATTGACCGCGTCATCATGCTGCTCGAGGCGTTGCTGCGGCACCGCGCGCCAATGCGCGTCGGCGACATCGCCAAAATGATCGGCGCGCCGCGTTCGACCACCTACGAGATCGTCAACAGCCTGCTCGACGCCGAAATGCTCGAAAACGTCGGCGGTGAAGGTTACGTCTATTTCGGACGCGCCATGCATCTGTTCGGCTGGGCCTACTCACATCACAATGCCCATTACCGTCGCATCATCGAGACCTTGGATAAGTTGGCCGCCGAGACAGGCGAGACGGTCCAGCTATGCGGCCTGCGTGGCAACAAATACGTCGTTCTTGACTGCCGAGATTCCCCAGGCCCGTTCCGGATCTCAAGCGATGTTGGGGTTGAGGTGCCGATCCCATGGACGGCATCCGGACGGCTGCTCCTCGGCCATATGAACGAGCAAGAGTTGAGGGATTTCATCCCATCTGGCGACTACAGGCTTCCCGACGGCCGCATCATTGCACCAGCCGAATTCTTTGCCGATGTTGCCTTGGCCCACCGGCAGGGTTTCAGCGAGACCACAGCCTTGGCCGACCGTTTCACCTGGTGCATGGCGGCCCCCATCCGTGACGGCCACGGCGCCATCAAAAGGACCTTGTGTTTGGTGTTACCCGTCGACACGCCGGAGCCACGGCGCGACGAACTGCTTGCGTTGCTGCGCGAGCGCGCCCGTGGACTGTCTCTGGCGGGAGGCTGACGATCAGCCGTCGTGCCCTCAGGTTGAAGCCTCTTAAAGGCACATGGATTCCGCTCTTCCCCATTGGTTCCATTTAGGTTCCGGACCTTAGTCCCATAGTCGGTGGATAAGGTCCGAACCAGGGAACACGCAACCGGAAGCCACATTAGGAGAAGACCGTCGATCAAAGTCCCTTCATCGCCGGTTGAGGATCCCGCCGCTCTTCCTGTCGAGAGCGCGGCGGGATCCTTACGCGCGGAGCGAGCACATGAGATTTGTCGAGATTTTCACAGATGTGCTTACGGCCCTGCTTCTCGCTTTATTCGTGTGCGGGATATTCGCTGTTTTCGGAGGCCATCTGGTTCCTCCACGCTACGCAAAGATGGTGTTGCTGCCGGACCTCGATAAGATGACGACTGCATCATCTACACCCAGCTTGCCCGATTCCATCGACTTGCAAGTTCAAAAGCGCCCAGAGGTGCAAAGGTCTGCCGGCGTGACACAGCGCGCAGTCGGTCTGGAGCCGTCAGTGCCATCCAGCAAGCGGTAAGAATCAGCGGAGGTTTTGTGGCTCCCCAGCTATCAGAGAGCGCCGGCGATTATTGACAGACCCGGCTCTTGAAATTGGCTGAAATCGCCGCTCCACATTTCCGCATCTGTTTGAATTGTGTTTATCAACTAGTGCGAACGCTATGGCGAAGCAGGTTGAGCTGGCGGCGTTCCTGGCTGATCCCCGCCAGTGCTTGATCGCGGCGTGGGATCCTTGTCGAGCTTGGGATTCCGGTCCACCGGTTCGCCATTCACATCATCGGCCTTGGAGTTTGCAGGGTCCGTTTGGCCAGGATTTGGGCTGTAAGTATCTGGCGATGGAACCCGGCTGTTTTGTTGTGTCGCCGGTGTCTTAGCCTGCTCGCCATAGATTTCAGCGATCCCCCAGGCAACGAGCGCCAAGACAAGGCCTGCCAAGAGCACGCCAAGGACCGGTCGCCCCAAGCCACCCTGCCTGGCCCGCTTTTCCGGAATGTTTCTGCTCATGATCGCAACCTTGGGCTAAGAGGAGTGGCCCGCGCTCCAGGAGCGAAGACGCGGGCAGTCAAGAGCTCCGGATGTTGGCCATGCGGCGAACAGGGAACTCGCTGCACATACCGAACTCGCTGGCGCTGTTGATGTTCCCGCGGAATCCAAACAGCGCGCCGCCGGGAGCCGGACTGGCAATTTGGGTTGGAGTGGCTGGAACGAGCCAGCTCAAGGTCAACGAGCGGCGGTGTGCGTAAGCGGGCATTGCGAGCCAGACTGGAACTTTGCCGAATCTGCCGCGTTGCCGACCATGGCCGACTACAACGAGACCACCAATCCGGTGCTGACCGGTTGCAAGGCCCGCGTTGCCACCAGGGACATCTGTTTGAAGGCTATCTGAATTTGCTCCTCGTTGTTGGCGATCCCGCCCGATGGAACATCCTGATCCGCTCGCGGTTGGGGAAGCCCGGGCCAGCGGCAGGAGCATCATCATGAACGTCGAACGTAACCCGGCCGAAGACAGAGGCGATATTCAGTCTGGGGTGACAGAGGACAAGACGCCGGGATTCGACCCGGCGGCGGCGCCTATGGAAACCGATGCCGAAGCAGCAGACACCTGCGCCGTGCCGGTTCCGGCAGCGACGGGCACGCCGGCTTTCGCTAATCAAGCAAGCTTCGCCAATGCGATGCGGCGGCCGGACGCCGAGCGCGCCCCGGCCCCGAGTAAAAACGGCCCGGTGCTGGCCATTGTCGCGCTTGTCGTCGTTGCCGCCGTCGTGTTCGTTGTCGCCGCGATTCTGGCGCGATAGCAGATCCTGCGCTTGCGCCAAACCTCTGCCCTGCGAAGCGATCAGGGATGCGGTCGTGGCAGCAGGCGATCAGCGGCTGGAAAAACAAGCTGCAGGTTGCAGCGGCGCATGGCACGCCGGCCGGCACCCTGACCGAGCAGCATTGCGGCATGGCCGAACCCGGCTCGGCCGCCAAGGGTTGAGGCCGGATGCTCGTTGGAAGCGGGAACATTTCACATCAAGCCAAGTTCGGGCTCGCAGAGCTTGTCGTCAAGGAACAGCACATGAAGGCCCTGACATGGCACGGCAAAGGCGACATACGTTGCGAACAGGTGGCCGATCCGACGATCCAGGATGAACGCGACATCGCTGCAGAAAGTTCGGAACGGCGATATCGACCCGTCATTCGTGATCACCCATCGGGCTGGCCTCAAGGCCGGGCCCGCACTTTACAAAACCTTCCGCGACAAGGAGGACGGCTGCATCAAAGTCGTGATGCGCCCGCACAGCTGACCGTTCTGTCCAATGGCCCGACTTTGTTGTCCGGCCATCTGCATGCTGAAAAGGCGAGAGTTGAAAATGGCCAAGGACAAACCCGTATCGACAAACCCGGCCGCCACACCTTCGGTCAGATCGCCTGAGGCCGCCGGCCTGCCACATCCCCGTCGCGATGCTGAAGACAGCGATTCCGGCGCCAAGCCGACGGCGCCCAAGACCGCTGGCGCCCAGGAAGCGTCCAGATCGCCACTCGACAGCCGCGTTGCAAATCGCAATGCCGGCCGTCCTCGTCAGGCAGGCACGACGCCTCGGCCGACCGACGAACCGCTGGAGTAAAATGAAACCTTAGATGCGGCGCGGGTATCTGCACCGCGGTGTGTGTGCAGTCAGGGTCTTCCTGCCCTGCCGACAGCGCCATACAGGTCTTGATCTCCCGTGGATCGCCGGGATCGGCAATCAAGACTTTAGCGGGAAATTCGATGGTTACCGTTGGCTGGATCGGCTTCGGCTCTACACGATTGTATTTACTATGTTTTTCTTCGTAACGGTGGGCAATTTGTATCACAATAGGTATCGCAACGCGTAACACATTTTCTGCTACTTCATGGTACATAACCACACGCGGTTGAAGCCGGCGCTACGATGCCGCTTCTCGGCGCTTTCATCAATTGATCTGCCAAGTCGCTGGCGGCGATCGGATCGTCTGGCGCCGCAATGGGGAATTGCTCGGCAACCCACCTGTCCAAAAACTTCAGTCCGGGAACACTCAACCCGTCAATCCCGCGTAGTGATGGCATCGAGTATCTTACTACCCACGCAGCTTGGCGTGTCCACGAACCTCCTGGCCGCCGGCGCGACGCAATGGCTCCTCGTGTATGAAGGCCTAGTAGGTCGAAACGTTAACTGCCGCCGCAGCCTTAGCACCGTCGTGACGAGGGCAAGGGTGCAGCGAGCAGTCCCATTCCCAAACCAAGGAATCCATCCCATGGCCCGAATTCCGGATCGTACAGTTGGCCGTCGCCGCAACCTGTGTACTCAAGCCCCTGCCCCTTTTGCCCGGTGCAGATCGCTTGCCCAGTACCAGGGGCGAGCGGCTCGCGTACGAGCAGTTACCAAATTCGACACGTTGTTGCTACAATCCCGCGCAAAAACGTTTCGGCCGTTCCATGCCGCTCTCAATCACGGAGTCGGCACCACCCCAGCAAGGTTGGAGGCAGTCTAAGCTCGTGACCTAGGCCGCGATCTGGTTCTTGCCAAAGCTGTTTCGAACATCCCTCGCGGGTGATAAGCGCGACGGCCGGCGCGATGGGCTTGCATGGCTGTCGGTGATTCCCGAGCGCGTGGATGCCTGCACCGTGGCGACCTGTCAGCAGCCAGTAGTGCATCTCACGAATAAGCTGGTTCTGCAGGATTGGGATTGACGCCGGACGATCGAGTAGTTTCATCAAACGCAATGCCAAAACCAGGGCGCCCGGACCAATCACATCGCCGAGAAAGAATCACGCTGTCCGGGAATAAAAAGCCGCTTGCCCTGGTCCTCCATGCATGAGCTGCTGATTGACCTTGAAGGGACGCCGCACTGCAAACCCACACATTGCCGAGCACGACGGTATCGGTCGACGAGTTCCAGGACCTCTGGAAGGCGATAGGTCGGCCGCCTGCGGCCGGCTGGCTCACCTGTCTGCCGAAGGTGCTGCCGCGGTCGGGATCGGGAAAGCTCAGGTGCCGCGCATGCGAAATGGGTCGTGAATTCGGCAATGCTTGTGCTCGAGAAGCATCCATCTGGATGCATGTTTGCGGTCCAGTGCGTGATTGACACCGATGCGACGTTTGCCCTCACATTCAACGCAGTTGGCGACCCGGGATGTTTCCTCTGGGTTCGATCGCAACGCAGAACCATTCTCGCCCCATGAGCACTCAAGGCGAGGCGCATGTGACGGTGTACCGATGCTGAGCAGCAATGCGCGAGCCGACCGCTTCGGCGAAGTGGTAATGCCCCATCTCGCCGACGCGCTTTCGCTGGCCCGCTGGCTGACCGGCAATGCCACCGACGCCGAGGATGTCGTGCAGGACGCCTGCATGAAGGCACACGCCAACATCGCAAGCTATGCCGGCGGCAATGCACGTGCCTGGCTGCTCACCATCGTTCGCAACTCGTGTTACACATGGCTGGCGCGCAATCGCCCGCGCAGCATCGTCTCGGTGGGCGACCTCGGTGATCTCGACGAGGTGAGCGCCGCTCACGCAGTCGATCTGAGTGAGAGCGAAAGCCCGGAGGCGAGCCTGATTGCCAGGGCAGACGTGGCGGCCCTGGAAGCGGCGATCGCCGCTCTGCCGCAACCATTTCGAGAAACGCTCGTGCTGCGCGACGTCAATGGCCTCGCCTACCGCGATATCGCAGCCATGCTGGGCGTGCCGATGGGCACGGTGATGTCGCGGCTGGCGCGGGCGCGTGGCCTGCTGATCTCTGACCTTGGGAGGGCGCAATGAGTGCGCACAACGATGGATTGCCCGAGGACGCCGCCGGCATGAACCTGATGCTGCACGCGCTGATAGATGGCGAGCTTGACGCCGCCGCGGCCATGGCTGTCGAGCGGCGCATCGCCGCCGATCCCAAGCTGGCGGCCGAACATGCCCGCATCATGGTCTTGCAAGGGGCTGTGGCCAGGCTGACGAAGCCCCAGGTGAGCGACGAGTTCAGCGCGCGCATTGCAGCCATGGCAGCATCCGGCAGCGTCGAGGTGCTGCGGCCCAGAGCGCCGATACGGGCGAAGTCCGCTCGAACGTGGTGGTCGGCGCGCAACTTCGGATCATTCGACTGGCGCGCCATGGCGGCCTCGATCATGATCAGCGCTGTTCTGGCCAGCGGCGCGACGCAATGGGCGATGCAGCCTAGCGTAGCCGATAGCTTTGCCGCAGGCGTGGCCAGCGGCCACCAACGCAGCCTGCTGGCGACCAGCCCCGTCGATGTAGTCTCGTCGGACCGGCACACCGTAAAGCCATGGCTCGATGCAAGGCTCGGCCTTTCGCCGCCGGCTCCTAATATGGTGAAAGACGGATTTGCGCTCATCGGTGGCAGGGTCGAGGTCATCGGCGGCCGGGCAATGCCGGCGCTGGTTTATCGCCACCGCGAGCATTTGATCACCCTTGTCGCCGAGCCGCAAAATGCCGGGGCGGTGACCGACCCCGTCGATCTCTCGGAGGGCGGCTTCTCGCTGGTGCAATGGAGCGACGGCGCCTTCTCCTACTGGGCGATTTCCGACATGGAGCGGCCGGAGCTCGACGACTTCGTGGCGCGCTTCCGCGCCGCGGTCGTCCCCGGCTGATAACCGACCGTCGGCACTCCAACCGATATCGAGTGCCGACCTGCGCTAGCCTTGACGTTCCTGCCCGGGTGACAGACCACGGCAGCAGCATGGCGCCGACGTCGAACGCGTCCTCGTGCAGCGTCGGCTCCAGTTCGGGGCGGACGCCGGCCCCTGTTTTCGGGAAATCTCAAAAGAATTTCGCGCCGCCCGGGAATAAAGGGATGTCCTGATGGGTCTTGTTGTTAGCGGGGCCAATTTCCCGGCACGCACCCAAGAAACGAAAAAAGGATCTACCGAAATGACCAAGCTCGCTCTCAGCGTGGCTGCCATGCTGCTTGCCTCAACCGCTGCCTTTGCCGGCAGCGACCATGGCGGCAACAACTCCAATCAGCCGGTCGCTACCGTTGACACCAATGCCACTGCTTCCATTTCCCCCTCCCCGCGCCAAGCCGGCGTCGACACCATGGTGACGACCGGGCCGCGCCAGGGGTCGGTTCAGGACATCATCACCAGGCACAACAACGACGGCATCTGGGGCCGCTGAAGGCACCCTTCCGAACATCTTCTCTTACCACTCACGATGGAGAGCCAAACCTTTGGCTCTCCATCATCACCCCATAAGGCTGCAGGAGATCACCTATGTTCATGATGACACGTCGCACGTTGCTTGGAACCACGCTCGCCGCGACCGCCTTCGGTCTGGCCGGCAAGCTGGAATTCACCCGTCCCGCCTTCGCCGAAACGTCGGTCGAGCCGACCGTCGGCTTCTACAAATACAAGGTCGGTGATATCGAGGTCACCGCCATCTATGACGGCATCTGGCGCAAGCCGCACGACCCGGCCTTCATCAAGGATGTTTCCGTCGAGGACACCAAGGCAGCGCTTGCCAAGGCCGGCCTGACGACAGACTTCATGCCCATCCCGCTCACCGTCATCGTCCTCAAGATGAACGGCAGGCTGATCATGATGGATGCCGGATCGGGCGTCGGCCAATGGCAGACCAATGCCACCCATCTGCCGGCCAACATGGCCGCCGCCGGCATCGACTATAAGACGATCGACACCATCATGATCTCGCATTTCCACCCCGACCATGTCTGGGGCCTGATGGAAAAGGGGACCGATGCACCGGTGTTCCCCAATGCCGAGCTGATCGTCAACGCCACGGAATACAATTGGTGGACCGACCCCAGCCGGCTGGCCAAGCTGCCGGAAGGCCGCAAGCCGGCGGGCAAGCGCGTCGCCGAAAATTTTCCGAAATGGAAGAACTGGAAGCTGGTCAATGACGGCGCCGAAGTCGCACCCGGCATCCAGATCATCGCTGCGCCCGGCCACACGCCGGGACATTCGGTCTACCTCGCCAACTCCGGCAAGGAACAGCTGATGATCTCGGCCGACACCATGTATGTGCCCGCCCTTCTGGCGCCGCATCCGGAGTGGCAGGGCAGTTACGACCAGGACGGGCCGATGGCGATCACCACGCGGCACAAGCTGATCGATCGCGTGATCGCCGACAACATCCGGATCTCGGGTTCGCATTTCCCGTTCCCCGGCACCGGCGTCTTCGTGAAAGACGGCAATGCCTATGGTTTCACCCCAGTTCAGATTTGAGCGCGAGCTCCCAACCCAAGCGAGAAAGATGATGAAGCAATCCTATCTGGGCAAGCACGCCCTGTTTGGCCTGCTCGGCGCCATTGCCGTGCTGACCGTCGTTCCCGTGGCCACTATCATGCCGGCCTATGCGGTCGACGACCTCGAAGGCACCGATGCACCCGACCTCACCGCCGTCCAGGCCAAGATCGCCGTCAAGGACTACAAGGGCGCGCTGGCCGATCTGCGTGATCTCGCGCAGGACAACCAGCAGGCCGACGTCTACAACCTGCTCGGCTTCACGCTGCGCAAGACGGGCGATTTCACCACGGCGCTGACCTACTACAACAAGGCGCTCGAGCTGAAGCCCGACCACAAGGCCGCCCGCGAATATCTGGGCGAACTCTATGTAGAGACCGGCGACATGGCCAAGGCCAACGAGCAGTTGGCGTCGCTGCAGAAGCTGTGTCCCGCCGGCTGTGAAGAACTCGAAGACCTCCACAAGGCCATCGACACCAAGGTGACAAAGTAAACCAGGCAGGTGCTGCAAGGCGCCTGCCCCTTTCCCATTGCCTGGAGCCCATCGTGACAACGACACAAACCGCCTGGAAACCACATCTCACCGACTTGACCCTGCTGACGGGTCGCCTGCTGCTCTCATTGCTCTTCGTGCATGAAGGCCTGGAGCTGGCGACGCATTTCGCCGGTGCAGCCAAGGCGATGGCGGCGCTCGGCGTCAGCCTGCCGCTTTTAATAGCCACCATAGCGCTGCAGCTGGGAGCTGGCTTTTCGGTCGGCCTTGGTCTGCTGACGCGTCTGGGCGCGGTGGCGCTCGGACTGTTCTGTTTGGCAACGGCAGCTTTGTTCCACACCAATTTCGCCAACCAGAACGAATTGCTGCATCTCGAAAAGGATCTCGCCATAGCGGGCGGCATGTTCGTCCTGGCCGTAGCCGGCGCCGGGGCGATATCTCTCGACAGGGTGCTGAACGGCCTCGTGAAGCGCCGGCAACAGGACAGAGAGACGGTTGCGGCGCTCATAGCGGCCGGTAGGCCTCTCTCGTTGGGCGAAATCAAGCTTCCATTCTAAACCGGCCAACACGCCGGGCATCATACAACCCGCCCGCCCGGTCGGCGCCCGCAAACTGCCTCGGGGGGTGACGCAAGCCGTTCCTGGCGTGTCCTCCATTTTACGTCCGCTTATCGGCGCGGATAGTAATGCCCAGGAAGGACCTGCGACGATTCCGATCAGCAAGCCTCTTAATCGTTGTTGCAGTCGGCGATCTGCAGAGGTTCAAGGCATCCGTTGTTTGAATTACGTGCTCCCGCGCCGCGGATCATTCGCGGTTCTGGTATGCCAGAAGGCCAAGCATCGCGAGCGTCACTTTTCCGAGATTTGCATGGCTGTCAGAAAACGACACGTACCAACCCGCTCACGACGATCCATAGGCGCCGCGATGATAGATCAACGCCGGGCCAGGCTCTCCGCTCACCACATGCCGGACGCTGCCGAGGATTAGCGCATGGCTATGGCGAACTATCGTATCCTCGACGGTGCAATCGACTGCGGCAAGCGCACCTTCGAGCGCCAATGCGCCGCTTGCAAGGGTGGACCAGCGTGCACCCTCGTAGCGAGCCTGCCCCTTGAGGCCGCCTCGACCAGCAAAACGGTCGGCAATCGCGATCTGGTCGGCGCGTAGCACATTCACGCAGAAGTGCCGATGCCGGTGATGGCTGCCCATGTCGACGAGCTCAGGTTGATGCTGACGACCATCACCTCCGGTTCGACCGACAAGGAATGGGCTGTGGTAATTGTTGCGCCCGTCCGCTCGTCGCCGATGCCTGCGGTGACCACGGACACGGCTCCGGCCAGGTGTCGCATCGCAAATTTTAGGGAGATCCGGGTTTCATCCGGCAGAATGCGTTCGGTTAGTGTCATCTGGATAGCCTCATCGTGTTTGCACCTTCACGACGCCCTGCGACGCAACGCCGTCTGGTAACCCAACCATTGGTGAATTTCGGTGGCGATGCTCTCGGCATGGGCGGTGACTTCAGGGATGCCCATCAGCTCGCCGACGCTGCCGCGCGCCAGCGGTCCGCTGATGAAAATATTGTCGGCCGGGTGACCTGACTTACCGACCGCGCGGCCGTGGCTGTCGGTGTCGAGACCAAGGCCGGTTGGGTCAAGACGGACCAGGCCCAGATGTCCAAGGGCGGCAATCGCCGTGTTGGTGCGAAGAATGTCCGCATGCGCCGGCCCGGTCGTCACGATCACGCTGTCGAACGTCTCAACGATGAGGTCGTGTCGGCGCCTTGACCGCTGCGTGACGCGGATACGTCCGTCGGCCTCTTCGGCCTCGACAATCGATCCGGCGCGATAAGCGAGCGTCCCCTCGTCAAGGCGGCGATCCAGCACGACTGCTACCTGTGGCGCGATGCGGAAACGATGCACGTCCCAGAGCGCGCGAAGATGGCGCACCACGCGGCGCTGCTCGGCGAGCGGCAAGGCCTGCCAGATCAACTGCCCCTGACGCCGGACAGCGTCGAGGACCGGATACCCGTCTTCGCCCTGTCGCGTCGCTGCCGCGATCGTGGCCCGGATGCGCCTGAGCAGCACCGTGGCGCTGCGTAAAGGCAGGCTGGTGAAGTCGCCTATCGGGTCGCCCTGCATGGCGGCCTGCACATGCGAGCGATAGCCATGGCGCGACAGTGCCGTGATGCGGCCGCGATGACCTCTACGGTCGAGGGCTGCAATGACGTCGGCCGAGGTCAGACCGGTGCCAACAATGAGAACACGGTCGTCGCGGCCGATCGCCTGCAGCCGTTCGAGATCGTAGGGATTGGCCACCAATCCGGCGACTGAGGCCACGCTGCGCAGCGGCGCCGGGAGGGCCGGCAATGGATGCGTCGCCGCGATCACCACAGCATCGGTGGAAAGCGTTGCGCCATCGGACAGGACAAGCCGGTAGCCCTCGCCACTGCGCTCGACCCAAGCAACTTCGGCCCTGACATGGCGGATCGCCTTGCTTTGCAGGAAGGGCTGCAGGTGGGATTCGACATAGCGGCCGAAGACCCGACGCTGCGGGTAAATCGCGCCGCTGGCGGCGATGGCCTGCGTATCGTCCAGAATAGCGCCGGTCTGCTCCAGCCAGTCGGAAAAATGGCCCTCCTCACCTGAGATCAGCGTCATCCTGGACGCCCGCACGTTGATGCGGTGCGAGGGATCGGCCGTCGAATAGGCCAGACCATAGCCGAGCGCCTCGCGGGGTTCGACGACCACGATATCGGCTGCATCGGCGGGCAGCAGCCGCGCCAGGTGAAACGCGGTTGCGGCGCCGGAAAAGCCGCCGCCAATGATGGCGACCGTCAGTTTCCCAGCCCTGCGGGAAGCGCTCAAGACTGGCTCGCGCGCAGCGCCGATGGTCGATGATCTCCGGCCACCGTTTCGCCGAACGGTCCCATGTTCACCGTCGTCGGCCGGGTCGAGATTTCGTGATCGAGCGGCAGCAGCGGCAGCACCAGTTCGCCGAAGCGATAGGCTTCCTCCAGATGCGGATAGCCGGACAGGATGAAGGTATCGATGCCAATCCTTCGGTATTCGTCGATCCGTTCTGCCACGGTCGCCGCGTCACCGACCAAGGCGGTGCCGGCGCCGCCGCGCACGAGGCCAACGCCGGCCCAAAGGTTCGGGCTGATTTCGAGCTTGTCGCGGCTGCCGCCATGCAACCGGCTCATGCGCGACTGGCCAACCGAATCCATGCGGGCGAAAACCTTCTGTGCCTCGGCGATCGTCTTGTCGTCGAGGCGGCTGATCAGCCGATCGGCATCGGCCCAGGCCTCGTCATTGGTCTCGCGAACGATGACATGCAATCGGATGCCAAAGCTCACTTCGCGGCCGGCTTTTTCGGCAAGGCCCCGCACATGCTCGACCTTGGCGGCGACGTCCGCCGGCGGCTCGCCCCAGGTGAGGTATTTGTCGATCTGCTCGGCGGCGACTGCATTGGCTACCTCCGACGAGCCGCCGAAATAGAGCGGCGGGTGCGGCGTCTGCACCGGCGGAAACAGCAGCCTTCCATCCTCGATGCGGAAATGCTTGCCTTCGAAGGCGACGGTTTCGCCGCGCAGCACCGCCTTGTAGATGTCGAGAAATTCCCGCGTCACCTCATAACGCTCATCATGGCTGAGGAAGATGCCGTCGCCCTTGTTCTCGACCGGATCGCCGCCGGTGACCACGTTGATCAGCAGCCGCCCACCGGAGATGCGGTCGAGTGTCGAGGTCATGCGCGCGGCGAGCGTCGGCGATTGCAGACCCGGCCGTACGGCGACGAGGAAGCGCAACCGCTGCGTCAGCGGCGCCAGCGCCGACGCCACCACCCAGCTGTCTTCGCAACTGCGCCCGGTCGGCAGCAACGCGCCATAATAGCCGATGGCGTCGGCGGCCTTGGCGACCTGGGTGAGATAGGGCAGATCGACCGCCCTGCCGCCCTCGGAGGTGCCGAGGTAGCGGCTGTCGCCATGCGTCGGGAGAAACCACAGGACCTTAATCCTGGAGGGGGTGGCAGCGCTCATGAATAGTCCTTTGTGACTTTACGGCGTTCCCGCTCAGCTCCAGGCGTGGAGCGGCGGGTTCACCTCGTTCAGGTAATAGTTCCCCAGGATCGCGTATTTCCAGCGCACCGGATCGTGCAGCGTGTGGGTGCGGGCATTGCGCCAGTGGCGGTCGAGATTGTGCTCGGCCAGCGTGGATCGCGTGCCGGCAAGTTCGAACAGTTTGTTGGTGGCGTTTATGGCGATCTCGGTGGTGAGGATCTTGGATTCGGCGACCGCGATCTGCGCTTCCGCGACCGTCTTCGCGTTAGGATCGGCCACGGCGCGGTCGACCGCAAGGCCGGCCTTTTCCAGAATAGCCTCGGCCGCATTGGCGCGCAGGCGAAGGTCGCCGATCGCCTGGATCGTATAGGGATCCTGCCAGGCATGATCGACGCCGCTGTCGATCCACGCGCGCGACCTGGTACGCACGAAGCTGACCGTCTCGTCGATCGCCGCCTTGGCGATGCCGAGATCGACCGCCGCCTGGATGATCTGGAAGATGGGTCCGTCGGCTGTCGGTTTGTCGTACCCCTTGTAGCCGGGGACGAGATGCGTCTTCGCCACCTTCACATTGTCGAGCAGGACCGTGCCGGAGAGCGTCGTCTTCTGGCCGAAGCTCGACCAGTCATCGATGACGGTCAGTCCGGGCGCGCCGCGATCGGCGATGGCATACCAGGCGCGCCCCTCGTCATCGAGCGCCACAATCGGCACCAGATGGGCGAGCAGGGCGCCGCTTGAATAGAATTTCTGGCCGTTGACCACGACATGGTCACCGGCATCGACGAACTTGGTCTCGAAGTCGGCGGCACGCTTGGAGCCGAACTCGGAAAACGCGTTGCCAAAGCGCGTGCCGGACAGTGCCTCGGCGAAGAGCAGCTTTTTCTGCGCCTCGTCCGAAACCGTGCGGATGGCGGCGACCACGCCGAGATGGTTCTGCGGAATCTGGCCAAGCGAGGGATCAGCCGTCGAGATGATGGTGATCACCTTCGACAGCGTCACATAGGACACCTCCGGCCCCCCATAGGCCTTCGGCACATTGATCGACCACAAGCCGCTCTGCGAAAAAGCATCGAGCTCTTCCTTCGGCCAGATGCGCTCGCGGTCCCGCTTCGAGGCTTCCCTAGCGAATTCAATGGCAAGTTTTTCGGCGATGGCGATCGCCTCGGCATCGGTCTTGATGATATGCGCCTTGGCCGACGGGCGCTCGACCGGAGGCACGGCGACGCGCGCGTCGGACGGCTGCTTGGATTGGATGGTCATGCTGCAGTCTCCTGGGGAAAGTGTTGCGATGGAAGCGGCGCGCCGCCGAGATAATAGGTCTTGATGTCGTCGCGCTGGCGCAGGTCGGCAGCCGACCCTTCCAGCACGCTTTTGCCGTTTTCGAGGACGGTGGCACGATCAGCATATTTCAGCGCCACCGCCGAATTCTGCTCGGCGACAAGGATCGAAAGACCCTCGTCCCGATTGAGCCGCTTCAAGGCGCTGAAGATCTCGTCGACGATCAGCGGCGCGAGCCCCATCGAGGGCTCGTCGAGCACGAAGAGTTTCGGCCGCGACATCAGTCCGCGACCGATCGCCGTCATCTGCTGCTCGCCGCCGGAGGTGAGGCCGGACCGCGTGCGCCGTTTCTCGAGAAGCCTCGGAAACAGCGCGTAGACACGCTCAAGGTCGGCCTTCACGCCAACGCGCGAGGATGAACGCCCGAGCGCCCCGGTCAGAAGGTTCTCCTCGACCGTCAGCGAGCGAAAGCAGTGCCGGCCCTCGAGAACCTGGACCAGGCCCTTGCGGACGAGGTGCGAGGGACTTGCCCTAGAAACATCCTCGCCATCGAAAATGATCCGGCCGGCAGTGACGGAGCCGCGCTCTGCCGGCAGAAGATTGGATGCGGCGCGCAACAGCGTCGTCTTGCCGGCGCCGTTGGAGCCGAGCAACGCCACGATCTCGCCCTTGCCGACCGAGAGGTCGACGCCATGCAGGGCGGCAATGGCGCCGTTGTAGACGGCCTCGACGCGGCTGATCGACAGGATCGGATTTTCCGGGCTGGACATCGATAACTCCGCTGCGAAGATGGATGGCACGGCCGGCCCGCGGGCCGGCCGTGAGCTCTTCAAACTCAGTTGCTGACCACCGCATCGGCGTCTTCGGCCGTGCGGATCTTGAGGCCCTTTTCCTTGGCATAGGCCTCGGACGACTTCTCGATGATCGGGCGCAGCAGCTTCCAGTCCGGCGCGATCCAGTCGGACACGACGTTCCACTTCTTGCCGTCCCACTGCTGGAAGGTCACGTAGCCGTCACCTTCGTGATTGTCCCAGGAGACGTTGATCGAGTGGAACAGGTCCTTGGCACCGAGCGCCTCGACGCGCGCCGGGTCGAGCTTGAGGTGTTCGAAGCCCCAACGGACCTCATCGCCGGTCAGCGTGCGATTGCCGAATTTGGCCTGCGCGATGCGGATGGCTTCGACATTGAGGATGCCGTTGACGATGCCGAGATTGTGGTAGACCGAGCCGATGCGGCTCTTGTCCTCGA
This sequence comes from Mesorhizobium sp. M0001, assembly GCF_040324255.1. Lineage (NCBI taxonomy): Bacteria > Pseudomonadati > Pseudomonadota > Alphaproteobacteria > Hyphomicrobiales > Phyllobacteriaceae > Mesorhizobium > Mesorhizobium sp. M0001. Next base: position 73,874 of record NZ_JAMYVS010000011.1, read on the forward strand.
GATTGCCCTTGCCGGCGTCGTAGACCGTCTTGACGATCTCCTTGACGACCGGGTAGTCGGCGCCAGACGCCTGGGTGGTGATGGCGGTGTAGCCCTTGGCGGCGTCGCCGGCGGGGATGACGTCCTCTTCAGAGTTGGACCAGACATTGCCGACGATGTGATCGGCCGGGAAGCCGGTCTTCTGCGCGGTCTTCAGCGCAACCGGGTTCATCACGCCCCAGCCGCGCAGCACGACATAGTCGGGACGATCGCGACGGATCGTCAGCCACTGTGCCTGCTGCTCGTTGCCGGGGTGCGGAACCTCGATCTGCGACAGTTCGAAACCGTATTTCTGCGACAGCAGCTCATAGATCGGGATCGTCTCCTTGCCGTAGGGCGAGCCGTGATAGAGCACGACGATCTTCTTGCCCTTGAGCTTGTTGAGGCCGCCTTCCTTGGAGGCGATGTAGTTCACGATGCCCGATGTTTCGCTGTAGGGGTTGAGCAGCAGCGGGAAGACGTAAGGGAATACCCGACCGTCGGTGGTGTCGGTGCGGCCGTGATTGATGGTGATAAGCGGCACCTTGTCGTCGGTGATGCGGTCGATCATGGCGTAGGCGATGCCGACCGAGAGCGGGTTCCAGGCGGCGATGCCGGGATTGCTCTTCAACCGTTCGTAGACCTCGACGCCCTTCTCGACCTCATACTGGGTTTCGCCCTCGCTCCAGGTCAGCTTGACGCCATTGACGCCGCCGTCGCGGATGTTGATCAGGTTGAGATAGTCGATGAAGCCGCCGAAGAAGCCGGTGCCGCCCGCGGCATAGGGGCCGACGCGGTAGCTCTGCAGCGGGAAATATTGTTCGTCGGCATGGACGGCTGTCGCGCCGAGCACGAAAGCGGTGGCGATCGCCGCTTTCTTGAGGTGACTGAAGAAGGTCATGAGTTGCGTCTCCTGAGGTTTTGGGTCCGTGAGAGAATGTCGAGCGGCGCTCAGCTGGACCTTGAGCCGATCCGTCGTTTCAGGCGGTCGAAGAGGGCCGACAGCCCGTTCGGTTCCGCGATGAGGAAAATGATGATGAGCGCGCCAAGCACGATGCGCTGGCTCATGTCGAGCACACCAGAATCGAACAGGCCGCCAAACACGAAGGCGCCGAGCCGAGACAGAAAGAGCGGGAAGACGACGATGAATGCGGCGCCCAGAAACGCACCGCGTATCGAAGCCAGCCCGCCGATGATGATGATGAACAGGATCTGGAACGAGCGGTCGAGATTGAAGCCGGCCGGCTCGACCGTGCGCAGATAGGTGAAGGCCCACAGCACGCCGGCGACGCCGATGATGAAGGATGAAATGGCGAACGCCAGCAGCTTGGTCGTAAGCACCGGGACGCCTATCACTCGCGCGGCGGTTTCGTTGTCGCGCACCGCGATGAAGTTGCGGCCGGTGGCGCTGTTGACCAGCCGCCAGACCAGCGCCGTCAGCACGATGACGGTGGTGACGGAAAGCAAATAGCGGCCGGTGGCGCCGTCGAGCGAAAAACCGGCTACGGCAAGGTGCGGTGCAGAAATCACCCCGGACGGATTGTCGTTGGAGAACCAGCCGAACTTGGTCAGCGCCCACTGCACGAAAAACTGGGCGGCCAGCGTCGAGACAGCGAGATAGAAGCCGCGCAGGCGCAGGCTCGGCAATCCGAAGATGACGCCGATGCCGGCGGCCGAAATTCCCGCCAGGATCATGGTCGCCGCCAGCGGCAGTCCTTCCACCCGCAGGTTGAAATTGTATGCGGCGAAGGCGCCTACCGCCATGAAAGCGGAGGAGCCAAGCGAAAGCTGGCCGCAATAGCCGGTCAAGAGGTTGAGGCCGACTGCCGCCAGGCTGAGCGCCAGGAACGGCAGCAGGATCGCCTCAACCAGATAGCTCGAGGCATAGGCCGGGATCAGGCCGTAGGCGACGACGATCAGCACGGCCGGCAAAGCGAATTTCCGGGCGAACTTCTGCCAGTCGATTGGAAGCCTGGCGGCGTCGAGCGCTTGCACGGCCATCGGTCAGACCCTTTCGACGGTTTTCTGGCCAAACAGGCCGGAGGGACGCACCAGCAGCACGACCAGCGCCAGCGCATAGGCGAACCAGCCTTCGATGCCGCCGCCGACGAAGGGGCCGAGATAGACCTCGGCGAGCTTTTCGCTGGCGCCGATGATCAGGCCGCCGACGATGGCGCCAAGGATGGAATCGAAGCCGCCAAGCACCAGCACCGGCAGCGCCTTCAACACGATCAGTGACAGCGAGAACTGGACGCCGAGGCGGGCACCCCACAGCAGTCCCGCGACCAGCGCCACGAAGCCCGCGGCCGTCCACACCGTTCCCCAGATCCGCGGCAGCCGCAGTCCGACGGCAAGGGCCGCGAACTGGTCGTCGGCGACGGCGCGAAACGCCAGCGCGATCCGGGTCCAATAGAAGAAGGCGCTCAAGCCCGCCACCATCGCTGCGGCGATGCCAGCTGCCAGAAGGTCGAACGACGAGATCAGGATGCCGCCGACCTCGAAGGGCGTGTCGTCGATGCCGAGATCAAGCCCGTGCACCTGCGTGCCCCAGATCAGTTGGGCAGCGCCCTCAATGATGTAGGACAGGCCAAGCGTGGCCATGAACAGTGTCATCGGCGAGCGGTTCACCAGCGGCCTGAGCACGGTTCGCTCGATGGTGAAACCCAGCGCGACCATGACTGCGAAGGTGATGAGCAGCGCAAGCGCAAACGGGATGCCGCGTTCGACCAGGCTGACAAAGGTGAGTGCCGCAAACAGCACCATCGACCCTTGCGCGAAGTTCAGCACACCCGACGTCTTGTAGATCAGCACGAAGCCGATGGCGACGAGCGAATACATGACTCCCGACAACAGGCCGCCGACCAGCACTTCGACAACGAAGAGAAAATCATAGTAGCTCATCAGATGCCCTCGCCATCCTCGCCCTCGGCGGTGCCGAGATAGGCCCGGATCACGTCCGGATCGGCGCGCACTTCGGCCGGCGTGCCGTCGGCGATCTTGCGGCCGTAATCGAGCACGGCGACGCGGTCGGATAGGCCCATGACGACCCCGATGTCGTGCTCGATTAGGATGATGGTGACGCCATGCCGGTCGCGCGCGGCGCGCACGAACCCGGCCATCTCGGCTTTCTCGGTCGCCGTCATGCCCGCCATCGGTTCGTCGAGCAGCAGGATCTTCGGCTCGGCAACCAGCGCTCGCGCCAGTTCGACCCGCTTCTGCAAGCCGTAGGGCAGCGTCGCAACCAGCCGATCGGCGACCGTTTCCAGATGCAGGAAGGCGATTGTCTGGTCGACCTTTTCGGCAATCGCAGCGTCTTCGCGCCTGGCGCGTGGCAGGCCGGCAATATGTTCGACGAAACTGGCGCGCCTGGTGTGGACGCGGCCCGACGCGATGTTGTCGTGCACGGAAAGCCCGGGAAAGAGCGCCAGGTTCTGGAAGGTGCGCGCGACGCCCAGACGTGCCAGACGGTTCGCGGGCACACGGGAGAATGACTGGCCGGCGATCGCGATCTTGCCGTGGTCGGCGTGATAGAGGCCGCTGATGATGTTGATCAGCGAGGATTTGCCTGCGCCGTTGGGGCCGATCACGGCGCGGATTTCGCCGCTCTTGACCTCGAGATCGATATCGCTCAGCGCCGTGACGCCGCCGAACGAAATGCCAATCCCGCTCAGAGTCAGGATCGCATCGACCTTTGCCGACAGGCGCGCCGGGCGCGTGTCCGTGAGTGGACCAGCGCCAGCAAGAATGCCGGGGATTTCGGGCGCACGCTCGTATGCGGCGGCTCCCAGCGAAGCACCAATCATGACACGTTCCTGATTTTGAAGGAGTGCGCGGCCCGCAGGCCACGCCCTGGCCTATTCGGCGGCGACAAGCTCCCTGTCACGCGCCGCTTCCAGTTCGCGCACCAGCGGGATGATGCGCTTGCCGAAGAACTCGACCTCTTCCTGGAAATGCAGGAAGCCGAGCAGGATCAGATCGGCGCCGGCATCCTTCAGCTTGAGGATGCGTTCGGCGATCTGTTCCGGCGTGCCAATCAGATTGCTGCGGAAGCCGTCATTGTATTGCACCAGATCCTCAAGGGACGACTTCGCCCAGTTTCCCTCGCCTTCCGGCGAGGCCTTGCCGGCATTCTTGACCTGGTCGGCAAAGCCCTGCACCGCTTCGGGATTGGCCTTGGCGACGATCTCGTCCAGCACGGCGCGTGCTTCCGCCTCGGTTTCGCGAGCAATGGCAAAGGCGTTGACGCCGATCTTCACCTTGTGGCCATTCGCCTTCGCCTTGGCCTGGATATCGTCGACCTGCTTCCTGATCTCTTCGGGCGTGTTGCCGTTGGTGAAATACCAGTCGGACACCCGCGAAGCCATGTCACGCGCGGCGCGCGACGAGCCGCCCTGGAAGATCTCGGGCTGCGGATCGATCGGCTTCGGCTTCATCGAGTAGTTGGTGAAGCGATAGAAGTCGCCCTTCAGCGTAAAATTGTCCTCGGTCCAGATGCCGCGCAACGCGCGGATGAACTCCTCCGAGCGGCGGTAGCGCTCGTCATGGTCGAGCCACAGCTCGCCGATGGCGGCGAACTCGCCACGGAACCAGCCGCTGACGACATTGACGGCCACGCGGCCATTGGTCAGGTGGTTGATGGTGGCGATCTGCTTGGCCGCCAGCGCCGGGTTCCATGGACCGGGCAAGACGGCGGCAATCACTTTCAGCGTTGTGGTGGCGGCCAGCAGTGCGTGGCTGAACGACACGGATTCGTGCTGGTTGTCGGCGCCGTAGCCGGCGGTGAAGCGGATCTGGCTCAGTGCGTAGTCGAAGCCGTTGGCCTCTGCGATCTGGGCGAGCTTGCGGTTGTAGTCGATGTCCCAACCGGTCCGCTGCTCGATGTTGGAGATGACCAGGCCGCCGGAGACGTTCGGAACCCAGTAGGCGAATTTCAGGCCGTCGGAATGAGACGTCATGTCGTTGTTCCCTTTTTGGTTGGCTCAGCCGACGCGCGCTGCGGCGGCGGCATTTGCATGGTTGGAATTGAGCAGTGAAACCGCTTCGGATGCGGCCCGTGAAATGCGTTCGCGTATCGCCTCGCCGACGATTTCGGCGCCGATGAAATCGTCGGGCGCCCCATAGACGCCGGTCGGTACGGTGACGGCGCCGAAAAAGCCGAATAATGGCCGCAACTGATGTTCGAGAACCAGGCCATGGTATGGACTTCCGCCTGTCGCCGCGAGAAGCACGGTCTTGCCGGCGAGCGCGCGATAGTCGACGAGGTCGAACAGGTGCTTGAGGGCGCCGGTGTAGGAAGCCCGATAGACAGGCGTTCCGACCACGAGCAGATCGGCCTCCTCGACACGCTGGATAATCGCTTCGCCGGACGCGCCGAGGGCGCCACGGGACAGTCCGACAAAAAGCGAAGGCGCCGCCTCGGTGATTTCGATCAGGCCCGTGTCTGCCGGGACGCGCAGCGCGACGTCCTTGACCAGCGCGTTCACCACCGCGGTTGTTCGCGATGGCGTGCTTACGCCGCCGGATATTCCGAGAACCGATAGCCTTGCCAACTCGTCAATCTCCCAGACCCTGCATGCGCATCGGTCATTTCCAAACCGGGGCAGACGATATTCGACAAAATCTATAGAGATAAGGAACGACGTTTCGATTTTTCGCCTTTGGCGAGAAAAATCCGGTTCTGCTAATGTGCGGTAGCAACGTCCATCTGGCGATGGCCGGGAAGGATCAAAACGGCTCGCAGTCATCTATCGACATTTTTGAAAGCGCCGATGCCGGGCAATAAGGATCGTTGCCATGATGCCTGGCGTCGCCGTCGCGCAATACTACGAAGCGGCTTCCCTTGCCGGCGACATCACCAGTTTCTGGGTGCCCAATCGGGATTGTCTCTTTCCATGGTGTGCGACATTGGCTTTAGGATTAGCCGCAGCGACAGTTGGGACACAGGCATCCTTGTGGACGCCTCGAGTGCGACAACGTCCAGCAGCGCTGGACGGCTGGACGGCGCCAGTTGCTCGCGATCGACACGGGCAAGCTCTATGGCGGGCGTGGGGATTTCCTGCCGGTGGCCGAGGCGATAGCCAGCAGATCGTCCATCTCGGTAAGTCGACGAGATCGTCACCGCCTATCACCCACGGCGTCAATGACGGCCCAGGGATCTGGTGGGCTTTTCTGCTGGGTCAGGTGTTGAATGTGGGCCGATCGTACGTCCGCGATCAATCCGCCGCAGCTCGGCGGCCTTGACCACCCGTTGCAGCCCGCCGACGTCACGAAATGACGGACGGGCACCAGGAAGTCCCACGGGTTGCCTCTTCACGCCAGCACGCCTGTGCCACCGTCGCTGCCTAAGAGGCGGCGACGGTGGCCGCTTGAAGCAGAACCCGCGCGCCGGTAACCGCGTGGGCAGGCTCCACATATTCCGCCTCGTTGTGGCTCAGCCCGTCACGGCACGGCACAAAGATCATCACGGCAGGCGCCACCCGGGCGAGGAACAGCGCGTCATGGAATGCACCCGAGATCATCTGTTTGTGCGGCAGCTTTAGGGTATTGGCGGCCTCCTCGACGGTTTTGACCATATCGGGAGAGAATGCCGCCCCCGGCATGTCGAACGACCGACTGATCGTTACCGTGCAATGCTGAGCTTCTGCCTCCGCCGCGCACACCTGGCGCAGTTCTGCTTCGATGGCATCGAGCCGCTCTACCCGCGGATGCCTGATATCGACGGCGAAGACCACAGACTGCGGTATGGCGTTGATCGATCCCGGCTGGGCGGTCACCCGGCCCACCGTCAGCCTTGCCCTGCTGTCGAACGGCATGATCGTCGTCTGGAGCTTGTGAATCGCGGCAACGGCCGCGACCATCGGATCCCTACGGTAGGCGAGGCCGGTTGTACCGGCGTGACCGGCGGCGCCCTCAATGCAGACCTCCAGCCAGCGCGTACCTTGCACGGCTGTGACGATACCGATCGGCAACCGCTCCTTTTCCAGCGATGGTCCCTGTTCGATATGCAGCTCGATGTAGCCGGATATCGGCATGCCGAGGGGGCGAAGGGTTGCCTCTGGCAAGGCGGAGATCGTTGCCCCGAGCTCCTCTGCGAGGGACGCACCGTCGCTACCGACTATGGACTGCCATGCGCAAATGTCGGCTCCGGTGAAGGCCATGGAGCCCATGACACCCGGCGTAAACCGGCTGCCCTCTTCATTGGCCCAGGCGACGACCTCCATCGGCATCCGAGTCTCGGCCCTCGCGTCCTCCAGCGCTTCGAGCGCCTCGAAGGCGGAAAGCGTGCCGAGCGCTCCATCGAAGCGCCCGCCGGTCGGCTGGCTGTCGAGGTGGCTGCCGATAAGCAGCGGCGGCAGGGTGGCATCCGTGCCCTCGCGGCGGATGAAAAGGTTTGCCATGGCGTCCTGGAAAACCGCGAAGCCGCGCGCGAGCGCCAATTCCGCCAACAGGCGCCGGGCGCCGCGATCCTCGATGCTGAACGCCTGTCGGTTTACGCCACCGGCTGGCGTCGCGCCGATCCGGGCGAAGGCATCGAGCCGGCCCAGCAGCCGCTCGCCGTCGATCTCCGGCACTAAAGTCACCGCTTGAGGCTGCGGATGAAGGCCTTCACCCGTTGCGGATCGACCTGATTCCACCACACTCCATCATGTTTCAGCGAGCTGGCGACAATGACGCCGTCGACGATGTCCAAGATATCATTGGCGTTGTCGGGTGTCACCCCGCTGCCGACAAGCGTCGGCAGTCCGGCGGCGTCCTTGATCATCCTGATGTAGCTGAGGTCGGCGGCGTGGCCAGTGCGCTGGCCGGTGGCGATCACCGCGTCGGCATCGAAGAACACGAGGTCCTTGACCTGCTCCTCGATCGGCCGGTCGCCGACGATCGCGTGGGCGCCATGCTTGACATGCGCGTCGGCGAAGATGCGGATACCGTTGGCCCGAAGCCTAGCGCGGAAACGCATGGCGCGCGCCGCTTCGCCTTCGATAAAGCCCTCGTTGGCGACATAGGCGTTGGCCCATTGATTGACGCGCACGAAGGAAGCACCGGAGGCACTGGCGATCGAAAGCGCGGGAATGGAGGCATTGGCAAGCACATTGATGCCGATCGGCCGGCCGAGTTCTCTGCGGATCCGGTCTGAGACGACAGACATGTAGGCGGAGGTTTCCGGCCCGATATCATCCGGCTTGGAAAACGGCACGTCACCATGGTTTTCGGCGATCACGCCGTCACACCCTCCCTGCAAATAGGCTTTGGCGTCGTCGAGGCCGCGTTGATAGATGGCCTCGATCGCCTCGCCATGGTAGCGCGGCGCCCCCGGCAGGGGGGCGAGATGAACCACGCCGATCACCACCTTGCTCCTGCCGAAGATCGACTGCAGCACATCATCCGCGACTTGGCCAATGGGTTTGGAGTTAGGGGAATTTGTCATGCGGTTTTCGCTTCCGTCGTTTCCATAAGCACTTTCATTTCCCGTCTGTCGGGGCAGGAACCGAGCGTGCCGGCGCGCCCGACCGAGATGGCTGCGGCGCGGACCGCAATCCGCGCTGCCGCGGGGAGCTCCATGCCGGCCGCAAGGCAACCAGCGAGGCAACCGCAAAAGACGTCGCCCGCGCCGCTGGTGTCTAGCACGGCCACCCTGGGCGCCGCGATCCGGTCGATCCGTCCTTCGCCATCGGCGACAAGGCAGCCGAGTGCGCCAAGCGTCACGATGGCAGCGCCGGCGCCCTGACGGATCAAGTCGCGGGCCGCCATGGCAGGGTCGCCAGCCCCGGTCAGTTGCGCCGCTTCGCCCGCATTGGCGATGACGACGCTGACGTCGCTCAAGCCCGGTGTGTGGTCGGCCGCAAGCGGGCTCGGATTGAAGATCGTCATCGCTCCCGCGCCCCGCGCCACCTTCAGGCAAGTGGCCGTCATATCCGGAGCCAGATTGCCCTGAAATACCACGATATCGCCGCGTTCGATCGCTCGGGTAAAACCGCTGTCGGCCATAGGATTGTACGCGGCGGCGCAACTGGCTCCGGTGACGATCAGGTTCTCGCCCCGCGCATCGACCATGATCGTTGACCGATCGCTGGGCAGTGGCAGCACCGCCAGATGGCTGGCATCGAGATCGCGGCTCAACTGCTCTGCGATCCAGGCTCCGGCGGGATCGTTGCCGATCGCGGCACGGAAGCGAACATCGGCTCCGGTGCGCGCCGCGGCCACCGCCTGGTTCGCACCCTTGCCGCCAAGTCCGTCAGCATGTTCCGATGCGTTCAGCGTTTCGCCCGGCTGGGGAAACCGCTCTAGCCGAAACGTTGTATCGACACAGACATTGCCGACGACATGGATGCTCATGGCTTGCTAGTCCTTGGCCGTAGCCCAGCCCAGCATCTGTTCGAACAATGTCTTGTAGCCATTCCAGGCGATGAAGCCCGGCGGCAGCCAATGCGGCCCTACATCCGAGGTCCAGGCGACAGTGCGGCCCCGGCCATATTTGCCGGTCACCAGCAGTGGCAGCGAACGGTAGTCGGAGGACACGGTGGCGAGAACTTCCGAACCATCCTTGACCGTGACCTCGTTGAAGCCAAGCAGGATTGGCCAGTCCTTGCCGAGGCCCTTGAGGATCGGATGGGTCTGCGGTCCGACGACAACCGGCGCATAGCCCTCTGGAACCTCGACACGGTCGTCCACCGGCAGGCAGATGACCGGCAGAACGTCCTCAACCGGCGTCTTGTGATAGCGCGCGCCGCCATTGATGCCCTGGAAGCTGTAATAGCCGCCGAACATCAACAGACCGCCGCCATTGCCGACATAGTCGCGCAACAGGCGCAGCCGGTTCGGCGTCGGTTTGGAGTGGATCCAGGTATCGGGGTGAAGCAGCAGCGTGTTGGCCCCCAGATCGGAGAGCACGACCGCGTCATAGGCCGAAAGCGCTTCCATGGTCTGCGGGAAATTCCGCTGTGCCTCATGCGCTGGCATGAAGGTGACGTCGAACAGGCTGTCCTTCATCGCGGCCAGCAACTCATCGGCACCGGTGTGATAGGTCACGGTGGGAAACTGATCGAAGCCTTTGATGTGGGTCGCGGTCGAGACCCAGGACTCGCCTGCGAGAAGAACCTTCTTCCTGGACATGTAGTCTCCCTATCTTGTTTTGGAGCGGCTCAGAGGCCCTCGGCGAACACAGTCTTTGGATTGTCGATGAGCATCGTGTCGATTGCCGACTGCTCGACACCATGGCGTTTCAGTCTCGGCACGAAATGCTTGAGGATGAAGCCGTAGCCGAAACCGCCGAAGCGGGTCAGCATGATCTTGAGAAAGACGTCCTGCGACAGCAGAATCCTGTCGAGCAGTCCCATATCGATCAGCGAGCGGATCGCCCGCGCATTCTGCTCGTCGGACGGCGACTGCGCATCCTGGTCGGCATAATAGAAATCCATGCCGATCATGTCGTATTCCAGGAAGGCGCCACGCGCGGCGAGGCTTTGCTGGTAGGCAAGATCGTTGTGGCTGGGGTTCATGTGGCAAAGCACCGTATGCCGGAGATCGGCGCCTTCTGCCTCGACCACGTCAAGCACATCATGCGCCAGCCGCTCCCAGCCGGGCAGATGAATCGTCAGCGGCACGCCGGTCATCTTGGCCGCACGGGCGGAGGCCCGCAGCGACTTGCGCTCCTCGTCGGTAAAATCCTTGCTGACGCCAACCTCACCGATAATGCCGGCAATGATTTCGGGCTGCGCCGACCCGCCGCCGACATCATTGACGAGGAATTCGGTGACGTCGTCAACGTCCATCGCTTTCAGCCAGACGGGATGGGTGTGCTGCAGGTAGAAGCCCGTCCCCATGACGATCCGCAATCCAGAGGCGCGGGCGATGCGCGCCAGCTTCACCGGATCGCGGCCAATGCCAATGTTGGTCGCATCCACCACGGTATGGCCGCCGAGCGCCCGGTATTTCGCCAACTCCGAAAGGGCTAGGTCGCTGTCGTCGAGCGAGACGTTGTCGCGGTTCATGTAGGGGTTCATCCGCAACTCGCCGATGATCTCCATGCTGACCGGCTGCTCGCCGATCTTCTTCTCGTCGGGATGGCAAGGGCATTTCCACGACGTCGCGCCATCGAGCAGTATGTGTTCATGCATCAGCGTCACGCCCATATCGGCAATCGCAACCGGGCCGGTAACGGTCATCACCGTGCCGGAGCGAACACCGATCGGTGGCCGTTCCCTTGGCTTGTCGTCGAACAGATGATCCATGTCAGCGGCTCCGCGTTGCGCCCTTGAACAGCCGGAAATTCAGCCAGATGGCAACGAGGATGATCGTGCCGGTAACGATCGGCGTCAGGAAGGGCGACATATGCGCAAGGATCAAGCCGTTGCCGATGACCGCGACGGTCAACGCGCCGAGCACAGTGCCGATGATCGTACCGCGCCCGCCGAACAGACTGGTGCCGCCAAGCACCACGGCGGCGATGACATCGAGCTCGAAACCCTGGCCGGCATTCGACGAGCCGGAACCGAGCCGGGCGGCGAGGATGATGCCGGCCACCGCCGCCGCCATGCCCGACAGGATGTAGACGAAGAGCGTCATGAAGCGCGTATCGACACCGGCTCGGCGCACGGCCTCTGTATTGGCGCCGATGCCGGTGACATAGCGGCCGAACGGCGTCTGGTTGAAGGCGAGATAGGCAATGATCAGCACGACAAGGGCGAGCAGCGCCGGTACCGGCACGCCGAGAAACCAGGCCCTGCCGATGTTGACGAAGAAGCTGGTCGGTTCGACCGGGATCGAATAGCCGCCGGTGATCAGCAACGCCACGCCGCGGATGACGGAGAGCCCGGCAAGGGTGACGATGAAGGGCGGTATCCGCTCGTAGGCGATGAAGAAGCCGTGCAAGGCGCCGATCGCAGCACCAAGCGCCAGCATGGCGATGACGACCAGCGGCCATGGCAGGTCGGCCTGCAGGAAAACCGCCGACAGCGTTGCCGTCAGCGCCAGCACGGAGCCGACCGAGAGGTCGATGCCGCCGGTGGTGATGACGAAGGTCATCGCGGCCGCAACGATCAGCAGCGGCGCCGACTGGCGCGCGATGTTGAGCAGATTGGGCGTCGTCAGGAAGGAACCGGTGATCAGCGAGAAGACCACGCAGACGACGATGAAGAACAGCGCAATCGAGACGACGCTGCCATTGGCTAACGCCACATCCTTCCACGTGCTGTTGTGAGCGCGTTTGGGCGAGGCGCCAACACCGGCGGAGGTAACGTTCATGGTTGGACCCCCTCATCGCGGCTTGCGCGGGCCGAGCGCGCGGTGAATTTGCGGCCGACGATCAGGTTGACGACCTCCTCGATGCTGGTCTCGCCGATCTTGCGCTCGGCGACATTGCGGCCTTCGTACATGACCTGGATACGATCGCAGACCAGGAACAGGTCCTGCAGGCGATGGGTGATGAGGATGACGCTGACACCACGGGCGCTGACGGCGCGGATGAGTTCCAGAACCGCCTCGACTTCCGCCACCGCAAGGGCGGCCGTCGGCTCGTCCATGATCAGCACCGAGGGGTCGAAAGAAGCGGCGCGGCCGATGGCGATCGACTGGCGCTGGCCGCCGGAGAGGTTTTCGACCTTGAGCTTGGTATCGGCAATGACGATGCCGAGCCGGTCGAGCATCTGGCGCGTCTCGCCATGCATGCGCTTGTTGTCGAGAAAGGGGACGCCGAGAACGCGGCGACGCGGTTCGCGGCCGAGGAAGAGATTGCCCGCCACATCCACCGTGTCGCAGAGCGAAAGGTCCTGGTAGACCATCTCCACCCGTGCGGCGCGGGCATCGGCCGGCGACGAGAAAGACACCGCCTTGCCATCGATCTCGATGGTGCCGGCATCAGGAATTACCGCACCGGACAGGACCTTGCTCAAGGTGGATTTGCCGGCGCCATTGTCGCCGACCAGGCCGAGCACTTCGCCAGGCTTCAGGTTCAGCGAGACATCGTCCAGCGTCTGGATAGGGCCGTACCGTTTGGAAATACCGGTCATCCTGACGCGGTAGGTCTCGCCATCGCTCATCATGGTCCAATTCTCTGGGCGCGACATGTTCAATCGGTCGCCGGGCTGCGCAGGCAACCCTCGGGTCAATGCGCAGCCCAGCGGTCCGGGGAGGATACTACTTGAACATGTCCTTGAACTGGCCGACATTTTCCTTGGTCACGATGGTGATCGGAACGTTGATGATCGGGTCGATCTTCTCGCCCTTCTTGAGCTTGACGAAAGCTTCGATGGCAGCCTTGCCTTCACCGGCCGGATCCTGCTGGACGACAGCGACCACCCAGCCCTCTTCGAGACCCTGCACCGCCGACTTGGTCAGGTCCCAGCCGAACACCTTGACGTCGCCCGTACGGGCCTGGCTGGAGACGGCGGAAACCGCGCCGAGCAGAGCCGGCTCGCCGGTCGCGTAAAGCGTCGTCATGTCAGGATTGGCGGTCATCAGGTTTTCGGAGGCGGACAGGGCGACGTCCTGGACGTTCTGGCCGTCGACCGTGTCGAGGAAGGTGACCTTCTGGCCGCTGTCGGTGACAGCCTTCTTGAAGCCGTCGAGGCGCTGGTTCTGGATAAACGAATTGAGCGCGCCAACGACGCCGATCTTGGCGGTGCCGCTCAGCTTAGTCTTCACGTATTCGGCGTAGGACTTGCCGATATCCTCGCCTGCCTTGGTGTTGTCAACGCCGACGAAGGCGACGTTGTCGCCATTTGGGATCTGCGCGTCAATGGCGATGACCGGAATGCCGGCGGCTTTGGCCGCGGTGATGGCCGGCTTCACACCGTTGACATCGATGGCGACGAGAATGATGCCGTCGACCTTCTGGGTGATGTAGTTCTCGATGGCGTCGTTCTGCGCGCTTGGTACATTGTTGGCGTTGAAGATGACGAGGTCCACGCCGGCAGCCTTTGCGGCAGCCGTTGCGCCGTCATTGATCTGGTTGAAGAACAGGGCCTGCTGGTTGATGGTCACCAGCGCATAGGTCTCGGCCATGGCGGAAGCAGAGCCGAGGGCGAGGGTCATGGCGATGGCTGCGGCGCAGCCTGAAAGGAGATCTTGGTAAGACGCATTCCGGTTCCCCTTGGTTTTCTCGAAAAGGCCCTTGATCGGGCTCACCTGGCGCCTGAGCGCAGAGCATATTTCAAGATGCTTGATTTCTTGTCAAGTGACTTGAATTGGCATCAACGAAGACAAATGAGGGACTCGCCCGATCAGAATGTTGCCGGCGTGTTCACCCAGAAAATGCTGGCGCGTTCGTCGCCGACATTGCGGTACCAGTGCGGCAGTTCGGAATTGAAGACGAAGGAATCGCCGGCCGACAGGCGAAACGTCTTTTCGCCGACCATCAATTCGATCGCACCTTCCAGGAGGTAGCCGACTTCCTCGCCAGCGTGCTGGATCGGGCCGGCGCTCTCACCTCCCGCCTCGATGTGATGGATGTTGCACTGCAGGAGATGGCCGGGCGAATACGGAATGACGCGCTCGAGCGAAATGCCTTCGCCGCGCCGAAGCGGATCGAGCGCGATCAACGGCCGCGATCCAGCCCGAAAGACGATGCCTTCCTCACCATCGGATTCCTCGAACATCCAGCCAATGTTGGTGCCAAGCACCTCGACAAGCCGGTGCAGCATGGGAAGCGAGGGCGAGACCTTGCCGTTCTCGACCTTGGAAAGCAGGCTTTCAGAGCAGTTCGCGGCGGCAGCTAGCGCCTTCAAGGTCAGCCCACGCGTCTGCCGGGAGAGTTTCAACCGTATGCCGAGCCGCAGAAGGCTGGTGGCGGTCGAGCGCTCGTCGCCGCCCTTGCTGTTTTGGGTGTCCATCTTGTTCATTTGGGGACGCGAACATCTCCGCTGGTTGGGCTGACTCGTAAAACTGATCCCAGGCGTTGTCCATCCTGTGAAAAACGGACGATGCATCCAATCGACTCGGCTGGGCTTTTCAAAACCATCATCCCCGACCAAACGCTACGACGCCTTCGTGATTCATTGCGGTTGAAAGGAGACCGCGATGGGCAAGCCGCTACCGCTTGAGTTGCGTCAGCGCGTTGTGCGTATGTCGATGAGGGGCATGGTCACCGCGAGGCAGCGCGCCATTTCCGCGTTTCGCCTCGCTTGTGAACAAGACGCACTCTGCCAAGCACTCGGCGATATCTGCCACCTGTTCGAGCCAGCTGAATGCAGAAACTTCTTCAAGGTTGCCGGATACGAGGCTAATTAATCGTGACACGCTTTAGCTGAGCGTGAGCAAGGACGGAGGCTGGTTCAACCCATCGGGACGGCGGCGACCACCCATCTCCTGAAGCCGCAGATCGGCCGGCTGCCGAACGGCATCGATCTCTCCAACAGCGTCGAGAACGAGTATCTGTGCCTTAAGCTACTGCAAGCGTTTGGCGTTTCCGCCGCCCAGGCGCAGATCGCTGACTTACCGATGGTGACGTGGCGGGTGCTCCGATCGTGCGCTCGACCCTCTGCAGGATCGTGTCGAGCGGCTCGGCGACCGGAATCTCGGCAAGCGGCCGATAAACGAACCCCAGCGATTCGGCGCGCTTGATCGCTTGGCGGTATCGGGCGCGCGCCCCGTGTGGATTTTCGCCCAGCATCAAAGCGCAACCAGGACGAAGCGTTCGCCAAAGTTTTCCAGTGATTCAAACAATCGGGAAGGTCGGTGGTACCGTTGGCTGGGATCGAACCAGCGACCTCCGGATCCACAATCCGGCGCTCTAACCATCTGAGCTACAACGGCACGTTCGCCTGAGCCAGATCGTGGTGAAAATTCATTCTCCGAGATCCGCTCTGTCGTTCGGCGATGCGTCCAATACGGTCTATCAGAGACTAATTCAAGGCCTTTGATAAGGCAAAGCCGGTTCTGCCAACAGGCGCCGGTTTTCTTCGGCAAAAGAAAAAGGCCGGCGGGAGGAGGTGCCGGCCTTTTCCTGTTACGAGCCAGCGGGAGGAGGTGCTGGCTGGTCACCCCGGAGAGCAGAGGGAGGAGGTTCCACTCGCCGGGTATTCATTTGGACAACTCTATCGCACACCTATTTGTCTGACGAAATGCGACGTTTTGATGCATCGCAGAGTTGTGCGCAATTGTTAGGCGGCCTTGATGTCCTTCAGGGCCTTCTCGAAAGCGGTCTTGACCGGCTTGGCGACGTCTTCGGCAGCCTTCGAAGCAACAGCCTGGAAGTCCTTGGCCTGCTCGACCGTGGTCTCGACGCGCTTGCGCAGGAAGGCGGTCTGCAGTTCGACCACTTCCGACAGCGACTTGGCGCCGATGAGGGCCTCGAGATGCGAGAAGCCGGCTTCGGCATTGGCGCGCAGAGCGGCGATGGTCTTGAGCGACAGGTCGCTGGAAACGGTCTTGGCAGTCTCGAAGGTCGATTCCAGGACTTTCTGGGTCTCTTCGGCGCCGGTCTTCAGCTTGGAGTAGGCTTCCTTCGACTGCTCGACGCCCTTTTCGGCGAAAGCGCGGATCTGGTCGGTTGCCTTGGAAGCGTCGAAGCTCGGGAATTCGACGTTTTCGATGGTCTCAGCGGTCTTGGCCTTGGTCATTTTCCATCCTTTCGGGGTAGCGGCTTTGACAAAAAGCCGTCTCGTTCATGTATGATGGCAATATAGCGGTTTTTTTGTGCGATGCAATATGTTTGTTGCAGTGCACCATAAATTTCTTCCCATGCGTCACCCAAGAGGTTATCCAGGGACATTCCGAGAGGCTGTTAACCAAGTGGCCAGAGATTCCACCTGCTTCCCGCCATGGCTTGTGGACCTTCGCCGCGCGGGCTTTTATTAACAAAGCGTTAACTGCAAATTGCCCGCCTTGTAGGTTCGCCAAGAGGGGTTCGCCAAGAGGTTTCACCGAAAGGGTCCGCCAAGCGCATGCCTTCCGAGAACTACTCTTTCCTCGATGTCGCCGTGCTTGATGCGGTTCGCCAGCGCTTCGCCGCCGGCGACGCGATCGCGATTCTGTCGGCCGACCTCGAACAGGTGATCTGGGCCAACGGCCCGGGCGCTGCGGTGTTCGGCTATCCCGATATCGAGGCCATCATCGGCGCCTCGGCTCAGCTGCCGCTGATCGCCAGGCGCCAGATCATGGCGACCGCGGGCTTCCCGCAGATCGGCAGCGACCGCGCCATTACGGTACGGCTGGCGACCGGCATCACCAGCCGCGCCGTCGGCTTCCTGGCCAGTGCGGTGACTATGCCGGACGGCGAAAGCGCCATTATGCTGGTGGTGCCGGCAGCGCAGGCCGGCTCGCGCAGTGCTGCCGACATTGCGGCCCGCGCCATCAGCGGCTTTACCGAAGACGGCCATTTCATCGCCTTTGTCGACGCCGCCGGCACTGTCGAGGCGGCTTCGGATGGCTTTGGCGCGCTCGCCATCCGGCCTGAGACGCTGGCCGCGCTTGTCGCCGACGTGGCGAGCCAGGACGACCGCATCGTCAAGCGGCTGGTCCCCGGCGGCGCAAAGTCCTATCCGGCCGGCTTCGCGCGCCTGACCGAGTCCAGGCATCTGCTGGTGGTCATCGACGAGGATCAGCTCGGTGAGGAAAATCCTGTCGGCGAGCTGGATGCCGAACCTGCTGCAGCGCAGGTCGACGATGGCCCGGCGCAAGCCGCCGCGGAGAACGCGGTAACGGTGGATGCGGTGGCTGACCACCCCACCGCAAGCGGGAATCAGGGCGCCCCACTCGCGGCCGCGCCTGATGTCGGGGAGACAGGTCCGGCTGCCACCGAGCATGATGCTTCGGCGTCAACCGATACAAAGGCGGACCATCGCGAGCAGACGACCGGCCGCGAGCAGGCGGCGAATGACAGCGCGCCGGCGCAACATGATCATTGGTACTTCCATGCCGGCGAAGAGCCGCAGGCGGGCGAGCCGGACAGCCCGGCGCAGGCCGAGCCGGACTCTGTTTCCCCGGCCGAGAGTGCGCAGTTGGACAGCAGTGCCGCTGCGCCCGCCCTGCCGTCCGACGCAGCCCCACCGGCTGCGCCTCCCGCCAAACGTGAGGTCGACCGCTCGGCGCCGCCGCTGCGCTTCGTCTGGCGCACCGACGCCGACGGCAAGTTCAGCGCGCTGTCGCCGGAATTCGGCGACATTGTCGGCAAAGCCGCCGCCGACGTGATCGGCCGCCGCTTCAAGGACGTCGCGACAACTTTCGGCCTCGACGCCTCGGGCGAGATCGCGGGCCTGCTTGAACGGCGCGACACCTGGTCGGGCCGCTCGGTACTGTGGCCGGTTGCCGGCTCCGACCTGAAGATACCGGTCGATCTGGCAGCACTGCCTGTCTATGGCCGCAGCCGCGCCTTCGAAGGTTTTCGTGGTTTCGGCGTCGCCCGCGCCGGCGATGCGGTGGTCGATCCGGAAGCAATCGGCATGGCGCTGGTCCCCAATGGCGCGCCACCGGCAGCAGCCGAGCCGGCCCCGGAACAGCCCGTGGCGGAAGCTCCCAAGGCGGCCGATCCGTTCGAGGGCGAAGTGCCGGCACTGACCATCGTGCCGAAGCAGGAACGTCGTTTTGCCGACAAGGTCATCCGGCTGGCCGAGCATCGGCAGCCCGCCAGCGACAAGCAGCCGACAAGCGAGAGGGGCCTGTCGACGCTGGAGCGCAGCGCTTTCCGCGAAATCGGCGAGCGGCTGAAGAAGGGCAATCCCCCGCCGGAGCAGCCGGAGACTGCCAAGCAGGCCGAACCGGCCAATCCGGATCAGGTAATGCCAGACCAGGCCAAGGCAGATGAGCCCAAGCCGGATCATGTCGAGGCGGACCAGGCTGAAACAGCCGCGCCAGCCCGACAACCCGCCGAGGTCTCGAGTCCGGACGAAGCCGGCCCGGCTGCCGTGGCTGAACCATCGGCAGCCGCACCCGAAAGCGAAACGGCTGAGGCCGAACCGCCGGAAAGCGATGCCGAGGACGAAAAGGACCTGACGCGGCTTGACGGCGAGCAGCCGGACGACGGCCTTGCGGACAGCGAAGCAGGCGAGGCGAAGGCGCCGACAGTGTCGCGCTCCCTGCTCGACTATGCCGATCCCGAACCAGGCTCCGTCACCGAAGACAGTACGGAAGCAACGTCGTCCAACGACGAACTTGCGCCGGCTTCCGAACCGGATGATACGCAAGCCCAAGAGATCGTCGAGGCCGCAGAGCCACAGCCGGTTGTTGCCGAGACGCCGGCCAATGCCGGTGAAGACGACAGCATGACGTCGGCCGACTTCCGCGATGCCGAGGACAATGAGGATTGGGCGCCGTCCGACGAGGCGACCGATTCCGCCGTGGAAGACGGGGACAAGGCCGGCGATGCGGACACAGTGCCGGCAGAACCACAGCGCCTGAAAGTGCCGCCGCTCAAGCTTGAGGGGTTCATGCCTTCGGCATTCTCGGCCGGAGATGAACACAAGGCCCCTGACACGTCGATCCTCGGCAAGCTGCCGGTGCCGCTGCTCATCCATTCGGGCGACGAGCTTCATTACGCCAATGAGGAATTCCTCGGCCTGACCGGCTATGACACGCTTGAGGACCTGAGCGACGCCGGCGGGCTCGACGCGCTGTTTGCCGATCCCTATTCAGAAATGGCCGGCGAAAGCGACCACACACTCAAACTGAAGACGCGCGAGGGCCAGGAATTTCCGATCGAAGCCATTTTGCGTTCGGTGCCGTGGCGCGCCGGCAAGGCGCTGATGCTGGTGGTGCGACGTACCGGCGACAACGAGCCGCCGATGGTTGCGCATCTCGCAGCCGACGAGCAGACGCAGCCCGATGTCTCCGAACTCAAAGCGCGCATTGCCGAGATGCGCACCATCATCGACACCGCGACCGATGGTGTGGTGTTGATCGGCCGCGACGGCGACATCCGCTCGATCAGCCGGCCGGCCGAGGCGCTGTTCGGCTTCGACAGCGACGACGTCACCGGTAAACCGTTCGCCTCGCTGTTTGCCATCGAAAGCCAGCGCGCGGCGCGCGACTATCTGAGCGGCCTGTCCGAGCCCGGCGTGGCGAGTGTGATGAACGATGGCCGCGAGGTGATCGGGCGCGAGGCGCAAGGGCGCTTCATCCCGCTGTTCATGACCATCGGCAGGCTGCCCAATGACAGCGGCTTCTGCGCCGTGGTGCGCGACATCACGCAGTGGAAGCGGGCCGAAGAGGATCTGACCCAGGCGCGCGCGGTGGCCGAGCGCGCCTCCTCGCAGAAGACCGATTTCCTCGCCCGCATCAGCCACGAGATCCGCACGCCGCTCAACGCCATTATCGGCTTTTCCGAGCTGATGGTGGACGAGAAGTTCGGCCCGGTAGCCAATGACCGCTACCGCGACTATCTCAGAGACATCAACCGCTCGGGCAACCATGTGCTCGATCTCGTCAATGACCTCCTCGACATTTCGAAGATCGAGGCCGGCCAGCAGGAAATGGACTACGAGGCGGTGTCGCTCAACGATACGCTGGCCGAGACGGTGGCGATGATGCAGCCGCAGGCCAACCGCGAGCGTGTCATCATTCGCTCCAGCTTCGCCTCGCGACTGCCGGAAGTCGTCGCCGACCTCAGAAGCGTGCGCCAGATCGCGCTCAACATCCTGTCCAACGCCATTCGCTATACGCAAGCCGGCGGACAGGTGATCGTGTCGACCGCCTATGAAACCTCCGGCGACGTTGTCATGCGGGTGCGCGATACCGGCATTGGCATGAGCCATGCCGAGATCGAGCAGGCGCTGAAGCCATTCAAGCAGATCAATGCGCTGAAGCGCGGGCGTGGCGACGGCACCGGTCTCGGCCTGCCGCTGACCAAGGCGATGGTGGAAGCCAACCGCGCCCGCTTCACCATCACCTCGACGCCGGGCGAAGGGACGCTGGTCGAGGTCGCCTTCCCGTCGACGCGGGTGCTGGCCGAATAGGGCCGGCCATTCCCGGGCGAGAATCCCGGACAAAGAAAAGGCGTCCAACAGGACGCCTTAAATGGGATTTGCTGTCACAACGGGGGCTTGAGCGAATCTGATCCTCAGGGGACGAGGAACGGGATTTCTCCCTCAAGTTACGTGCGACTATCGGCGCCGGGCCTTAACAACTCCTTACCGGCCGTCCAAAAAATTTACGAATGTGTACCACTCATGAAATCTAGGTAAATTCGACCGACATATCTGGTTAACCATCCCGGCCGCGTCACTCAGCCAGCTGCGGCAGGTTCCTGAACAGCTCCAGCGCCTCTGGATTGGCCAACGCTTCCTTGTTCTTGATGGCGCGGCCATGCACCACGTCGCGCACTGCAAGCTCGGTGATCTTGCCCGATTTGGTGCGCGGAATGTCGCTGACGGCGACGATCCTTGCCGGCACGTGGCGCGGGCTGGCGCCGCCGCGGATCTTGGAACGAATGCGCTTTTCCAGATTCTCGTCCAGCGTCACGCCGGCGGCCAGCCGCACGAACAGCACGACGCGGACGTCATTGTCGAAATCCTGACCGATGCACAGCGCCTCAAGGATCTCCGGCATCTGTTCGACCTGATTGTAGATCTCCGCCGTGCCGATGCGCACACCGCCCGGATTGAGCGTCGCGTCGGAACGGCCGTGGATGATCATGCCGCCATGCGCGGTCCATTCGGCGAAGTCGCCGTGGCACCAGACATTGTCGAAGCGCTCGAAATAGGCCGCATGGTATTTCTTGCCCTCAGGATCGTTCCAGAAGCCGATCGGCATCGACGGGAACGCTTTTGTGCAGACCAGCTCACCCTTTTGCTCGCGGATCGGCTTGCCGTCATCGTCCCATACATCGACAGCAAGGCCGAGGCCGGGACCCTGGATCTCGCCGGTCCAGACCGGTTGCGTCGGTACGCCGAGCACGAAACAGGAGACGATGTCGGTGCCGCCGGAAACCGAGGCCAGATGTACGTCCTTCTTGATGCCGTCAAAGACGAAGCGGAAATCCTCCGGCGACAACGGTGAGCCGGTCGAGGAAATCGCCCGCACACTCGACAGATCATGGCTGCGGATAGGCTTGAGCCCGGCCTTGCGCACGGAATCGATGAATTTGGCCGAGGTGCCGAAAAAGGTCATCTTCTCGGCATCGGCGAAGCTGAACAGCACATTGCCGTCGGGGTGGAAGGGTGAGCCGTCATAGAGCAGCAGCGTGGCGCCCGAGGCCAGGCCCGACACCAGCCAGTTCCACATCATCCAGCCGCAGGTGGTGAAGTAGAAGAAGCGGTCGCCTTCGACGAGCCCGGCATGCAGCCGGTGTTCCTTGACGTGCTGGACCAGCGTGCCGCCGGCCGAATGGACGATGCATTTGGGAATGCCGGTGGTACCTGACGAAAACAGGATGTAGAGCGGATGCGCGAACGGCAGCCGCTCGAACGTGACCGCTTTGGCGGTAAAGGGTGACAGCGCCTCTTCGAGCGCCACGGCCTTGTCGATGATCGCTGCGATATCGCGCGAGGTACCGAGATAGTCGACGATCAGGACCTTGCGGACGGTTTCGAGCTTCGCCGCAACGGCAGCGATCTTGTCGGCTACCTCGATTGCCTTGCCATTGTACCAATAGCCGTCCGGCGCAATGAATATGACCGGCTCGATCTGGCCGAAACGGTCGAGCACGCCCTGCTCGCCGAAATCGGGGGAACAGGACGACCAGACCGCGCCGATGGAGGCGGCCGCCAGCATGGCGGCGACGGTTTCCGGCATGTTGGGCATCATCGCCGCGATGCGGTCGCCCTTTTTCACCTTGAGCGACAGGAAAAGCTGCTGAAAGCGCGAGGTCAGCTGGTGCAGTTCGTTCCACGACAGCCGCCGCTCGATCTTGCCCTCGCCGCGAAAGACGATCGCGTCACCGGAACCGGTCTTCTTCAGCAGGTTCTCGGCGAAGTTCAGCGTCGCATCGGGAAAGAACGATGCGCCGGGCATCTTGTCGCCATCGACGAGCACCGTCCCATCGGTCCCTTTGTCGCCGACAATGCCGCAAAAGTCCCACAGCAGGCTCCAGAAGCCTTCGCGATCCTCGACCGACCAGCGGTGCAGTTCGGCGTAGGAGGTGAAGGATGTGCCGCTTTTGGCCGCTGCTGCCTTCATGAACGCGGTCAGTGGTGCTGCGTCGATCTGCTCTTGCGTCGGAGTCCAGAGCGGTGCTTCGGCAGCCATGATCGATCCTCCTTGAAGCCGGTCGGCGTCGCAAGATAGATATGCTTTTGTTTTGATGCACGTCGTTGTCCCGGAACCGCTGCACTCTTCCGGGCGACATGCACTAGCCTCAGCTTTACAGGCGCCGCTGTCCCAAAAACGCCGCGCCTCGTAACAGGCTGAAGCTGCATCGCTTATGCCTACCACCGTGCGGCAGAGCAAGATTTTGTTCCGCTAAACTCGGCCATATGTGCGCAATTGCCATCGCCGGGCCATAAAGACTTGAAATGCCTCAGCCCTAAGTCGTAGTGACGGCTGGAAGGCGTGGTGACGACTGGCGGTTACACCCGTCAGGCGTTTATCGGAATGAAAGCAACCGGGGCAATATGCCATCACCTTTGATCCGGCGCGGAATATGGGCGATCGGCGTTGCCGTGCTCGTCATCGCGCTGGTCGTCGCCGCTCTGCCGCTGTTTGCCTCGACCCGGATCGTGCGCGATCGCATCGCCTGGGAGATGAGCGCGTGGAGCGGTTTCAGGGTCACCATCGCCGGTTCGCCGCGCATCGAGGTGTGGCCGAAGTTCCGCGCCATATTGAGCGACGTCACGCTGTCCCAGTGGACCGAGACCGACGCGCCGCCGGTGATCGAGGCCGAACGGGTCGAGGTCGACCTGTCGGCCATGGCGGCGCTGCAGGGCGATGTGGTGTTTTCGACGGCGCGGCTGGTGCGGCCGACGATCCGGGTCCAGCGCGCCGCAAACGGCATATTCCTGCCCGCCATACCAACGGGCGGACGCATCACCCGCTCCATCGACACGGCGCGCGGCGTGGTCAACGCCGATCCGACGAAGCCGGACCTGAGCAAGCTGCCCGCCGATCCGTTCGGCACAGTGGAATTCAGGGACGGCCGCATGGTCGCCTCCATCGGCGGCAAGGACGTCGAATTGTTGACCAGCCTGTCCGGCCAGGCGAGCTGGGCAGCGATGAACAGCAACGCGACCTTGTCGGCGACCGGAATCTGGCGCGGCGAGAGCGTCACCGTCGATGCCGCCTCGGCCAAGCCGCTGGTGCTGTTTGCCGGCGGCGCCGCACCGGTCACGTTTTCGTTCAAGGCAGCGCCGGCCAGCTTCTCGTTCGACGGCACGGCCAGCATGTCGCAAAACGCCTATTTCGATGGCCAGGCGAAATTCGCCGCGCCCTCGCTACGGCGCGTGCTGGAATGGTCGCAGGCCGGCATTGCTCCTGGTACGGCGATCGGTTCGGTCTCGATTTCGAGCAAGATCACGGCGACCGCCGGCCGCGTCAAATTCGAAAACACCGCGGTGACGCTCGACAACAACCCGGGAATGGGGGCGCTGGATTTTTCGTTCGGCGACGCCTTGCCGGTGATATCAGGCACACTCGCCTTCGATACGCTCGACCTCAGGTCGCTGTTTTCGGCCTTCACGCCGCTGGCACCGACCGGCGAGACCGGTCCCGGCGAAATCGACACCAGCTTCGCCGACCGGATCAATCTCGATCTGAGGCTGTCAGCGGCACATGCCTCGGCCGGCGCAATCCAGCTTGCCGACGTCGCCGCCACGGCGCAGGTGAAGAACGGGCTTGCCGTCTTCGATATCTCCGATGCGTCGGCCTTTGGCGGCAACGTGCAAAGTAGCCTGCGTTTCGACCGCAAACCGGAGGGCTCGCAGGTCGAGATCCGGCTGCTCGCCTCCGACATTGACGGCGCCGCTTTCGGCACCGCGGCCGGAATGACGCGGCTGGTGCCGGCCAGCACCGGCACTGTCTCGGTCATTCTCAAAGGGCCGGGCAAATCCTGGGACTCGATCTTCGAGAACGCGGACGGCTCGGTCTCTGCGACGTTCGGGCCGGGCGCGCTGAGCGGGCTCAATTTGCCGGCATTTCTGAAGCACACGGAACAGGGCGGCTTCTTCGCGCTCGACGACGTCTCGGACGGGACACTGCCGATGGACGGCGCCGAGCTCAAGGCCACCATCTCGAAGGGTGTGGCAAGGCTGGACAAGGCCGAGGCCAATTCGGCGAAATACAAGGTCTGGCTGTCCGGCATCGCCTCTTACGGCGGACGCGGGCTGGCGCTTTCGGGGGGTGTCACCCAGGCCGACCCGGCAGCGGCACCGGTCAATGGCCAGCAGGGATCCAACCAGTCGTCATTCTTCGTCGGCGGCACCTGGAGCACGCCGTTCATCTCGCCGATCAGCCGCGGCGTCTCAGGCGAATAGGCGGACCCTTACCGGGACCGCCCTATCCCTCGTTTGACGCAATCAACCGCGCTGCGCGGCCTGTTCGTCGAGCTGGCGTTGCACCTCACGCCGCTTGTTGGCGACCGAAGCGATGATGACGCCTACCGCCACGACGGCGATCAGGATGGTGCAGGCGGCGTTGATTTCCGGCGTCACGCCGAGACGCACCTGGCTGTAGATCTTCATCGGCAGCGTGGTGGCGCCAGGCCCGGAGGTGAAGGAGGCGATGACCAGGTCGTCAAGCGACAGGGTGAAGGCCAGCATCCAGCCGGAGACGATGGCCGGCATGATGACCGGCAGCGTGATCTGAAAGAAGGTCTTTACCGGCGTTGCGCCGAGGTCCAAGGCAGCTTCTTCCAGCGAACGATCGAACGACACCAGGCGCGACTGCACGACGACAGCCACGAAGCACATGGTCAAGGTGATGTGAGCAAGCGTCACGGTCAGGAAGCCACGGTCGAGACCGACGGCAACGAACAGCAGCAACAGCGACAGGCCGGTGATGACTTCCGGCATGACCAGCGGCGCAAACACCATGCCGGAAAACAGGATGCGGCCGCGGAAGCGGGTGTAGCGGGTCAAGGTCAGTGCTGCCAGCGTGCCGAGCACGGTTGCCACAGTGGCGGAGATGACACCCACACGCGCGGTCACCCAGGTGGCGTCCATCAGCCCCTGATTGTGGAACAGCGAGGCATACCATTTGGTCGAGAAGCCGCCCCAGACGGTGACCAGCTTCGACTCGTTGAAGGAGAAGACGATGAGCAGCACGATCGGCAGATAGAGAAAGGCAAAGCCCAGCACGACCGAGGTGACGTTGAAGCGGCTCCAGGTGGCGTTCATTTGTCCTGCTCCTGGGCGCGTGCCTGGGCCTGCTGGAAGAGCATGATCGGCACGATCAGGAGCAGCAGCAGGATGACGGCGACGGCCGACGACACCGGCCAGTCACGGTTGGCGAAGAATTCATTCCACAAGGTCTTGCCGATCATCAGCGTCTGCGAGCCGCCGAGCAGATCGGGAATGACGAACTCGCCAACCGCTGGAATGAACACCAGCAGGCAGCCGGCGATGACCCCGGGCAGCGACAGCGGGAACGTGATCTTCCAGAAGGCTGATGTCGGCGGGCAGCCGAGATCCTTTGCCGCCTCGATCAGCGAGTAATCCATCTTTTCCAGCGACGAATAGAGCGGCAGCACCATGAATGGCAGGTAGGAATAGACGATGCCGATGAAGATCGCCGTGTAAGTGTTGAGGATGATCAGTGGCTGATTGATGATGTGCAGCGACAACAGCATCTGATTGAGCAGACCCTCGGGCTTGAGGATGCCGATCCAGGCATAGACGCGGATCAGGAACGACGTCCAGAACGGCAGGATAACCAGCATCAGCAAGGTCGGACGGATCGTCGCCGGCGCGCGGGCCATGCCGTAGGCGATCGGGAAGCCGACGAGCAAGGTCAGGATCGTCGAGACAGCAGCGATGATAACACTGGTCACGTAGGCTTTGAAGTAAAGCGCGTCCTGCGTTAGCCAGACATAATTGTCGACGCTGAGTTCGCGGAAGCGGACAAAGAACCCGGACACGCCGTCCCTGAAATCGAGCGCCGGCGTGTAGGGCGGCATGGCGATCGCCGACTGCGACAGCGAAATCTTGAAGACGATGATGAACGGGATGAAGAAGAAGAACAGCAGCCAGAGATAAGGCACGATGATGACGAGCCGGCTGACAAAGCCGGCACCGAGCCGCATCAGGAACGGTTTGGCCGCGGCCGATGGACCGGCGTCGGTGAGTGCAATGTTGGACATGGCCGCCCCCTACCGTGTCAGCACGACGCCGGCATCCGGCCGGAAGGAGACCCAGGCGCGGTCGTTCCAGGTCAGCGGGTCCTCGGTGACTCGCGCCGCGTTGAGCGCGCTTGCCCTGATGATCTGCCCGTCATCCAGCCGGATGTGGTAGACGGTCATGTCGCCGAGATAGGCAACGTCGTAGACCTCGCCCTCAAGCGCATTGACGGCGTCGGCCGGTTTCGTCGACGACACCTTGATCTTCTCCGGCCTGATGGCGAAGACGATGTCGGAACCGGCCTTTGTATCGGTGCTGTTTTCGACCACGATCTGGGCCCCTGTCGCGCCGGTGATGCGCGTGGTGTTTGCCGCACGCTCGGCGACCTTGCCCTCGAACATGTTCACATTGCCGACGAAGTGGGCAACGAAGCGCGAACTGGGGGCTTCATAGACTTCCGCCGGCGTCGCCACCTGCATCACCTCGCCCTTGTCGATGATGGCGATGCGGTCGGCCATGGTCATCGCCTCTTCCTGGTCGTGGGTGACGACGACGAAAGTGAGCCCGAGATTTTGCTGCAGGTCCATCAGCTCGAACTGCGTTTCCTCGCGCAGCTTCTTGTCGAGCGCGCCGAGCGGTTCGTCGAGCAGCAGCACTTTCGGCCGCTTGGCGACCGAGCGGGCGAGTGCGACGCGCTGGCGCTGCCCGCCGGAGAGCTGGTGCGGCTTGCGCTTGGCGAACTGCTCGAGCTTGACCAGCTTCAGCATCTCGGCGACGCGCTTTTCGATATCCGGCGCCGGCATGCCTTCCTGCTTGAGGCCGAAGGCAATGTTCTTTTCCACCGTCATATGCGGGAACAGCGCATAGGACTGGAACATCATGTTGACCGGGCGGCGATAGGGCGGGATGCCGCGCAAATCCTGGCCGTCGAGAAGGATACGGCCGGCGGTGGGCTCCTCGAAGCCGGCAAGCATCCGCAGCAACGTAGACTTTCCGCAGCCCGACGCGCCGAGCAGGGCGAAGAACTCGCGCTCGAAAATGGTCAGCGACAGATTGTTGACGGCGGTGAAGTCACCGAACTTCTTGCTGACATTCTCGAATTGAATATATGGCTTGGCGTTCGGGTCGTTCCATGGCGCGAAATCCCTGCGGATGCTGCCAAGCGATTTCATGTCCCACTCCGTCCTGTTTTTTTTGCTTCTTGCCCCAGAGAAGAATGGTCCCGGCAGATGACTGCCGGGACCATGTCGCATTGCTTACTGGCCGGTGACGATCTTGGTCCAGCTGCGCGTGATCAGGCGCTGGGTCTTGGGATCGTAGGGCTGGACCGTATAGAGCTTTTTCAAGGTCTCGGCGTCCGGATAGACCGCCGGATCATCCAGCAGCGCCTTGTCGACGAACTGCTGCGAAGCCTTGTTGCCGTTGGCGTACAGCACATAGTTGGACGACTTGGCGATCACTTCCGGCTTCATCATGTAGTTGAGAAATTCGAGTGCCTCGGCGGCATGCGGCGCATCGGCGGGAATCGCCATCTGGTCGAACCACATCTGGGCGCCTTCCTTGGGCACGGAATAGCCGATCTCGACGCCTTGCTTGGCCTCGACCGCGCGGTTGCGCGCCTGGAAGACGTCACCCGACCAGCCGACCGCCAAACAGATATCGCCGTTGGCGAGCGCGTTGATGTATTCGGACGAATGGAATTTGCGGATATACGGCCGCACCTTCAGCAACGTCTCCTCGGCCTTTGCGATGTCGTCAGGTGAGGTGCTGTTCGGATCGAGGCCGAGGTATTTGAGCGCCGCCGGGATGATGTCGGCCGGCGAGTCCAGCACATAGACGCCGCAATCCTTCAGCTTGGCCAGGCTGTCGGGATTGAAGAACACATCCCAGCTGTCGATCTTGTCGGTGCCGAGTGCTGCCTGCACCTTCTTGATGTTGTAGCCGATGCCGACGGTGCCCCACATGTAATTGATCGAGTATTCATTGCCGGGATCGTATTTGGCGGTCCGCTCCGAAACCGTGTCCCACATGTTGGAAATGTTGGGCAGCTTCGACTTGTCGAGCTTCTGGAACACGCCGGCCTGGATCTGGCGGGCCAGGAAGTTGCCGCTGGGCACGACGACGTCATAGCCGCTGCCGCCGGCAAGCAGCTTGGTTTCGAGGATTTCATTGGAATCGAAGGTGTCGTAGACGACCTTGATGCCGGTCTCCTTGGTGAAGTCGTCAATGATCGAACTGTCGATGTAATCCGACCAGTTGAAGACGTTGACGACGCGATCCTCGGCATGGCCGCCGACGGCGAAAAGCGTCAGAAATGCCGAGGTTGCCGAAAGCCAGAGCGCTTTGCGGATCATGCTGTTCTCCTTTGATGAGTGTTCCTTCGCCAAGTCGTCGCTGTTCGAGCGCGATTGGGCATTTGCTTCAGAGTATTGAGCTTTCCGGGCAGCCACAAGCGTGAACTGCCGGCGCCATCCGGGCGGTTCGACAAGCGGCAGATCATGGCTCTGTGTGCCCGCATGGCGGGCGCGCTGACGCCGTCAGAGGCTTTCGCCGTGGCGCGGGCAGGGATACGACGCTGTGGTCCGGTCTTGGTCCGACCGGCGGGGACACTTGGCAAGATAAGCCTGTCTTGTTGTTGCCGTGCCCCCAGCCTGCCCGTGCCGCAGCAAGGTTGTCAATGGCCCGCGCGGGGAAGCTCGGTCAATAGGGCGTGCGGCTTCGCTAATTGGGGAAAGACGGGCGTAATTACGGAAGACGGGCTCAACCAAGGGAAAGGCGGGTCAATTAGGCGATGGCAGGCCGGTGGTCCCCGGCCGTGCAGGCCTCGCCTGGCGCTTGAATTCAAGCCCGATATGGACGAGCAGCGCGGCGACCACCACCGCGCCGCCGATGATGGTGCGCACCGAGGGCACCTCGCCATGAACGAGCCAGACCCAGATCGGTCCGAGGATCGGCTCGAACGTGCCGAGGAGTGCTGCGATCGCCGCCGGAACCAGCCTCGCGCCGGTGGCGAAGAAGGCAAGGCCCAGGCCGAGATTGATGACGCCGAAGGCAAACAGGAAAGCCATGTCGTGGGCCGACGTGGCAAACTGCGTGGCTTGCGATGCGGCGAAAGCCGCTGCCAGCATCGTGCCGAGGCACGTCGCCGGCGTCATGCGCACATGGGCGAAGCGCCGGGTGATGACGGTGGCAATCGAGAACATGACGGCGATCAGCAGCGACAGCCCGTCGCCGATGGGCGATACGGCGCCGTCGAGCGATTCCGACACCATGATGGCGACGCCGGCGATGACGGCGGCGATCGCCACCCAGGTCGCGACGGCGACGCGTTCGCGAAACAGCACCCAGGCAAGCAATGCCGCCAGCAGCGGCACACCGGCCTGCATCAACAGGATATTGGCAACGGTGGTGTAGGCGAGCGCGACAACGAAGCACGTCGACGCCGTGGCGAAACAGACGGCCACGGCAAGGCCGGGCAGGCCCATGTCGCGAAACAGCCGCAACATGCCGCGCCAGCCGTCGCGCCAGGCCATGAAGCAAATCAGGAACACAGCCGCCCACAGCGATCGCCAGAACACCACGGTCCAACTGTCAGCGGTGTCGATGAAGCGGGCGATGGTGCCGCCAAAGCTCCACATCAGCGCCGACAGGAACACCAGCAGCAAGCCGACCCGCTCTTCGCGCGGCGAGACGATCGGCGGTGCGGCGATTGGAGAAGATGCGGTATCGGTCATGGGGTGCGACTGTCGGCTATCTCGGGGCGGCATGATGCACAATGGACGACAGAAACGTGCCGTATTCGCCTAGCGCATAGGCTACCGCCGGACGTGATCCAGCCCGGCATTCCCTTTGGCGCACCGCCAACCGGCAGCCATACGGGCAAACACCGCCGTTTCTAGGACATGCCCTTGTTGCCGCGGATAAAGCGCCAGAGACCGGCCAACGGTACCAGCAGCAGAATGCCGAACTTTTTCAGGGCGATGAGCGCGACTGCAATCAGGCCGGCCTTTGCCGCGAGTTTTCCGGCGATGAGGCCGCCAATGCCAACCGCGGCGACCGTGTCGGTGCCTGGCAGAAAATCGGTGTATTTCTTGCCGGTGTTGAAGTCCGCCACGCCCAGCACTTCGTCCAGGCTCTGCTTGATCTCCGGCAATTGTTCGACCGTAGCGATGTAGCTCATCACGAAGACGCCTTCCCGGCCGAGGAAACGGACGTCGTAATTGAGCGTGTGGACGGTATCGTCTCCGAACTGCAGTTCCTTGGCCCAGTGCAGCCGCTTGTGGACGAAATCATAGACCGGCGGCGAGGCCCAGCCGATCAGCTTGATCGGGGGAAAGCCGTCCTTCACCCGCTGATCGTTGGCCGACAATGTGTCCGCCTGCATGCTGCTCAGCAATTCGGTGTAGTCGATGGATGCGGCGTCGGCGTCATCGACATGGCCGATCTTTTCATAGCGCAATTCGATGCCCCAACCGTTGCCGGCGATGGGCTCGTACTTGGCCGGGAAGATCATGCCGATTGCTTCGGACGCGGTATCAGGCGGATTGCCCCAGGCCTCGGTCAGGACGGACGTCGCGTCCTTCTTGCCCAGAAAATAGAACTTGTCCTTGAGATCGAGATGGATGCCTTCGGGAAGGTCGACCGCGCCGGTCTTTGGATCGATTTTGTCCAGGAATGCCTTGCCGTCGTCACTATACTGTTGATAGTCCTTGAAGAATTCCGAGGATTTTTCTGCCAGAACAGGCCCCGCCAAAAGGGCAAGCGCCACGCCAAGCCACAAAGCTTTCCTGTTCATAAGCCGTCCCCCCTTGGCTGCCCTGCAGCTCACCTTCGATAGCGCAGCGCCGATGCTTAATCAATATTTGGTTCGGGAATGGTTCGGGCCGCGCTCTATTGCTTAGCGCAAACAGCTGCGGTCTTCCGCGACCTCCAGCCCGAGAAGCATCACTGGAAATCGAAGGCGCTCAGGCCCGTCGCCATCTCGTCCAGGCCCAGCGGACGGGTCACCGGCGGCTCGGCGCGGGCGAGGCAGCCGATGCGTTCGCACAGCCGGCAAGCGGGACCGACCGGCGTGGCGGCGCCCTGTCCGGCCTTTGCCGGCAGCCCGGCGCCATAGACGATCTCGTCGCGAAAGCCGATATCGCAGCCCAACAGCAGCGCGGTGCGGCGCGGGCGCTCGGAGAACGAACCCTGCGGCCCCTCGAGCGTGCGTGCGATGCAGAGGAACTCGGCGCCGTCGGGCATTTCCACCGCCTCGACCAGTATCTGGCCAGGCGAAGCGAAAGCGGCATGGACCGGCAGTTTCGGGCAGCCGCCGCCAAAGCGGCTTTGCGGAAAGCCCTGGCCGCCGGCCTTGCGGAAGCGGTTGCCGGCATTGTCGACCTCGAGCATGAAGAACGGCACTCCGGACAAGCCAGGGCGCTGCAGCATGGTCAGGCGGTTCGCCGCCTGTTCGAAGGAGACGCCGAAACGCGAGCGCAGCACATCGATGTCGTAACGAGCCCGCACGGCGGCGGCATGAAATGCCTGATAGGGCATCATCAAGGCATTGGCGGCGTAGCGGCCGAACTCGAAGCGGGCGAGCCGACGGGCTTCGTCCGTACCGAGCTTCAGCGTCTGAATTTCGCCGGCGACAGCGACCGTCATGCGGATCAGGCAGGCCTCCATGGCGACTTCGCGCAACTGGTCGAACGGCGACAGCCGCTCCGATAGAAAAAGACGCTGCGAATGACGGTCATAACGGCGGCGCCAGTTCGGCATGGTGGCGACCGGCAGCACCTTGACGACGATGCCATACTCGCGCTTCAGCCACGCCTTCAGCGCGCCGAACAGATCGTCGCCGGGGTCGAGCATCGAGGTGAAGGCCTCGGCCTCCTCCTCCAGTGCTGCAAAATGGTTCGGCCGGCGCTCGAAAATCTCGTGCACTTCGTCGATCGGCAGCCGCGCACCGGACAGCGCCGTGGCGCGGCCCTCGCGCGCCAGAAGCTCGTTGAGATCGGACAGCCGCTCGGCCTGCTCGCGGTAAGCGCGAAACAGTTTTATCATCGCAGCCGATGCATTGGGGGCGGCCTCGGCCAGTTCGATCAGTTCCTGGTCGCCCGGCAGCTCACCGGCAAGCAGCGGGTCGCCGAACACTTCCTTCAAGGCCGAGATCGACCCTCTCGCCTCACCCTGCAATTCATGCGGGTCGACCTTGTAGACAGAGGCCAGCTTCAGGATCAGCTGCACCGTCAGCGGCCGCTGGTTGCGCTCGATCAGGTTGAGATAGGACGGCGAGATGCCGAGCCCCTCGGCCATCGCCGTCTGGGTCAGGCCTTTGGCGATGCGGATGCGGCGGATGCGCGGCCCGGCGAATATCTTCTGGTCGGCCATCGGCTTTCCTTGACAGGAATTTACACGGCTTGCGAGCGATGAACGGCGCACCATCTTTTTACAATCATAACAGATTTACAGCGGCAAGCAGTCAAACACAACACAGGTTTTCTTTTATTTTCTACCGGAAATGGCGGTTTTCCTCGCTCTCGTCGCGGCGCAATGTAAATGATGTCACACAGACGACGCACACCATCCCAGGGCGCGGCGTTTCAAGACACTGGCATCGATTGATCTGGAGTGACCAATGACTGATTTTTACAATCTTGTCCCATCCGCGCCCGAAGGCCGCTTCGACGGCATCGAACGAGCCTATTCGCCGGACGATGTGAAGCGGCTGCGCGGGTCGGTCCAGATACGCCAGAGTCTTGCCGAAATGGGCGCCAACCGGCTGTGGAAGCTCATCCACGAGGAAGACTTCGTCAATGCACTCGGCGCCATGTCGGGCAACCAGGCGATGCAGCAGGTGCGTGCCGGGCTGAAGGCAATCTATCTTTCGGGCTGGCAGGTCGCCGCCGACGCCAACACCGCGTCGGCCATGTATCCGGACCAGTCGCTCTATCCCGCCAATGCGGCGCCCGAACTGGTCAAGCGCATCAACCGCACGCTGCAGCGCGCCGATCAGATCGAGACCTCGGAAGGCAACGGCCTGTCGGTCGACACCTGGTTCGCGCCGATCGTCGCCGATGCCGAGGCCGGCTTCGGCGGACCGCTCAACGCCTTCGAGATCATGAAGGCGTTCATCGAGGCCGGCGCTGCCGGCGTCCACTATGAGGACCAGCTGGCCTCTGAGAAGAAGTGCGGCCATCTCGGCGGCAAAGTGCTGATCCCGACCGCCGCGCATATCCGCAACCTCAACGCGGCGCGTCTGGCGGCCGACGTGATGGGCACGCCGACGCTAGTCGTGGCACGCACCGATGCGGAAGCGGCAAAGCTTCTGACCTCCGACATTGACGAGCGCGACCAGCCTTTCGTCGACTACGATGCCGGCCGCACGGTTGAAGGCTTCTACCAGGTCAGGAACGGCATCGAACCGTGCATCGCGCGCGCCGTTGCCTATGCGCCGCATGCCGACCTGATCTGGTGCGAAACATCCAAGCCCGATCTGGCGCAGGCCAAGAAATTCGCCGAAGGCGTGCGCAGGCATCATCCGGGCAAGCTGCTCGCCTATAATTGCTCGCCGTCGTTCAACTGGAAGAAGAACCTCGACGACGCGACGATCGCCAAGTTCCAGCGCGAGCTCGGCGCCATGGGCTACAAGTTCCAGTTCATCACGTTGGCCGGGTTCCACCAGCTCAATTTCGGCATGTTCGAGCTGGCCCGAGGCTACAAGGCGCGGCAGATGGCCGCCTATTCCGAGCTGCAGGAAGCCGAGTTCGCGGCCGAAGTCCACGGCTACACCGCGACCAAGCACCAGCGCGAGGTCGGCACCGGTTATTTCGACGCCGTGTCGATGGCGATCAGCGGCGGCCAGTCCTCGACCACCGCCATGCATGAATCGACCGAGCACGCGCAGTTCAAACCGGCGGCGGAATAACAGAAAACAACCAGAGGAAACGCCCAACAGGGCAAAGGGACATAGGAGAAGAAAAATGGCATCGATAAGCCGCGTCAAGGAACGTGCAGAAGAGCAGTCGACCACGATGAGCGTCGACCAGCAGGCGACGATCCGCATGCTGGCCAACGACCTGCACAGGCTCAATCAATCGGTGATGAAGGCAGTCGAGGCCGGCGTCTCGGTGGAACTGGTGCGCTCGGCCCGGCATCATGGCGGCGACGGCAATTGGGGCGACCTGCTGATCCCGGTGATCGTCACGCAGAAGAGTCACGGCTGATCTTCCCTTACGGAAGCTTTGTGCTTGTGGAACCTATGGGCCCCGCCGCTCACTGGCCGATTTCAACGTCACCCGCGAGTTTTCAGCGCGGGTGACTTTCGCTTTTGAGCGTGAACTTAACTACAGTTCGAAAACAGAACTTGTCTCCGGGGTTTAATATTTCCGGCTATATTTCGCAGGTCCGTCATTTCAGCTTGACATGGCGGGCGATCTCACGCCAATTGGCTCTCGGATTTCAACCCTGCATTGAAGCAGCGCCGAGTGCCCGCCCCGCCCATGTGCCCTGTGAACCGCGAGACCGACACCGCCAAACATCTGAATTCGTCAAGCAGGGACGCGAACTCCGAGATATCAACGGATTTCTCCCACGTGCTGGTCGTTGGAAAATCGCCGATCAACCGGGTGGTGGTGTCGAAGATCGTCGAGAAGTCCGGACTGAAGCCGATCTCCGAGTCGCCCGAGATGGCGGCCAAGACATTGCGAACCCTCATTCCGGGCGCCGTCGTTCTCGATGGCGGCCCCGACAACGAGGACTGCCGCGCGCTGATGGCGGCCATCGACGCCTTGCGGCGGACATCTGGGCGGTCGCTCCCCAAGGTGATCCTGCTTTCAACCAAGACCGGCACGCCCGACAGCCTGGGTCTGTCGAGCGTGGTCGATGTGGTGGTAACCAAGCCGATCACCACCGAAAGGCTGCAGCCGGTGGTCGACCGGCTGATCAGTCTCGGGCGCGGCTGATCGCAATCCGCCCGAACGCGTGTGGGGCGGTCAGCCTTCCTTGCCGATGCTCTCGATCAAAGCCGGCAGTTCGCCAAGATCGACAAGCTGACGAAAACGCGGTGCCTCGACCGGCGGCTCGACGTGTTCGAGCACCCAGGTCAGCTCGTGCGGCACATACACACCCCAGCTGCCGGCCTCGATGGCCGGCACCACGTCCGACTTGA
This sequence comes from Mesorhizobium sp. M0001, assembly GCF_040324255.1. Classification (NCBI taxonomy): domain Bacteria; kingdom Pseudomonadati; phylum Pseudomonadota; class Alphaproteobacteria; order Hyphomicrobiales; family Phyllobacteriaceae; genus Mesorhizobium; species Mesorhizobium sp. M0001. The sequence goes on from NZ_JAMYVS010000011.1 coordinate 110,174, forward strand.
GCGAATTGCCGACCATCATGCTGGTCTGCGGGCTGCCGTGACGGCCAAAGATCCTGGCATAGGTGGCGGCGCTCTTGTCGCTGACGATCTCGACGGCATCGAACAGGTCGCCAAGGCCGGACGCCGCCAGCTTGCGCTCCTGGTCGAACAGATCGCCCTTGGTGATCAGCACCAGATGGTAGGCGCCGGCGAGCTTTTCGACTGTCTCGCGCGCATGCGGCAGCGCCTCGACAGGATGGCCGAGCATGTCGCGGCCGGCGGCAAGGATTTCGGCGATCGTCGAGGCCGGCACACGGCCCTCGGTCACTTCTATCGCCGTTTCGATCATCGACAAGGTAAAGCCCTTGATGCCGAAGCCGTAGACGGCAAGGTTGCGCTTCTCGGCCTCCAGCAGCCGTGCCGAAATGTGCTCGGCCTCGCCATGGTCGGCGAGCAGGGTTGCAAAATGCTTCTCGGTCAGGCGGAAGAACTGTTCGTTCTGCCATAGGGTATCGTCGGCGTCGAAGCCGATAGTGGTCAGGGGCATGGTCGACTGTCCCGTTCAAGTGAAGGCAATGATGTAGACGTTGTCGCCGCACACTGCTAGCTACGGCAAGGGAATGGTGGGAAGCAATGCCGGAATTGGGCGCCTGGAAGCGTGAACTGGAGCAAATTGTGGGCTCCTTGCCAGGGCGTACTCCGACTGAACTCATAAATGCCATCCGAGATCTTGGCATCGCCATGGGACACGATACCGGCGAGGCGTTGCTTGAAACCTACCCGGAGATCCTTTCGTACCGACCGGCGCTGACCGCCGCATTCGGCAAGATGGTGCAGGAGCAAGATACCGCCGAGATCAGGCACATGCTGGATCAGGATCTGAGCGGTCCGGCATCCTTCGGGCAGATCGCAGCGGGAAAAACAAGCATCGGCGTGCTGTCATCCAGGGATGCGTATAATCGCCTGAACGAAGTCTTCGATCAGGTCGATTTCGGCAGCTGCTGCCGCGCTGTCATGGTCGGCTGCGGAGGGCGTCCGTTTACGATGTTCCGCATACACGACCAGACTGTCGTCCCCGAAATCATCGGTCTCGATATTGTGCCTGAAGCGGTCGAAACGGCAAACAGGCTTGCGGCCAAGCTCGGCTATGTGCGGATGCGGGCCGAGCTTTGCGACGGCCGCGACTATGACTATGGCGAGGCGCAGGTCGTTTACGTCGCCAGCATGGTATCGCCCAAGGCAGCGGTGGTTTCTCGCATAGCCGATACCGCGCCTCAAGGTGTGCAGATCGTCTTGTGGGAGCCGGTCTCGCTTGGCAGGCTGTGGGCGGAAAGCGTAGAAAGAACGCTTGATCCCCGGCTTGCGGTTACCGGCCGCACGAGCATCCATCGAAATATGACGCGGGACGTGTTCGTTGCACGCGGGAGTGTTCCCAGGCCAGCAAGCTGATCATGCCAGGGCTGCGGATGAGCGACCGCGTGCTGCTTACCCTGGTACAGGCATGGTGCCTTGTCCGCCATCCGATGATTTGCGCCCGCACCTTCAATCATAGCGGCGTGCTGCCCGATCCGGCAAGGCCCGCTTCCTATGCAGACAAGTTCCTGTGGCGCAAGATTTTCGACCACAATCCCTTCTTCACCACGGCTTGCGACAAGCTCGCCTCGAAAGCCTACGCTCTGTCCACCTGTCCAGAACTCAAGACCGCTGCGGTTCTGTGGTCCGGATATGACGCGGCAGAACTTCCGGCGGAGCTGCTCACCGGCAATGTCATGGTGAAGGCCAATCATGGCTGCCGCTGGAACATGATGGTGCGCAACGGTGAGGTAGACAGAGCTAGGCTGCGCCGGCGTACGGCACGCTGGATGCGCCACCGCTACGGCAGGAAGCTCGGCGAATGGGGCTACAAGCACGCCAGCAGGCGCATCCTCGTGGAAGAGATGCTCCTCGAGGACGGTCAGCCCGTTGCTTTGGAGTACAAATTCCACGTGTCTAACGGGACGACGGCCTATGTCTATGCCGCGCGTCGGGATGAGCACGGCAACGAACAGAAATGTCATTTCGACCGTGACGGAACCTACGCGCCGCCACCGCCAGGCAGCGGCCCCCAGTGGGTCCGGATCGACCTGCCGGCATCCTTCCCGCGCATGCTTGCCATCGCCGAGCGGCTGACCGCGCCGTTCGATCACATGCGATGCGATTTCTACGAAATCGAAGGCGCGATCTTCTTTTCCGAATTCTCGGTCTATCCGCTATCCGGCAAAGGCATCATCAACACAAGGCTCAGGGATCTGTGCGCAGACAGCTGGAACCTCAGCCAATCCTGGTTCCTGACCGCGCCGCAAAGCGGATGGCGCAGGCGCTATGCCGGTGCCTTGCGCAGATGGCTGGGCGCAAATGCGCCGCCCGGCAAGGCCGTCTGACATAGGCCGTTCAGCCTCGTTGCCGCACCTATCGGGCCGGCTCCCCTTCCCTTCCATCACCGGCAACGGCTATACTCCCAAATCCGCAACCCAAACTGGTGAATGATGCCGCCTGCGAAAAAGGAAGTCCGTCCGTCGACCCGCGGAGGACGCGTCCGAACGCCTGCCTTCGTGAAAAATCAACGCGGCGTGAAGAACTGGAAGGAAGTCAGCGCCTGGCTGGAATGGCGCGGCATCGAAGACATAGAATGCATCACGCCTGATCAGGCTGGCGTCGCGCGCGGCAAGATGATGCCGTCGAAGAAATTCACTTCCAACACCTCGCTGGCGCTGCCATCGGCAGTGTTCATGACGACGATTTCGGGCGGCTATCCCGAGGACGGCAACGGTTTCCACTATCCGGAGGATGATGGCGACCTGAAGCTGATGCCGGATCTGTCGACGTTGACCGTCGTGCCCTGGGAAGAAGACCCGACGGCCGCCGTCATCTGCGACCTCGTCCATCAGGATGGCCGTTCGGTCGAGTTCACGCCGCGCAACGTCCTGAAGCGCGTGGTAGCAGCCTATGACAAGCGCGGGCTGAAGCCGGTGGTGGCGCCCGAGATCGAATTCTATCTGGTGCGCAAGAACCCCGACCCGGATTATCCGCTGACCCCACCCGTCGGGCGTTCCGGACGGGCAATCGGCGGCGGCGCCGGCTATTCGATCGCCGGCGTCAACGAGTTCGACGAACTGATCGACGACATCTACCATTTCTCCGAAAGCCAGGGCCTGGAGATCGACACGCTGATCCACGAGGAAGGCGCCGGCCAGCTCGAGATCAATCTGCGTCACGGCGATCCGGTCGAGCTCGCCGATCAGGTGTTCATGTTCAAACGCACCATTCGCGAGGCAGCGCTGAAGCATGAGATCTATGCCACCTTCATGGCCAAGCCGATCCAGGGCCAGCCAGGTTCTGCCATGCACATCCACCAGTCGATCATCGACAAGAAGACCGGGCTGAATATCTTTTCGGCGAAGGACGGCTCGGAAACCGACGACTTCTTCCATTTCATCGGCGGCATGCAGAAGCATGTGCCGAACGCACTGGTGATGTTTGCTCCCTACGTCAATTCCTACCGCCGGCTGACGCAGTCGGCCTCGGCGCCGGTCAACAACAAATGGGGCTATGACAACCGCACCACGGCGTTCCGCGTGCCGCGCTCGGATCCGGCGGCGCGGCGTGTCGAAAACCGCATCCCGTCTTCCGACGCCAACCCCTATCTGGCGCTGGCGGCCTCACTTGCCTGCGGGCTGATCGGCATCACCAACAAGATCAAGGCCGAGCCTCCGGTGCTGACCACCGCAAACGCCGATGAGATCGACCTGCCACGCGGCCTGCTCGAAGCCGTCGACCTTTTCGAAGGCGACGAGGAACTATGCGCTCTTCTGGGCAAGTCCTTCGCCGCAACCTATGCAGCGATCAAGCGGGCGGAGTTCGAGACCTTCATGGAAGTGATCAGCCCGTGGGAGCGGGAGTATCTGTTGCTCAACGTGTGAGCGGCGACTTCGTCGTGTGAATGGTGAATAGTGAATGGTGAGTAGTTTCATATTGGATGGATGAGCGCAGACGTCGTGCGTCTCGCAGCCATTCACCATTCACCATTGGCTGGTGTCCCCATGCCTTACCAATCACCTATCTCCCCCGGTCGCTCCTGGTACGAAGACACAGCCGGACCACGCCCTGAGTACCCTGCCCTGGACGGCGACCGCAGCTGCGACGTCGTCGTCGTCGGCGGTGGCTTCACCGGGCTGTCGGCGGCCGCTCATTTGGCGAAGGCGGGAGCCGACGTCGTTCTGATCGAAGCGCATCGCTTCGGCGACGGCGCTTCAGGGCGCAATGGCGGCCAGCTCGGCACGGGCCAGCGCGCCTGGGCCGAAGAGATGGAGGCCGAATACGGCTTCTCCCGCGCCAAGGCGCTGTTCGACCTTGCCGAAGAGGCGAAAGCGCACCTGCTCGAATTCGCCGCCGTCAACCAGATCGACATCGACTATATGCCGGGCCAGTTGTCCGTGGCGCACAAGCCGCGTTATCTCGACGACTACAAGGCACATGCCGAGATCATGGCCGGCCGCTTCAATTATCCGCACATCGCCTTCATGGATGCCAGGGAAACGGCCGAACGGCTGGGCTCCACACGCTACTTCGGCGGCACCCGCGACACCGGCACCGGACACATCCACCCGATGAAGCTGGTGATCGGCACGGCAAAGGTCGCGGCAGCGGCCGGCGCGCACCTGTTCGAGCAGACACTATCGACCGGTGTTACCTCCAGCGGCGGCAAGGTCAGGGTGACGACTTCGAGAGGAATCATCACCGCCCAGAAATGCCTGATCGGTGTAAATGCCTATGGCGGCACGCTCGAGCCGGTGAGTGCCGCGCACATCATGCCCATCGGTTCGTTCATCGGCGCGACGGTGCCGCTGGGCGTCGATTCGAAAGTGCTGCCGGGCGGCGAGGCGGTCGACGATTCGCGTTTCGTCGTGCGTTATTTCCGCAAATCCAGGGATGGAAGGCTGCTGTTCGGCGGGCGCGAGGTCTATGGCGTCAACGATCCGAAGGACATCCATGTCCATATCCGCCGGCAGATAGCCGAGCTTTATCCGGAACTGAGCGATGTCGAGATCACCCATGGCTGGGGCGGCTATGTCGGCATCACCATGCCCAGGAAACCGTTCGTGCGCGAGGTGATGCCCAATGTGATCTCGGCCGGAGGCTATTCCGGCCACGGCGTGATGCTGTCGAACTTCTTCGGCAAGCTCTATGCCCAGACCGTCGCCGGCAACCGCGACAGACTGAAGCTGATCGAGGACCTGAACATCCCGGCTTTTCCCGGCGGCCGGCGATTTAGAACGCCATTATTGTTCTTGGCACTGAACTGGTTTGCCCTGAGGGACCGAATATAGAGAAAGTATCTCATATCGGCCGTGGCTGGTACTGAGCTGATTCTATTGAGCTGTTGGTTGCCGCAGCGAGACGTTGCAGAATCCTTAACAAGAGCGCACAATTCCCCTGAGGGCGCACTGATGCCACAATCAAGGGCAAAGGATGGCGGTTCTGGGCGATTGAACGGGGATTTCTGCGGGCCTGCCCGCTTTGTTGTTGGGACCGATGCCGATCGAATGCCGGGCTGCCGGCGCCGATCGAAAGAACACCGGCTCATCTTTTGGAGGTGGCAAGAGTGAACGAGCCCTTCAGTTTCGGCGCGCCGGAACGTCGGCGCTTCGCCATGCAATTCGGCTATGACATGCGGCCCTCCTTCTGGCAGGGGGTGCGCACGAATTCGCATCTGGTGATCGCCGCGGTCGGCACCGCAGCGCTGCTTGGCGTGGCGGGCATAGCGCTTTGGCTGGCGTTGCCGGCCAGCGACCGGCAAGCGATCGCCAGCACACAGCAGAACGTTCCGACTTTTCCGGTCAAGACGACCAAGATTGCCCCGGTCGCGGCCACGGCTGCCGCGGTAGCGGCGCCACAAGCCGCGCGCAAGGGCGATGCGGTTTCATCGACGGTCGCTGCCGGTGGGGCTGCCATGCCGCCGCTGTCGGCGAACGATCCGCGCTGGACTGCGGCGCAATCCAACAGCGACCCTGCCGCGACGCCATCCGATCAGGCGCCTGCCGAGCAGGCTGCCGCCAAACCGTCTGATGCCGCGGCATTCGAAGAACCGGCGGCGCAGAGCGACGCCACGACGCAGCTGTCAAAGGTCGCTGCTCCCGCCAATGACGACGACGCCGAGACCGCCGCCATACCGACGCCAAAACCGCAACTTCCAAACGAGCAATCTTCCGCCGCAACGGACGATACCCAGGCCAAGGCCAAGCCACAGAAGGTGGCTGCTGCCGCCGGCACCGGACGCATCCTCAGGGCGGTGACAATGCGCAGCGGTCCGCAGAAAAACGCCGCCGCCATGGGGACCGTGCCCGCCAAGTCGTCGGTGCAGGTGATGAGTTGCAAGAAATGGTGCCAGATCGTCTACAACGGCAAGCGCGGCTGGATCTACAAGAGCTACATCAAGACCGGGGATTGAGACGCAAGCCGCCAAATTCTGGTCAGCCGCCGAGCAGCCATCTGAAACGGTGTCTTCTGCGAGCAAGTTTGCGCTTCGCCAGGAAATCCCTCTGTTCCTCGAACGGCACCTCGTAGAGGCCGCACATTTGGCAGCTTTCCGACTTGCGGCATATCGGGACCCAGCATTTGACGTCGTGTGTCCAGGCGAGCGCGATCCTTTCCAGATGAAGGTTGGACGAACTTTTCAGCAGAATCAGTTCTCCTGGGACTGCCGTCCGTTTGATATGATCCGAAACTTCCTTGGCAGTGCGAAGCTCAATGAAACGGCCGCTGTCGCGGTCGGCCTGGCTGGCGCGCGAGCGATGCGCATTGTCGCCGGTATAAATGACCTCATCGGCGATTTCGCGCGCGATGTTGTAGGCGGCGCCGTATTTCCTCGACGAGCCGGCGTAGTCGGATATCTGCCCCAGCACAATGCGCTTGCGAGCACCCTTGGCCTTTGCAATCATCTCCAGAGCAATGTTGAGCGAATGCCAAGGCGCTTTGGCCGTATCGACCAGGAATTTCGGACCCGCGGATACCTCTTGCACCGTAGAGCGGTTGGGCAGTGGTGCAAACGATGCCGTTCTCGCTACGACTTGCTCTGGCGGGACGCCAAGTTCCAAGGCGGCGGCAACAGCCGCTGCAGTCGGCAGCCAGAATTGCTCGCCGGGAAAAGGCGCTTGAATATTCAGGCTGCCATCGCGCCAATGAAGGGTGAACCGCAGCAATTCCGGATACGCGGCATGCACGTCACTCACGCGGTAGTCTGCCTCGCCGGACTGGCCGAAGGTCGCAATCCGGCATTTCGCGCCAGACGCCATGCCGATCACCAGTGGGTCATCGCAATTGAGAACCGCAAGTCCATCAGGTTGGAGTGCCCCGACCAGCGCCCGCTTCTCTCCCGCCACAGCTTCCAGAGTCTTGAACTTGCCGAAATGCTCCAGACGGATCATCGTAACCACCGCCACACTCGGCTTCATCATCTGCGCCATGGCGCTGATCGTGCCGAAGTCGGAAGCGCCGGCTTCGAAAACGACGTAATCGACTTTGCCGGCCTTCCTCAGGCGCTTGTAAAGCGTTCGGATGAGCGCAGGCATTGTATTGGCCTGGGCCTGTAGATGCACCTTGCCTTGGGCGGCCAGTATGTGTGCAAGCAGGCTGGTGGATGTGGATTTGCCGGAGCTGCCGGTAATGCCGATGAACGTCGCCTTGTTACGCGCCCGCACCCAGCGCGCCTGCAGCCGTCGCAGCGCCCAGCCCAAGTCCTTGCGAATTTTCAGCAATTCCAGTTTCACACCCCGCCAGCTTTTAGCCCAGCCTAATATGCGTCGTGCCAAGTTCCAGAGTCAAACGGGCGCTGGCGTGCTTCAGCCAAAGATTCTAGCGGCCGAGGAGCCGCAGCAGTCTGTGCTTGCGGCGCTTCGATTTTCTCTGCGCCACAAACTCACGGTGCTGCTCAAACGGCACTTCATAGAGGCCGCATTGCTCGCATCCCTCGGTTTTGCCGCATACCGAAACCCAGCACTGGACGTCGTGGGTCCAGGCAAGTGCGACACGCTCGAGGTGCAGATTGGACGAGCTCTTGAGCAGGATCAACTCGTCAGGCTGCGCGGTTTGGGCGATGTAGTCCGACACTTCCCTGGCCGTGCGCAATTCGATGAAGCGGCCGCTGTCGCGATCTGCCTGGTTCGCCTTGGAGCGATGGGCATGATCGCCGGCATAAATCACGTGGTCTGCAATCTCGCGCGCGCTGCTGTAGGCTTGGGCATATCTGTTATTCGAGCCGGAAAAATCCGATAGCTGGCCAAGAACGATACGTTTTCGCCCGAATGTCGATCCGGCTACCATGTCGAAGGCAAGGCTCAGCGAATGCCAGGGCGCCTTTGCGGCATCCACGATGAAGTGGGGGCCGCCCGCGGGGACCAGCACCTGGCCGCGATTTTCCAGAGGCTGGAACGTCGCGGTTCTGTCCTTGACCATCTGCGCAGGCACGCCCAGTTCAAGAGCGGTTGCAACCGCCGCTGACGTCGGCAACCAGAAATGCCCGCCGGGGAACGGCGTCTCGATATCGAGCACACCGCCGCGCCAGTGGAGCGAGAACCGCAACGGCCTGGGATAGGAGGCCTCGATATCGCTGACGCGATAATCCGCCTGCTCCGATGTGCCGAATGTGACGGAACGGCAATCGCTCGCCGAGGCCATGCCCATCACAAGAGGGTCATCGGCATTGAGCATCGCGAAGCCGCCCGGCTCCAGCGCCGCGACCAGGGCGCTTTTTTCTCGTGCGACGTTTTCGACAGTCTTGAAACTGGCGCGATGCTCCAGCCGGACCATTGTGACAACAGCCACGTTGGGGCGAAGCAATTCGGCCATGGGCTTCATTGTATCCGGGCCGAATGCAGCAGCCTCGAAGACGACGTAGTCGGTTTTGCCGCCCTTTCCCATTCGCCTGGATAGCGTCGAGACCAACAGTTTCATCGTGTTGGCCAGAACCTGTGTATGGACCGAACCATGACCGGCCAGGATGTGTCCAAGCAGGCTTCCCGCCGTCGTCTTGCCGGAGCTTCCGGTAACGCCGATGAAAATTGCCTTGCTTCGCGCCCGCGCACGCGTGGCCAGGTAAAGCCGCAGCCGCCATCCCAGATCATAGCGACTTTTCTGCTGCCTGATCTTCATCACCCGCCAACACTATCCACGATCCCGTTATGCCTTTCGGGTGATCGAGAAGTCAAACCGGGGTCCGGCGTGACGACGTCAACTGTTCGTTCCTCGGCCGGCCGGCGCACCGATGCGAACTTTTGCCGACGTTGCTCTGTCTGCCGTGCATTGCGAACAGCGAGGTACTTCCCGAATTGCTCAAATGCAGCGGCCGCCGTCGACCTCCAGCGCCACGCCGGTGATGAAGGCGGCTTCGTCCGACGCAAGCCAAAGCGCAGCGTTGGCGATATCGAGCGGCGTCGACAGACGGCCGAGCGGTATCGAGGCACGGAATTTCTCGCGGATCTCGGGCGTGTCAGTGCCCATGAATTTCTCCAGCATGCCGGTCTCGCCGGCGACCGGGCAAAGGCAGTTCACGCGGATGTTCTTGGGCGCGAGTTCGACCGCCATCGACTTGGTCGCGGTGATCGCCCAGCCCTTCGAGGCATTGTACCAGGTGAGCCCCGGACGCGGCCGCAGACCGGCGGTCGAAGCCGTGGTCAGGATGACGCCGCCGCCCTGCCGCTCCATGATCGGCACCACGGCAAGTGCGGCGTGGTAGATCGCCTTCATGTTGACTGAAGTGATCAGGTCGAAGGTCGCCTCGTCGACGTCGAGCATGTCGCCATTGCGATGGGTGTAGCCGGCATTGTTGACCATGATATCGATGCGGCCGAAGGCGCTTTTTGCGGCATAGACCATCTCGTCGAATTCGGAACGCTGCGAAACGTCGGTCTGGGTCCAGATCGCGGCCTGGCCGATCTCTGCTGCAACGCGCTCCGCGCCCTTGGCGTTGAGGTCGGCGACGACGACCTTGGCGCCCTCTTCGGCAAAGCGCCTGGCCATGCCTTCGCCGAAACCTGACGCAGCACCCGTGATGACGGCAACCTTGTTTTCCAGACGCATGCTTTTTCCGCTCATTGAAGACCCACCTCGCAAGCGCATTTTTCTTTTTTGTTTGATGCGTGTCTGTCTCCCAGAACCGCTTCGCACTTCTGGGCGACACGCATTAGCTTTCGTCACATTCCCGCTTTATGTTGCAGGCGCGAAAGCCCCGGGACCATCGCTTGACGAAAAGCCTCCGGGTGGCAGCCAGTGTCAAGACACATTTGGAGCGAATCAATATGCAGTGATTTGGCCTTGATGTGACACCATGGCACTGGATAGTTTAAATCGATTAGATTATATCCTGCCGCGTCACAGCGAGCGGCGTCAAAGCGGACAGACCATGACCAGCCAGATCATTCCCGTCGAGCCTTTCGACTTCATCATTTTCGGTGGCACCGGCGACCTGTCGGAACGCAAGCTGCTGCCCTCGCTCTACCACCGCCAGCGCGACCACCAGTTTTCCGAGCCGACCCGCATCATCGGCACCTCGCGCTCCAAGATGAGCGACGAGGAATTCCAGGCTTTCGCCAAGCAGGCGATTTCCCAGCATGTGAAGCCGGCCGACATCGACGCCGAGGAACTCAAGACATTTCTTGCCCGGCTGTCCTACGTATCGGCCGACGCGACGACGGGTGCCGGCTTCGACAAGCTGAAAAAGGCGATCGGCGAAAGCGACCGCATTCGCGCTTTCTATCTGGCGGTTGCGCCGGCGCTGTTCGGCGACATCTCGCACCAGCTGAAAGCCCACAATCTCATCACGCCGAATTCACGCATCGTGCTGGAGAAGCCGATCGGCCGCGACCTCGATTCGGCGCGCAAGCTCAACGACGTGGTTGGAGACGACTTCCACGAAAGCCAGATCTTCCGCATCGACCACTATCTCGGAAAGGAGACGGTGCAGAACCTGATGGCGCTGCGCTTTGCCAACGCGCTCTATGAGCCGCTTTGGAATTCTGCCCATATCGACCATGTGCAGATCACGGTGGCCGAGACCGTCGGTCTTGAAGACCGCGTCACCTACTACGACAAGGCCGGCGCGCTGCGCGACATGGTGCAGAACCACATGCTGCAGCTGCTCTGCCTGGTTGCCATGGAGGCGCCATCGTCGATGGATGCCGATGCCGTGCGCGACGAGAAGCTGAAGGTGCTGCGGGCGCTGAAGCGCATCAACGGCAATGAGGCACCCAAGCACACCGTGCGCGGGCAGTACCGCGCCGGCGCCTCTGCAGGCGGCGCGGTGAAAGGCTATGTCGAGGAACTCGGCAAAGACAGCTCCACCGAGACCTTCGTCGCCATCAAGGCCGAGATCGGCAATTGGCGCTGGGCCGGCGTGCCGTTCTATCTCCGGACCGGCAAAAGGCTGGCGACCCGCGTTTCGGAAATCGTCATCGAGTTCAAGCCGATCCCGCATTCGATCTTCGGCGACAGCGCCGGGCCGATCTCAGCCAACCAACTGGTGATCCGGCTGCAGCCCGACGAAGGCGTCAAGCAGTTCATCATGATCAAGGATCCAGGCCCGGGCGGCATGCGGCTGCGCCAGATCCCGCTCGACATGAGCTTTGCAACATCTTTCGACGGTCGCGCGCCGGACGCCTATGAACGGCTGATCATGGATGTTATCCGCGGCAACCAGACGCTGTTCATGCGCCGCGACGAAGTCGAGGCGGCATGGAAGTGGATCGACCCGATCCAGAACGCCTGGGAAAGCGCCAGGCAGGAGGCGCAAGGCTATACGGCCGGCACATGGGGTCCCTCGGCCTCGATTGCGCTGATCGAACGCGACGGGCGGACATGGCACGAAAGCAATTGAGCGAGCCCGTCTATAACTGGAACGGCTTTGCCGGGCGCCAGGATCTGGCGGCAGCCCTTGCCGGCAATGTCGCGGCGCGCCTGACCAAGGCCATCGACGAGCGCGGCACGGCCCTGCTTGCCGTTTCCGGCGGCACCACGCCGGCAAAGTTCTTTGCAGCACTTTCGGCCATTCCGATCGCCTGGAACAAGGTGACGGTGACGCTGGTCGACGAACGGTTCGTGCCGGCCTCCTCGCCGCGCTCGAATGCGGGGCTGGTGGCGGCCAACCTGCTGCAGAACAAGGCGGCTGCCGCGCACTTCGTGCCGCTCTACCATGAGGCGGCAAGCATCGAGACCGCCGCGGCGGCCGACGATGCGGCGCTGAAGGCTCTGCCCTGGCCCCTCGATGTCGTCGTGCTCGGCATGGGCGGCGACGGCCACACCGCCTCGTTCTTTCCCGACGCCGAGAATCTCGGCGATTTGCTCGACCCAGCCTCATCAAGGATCGTGCTGCCGGTTCACGCGGCAAGCGCCGGCGAACCCCGGTTGACGCTGCCGCTGGCGCGGATCGTCGACGCCGGCTTCATCGCGCTGCATATAGAAGGCGAGGACAAGCGCACCGCCTTCGACGATGCGATGGGACCGGGCGCGAAAAAGCCCATCCGCAAAGTGCTCGAAGCGGCACCCACCCCGGTAGAGGTGTTCTGGGCACCCTGATTCCACGCAAAGTAGTCCCGGCAGACGGTGGAGGACGTTCTTCCGGGGCTCGAAAGGACCGACCATGACAGCCAGACGCGACATCGAAGCCATCACGGAACGCATCCGCCAACGCTCGAAAGCCGGCCGCGAGCGCTATCTCGGCCGCATCGCCGAGGCCTCCAGCCGCACCGCCAACCGCGGCGTCCTGTCTTGCGGCAACCTCGCGCATGGCTTTGCCGTCTGCAGCCCGTCTGAAAAGCTGGCGCTCGGCGCCGACAAGGTGCCGAACCTCGGCGTCATCACCTCCTACAATGACATGCTGTCGGCGCATCAGCCCTTCGAAACCTTCCCGGCGCTGATCAAGGAAGCCGCGAAGGAAGTTGGCGGCATCGCGCAAGTGGCCGGCGGCGTGCCCGCCATGTGCGACGGCGTGACCCAGGGACAGCCCGGCATGGAGCTGTCGCTGTTTTCGCGCGACGTCATCGCCATGTCGGCGGCGATCGGCCTGTCGCACAACATGTTCGACGCCGCCGTCTATCTCGGCGTCTGCGACAAGATCGTGCCGGGGCTGGTGATCGCGGCTCTCACCTTCGGCCATCTGCCGGCGGTGTTCGTGCCGGCCGGGCCGATGACGACGGGCCTGCCCAACGACGAGAAGGCCAAGGTTCGCCAGCTCTATGCCGAGGGCAAGGCCGGACGCGCAGAACTGCTCGAAGCGGAGTCCAAATCCTATCACGGGCCGGGCACCTGCACCTTCTATGGCACCGCCAATTCCAACCAGATGCTGATGGAGATCATGGGCCTGCATACGCCCGGCGCGTCCTTCGTCAATCCAGGCACGCCGCTGCGCGACGCGCTGACGCGCGAGGCGACCAGGCGAGCCCTGGCGATCACCGCGCTCGGCAACGCCTACACGCCGGTCGGCCGCATGATCGACGAGCGCTCTTTCGTCAATGGCGTCGTCGGCCTGCACGCCACCGGCGGCTCTACCAACCACACCATCCATCTCATCGCCATGGCCGCGGCGGCCGGCATCACGCTTACCTGGCAGGACATTTCCGACCTGTCGGAAGCGGTGCCGCTTCTCGCGCGCGTCTATCCGAACGGGCTTGCCGACGTGAACCATTTCCATGCCGCCGGCGGGCTCGGCTTCCTGATCCGCGAATTGCTCGACGAAGGCATCCTGCATGAGGATGTGCAGACGGTATGGGGCGAAGGCCTGAGGCCCTATGCGGTCGAGGCCCGGCTCGGCGAAGATGGCGGCGTCGTGCGTGAAGCCTCGCCGCTGCAGAGCGGTGACGAGAAGGTGCTGGCGCCGTTCAAGAAGGCCTTCCAGCCTACCGGCGGCCTGAAAGTGCTCGCCGGCAATCTCGGCCACGCCGTCATCAAGACGTCCGCCGTGAAGCCGGAACGCCGCGTCATCGAGGCGCCGGCCAAGGTGTTCGACAGCCAGCAGGGACTGAACGAAGCCTTCAAGGCCGGCACGCTGACCGGCGACTTCATCGCCGTCATCCGCTTCCAGGGCCCAAAGGCAAACGGCATGCCGGAACTGCACAAGCTGACCACCGTGCTCGGCATCCTGCAGGATCGTGGCCAGCGCGTCGCGCTGGTCACGGACGGGCGCATGTCTGGCGCTTCCGGCAAGGTGCCGGCGGCGATCCATGTAACGCCGGAAGCGGTCGAGGAAGGGCCGATCGCCAGGATCCATGACGGCGACATCATCCGGCTCGACGCCGATGCCGGCACGCTGGAAGTGCTGGTGCCGGGGCCCGAGCTCGCGCTGCGCCGCACGGCCGACATTGATCTCATCGGCAACGAGTTCGGTTTCGGCCGCGAGCTGTTCGCCGGTTTCCGCCAGCTGGTCGGCCGCGCCGACCACGGCGCCAGTGCTTTCGGCACGGCCTGAGGCATCATTGCCTATTTTGTAAAAAGGGCGGCTCGAGCTCGGTTTGAGGCCGCCCTTTGGTGAGGGATGGATGGCGATTACGGCTGAACCGTAATCTCGCTCCGTTCGCCGGCCTTGACCGTCACCGGCATTTCCTTGTCATGGCCTTGATCGGGCATGTGGCGGAGGACGACATAGTCGCCGGCCGGGATAGTCTGCTGCCAGGTGTCGCCATAGTTCAGGCCGAGCGCCTTGCGGTTGCCCTGGATATCCTTCTTCGACGACAGCACCTCGATCGAATAGGCGCCCGGCGCCGACATCACCAGCACGCCGGCATCGAGCGTCACCTTGACGTCCTTGACGTCGCCAACCTTGACGCTGAAAGGCTGCTCGACGGTTGCGAGCTCAAGCGAGGTGACCGCGACATAATCGTCCGGCGGCAGCCAGAATTTGCTGTCGGGCCCATAGGAGTGGGCGACATCGTCACGCGAGCCGTCGATCTTTTTCTTGGCCTTGACGATCTGGACGCTGATGCCCGAGGAGTCGGCCTTGTCGCCACCTGCAGTGTAGTAGGCGTTGACGGCGGCATGGCCGACGCCGACGACTATGTCTTTTTCCACAGTCTGCCCGGCGGCGAGCTGGATGTTCTCGGTCACCGAGCCGCTGCCGATCGCAACCGTCACCTTCTGCTCACCAGCCGGCACGATGATCCTGGTGTCGCCATAGTGGGTGGTGCTGCCGCCCGGGAAGGCGAAGTCGACATCGGCTTCGTCACTGATCTCGGCGCCCTGGCTTGGCTTCGGATGGATGAGCATGGTGCCGGCGTTCAAGGTGAAGAGCGGCTTGTAGACCTGGCCCGCCTCGATCTTGACCTTCTGTTCCGCCCGAGCTTCGTCGGCGCGCGCGACGACGACATAGTCGCCCGGCTCGAGATTGGCCTCGTAGTTGTTGTACTGGGTGGTGACGGCCTCGCCGTGCGTGCCATCGGCCTTGGCCTTGTAGACCTCCCAGGCATTGCCGTCGGTGATCGGATCGCCGCCTTCGGCCATGACCACGCTCGGGATGAAATTGAATTCGGGCTTTGCCGGTTCAGGGGCTGGAGCTGGGGCTGGCGCCGGTGCGGGTTCAGGTGCCGGAGCCGGCGCGGCGACGGTTTCGACCAGTGCTTCCTGCAGCGCCTTCTCGTCCGAGGCCTGGATATATTTGCCGCCGGTGTTGTCGGCAAGGCAGGCGATCTGCTTGCCCTCGTCAGCGGTCAGGCCGAAGCCGACGACGTCGACTGTGAAATTGACGCCTGAGGCCTCCAGTTCCTTGCCCAGCGCGCACGGGTCACCTTCGCAGGTTTCAAGCCCATCGGTGATGAGGACCACGGTCGCCTTGTCCTCGGTGTATTTCAGAGCTTCGGCCGCCTGCTTGACGGCTGCGGTCAGCGGCGTCTTGCCGAGGAATTTCAGGCTGTCGGCAGCGGCCGAAATGGCGCTAGCCGAGCCGGCTTGCGGCGGCACGATCAGTTCGATGTCGTCGCAGCTGCCCTTTTCGCGGTGGCCATAGGCCATGAAGCCGATCTCGTCGTCGCCCGGGACCGACTGCAGCACGGTCCTCAGCGATTCGCGCGCGATCTCGAGCTTCGGCTTGCCGTCGATCTGGGCCCACATCGAGCCCGAAGCGTCAAGAATGATGATGACCTTGTTGGCGGCAAAGCCGAGCGAAGTCATCGACAAAAGGAGCAGCGCCGCAGCGACGCTCCGCAAAAGTCCCGCCATGGAAATCTCCTTGAGACCGCCCTCTGATCCGCGCCGGAAGCTATTTGACGGCGCGTCCGGGCACAAGCCCCGGAGCGGGTTACGAACGGTTGCCGTGTAACAGGATCGGCGCCGGCCGAGGCCTGTTCCGAGGCCGGCTCAGCACCGCGTCAGTACGTGGTGCGCCGCTCTTCGGAAGGCGGACGGCCGAACTGCAGCCGATAGCTCTGCGCGAAATAGGAGTGCGAGGTAAAGCCGGTGGCAATGGCCACGTCGAGGATCGGCATGTTGGTCTGGCGCAGCAGTTCGCGCGCCCGCTCAAGCCTGAGCCGCATGTAGTAACGACCGGGCGTGACGCTCAAATGGCGCAGGAACAAGCGCTCGACCTGGCGCACCGACAGGCCCGCCGATTTGGCAAGCTGCACGGCTGATAGCGGCTCGTCGAGATGGTCGGCCATCAGTTCGACGATGCGCCTTAGCTTCTCCGACTTGCCGGTCAGGTCGCGCTCCGGCCCGACGCGCTGGCGGTCGCCGGCGGAGCGGATGCGCTCATGCTGGAACTGGTTGGCAACGCCGTTGGCGAGGTTCGAGCCGAAGTCGCCACGCACGATCTCCAGCATCAGGTCGATCGAGGTGGTGCCGCCGGCGCATGTGTAGCGCTTGCGGTCGATCTCGAAGACGTTGCCGGTGCAATTGATGTCGGGAAAGCGCTCGACGAAGCCGGCGCGGTTTTCCCAATGGATGGTGCAGCGATAACCTTCGAGCTGACCGGCTTCGGCCAGGAGGTAAGAGCCCACCGACAGCGCGCCGAGCGCATTGCCGCGCCGGCCCCAGCTGCGCAGCGCCGCCAGCACCTTGCTCTTGCCGGGGAACTCGACCGACAGGCCCACCGACACGAACAGGATATCGACCGGCGGCAAATCGGCGACGGCATAGTCGATCTTGAGCGGCAGGCCGTTGGAGGCCATGACGGGATCGCCGTCGGCCGAGACCGTCGTCCAGCCATAGAAATCGCGGCCGAGCAGGCGGTTGGCCGAGCGGAAGGTATCGATCGCCGCTGCCAACGAAAACATCGAAAACTTGTCGACCAGCAGGAACGCGAATTGCCGGCCCCCTTGAACGGGATCATCCACGACCGGCCGTTCAGAGGGAATAGTAAGGTTCGGCAAAGAAGCTGCTTTCTGGGTCAGAAGGAAGGCCGCTTCAAGCCGGCCGCAAGGTAGGCTGAGGCTAACGTATTGGCCATCAGCATGGCAATGGTCATCGGTCCGACACCGCCGGGCACGGGGGTGATGGCGCCGGCGGCCTTGGCCGCTTCGGCATAGGCTACATCGCCGACGAGGCGGGTTTTGCCTTCGCCTTTCTCGGGTGCGGCAATGCGGTTAATCCCGACATCGATCACGGTGGCGCCGGGTTTGACCCAGTCGCCCTTGATCATTTCGGGCCGGCCGACGGCGGCAACCAGAATGTCGGCTGTGCGGGCCAGCGCCGGCAGATCCTTGGTGCGGCTGTGGGCAATGGTGACGGTGCAGTTGGCGGCAAGCAACAGATTTGCCATCGGCTTGCCGACGATGTTGGAGCGGCCGACGACGACCGCGTTGAAGCCGGAAAGATCCTTGCCGCGCACGCGTTCGATCAAAAGCATGGAGCCAGCCGGCGTGCAGGGCACGAAGGCTGTTTCGAGTTCGCCGGTGCCGAGCTTGCCGACATTGATGAAATGAAAGCCGTCGACATCCTTTTGTGGCGCGATGGCCTGGATGATCTTGCCGGCATCGATATGGGCGGGAAGCGGCAGCTGCACCAGAATGCCGTTGATGGCCGGATCGGCGTTGAGTTCGCCGATGATCTTCAGCAGTGCCGCTTCGGACGTGTCGGCCGGCAGTGTGTGCTGCAGCGAATGAAAGCCGCATTCCTTGGCGGTGCGCGACTTCGACGCGACATAGACCTGGCTTGCCGGATCCTCGCCGACGATGACCACCGCCAAGCCGGGCTGGGCCTTTCCCTTGGCGACCAGGTCCTCGGTCAAGGCCTTGACCTTCTGAACCACGTCTGCGGCGACGATCTTTCCGTCAATCACTTCGGCCATGAACCATCCTCGACATCATTCCAGCCAAGGCGCGGCGCGCGCCTTGAACGTTGCTTCGTGCATGTCGTTGTTCCAAACGTTCCGCCCATTCGGGTAAAGCCCGACGGCAGCGTTTTTTGGGCGCCATGCTGCGCGGCATTGTCACGAAATTTGGCCTAAGCAATCCCGTCAAAGCGCCGTCACATGCCGTAAACTCGAAACCGGCAGCTTTTATTCTGTGCTGACGGGCTCAGAGCGACTCATCCTTTCACGGAAAGGCTGAACCGCTCTATTTCTTGTTTTGACGCAATTCCCAAGGGAAAGCGCGCTACGCGCTTTTCCCGGGAAAACCGTTTCACACTTTTCCTGGAATTGCTCAGAAATAGCGGCGGTGCGAACGGCTTTCGGTGAGTTCGCGCACCGCTTCGCGAAATTCGCGCAGGCTGGCGCGGATATCGTCGATTTGCGCCTGCTGGTCTTCCGGCGCCGCCCCAGCGGGCTGCGGAGAAGACCACGGCCCGGACGCCGCGGGCATCGGCTGAGCCTGCGAATAGGCATAGTCAGCCGGCTGACGAGGCTGCGCGTAGCCAGGCTGCTGCGCAGGGGAATTGGCGTGCGGAACCTCGTTCCGGAAGTCCGGCTGGCGATAGCCCACAGGCTCCTGCACCGGCCTTGTATATTCGGCGGCTGGTTGGGCGCGGTAGGTCTCGACGGGTTCGCCTGACGTCCCGCTACCCGGCGCGGCTTTGCGCATCGCCGAGAACAGTCCGTCGAACAGACCTGGGCTCCGGGCGGGAGCGGCCGCGGTCGGCAACACCGGAGGTGCTGCCGGTGGCGGCGCCACAGGCAGCGGCGCGCGATAGACCTTGTCCTCGACCGGAGGGGGGCGCTCGTCCATTCTGCCGCGCGAACGCGAATTGGCAGCGCCGCGCAGGCTGGCAAACGCGCCGCGCATGGCGCCGACACCGATGCCCGAAGCAAGCCCGAGCAGCAGGCCGGCCATCGCTATTACAGCCCGCGACGGTCCGTTGGGTTCGAGCGGCGGTTGCGCGGGGGTCATCAGATTGATGTTGGTGGTGTTGATGTTTTGCTGTTCGCCGGTCTCCTTGGCGCGCAGAAGGTACTGTTCGTAGACGGAGCGTTTGGCCGTGGCGTCACGCTCCAGTTCGCGCAGGCTGACCAGATCGCTGTTGACGTCGCCGCTCTGGACCTTTGCCTGAGCCAGGCGGGAAGCGAGATCCTGCTCAAGCTGAACCGAGCGCTTCAAATCGACCTGCAGCGACGAGGCGATGCGGCGCAGTTCGCCTGCGATGCGCTCGCGCGAGCCGTCGAGCTGGGCGTTGAGCGCCTGGTATTCGGGATGACGCGGTCCCAGACGCACGGCGGCGCGGTCGGCCTCCTGCTTCAAAACTGCATATTGCGCGCGCAGTTCGCTCATCGTGTTGGAATTGATTTCTTCCGGCAAGGTGCCGTTGATGACCGAATTGACGTCCAGCGAACGCGCCGACGCGGCCCGGGCATTGAGTTCCAGCGTACGGGCCCGGGTGACTGAGAGCTGCTCGTTGAGCTTCAGCATCTGGTCGTCGCTGATCAGATGGCCCTGCGCGTCGACGAGATCATGCGTGGCCCTGAAATCCTCGACCTTGCGCTCCGCTGTCTCGACATTCTTGCGCAGGTCATCGAGCTTGGCCGTCAGCTGGTCCGTCGCGCGCCCGGCCATCCCGAACTGGTATTGGGCCGCCTCCTGCTCGAAAACGTCCCTGGTCGTATTGGCTATCTTCGCCGATTTGTCGGCGCTTTGAGTGGTGGCGCTGATGGAAACGACAAAGCTCTTGCCGCTGCGCTCAACCGACAGGCTCTTGGCCAGATTGCCGACCGCCAGCGCCTGGCGGCGCACTTCACCGCCGCCGCCAGGGCCATCCTGGCGCGACAGTATCGAGCGAATGAGCGACAGGACGCCAAGGCCGCCAGAGCCCTGTCCGTTGAATTCCGGATCGTCGACGAGATTGAGATCGGCCACGACCTTGTCGAGGACCTTGCCGGATGTCACCATCTTGATGCGGGTTTCGACAACAGCCAGCGCCGCATCGGGCTGCCCGACCGGTTGGGTGAGATCGTTGTCGGAAAGCTTCAGGTCGCCTGGCTCGATGACCATCTGTGTGGTGGCTTCGTATTTCTTCGGTGTCGAAACGGCGACGGCGACGCCGAGCACCGTGCCCAATATCGTAGTCGAGACGATCAGCAACTTGGAACGACTAATGCCGCGGACGACCTGGAGCGGATCGATCAGCGGCTTCCATTCCTGCCCGTCATCGTCGTCGCGGTCCAGTCGCTGCTCGTGGAAAGAGCGGAGCTCATAGGCGGCGTGCTGCTGACGCCGGCCGGAAACAGGCTCCTCACGCGCGCTGGCGGCCGAAACGGGTTCGCCGTCGGCCTGGAACTGCGGCGGCTCGGGCGGTGACGTTGGCGCCGGATTCGACCGCGCCTCGCGTTGCGAGCGGGCTATGCGGTGACGCGTGGCGGCGTCCTCGCGCCATGACGGATCCACCCGGTCACCGATCGAGACCGCCGACGCATCCGCCGCCTCATCGCCGCGCACGGCTTTGCCGAGCGCCAGGAGGGAGCGCTCGCGCCTCCAGTCTTCACGGTTTTCCCTGTCGACCATTGTCTCGAAACTTTACCTTCGACGGCGCAGGAGCGGCGGTCGGCCAATCGTTAAGTCACGCTAAACAGGCATGGGAAACAAAAGGTTAATTTCCGAAGTCTGCAAGTGAAAGTTTCTCGCTTCGCCACGCATTGCCGGGATCTGTAAAATGGCGTCAGAACCGCACGTTAAGCTTTGCGGCTTACGGCTTTCCTCGATATGACGCAGGCCAGCGACATACCGCAAAGGCGGACACTCGCCCGCATCGGCACCTTCCTCGCCGAAAGACGGGGGCTGGTTCGCGACTATCTTTCAGCCATCAGCGGCGCCGGCGGGCGGCTGGTGTTCTCGCTTGCCTATTTCATCGCACTTGCCAACACGCTGTCGATTGCCGAGTTCGGCATGTTCGCCACCGCCTCGGCGGCCGGCGTCATGCTGTCGCGCATCCTCGCTTTCGGCTTCATCTCGGCGCTTTACCGCACAGCCACCATCCGCCCCAATCTGATCGGCACCTTCACCGCCGGCTTCCTTTTGCTTGGCGCCGTGTCCTTACCACTGCTGGCGGCGGCCTCCTGGGGCGTCTACCTGATCTTCTTCGCCAGCACCGTTCCGCTGGCCGTCTTTGCCGCAATCGTCTTTGCAGAGGCGCTTTTGTGGCGGCCGGTCGAGGTGGTGCTGATCGTCAACAACGGGCTCGGCAAATTCGGCCGCGCCGCCGTGCTGTCGATCGTGGCCACGGCGTTCCGCGCGCTGGGCGCCGTGCTGTTCATGCTATCGGGCCAGCACAGCGTCTGGATCTGGTCGTTGTTCTACATCGGCGCCAACGCCGCCTCGCTGCTGCTGGCCTTCGGCTTCTATTATCCACGCCAGCGGCTGAGGCTGCGCACCGAGCTCTATCTCAGGCGGCTTGCCGATTCGATCTATGTTGCAGGAGCCGAAGTGCTGTTCTACCTGCAGTCGGAATTCGACAAGCTGCTCGTGCTGGCGATCGGCGGGCCGCATCTGGCCGGCATCTATGCCATCATCATGCGGCTGGTCGACCTGACGGCAATCCCGATCCGCACCTTCTCGATGATGCTGGTGCAGAGGATGATGCGGGCGCCGGAGCTGTTGTCGCGACTGCGGGTCAAGAGCGGTATCGAAGCCGGCGTGTTCCTGGTGTCGACATTGGCACTGGCCGCACTCGGCATCGTGCTGCATTTCTTCCCCAATGCACTTGGCCGGAATGTCGCCGAGGCGGCGCCCTTGGTGGCGTTGGCAATCGGCGTGCCGGGACTGCGCAACCTGGTCGAATACCAGGCCGAGCTGCTGTTCGCGCGCGGCCAGACCGCGCTCAGGGCGCTCAACCTCGGCCTGCTGGCGGGGCTGAAGGCGGTGCTGTTGACCTATGTGCTGACCACGATTGCCGACACGCCCAGGCTTGTCGTATCGCTCAATGTCGTCTTCCTGCTGCTCTATCTCGCCTCGGCGCTGCTAACCTATTCGGCGCTGCGCAAGCCCGCCAAGGCAATCTAAGCCAATCCGATCAGGCGGCGGATGCGGCCGATATCGGTGCCGATGAAGGATTGCATGCCGATCGCCACCTGCCCCGGTGCCATAGCGGCGACGAAGCTGCGGAATTCGTCATCCGACAGCGCCTCCCCGGTCCAGTGCACGCGGCAGAATTCCTCCGAGCCGTGGAAATGGCCGGCGCCCCCCAGCACATCGTCGACATAGCGGCCATAGATCATGCATTCGGAGAACCGGCGCACTGAAGCGATGACCTCGACCCAGCCGCGCGCGTGCACCTTCTCGATCTCGGCGCACATCGCCGTCACGGTCTGACGGCGCCAGGCGATCAGCGTCGAAATATAGTCGTGGTTCGAAACCTCGGATGCATCGATACCAATCGCCGAGGCCGCATTGCGCGACCAGATGCGATGCTCGTCGTGACCGTCGCTCGACAGCACGCCGTCGCGCCGGAACAGCCGCACCTTGCCGTCGCGCCAGAAGGCGCTCAGATCGAATGGCTTGAGGAAGGCGACGTCGGAATCGCAGAAGACCAGCACGTCTTCTCCAGCATGCGCAGCGATGGCGATGCGGCGCAGCTGCTGCACATGCCAGCCGCGCAGCGGCTGGGTCTTGAGACTGAGCCAGATGCGACGGCGAAAGAGGCTCATCGGATCGTCGAACACACGCAGCCAGCGCGGCAGCAGGTCGCGCTCGTCGACAACGCTGCGGCGGTCGTTTTCCAACTGGCGAAACAGCGCCACGTCGCGGTGCTCGACCAGAATGTAATGATGCGCCAAGCCGGAGACATGGCGGTCGAGGGTCTCGCACAACAGGCGGCAGCGTTCGAAATCCGGCGCATAGCTGGCGGTCACCACCGCCGCCGTCGGCGTTTGCGGCAGGGCACCGGTCTCGGCTGCAGGGCTCGGCACGACGCGGCTGTTCACCGCAACTCTCCGGCGGGCTCGGGCCGACGCGAGAATTTCTGCCTGACGACACGCAGCAGGAACACCGGATTGCCGACGACGTAGCGGCGCCACAGCCGGCCGGGCTCGATGCACAGACGGAACAACCATTCGAGCCTCAGCTGGCGCATCCACAGAGGCGCCCGCGGCACCGTGCCGGAGAGAAAATCGAGCAGCGCGCCGACGGCGATCGGCAGCGTGCAGTGGCGGGCATCGATATGACGGGCGATCCACAATTCCTGGCGCGGCACGCCCATGGCCACAAGCAGCACGTCGGGCCGCAATGCCTCGATGCGATCGACGATCGCCTGCTCTTCGGCGGGGGAGAAATAGCCGTCATGGATGACGACGAATTCGTGCTGCACCGCCAGAGCGGCTAGCCTGACCGACGCCGCCTCGGCGTTGGCGCGGGTGGCGCCAAGCAACCCGACGGTCAGCGGCCTCGCCGATGCCTGCAGAAAGGCCGGAATGAGATCAGTGCCGTTGAGATTGTCCGGGAACGGCGCGCCGTAGAGCAGCTTTGCCGCCAGATCGACGCCAACGCCGTCAGGCAGGATGAGGAAATCGTCGAGCGCCTCGGCAAAGACCGGATCGGTAGAGGCGATGTTGGCGTTGTGAGCGTTGAGAAAACTGACCTTGGTGAAGCGCCGCTCGGCAATCAGACGAGCGAGCAGCGCGATCGCGTCATCCCAGCCGATGGCAAGGACCGAAATGCCAAGGATCGTCTTCAGCGTATCGAGCCCGAAGGCGGCGCGGGCGGTGTGCATGTTCATGCAAACACCTCCTCCCCCACCGACCCGAGCTTTTCCAGGCCGAGCCTGATGGCGGCATCCAGTGCCTTGATCTGCCGGCGGTGAAAGGCGCTGCCATCGACATCCTTGACATCGGCCGCCGCTGCCTCCAGCGCGCCGGCGAAGGCGGCCGGATCGTCGGTGACGAAACAATTTGCCGGGCGATGATCGATGCCGCGCAGCGAACGGCTGGTGGCGACCGACGGCAGGCCGAGTTCGAAGGTTTCGATGGTCTTGAGCTGAACGCCGCTGCCCGCGGTGCTGATCAGTGGGATGACGGCGGCGCCGCGCACGAAATCCTGGGCGTCGGGCACGCGGCCGACAAATTCGACACCGGGATGGGCAGAGGTGATATCCGACGGCATGTTGCCGGCGACCCTGATGCGAAAGCTCCGGCGAAGATGCGGCACGACTTTTTCCAGGAACCAGTCGAGGCCGATGCGGTTCGGCTGCCAGGTCCAGGTGCCGATCAGCGCCGCGTCGCAATCGATGCGGCGCGGCTTGACCGGCTTTGGCGCCGTGGCAGTGGTCACCAGCGGCAGCACCGCCGAGCGGTCGTCGCTGGCAACGCCGAGTGCGGCGCGGTCTTCCTCGGCCAGCGTGAAGACGAAGCGAGCCCGGCGGCAGAGCCGCTCCTCCATGGTCTTGAGCAGCCTGGCCTCGCGGGCAAACAGCAGGCGCTGGAAGCGACTGTTTGCTGCTGCCGCATTCTCTTTGGCCGAACCATGTTCGACATTGTGGGCGACGAAAATCGAGGGACGGTCGGCGAACAGTTTTTCAAAGGCGCCGGCGAACTGCACCGAATTCAGGACATAGCCGTCGAAGGGACCGGCGCGCTCGATCGCGGCACGGACTTCGCTGTCGGAAACCGCGCGCAGCTTCACGGAAGCGAAGGTGAGCCCTGACAGCACCGCCTTGCCAAGCCAGGCGAGCTTCTGCCGCGCCGAGGCGCTTTCCGTGCGCACGTCGACGGCGCCGAGCACGAAGGTGTTTTCGGGGTCGCTGGGCGCCTTGCCCGGCCAGATGAAGCCAATGACGGTGACGCGCACGCCGGCGCGCCGCAAGGCGGCGATGATCGCAGCATTGGCGATCTCATAGCCCGAAGCGAGAGCGCCGTCGGGCACGATCGATGTGGCGAACAGCAGATGCATCTCACCTATCCAGGCGTCAGCCACTAGCAAAGCTGGGTGAACCCTTGATTAAATCACGCAACGCAACGGCTGAAAGGCGCGGACCGGCAGGCGCCGCTGCGAAAGGTGATTAACGAAACGTTATCGTCGCGGTGTTATCGAAAGCCAGATTCAAAACATGCGGCTGGAGCGGATGATCCCTTTGCCATCGGACGGTTCGGTTTCGATTGCGGGACGCTCTCCGGGGCTCGCCGCAGAGACGATGGAAGCCGTCGTCACGCTGCCGACCTTCAAGCGGCCGCAACTGCTGCTCGAAACGCTGGCGTCGCTCAAGGCACAGCAAACCAGCCGGCGCTTCGCCGTCATCGTCATCGAAAACGAGGCCGAGGCGCGTGAGGGCGCCCAGGCGGCCGTGCCGCTGTTCGAACGCGACGATATGAAGGGCATGGTCATCATCGCGCATGAGCGGGGCAATTGCAGTGCCTACAATGCTGGCTGGCAGACGGCGATCCTGCATTTTCCGGATTTCCGCCACCTGCTGGTCATCGACGATGACGAGATCGCCGACGCGGACTGGCTGGAGCGCATGTGCAGGACGGCGGAGACGCTTGGCGCCGACATTGTCGGTGGCCCGCAAGTGCCGGTGTTTACCGATCCTGCTCACGCCAAATGGGCCGAGCACCCGGTGTTTGCGCCGCCCTATCGCCAGACCGGGCGCGTGGCCGCACTCTATTCCTCGGGCAACCTTCTGGTCGGGCGCAATGTGCTCACCATCATGGGGCCACCCTTCCTCGACCTGCGGTTCAACTTCATGGGCGGCGGCGATTCCGACTTCCTCAGCCGCTCGGCGCAGAAAGGTTTCGTGCTTGGCTGGTGCGCCGAGGCAAAGGTGCGCGAAGGCGTTCCGGCCCGGCGCGTCGAGGCTGACTGGATCCGCGCCCGATCCTTACGCAACGGTGTAATCTCGACGCTGGTCGAAAAGAAGAAGCGCGCCGGCACGCCATTCGCCGGCGCCAAGGTGTTTGCAAAAAGCCTGGCGCTGCTGATAGCCTCGCCCGTGCGCGGCGCAATCAAATTGGCGCGGACAGGATCGCTGTCGACGGCGCTTTACCCCGTCTATGTCTCGCTCGGCCGCGTGCTTGCCGAATTCGGATACGCCAATGAGCAATACAGGCAGCCTGAGAAGAACTGACGAGCTGCTGCTGGGCGGCATCGTCACCCGCGACGGCGTGGCGACGGCGATTGCCGCGCTGTTGTTTGCCGTCGTCATCGTGTCGTTCCGGCCGTTTCAGCCGGCAGGCGCGGAACTGACCGGCGACGGCGGCGACATCGTCAACCAGCTCGGCTTCAGTTCGCTCGGCGCCATTTCGACCTTCTCACTGCTGACGTTCGCCGACCCCAAGATGGTGCGCTCGCTGCTCAGCCCGTCCTGGATCCTGATGCTCGGCTTTTTCATGCTTTCGGTCATCAACGCGACCGACCCGTCCTCGGCCATGCGCGCGGCCTTCTTCACGCTGCTTGGCGTTCTGACGATAGCGACGGTCCTGGTGCTGCCGCGCGACGCCGACAGTTTTTCGAAAGTCATCATATTCTGCGCGATCGTCGTTATCGGCCTGTCCTATATCGGCCTCATCGTCTTTCCGCATGAGGCCCTGCATACGGCCGATTCGCAGGAGCCCGAACATGCCGGCCTGTGGCGTGGTGTGTTCGCCCACAAGAACATTGCCGGACCAATCATGGCCTGCTTCAGCTTCGCCGGCCTCTATCTCTTCCGGCGCGGCCAGAAGTTCTGGGGCGTGGCGATCTTCGGCGCGGCGATGATCTTCATGCTGCACACCGGCTCCAAGACGACGGCCGGCCTGGTGCCGTTCTCGATCCTGATCGTCGTGCTGCCGGGCCTGATCGGCATGCGGTTCGGCACGCCGATCCTGTTTGCACTGGCGATCATTGCGACGGCCATCGGTACCTTAGGCATCGTCTTCATCCCCCCGGTGAAAGAGCTGGCGGCCACCTATTTCCCCGACCTCACCTATACCGGACGCACGACGCTGTGGGAGTTCTCCGGCGAGATGCTGGCGAAGAAGCCCTGGACCGGCTACGGCTATGAAAGTTTCTGGGGCACGCCGCTGCTGCTCAGTCAGGACCAGCCCTTCGACCGGGCCTGGGACATCCGGACCATCGTGCATGGCCATGACGGCTATCTCGACATTGCGGTGCTGATGGGCATCCCGGCGCTGTGCGTTGCCGTCTACACTTTCGTGATCGCGCCGCTGCGCGACTACATGCGCATCCCGCCGCGCAAGGAGAACATCTATCTCGGTGACTTCTTCATGATGGTGGTGCTGTTCACGGCGCTGAACGCGTTCCTGGAAAGCTTCTTCTTCCATCGCGGCGACCCGGTGTGGCTGTTCTTCGTGCTCGGCGTGCTTGGCTTGCGGCAAGTGTCGCTGCGGCCGATCGCGGTGCGCCGGCGACCTTGACCGGCTGGCCTGAGCACCCCTTGAGGGGCTTTCCCGTCTGCCCGCTAGCGTCTAAGGAGAACCCTTGTCTCGGAGGGCTCTCAATGACGATCAGGCTTGTTCTCGCCGGTTGCGGCAATATGGGTTACGCCATGCTTGCGGGCTGGCTGAAATCCGGCAAGCTTGCCCCGCAAGCCGTGTTCGTGGTCGAGCCCAATGCCGAATTGCGCAAGCGCGCCGAGCACCTCGGTTGCAGTGTCGCCGCGGACGCGAACGGGATCCCCGCCGACGCAGAGCCCGACCTCGTCGTCATCGCCGTCAAGCCGCAGGTGATCCGCGACGTCGCCGCCGCCTACAAGCGCTTCGGCGACGGCAGGACCACCTTCGTCAGCATCGCCGCGGGCACGCCGGTCGCCACCTTCGAGCACATACTCGGCCATCTCGCGCCTGTTATCCGCTGCATGCCCAACACGCCGGCCGCGATCGGCAAGGGCATGATGGTGGTCTATTCCAACCCGCTGGTGACCGACGACATCAGGCGTTTCGTTGCCGAGCTGCTGTCGGCGAGCGGTGTGGTGACGACGATCGACGACGAAGGCCTGATGGACGCGGTGACGGCGGTTTCGGGGTCCGGTCCGGCCTACATCTTCCATTTCATCGAGGCGCTTACGGTTGCAGCCGAGAAGGCCGGGCTGCCGGTCGAGACCGCCAGGCTGCTGGCCATGCAGACCGTCTATGGCGCTGCTGCACTCGCTGCCGAAAGCGGCGAGAAGCCCGGCGTCCTGCGCCAGCAGGTGACCAGCCCCAACGGAACCACGGCAGCCGCCCTTGCCGTGCTGATGGGCGAAGACCGGCTGACGAAGCTGCTGACCGAGGCGGTGGAAGCCGCGCGGCTGCGGTCGGTGGAATTGGGGAAGTAGCCGAGGCGCTCGCGGGGCCGTATCAGCCCCACTTCATCTCACCCTTGGCGACCTTTGCGCCCAGTTCCAGGGACGAGACGTCAAGAAGATCGGGATAGCGCCGCTTCATCGCTGCAATCAGCTCGACGCTGGATTTCGCTTTTTCGGCTTCCTTATTGAAAGCTTCGAGGTAGGCGCGGGTGAATTCCACGGCCGCCAGACCGTCCGGTGCACCGGCTACCTGATGGGACGGCACCACGATGTTTGGTTTGCGGGACGCGATTTCGTTGAGCGCGGCAATCCATTTCTTGCGGTCGTCTACGGTTGGCTCGTCGGCAACCCAGACATGTACGCCGGACGAGATCAGCACGCCGCCGAACACCGCTTCAAGGCTGGGCACCCAGAGATACCGCCGGTCTTTCAGATCGGCGACGGTGACGATCTCGATCTTGTTTCCTTCGATTTCAAGTGAGGTGATATCGGAAGCCTCGGGAATGACGACATCCGCCAGGACCTTCGGTCCATTGTCCTTGAGCTGTGGGCTCCAGACATCCAGCTTGGCTTGCACATTGGCTTTGATGGCCGCAACCGTTGCGCCGGCCGCGATGATCTTGGCGCCGGGGAAAGCATCCGCGACGGGACGGAGGCCAAAATAATAGTCAGGGTCGCTGCAACTGACATAGATCGTCGTCAGGGTCTTGCCCGTCGCCTTGATCGCATCCGCGACCGCACGGCCATCGGACAGGGTAAATCCGCCGTCGAGGAGGATGGCTTCTTTTTCCCCGGTCAGCAGCACCGGCGTGCGGCGGAAACCATTCTCGTCAGCCTGAAAATGGGTCCATTCCAGCTTGGCGGCGGCCTTGGCTGCAAAAGCCAGAGGCTGAAGCATGGCAACCATGCCCGTTGCCAGAAGGGTTTTCATCGTCTCGCGTCTTGTCCAAATGGTTTGCAAGATTTCAATCCTCAATGGGGGTTCAACTGATCGAGATTGGCATCTCGGCATGGTTTGAAAAACCCGGATCAAAAAGACAGACTGTATGAATGGATCACACAATGGCAGCCGATGGTCTGCGTCGTCAGCACGAGCGCAATGATCAGGCGTGTTGCGCGACCAGGTCAACAGCCCATGGCGCGAGCGCGGCAGCATTTGGCCTGCTGGGCGGGAGCGGCTGACGAAGCTGCTGGCCGAATCGTGGAACTGGGGGAGTAGGATCAGGCCAGATCGGTGTGGGAAAAGTCTTTCCCTTTGTAGAGTAAGGGCATCCCACAGCTTTTTGCCGAGGCATATGACAGGCAGTCAGCGAGATTGAGCTGAGCCGGGTGGCCGCGACGTTTGCCATAGTTCGAAAAAGCCTGGATCGCGAGCTTGGCATCACCGATTTCGATCGGAACCACCTCGATCTCGGCCTCACGCAGGAAGTCCTCTATCGCCTTTTCGGCGAAGAGCGGCTCCACCACCAACTTCGATGAAAGCCGCATCGCCGCTTCGAGCACGACCAGCGGAGATGTTATCCGTATCGAGGCCTGCCCGATCCGGCGGCTCCAATCGGCGGCGTCTTCCTCTCCGGCGAGGACAGCGATCACCACCGAGGTGTCGATGAACATCAGGAATGTCCCCACATCTCGTCGATCTCATCCTTAGTCAAATCCCTGCCGCCGCTTCCCGCCTTGGCCTTCAGATCGTTCGATATGGCGGCCAGCCGCTCAGCCAGCGGAACTCGTTCACGTTCGCGCTGAAGCTCGGATTCGAGCGCCTCGATCACCGCCTCGGTCATTGAAATCTTTCGCTTTTCGGCAAGCTGCCGGGCGAGGTCACGGGCGCGCGGGTCTCTGATCTGGAGATTCATCCTGAGCCTCCGTTCGGTGCCACTACAACATAGGGAGTTGTCATGACAAGGCCAGCCCGACTGGCCTGTCATCCAATCTCAGCTCCCGTACAGCATCTCATCCTGCAGCTTGCGCAAAGCGAACAGCCTGGTCGTGCGGTCGGGTGTGGCGTTGTCGGTGGTGATGAGCTCGCCCTTCCTGACCGGCTTCAGCACCTTGCCGCCTTCGAGCAGGCCGACCGGCACTGCCAGATTGGCGCGCGCCTCTTCGACGGTCATGGTCCAGGAGCGGTAGCAAGTCTCGCCGATGGCATCGAAGGTCTCGCCCGTGGCGAGATCGCGCTTGGCGACCGCGCAGACCTCGGCCACCGGCTTCGGCAGCGGCACCATGTCGGGGCGGCCGTAGAGCATGATACGCGCTGCCGTCAGCGGCACTTCCAGCGAGGTCAGATGGTAGGGCCGGAAGAAGCTGTAATAGGGGCCGTGGCCGATATGCAGATCGTCCATGCGCTCGACGATGCGCGGATGCGTCGCCTCGACGATGACGAAGACGCCCGGCGCCACACCCTTGCCGATCGTGTAGTCGACAACACCCTTCTTCGACAGGATGCCGCCATCGGCGCGCGGTATCAGCACCTTGGCCAGCTGGTCGCGGTCGGCCTTGGGCCCGTGCATGCCCGGCACATCGGGCACCAGCCCGGTGGCGTTGGCGATGGCGCACATCTCGACCATGGTTTTCGAGCCGTCGACGAACT
The DNA here is from genome assembly GCF_040324255.1 of Mesorhizobium sp. M0001. Taxonomy (NCBI): domain Bacteria; kingdom Pseudomonadati; phylum Pseudomonadota; class Alphaproteobacteria; order Hyphomicrobiales; family Phyllobacteriaceae; genus Mesorhizobium; species Mesorhizobium sp. M0001. The sequence goes on from NZ_JAMYVS010000011.1 coordinate 141,387, forward strand.
CGACCAGCATGCGCGGGTTCATGTTGCGGCGAAGGGCTTCCTCGCGATAGTCATCCGGAACGGCATCGTGGTTGAGCGGGTTGTTCTTGCCCTTGCCAGCCGAGACGATGGTGTAGCCGAGCGCGGAGGCAAACTCGATCAGCTCCATGCAGCTCGACGGCTCGTCGCCGGCGCCGACCGAATAGACGACGCCGAGCCGGTCTGCCTGCTGCTTGAGGTAGCAGCCGATCGTGACGTCGGCCTCGACATTCATCATCACCAGGTGCTTGCCGTGCTCCATCGCCTTCAAGTCGAAATCGGCGGCGACACCAGGCTTGCCGGTGGCGTCGATCACGACGTCGATCAGCGGATTGGTGACCAGCATCTCGTTCGAGGTGATGGCGATTTTCCCGGCCTCGATCGCCGCGGTGACTTTCGAACCCATGTCGGCCTCGACCGCCATCGCCTCGTCGCCATAGGCGATGCGGATGGCGTCGCGCGCCGTGTGCGGACGCCGCGTCGAGATGGCGCAGATCTCGATACCGGGCATCAGCATGCCTTGCGTGACCAGGTCGGTGCCCATTTCGCCGGAGCCGATGACGCCGATGCGCACCGGGCGGCCCTCGGCGGCGCGCCTGGCGAGATCGCGGGCCAGTCCGGTCAGGGCGACATTGGTCATGCAAGCGTGTCCACGGCTTCTTGATTGCAGGCGGGAATAGCAGGGAACGGCCCCGCTTTGCCAACGAAACCAGCGGACGGCGGCAATTTCTCCGGCAACAGGCCCGGCAGGTGAGGCCAACCCCAGTAGAGGCTGATTGACCCGCCTCGGCGTCAAACCACCCTGATATAGCTCGTCATGCCGGTTTTCTGATGTTCGATGATGTGGCAGTGCAGCAGCCAGTCGCCGGGATTGTCCGCGACGAAACCGAGCTGAACCTTCTCGTTGGGCTGCATGAGATAGGTGTCGGAGATGACCGGCTGAACCTGGCGTGTCGACGACGACAGCACCTTGAAGCTCATGCCGTGCATATGCATCGGATGCGATTGCGGCGTCAAATTCTCCATGTCGATGACATAGCTTTTGCCGAGCTTCAGCTCGGCCAAAGGCGCGGTCGGGTCCGGCGTGTCGCCCGGCCACGGTACCTTGTTGATGGCCCAGAAGGAGTAGCCTAGCGTGCCGCATATGCTGTCGCTCGGCACGTTTTCCGCCGTGGCGCTGAGCGAGAGCGCGATGTGTTTCGCGCTGGCGAGATCCACCTCCGGCACCGGGTTGGCTTCCAGCGGTGCGAGGTCGCGCAGGTCGCGCTTGAGCGAGCTGCCGGTGGCGCGCAAGGTGGCGAGGACCTTGGGTTTGGTGCCCCTGATGTCGCCCAGGCTGACGATCGCGCCCTCCTGGTCAGGCATGCGGATGGCGAGCTCCATGCGCTGCCCCGGTCCGAGCAGCAAGGCATCGGGCGCAAAACGCTGCGGCACCGGATTGCCGTCGAGCGCGATGACCGCGGCCTCCGCACCCTCGACGCGAAACGCGTAGATGCGGGTGACATCGGTGATGGCGACCCGCAGCCGCACCAACCCGCCGGCCGGCGCGTCGAATTGCGGCTGGTCGAGCCAGTTGGCGGTGCGCACCGTGCCATAGGTTCCGGTTTTTGCGGCATCGCGCGGCCGGAATTGCTGGATGAACTGCGCGTCGTCGCCGAGGCGCCAGTCGCGCAGATTGACGATTGCCTCGGCGTCGAATTTGGGATCGTTGGGGTTTTCGACCACGATCACGCCGGTGAGGCCATGGCCCATCTGCTCCAGCGTGTTGCAATGCGGGTGATACCAGAACGTGCCGGCGTCGGGCGGCGTGAAGGCGTAGTCGAAATGATCGCCGGTATAGACGTAAGGCTGAACTAGGAAGGGAACACCGTCCATCTTGTTTGGAACGCGAATGCCGTGCCAATGGATGGTCGTCGGGTCGTCGATGGCGTTGACGAGACGCGCGGCAAAGGGCTCGCCTTTTTTCATCCGCAGTACAGGCGGCATGCCTGATTCACCATACGTCAGGACATCCCGGGTCTGGCCGATATCCATGAACCTGGCCTGGATCTTTGCCGTCTTGAGAACCACCGGCTCCGGTGCGGCCGCGGCCCAGCCACCAAGCCTGGCCATCGCTGCAAGGCCAACGCCGCCGACGCCGGCAACCGCAGCCGTTTTCAAAACCCTGCGGCGGGTGAGTGAGGTCATCTGGCGCTCCAACGGAATATGATTACCTGCCGCCCTGAATGACGGGCGGCGACCGGCGCACAAGCCGATACTGCCACATCGCATCTCTGTCACGCCATGGCGAGCCGATGACGTTTGCTTGCGTAACAGCGTGAACACTGGCGTGCCCACCATTCGCCCGCATCCGGGAGCGCGGGCTCGGATTAATGCAACTCGGCCAGCAACGCCTGTGCCTCGGAGAGGTTCTTTTCGGAACCGGCGGCGAGATCGTCCATCTTCTTGTCACGGAAGATGACGAGCGCGTCCTGGCATGCGGCGATCGCTTCCTGTGCCATCGCCTTGTCCTTGCGGGCGGCGCCCAGATCGACCAGCACGTCGCACAGGCTGTCCTGCGTGAAGGCGACAGCCGGCACCGAATTGATCTTCTTTTGCACCACGATCGCCTCGCGCAGGACCAGCACCGCCTCCTCGAAATGCGCGACATTGTTTTCGGCGCGGCCGGCCATGGTCAAGGCATAGCCCATCTCGTTGCGCGCATTGGCCCAACGTTCGGGATCGCGGTCGCGACCGAGCTGCTCGGCAAGCGCCCGGTTGACGACAATCGCCTCCTCGTACAATTCAGCCGAAGGCTCGCGGGCCGCGATCATGCTCAGCGTCTGCGCGAGACTGGTCTGGTTGGTGATCCAGAGATCGGGATCGCGGGCGATCGTTCGCACCGTGGCGAGGTCGCGGTAGATCTGAGCGGCTCGTTTCAGCTTGCCGACATCGTTCGCCCAGTAACCAAGACTCGACAGCCCGCCGGCGAGATTGTTCTGATTGTTCTCCCAGACAGCCAGCGCATTCTCGCGCGTTACCACGCTGAGCGCTGCGTCATAGGCGGCAATCGCGCGGGTGAGCAACTCGACGTCCTTGCCGTCCGCGGCCATCAGCAAGGCATTGCCGATATCGCCCTTGGTGCGCGCCCATTGCATGCGGTCGGGAAAACCGTCGTAGATCCGCGCTGCCGTCTCGAAGCTCTGCACGGCCTTGGCGTAGAACGTGGCGTCGCCACCAATCCGGCCCTGGCTGTAGAGGGCAAAGCCGAGGTCGTAATTGATATTGGCCCACTCCTCCGGGTCGGCGTCCTTGGAGTAGGCGGGGAGCGCGGCTTCCAGCATGTCGGCTGCTTGCGCCAGCAAGTCCAGGTTGGATGTATCGTCGCCCAGGATCGACAGGGTCTGGCCGAGCACGCGCCGCGTCTGGCCGATCTCCGTGACATCACCGCCTTTCGTCTGCCCGTCGAGCGCCGCCCGCAGCGCGTCGACCGATTGCTGCAGCAGTTGATCGTCAGAGGCCAGCTTGCCTGACATCATCAACGCGCAGCCGAGGCGGAATTCCGTCTTGGCCCAATTGGCTAGGTCCTTGTCGCGGGTGCGAACCCTGAGCACCTGACCGTAGACATCGATCGCCTGCCGCAGGGTCGAGATGTCCCCCGCGCGTTCGCCCCAGTTCGATAGCGTGCCTGCAAGGCTGTAACCAATCGAAGCGAACTCGCCCGGCGCGGCGGTTGCGGTATAGACCTCCCATGCCTGACGATACGCGGTCACCGCCTGAATGTAGTAATCGGTTCCCGTATCGAGATCGCCGAGCGTGTCGTTGACCGATCCCAGATTCTGCTGCAGCGAAGCCCAGTCAAGCGGCAGTTTCTCACGCGGATATTCGGACAGAGCGGCCTGGTACGCGGTGGCTGCCTGCAGCAGCAGTTCCTTGTTCTTCTGCTTGGCGCCGAGGCGCTGCAAGGCGTTGCCGAGCGTCAGCTGGCCGTTGGCCCAGCTCGCCGCGGCGTGCTCGCGCGTCCAAACCGTAAGCGATGCCAGGGCGGCGTCGCGCGCCTGCTCAAGCGTGGCGACATCGCCGTTAATGGTTCCGATCGATTCCAGCGCCGTGCTCAGATTATTCTGGATTGTCGCCCATTGCGCCGGCGCGCGTTCCCTGGTCATTTCGCCGGTCGCCGCCTGATAGGCAGCAACCGCCTGCTGCATGGTCGCGATATCCTTTTCGCGCTCACCGAGGCGGTAGAGCGCTGCCCCCAGATTGACCTGGCTCAGCGCCCAGTCGAGCGGTACGCGCTCTCTGTTGTATTCCGTCAATGCCGCACGATGCGCCTCGATCGCCGCGCGGAAACTGTCCGATGTGGTCTGGCGTTCGCCGATCTCGGACAGCACGATGCCGAGATTGTTCTGCGTCGCCGCCCATTCCAGCGGCAGTTTTTTCGACGACTGTACCTCGAGCGCCGAGCGGAACGCCGCGACTGCCCGCTCAAGCAGTGCCGTCCCGTTCTCGCGCTGGCCGAGCCGCCAGTAGACCGTGCCCAGATTGCCATAGGTCGATGCCCAGTCGTCAGGGTAGGCGTCATGCGTATAGACGGTCAGCGCCTGCTCATAGGCGGCAGCTGCCTTGTCGAGGTTGTCGCGGCCGGCTTCCCGTTCGCCCAAAGTAGCAAGCGTGGCGCCCATATTGTTCTGGGTGGCCGCCCAAAGCAGCGGCAACTTTTCGCGGGTGACATAGGTCAATGCCTGTTCATAGGCTGTCAGGGCCTGGGCGAGATACGCATTGTCGCCGGAGAAGTCCCCTTGTTCCGACAGAGCGTTGGCCTCTGCCGCCTTGTAGTAGAACGCATCTTCGTCGCTCCATTTGGCAGCTTGCTCGAAGGCCTTGGCGTAATCCTGCGCAGCCTCCTTGAAGTTGAAGGAGATTTCATAAGTCCTGGCACTGCTGGCGAAGACCTTTGCGAATTCCAGCCGCTTTGCCTTCAGCTCGGCCTCGGCCTGGTCGATCGTAGACGAAAGTTCGCCGATGCGGGCCTTGGCCTGCTCGTTGAATTTCTGCGCCGCTTCGAGCGCGCCTTCCTGAACCGCCTGTTCGGCGAGTTTCGATAGCCTGGCAATTTCGGGGTCCGGGTTTTTCAAAGTCTCGCGTTCAGCCAACACGTGTTTCAGCCGTTCGGTCTGGCCACGCAGCAGCTTGTCGAGCTCAGCCGGATCCTTGGGTATGTCGACCCCGAGCGCCTTCAGCATGGCGTAGAGCCCATCCATCGGCACCTTGCCGTCACGCGATATGGTTTCGATCTGGCGGCGCTCCGGCTCGGGCAGCGTCGAGATGGTCAGCAGGAGCTGGCGCCGCTCCCTGAGGATTTCGCCCTCATCACCTTTCGGCGCCTCGGCGGGGGTACCGAAATAGAGCAGCCGGCGCAGGCTCTCATTGACCCAGGGCCGCTGCTGGCCATTGGTCTTGAGATAGACCTCCTCGCCGATCATGCGCAAAACGGTGCCGAATTCCTCGCCGCCCATCGTGTCGATGTGGCGCAGGATCGCTGCCGCATAGGGGCTGTTGCCATCGGCCGGACCGTCCAGCGCAACCTTGCCGGGCTCGGCGGCAAAGGCGATGACCTGGCCGAGGCTGCCGTCGACCGAGCCCTTGGCGTCGGCGCCGCCCTTCAGGGAAACCACGCCGCGCGTTTCCCCGAGACCGTCGGCGCCGATCGGCTTGCCTTCGTCGCCCGGCGCCAGCTTCAGGAGCGTGCCCGGCGGGAACGGATCGTTGCGGCAGGCGTCCAGCAGAACGATGGTGACCGGCACCTTGGCCTTCAGTTCGGCGACGATGGACGACAGCGGCACCAGCTTTTCGCCGGCATTGTCGAGCGCCGAGATATCGGCATCGACAGGGACTAGATAATTCTCGCCGCCGGCTTCGATGCCGTGGCCGGAATAGTAGATGATGGCGACATCGGCGCCCTCGGCATCGTCGACGAAGCCTTCGAGATCGCGCCGCAATTTGCGCGCGTCGCGGTTGGTGGCGACATTGGTCTCGAAGCCGAGCCTGTCGAACATCTCCTCGATGGCGCGGGCGTCGTTTTCCGGATTGGGCAGTTTGCCGACATGCTGGTAGTCGGACTGACCGATGATGAGCGCGACGCCTTTCAGCGCCTTCGGCTCTTCAGCCAAAGCGGGGCCAAACGCGCATAGGCACAGCGCCAGTGCCGCAGCAATTGCCGCGCACATGCGCTCTGTCGCACCTGCCGTTCGCCCAAAGAGCATTCTCTACCCCAAAACCCAACGCTATCTTCCGCAGGCGAGATGGCATCATGATGGCCGGCCGATGGCAAGTCCTTGGGCGAGCTGTGTTCTTGTCGTGGATATGCGTACGAGGCGGCTGGCTTTCAGCGTGCGAGCGGTAGTGTTCAGCATGCCGGATACGGCCAGTCCGGCCTGTTCATGAGTTGACAGGTCCGGACTTGTTGAGCAGTCGTCCGGCCCCGTAGAGCCTCTTTCTCTCAATGTTTCCGGGCGAGGGGGCCACGGTTGGATGCGCGGGATTGGCACTTTTACGTCAGCCGGCTTTTTTGGTCCGCAACGAGACCCCGACTTCGCGACTGCATCTTTTTAAAATCAAAGGAATGAACTGGTGCTGCGAGAGAGGATTGAACTCTCGACCTCTCCCTTACCAAGGGAGTGCTCTACCACTGAGCTACCGCAGCCGCTGATGGCGGGGCTTCTGCCATATAGAACCGGCAAGCGCAAGGCGTCTGTGAAAGGCTTGCCAGACAAGTTTCGCTGACATGGCGGCGCCACAATGCTAGCTATCCCTTGAACGGCAGGCCTGCCAGTCGCGGGCGGGACGGAACGATGGACGACAAAACAAATCCACCGAAAAAGGCTGATCCGGCAAAGAAGGACGGGACTAACCGCAAGGACCGTCTGGCCGAGCAGCTGCGCGCCAATCTCATGAAGCGCAAGACGCAAGCGCGTTCGCGGCGCACCGGTGACGCTGACCAGCGCCCGGAAGGCCTGACGGCTGCTGAAAAAATGCACAAGGACTGACCGATATCGGCCACACTGGCCGGCCAACTTGGCTAACGGGCTCAGGAATCTTGAACCAAGCCGGCCAATGGTCTAGACGGGCCGATACGCAAACTGACGAAAACCGGCCTTTCGGGCCGAGGGGACATTCTCTCATGGATCGCATCAGAATTGTCGGCGGCAACAAGCTCGCCGGAAGCATTCCGATTTCGGGCGCGAAAAACGCCGCTTTGCCGCTGATGATCGCCTCGCTGCTCACCGACGACACGCTGACGCTGGAAAACGTGCCGCATCTGGCCGATGTAGAGCAGCTGATCCGCATTCTTGGCAATCACGGCGTCGACTATTCGGTCAACGGCCGCCGCGAGAAGCAGAATGAGGGCTATTCGCGCACCATCAACTTCTCGGCCCGAAACATCGTCGACACGACCGCGCCTTACGAGCTGGTGTCGAAGATGCGGGCATCGTTCTGGGTGATCGGCCCGCTGCTGGCCCGCATGGGCGAGGCGAAAGTGTCGCTTCCCGGCGGTTGCGCCATCGGCACGCGGCCGGTCGACCTGTTCCTTGAAGGCCTGCAGGCGCTGGGCGCCGACATCGATGTCGACACTGGTTATGTGCTGGCCAAGACCAGGAACGGCCGCCTCGTCGGCAATCGCTATGTGTTCCCGAAAGTCTCCGTCGGCGCCACCCATGTGCTGATGATGGCGGCAGCGCTCGCCAAGGGCGAGACGGTGCTGGAAAACGCCGCCTGCGAGCCCGAAATCGTCAACCTCGCCGAATGCCTCAACGCCATGGGCGCAAAAATTTCCGGCGCCGGCACTCCAACCATCACCATCGATGGCGTCGAATCGCTGTCGGGCGCGCGCGTGCGCGTCATCCCCGACCGCATCGAGACCGGCACCTATGCCATGGCGGTGGCCATGACCGGCGGCGATGTCGTGCTCGAAGGCGCCCGCCCCGAGCTGCTGCAGACCGCGTTGGATGTGATTGCCCAGACCGGTACCGAGATCACGCCGACCAATTCCGGCATTCGCGTCCGGCGCAACGGCGCCGGCATTTCGCCGGTCGACGTAACGACGGCGCCGTTCCCGGCCTTCCCGACCGATCTGCAGGCGCAGTTCATGGGCCTGATGACCATGGCCAAAGGCAAGTCGCGCATCACCGAGACCATCTTTGAAAACCGCTTCATGCATGTGCAGGAACTGGCCCGGCTCGGCGCCCACATCACGCTGTCCGGCCAAACGGCGATCGTCGACGGCGTCTCCAAGCTGAAGGGCGCGCCCGTGATGGCGACCGATCTGCGCGCCTCGGTGTCGCTGGTCATCGCCGGTCTGGCGGCCGAAGGCGAAACGACGGTCAACCGCGTCTACCACCTCGACCGCGGTTTTGAGCGGCTGGAAGAAAAGCTCTCCAATTGCGGCGCGGTGATCGAGCGGATTTCGGCTTGACCGCACGGCAGTTGCTTCAGACAGACAGGCGTCTGGTGCTGCCTTCATTCACCGCCAACACTTCAAACCCGAGGCGCTAGCCTCGGGTTGAATTTGTGTCGCGGTTGCACGGACCGGAAAGACCGCCTAACAGAAGGCTGAAACCAACTTTCAGGTGTGCATTCGGCATGGCAGCCCTCAAACTCATTGCGCTCGACGATCAGGATCTGAGCATCGTCTCGGCTCACGTCCAGGACGCCGTGATGAAGGTCTCGGATCTCGAATACCTGCCTTCGGCCAAGCGTTTCATATTGACCATGAACCGCTTCGTCTGGGAGGCGAAGTCCGGGCTGTTCAGCCAGCACAATGAGCGGCGCCAGGCGGTGTTGCATTTCGACCGCGTGCTCGGTGCCAAGACCAGCGGCATTGCCCGCGATCGGCCGGCCGAGGTGCTGTCGCTTCTGGCAATCAGCTTTATCGAAATCAGCAAGCCGGCCGGCATCGTCGAATTGGTCTTTTCCGGCGGCGGCGCGATCATGCTCGACGTCGAATGCATCGAGGCGCGGCTTGCCGACATAGGCGGCGCCTGGGAAGCGACCTCGCGTCCGGTGCACAGGGTGTAGAGCATGATCCCAAAAAGTGGGTGCCGGTTTTTGTTGGACAAAACGGGAATCGTTTGTCCAGAGATCATGCTCCAACAAAGGGTTAGATCGTGATGAGATTTCAACCAAGTCTCATCACGATCTAGACGCAGCCGATGGCCATTACGCTTATCCAGTCCGATGCCGGTTTCGAGCAGCGTTTCGCCGCCTTCCTGACCACCAAGCGGGAGGTATCGGAGGACGTCGACACTGCCGTGCGCGCCATCATTGCGCGGGTTCGTGCCGAGGGCGACGCTGCCCTGGTCGACTACACGCTGAAATTCGACAAGGCCGACCTCAATAGCCTCGGCATCGCCGTGTCGAAGGACGACATCGCGCAGGCCTACAAAGACGCCGATCCGCAGACGGTCGAGGCGCTGAAATTTGCCCGTGACCGCATCCGATCCCATCACGGGCGACAAATGCCCAAGGACGATCGCTATACCGATGCCGTCGGGGTCGAGTTGGGTTCGCGCTGGACGGCGATCGAGGCGGTCGGGCTCTATGTGCCGGGCGGCACGGCAAGCTATCCAAGCTCGGTGCTGATGAACGCCGTGCCGGCCAGGGTGGCGGGCGTCGAGCGCATCGTCATCGTCGTGCCGGCGCCGGGCGGCATCATCAATCCGCTGGTGCTGGTGGCCGCCGATCTAGCAGGCGTTTCAGAGATTTACCGCGTCGGCGGCGCGCAGGCGATTGCCGCCCTTGCCTATGGCACCGAAACGATCCGGCCGGTCGCCAAGATCGTCGGGCCCGGCAATGCCTATGTCGCCGCCGCCAAGCGCCAGGTGTTCGGCACGGTCGGCATCGACATGATCGCCGGACCGTCTGAAGTGCTGGTCGTGGCCGACGGCAGCAACGATCCCGACTGGATTGCCGCTGATCTTCTCGCTCAGGCCGAGCATGACGTGTCGGCGCAGTCGATCCTCATCACCGACGATCCGGCCTTCGGCAAGGCCGTCGAACAGGCGGTCGAGCGGCAGCTGCAGAGCCTGTCGCGCGCCGAGACGGCGGCTGCCAGCTGGCGCGATTTCGGTGCGGTGATCCTGGTGGAGACCATCGAGGCCGCGCTGCCGCTGGTCGACCGCATCGCCGCGGAACATGTGGAACTCGCCATCGACGATGCCGAGGGCTTCCTGGCCAGGATGCGCAATGCGGGTGCTGTGTTTCTGGGACGCCATACGCCCGAAGTCATCGGCGACTATGTCGGCGGCTCCAACCACGTGCTGCCGACGGCGCGTTCGGCGCGCTTCTCTTCGGGCCTGTCGGTGCTCGATTTCGTCAAGCGCACCTCGATCCTGAAGCTCGGGCCGGTGCAGCTGAGAGCACTTGCGCCGGCGGCGATTGCGCTGGCCAAGGCGGAAGGCCTCGACGCGCATGGCCGCTCCGTCGCCATCCGGCTGAACATGTAGGCGGCGATGGCGGACGGCGATCAAACCCGCGCAAGGCTGATCGATGTCGAGCTCGACGAGTCGATCGGCCGTTCGACGCCCGATGTCGAACATGAGCGCGCGGTGGCGATCTTCGACCTGATCGAGGAGAACAGCTTTCAGCCGGTCAATGATGACGGCGCCGGGCCTTATCGGCTGAAGCTGTCGCTGGCCGAATCCCGGCTGGTGTTTGCGGTCGCCCGAGAGGATGGTGCTGATGTCGTCACCCATATCCTGTCGCTGACGCCGCTCAGGCGCATCGTCAAGGACTATTACCTGATCTGCGAAAGCTACTACGACGCCATCCGATCCTCGACGCCGAGCCATATCGAGGCGATCGACATGGGCCGGCGCGGCCTGCACAATGAAGGCTCGCAGACGTTGATGGACCGGCTGGCCGGCAAGATCGACATCGACTTCGACACGGCGCGGCGGCTGTTCACGCTGGTCTGCGTGCTGCACTGGCGGGGTTAGACCTGACTGGGGCGCCCCGCTCGATACTGTTTTTGTGCGGCATGAACGCCGTGCGCTCGCCGATGGCCGAGCAGCTGGCGCGGCGCATGCTGCCGCCGGCCACTTTCGTCGCCTCTGCCGGCGTGCACAGGGGCGAGCGCGATCCGTTCGTCGACGCGGTGCTGGCCGAAGAGGGCCTGACGCTGGGCGAGCGCCAGCCGCGCTCGATGGACGATCTCGAGGACGATTATTTCGACCTGATCGTCACCCTGGCGCCGGAAGCCCACCACGCCGCGCTCGAGCTCACCCGCTCGCTTGCCGTCGACGTCGAATACTGGCCGATGCCGGATCCGACCGATGTCGGCGGCAGGCGCGAGCAGATCATGGCCAGCTATCGCGACGTGAGAGAACGGCTGAAAGCGCGCATCAGCCGACGTTTTCTGCTTCCGGAGGTAAAAAACGCGGCGGATTGATGCATGTCGCTCAAAAGCGGTCCCGGTTTTGAGACAACGACATGCATAAAACGAAAGCTTGGAGCGCGTCGCTTATGACGCGATCTAAGCGTGTTCACAAGCGCACGATTATCATATAGGTTCCGCCGAAATTCCGGCCTGGGCGCTCCAGGGCGCCGGAACTGCAATCCAAGCAAAGGTATCGAATGCCGAAGGAAGAAGTCCTCGAGTTTCCGGGTGTCGTGACGGAATTGTTGCCCAACGCGATGTTCCGGGTGAAGCTCGAAAACGAACACGAGATCATCGCCCATACGGCCGGCCGCATGCGCAAGAACCGCATCCGTGTGCTGACCGGCGACAAGGTCCTGGTCGAGATGACGCCCTATGACCTGACCAAGGGCCGCATCACCTACCGTTTCAAGTAACAGTCCGGCGCGAACCGCGATGAGCATCCTGCAGAAGCTCGTGCTTGCCTCTGGTTCGCCGCGCCGGATCGAACTGTTGCAACAGGCCGGCATCGAGCCGGACCGCGTGCTGCCGGCCGATGTCGACGAAACGCCGCTGCGCGCCGAACATCCGCGCTCGCTGGCCAAGCGGCTGTCGAAGGAAAAGGCCGAGAAGGCTCTGGCCTCGCTGAAAAGCGAGGAAGACTATGCGCCGGGCTTCGTGCTGGCCGCCGATACGGTGGTCGCGGTCGGACGCCGTATCCTGCCCAAGGCCGAGACGCTGGACGACGCCGCCAATTGCCTTGGACTGCTTTCGGGCCGTTCGCACCGGGTCTATTCCGGCATCTGCCTGATTACGCCGGGCGGCAAGCTGCGCCAAAGGCTGGTTGAATCCAGGGTTCGCTTCAAGCGGCTGCCGCGCGAGGAGATCGACGCCTATGTAGCCTCCGGCGAATGGCGCGGCAAGGCCGGCGGCTATGCCGTCCAGGGTCTCGCCGGGTCGTTCGTCGTCAAGCTGGTCGGCTCCTACACCAACATCGTCGGCCTGCCGCTCTACGAGACAGTGGCGCTGCTTTCGGGCGAAGGCTTCAAGGTCCACACCAGCTGGCATACCGCGCGGCCATGAGCCTGGACGATAAGGTCACACCACTGCGCCCGAAGCGCCCCTGCCCCGAATGCGGCAAGCCGTCGGCGCGCGAGACCTATCCGTTCTGTTCGAAGCGCTGCAAGGACATCGACCTCAACCGCTGGCTGAAGGGCGCCTATGTCATCACCGCGCGGGATGACGAGGACGAGAGCGACGAGCCGAAGTAGGGTTTGGGCGGTGCCGGCCGCGCAATTCCACTTCGCCGACCTTACGCAATTGCTGCTTTGCCGGCGTCGGTATTGTCTGCGACAATTGCCCCGGAAAATCAGCGCTTAGGCGCTGGACAGGCCGGATTCCCGTGCTATAACCCACGCGCTTTCAAGGGGTGCCCCACGGCGCTTTCCTGAAATCCGGTCAGGCGATGTCTCGTTTCCCGGCGAGGCCCAGATAGCTCAGTTGGTAGAGCAGCGGACTGAAAATCCGCGTGTCGGTGGTTCGAATCCGCCTCTGGGCACCATTCCCTCTTCTCCCGACACTCCGTTAAGCCGAACCTTTTGCGCTGCAGCTTCTGCAACCCACTGGAATTGTTGATCTTTTTCCGTCGCATTGCGCAATTAAGCGGGACAGAGAGCGCTTCGGGCGCATTTGGTCCAACGAGGCGGGGGGATGGTATTTCCGTTGGTATTCGACATCCTGATGGTATCGAAACAGCCAAGGGAGACCTGACGAATGGCCCTATCCGACGTGAAATGTCGAAACGCCCGCCCTGCTTCCAAACTCGTGAAATTGTCTGACGGGGGCGGGCTGCAGCTATGGGTACAGCCCACGGGCTCTCGCCTCTGGCGGCTCGCCTACCGCTTTGACGGCAAGCAGAAACTGCTCGCGCTGGGGAGCTATCCGCTTATCTCTCTCGCCGAGGCACGGGAGGCGCGCGATGATGCTAAAAGGCTCCTGCTAGCTGGCGTCGACCCTGGAAAGGAACGCAGCTTGCGGAAGGCCGATTCGGCAAAGGACTCCTTTCGCTCAATCGCGGACGAATATGTTGACAAGCTGAAGAAGGAGGGACGTGCCGTCCGGACGATCAGCAAGGTCAAATGGCTGCTCGACTTTGCCTATCCGATAATCGGCGATAAGTGCATTCGGAAGATCGATCCGGCTATCATCCTTACCGCCCTCCGTCGCGTCGAGGTTCGCGGTCGATACGAGTCGGCTAGGCGACTGCGCTCCACCATCGGCAGCGTGTTTCGATACGCAATCGCGACCGCACGCGCCGAGACAGATCCGACCTTCGCCCTCAGAGGCGCACTCATCAGTCCGAAGGTAACGTCTCGCGCCGCGATTACCGATCCGAAGGCCTTGGGCGGTTTGCTGAGGGGGATCGATGCATTTGATGGACAGCCTACAACCCGAGCCGGTCTAAAGCTGATAGCGCTGCTGTTTCCCCGCCCCGGCGAGCTTCGCGCCGCTGAATGGGAAGAGTTCGATTTTGAAAGCTCGGTGTGGACGATCCCTGAAGCACGCATGAAAATGCGACGGCCGCACCGCGTACCCCTATCAAAGCAAGCGATCAGCGTCCTGACTTCACTGAGAGAAATCTCTGGTGATGGATCGCTGCTGTTTCCTAGTGTTCGGTCGGCTTCGCGTCCGATTTCCGACAACACGCTTAACGCCGCGCTGCGTCGTATGGGTTACGGCAAGGAAGAAGCAACCGCGCATGGTTTTCGAGCAACGGCATCAACTCTGCTGAACGAATGCGGCAAGTGGCATCCGGACGCCATAGAGCGGCAGCTGGCCCACATTGAGAACAACGACGTTCGGCGCGCCTACGCCCGGGCAGAGCACTGGGACGAGCGCGTGAAAATGATGCAATGGTGGGCCGACTATCTGGATGAACTCAAGAGCAAAAACCCGCGGGTGATCTCAATCGAGGGACGCCGCAAGCCAACGCGACCGTCCACTTTGAACCCAACAGCGGCCGTTCACCAAACGCCGATGCAAATCTCTAACCGCCGGAAATCATACTGACCGTCGAAAAACGCCGAAACTCGCGCCAAATCGTCGGCCCGGAGGATCAACTTTCTCTCCGGGGAATCAATAAGGTTGGTGAATGATGACGGTTGGCCGAGAGCGGACTGGACTGGCCGCTCTTGGGCAACGTTTGGCGGGAAGCTGCCGTTCTGCAGCCGACCCCATTCCCATCATTCAAGATGCCGGAGGCCGGTTCCGAAACCGGCCATCTACCCGGCCCGGGGCCGCGCTACTAGAGCGAGAATCCCTTGGGCAGTGTGCGGTCGCGTCCGTTTCGCCGGCATTAGTCCGTGGATCCGCTATCCCCGCCCGACTTTCACCTCCACAACCTCCAGGGGCTCCGCGGCGGCTTCCTCTCCATAGATCCGGGACAAGCCCTTGATGCGCGTCGCGATCGCGTCGACGAGGCGACCAACGATCTCATGGATGATCCCCTCTTGGCGAAGCTCTTGGGCGCACTCCGATGCCATATCGGGCATCACCGCGAGCTGATGGCGGATCGTCCGCACCGTGTACTCGGCGCCGACCTTTGCTGAGGACGCACAGCGCCCCCAGTGGCGCGGCATGATCTCGTCGATCGGGTAAACTCTGTCGATCTTCATCGCCAGTTTAAGGTCGCGCATCTCAGCTTGGATCTCTCCCTCGCCGAGGTGCGGCAGAATGGAGGAGATGTCGTAGAGCGGAGCTAGGCGGGCCTCGCCCTGGGCACCGAGCAGCATCGAGTAGTTCTTTGCATGCGCGTCCGTGCCGGCGATGATCCAGTTGAAGACGTTCGCGGCCATGAAGGTCTGACGGTCTTGGACGGGGTCGAGGGAGGCCGACAGCACCTTTTTGGAGATCGTCGTGATACCTGGCCCACCCTGGTTCTCGTACTTTAGCGTCGGCATCACCGACAGGGCCTGGCACATGTCCTCCTGATGGATGCGGATGGTCTTGCCGTCGATGTTGCGGCGGTCGTAGCGCTCGAGAACGATCGCCTTTTCGCCTGCAAAGTCGAGAACCTGGCTGTGTGCAGCGTCCATGCCGAGCTTGCATGCAAGCTGCAGGCAGAAATGCTCGTTTTCAGTATGCCCGTGCAAGTGCGGCAAAGGCGGCTTTAAGATGTGTGTCGTGGGCGTGTCGCCTAGAGGAATACCCCAGCGATTGCTGCCCGTGTCGAAATGGAACGCCGTCTTTGCCTGCGCACCAGCGAGACTGAACTGACCAGGATCGCCGATTCGCCGGGTCGCTGCACCATCCTTGCGCAGATCGCGCAGGCGGTCGCCGATCTGCGCCTCGGTGAGCAACTCCACGTTCTCGCCGCGGGAAATCTGGTCGCCACGCGAAAGGAACTGGACGGCGCCGGCGCAGTCGCGGCCGACATTCTTGAGCAGGGCAAACGGGTTTCGGGCGGAGACCTGGAACCTCTGCGCCCATCTGGCGAGGGTCTGCTCATTATCCGGCAGTAGGCCCCAGAGGAATGCCTCGACGACCTTGCCCTCGTAGGTCCTGGTGATCGTCGGCATGGACAGGGAGAGCGGGATTGCCACCCGGCCTTCCATCCATGCCTCGTGATAGGAGAACGAAAGCTTGCCGCCCTGCAGGTGGTGGAGCCCCCCAACCGGTCTGCCAGCGATATAGACGTCGAGGGTGTCGATCGGGTTCATCATGATCATCGTCATCTAGAGCTTGTAGGGAATCTCCTCGTCGTCATCGTCGACATGCCGTTCATCGGCATTATGATGATGATCAGCCGACGTCGGCGCCGGCGGGATCTGAAAGTCCATCTCCACACCAAGCGTGGTCAGCGCCAGCAGCACGTTGCCGATCTCGGCGCTGGGCTTGCCGTTCTCGATCCACGACACCCACGTCTGCGTCGTGTTGATCACTTTGGCCAAGGCAGCCTGTGACAGGCCGCGCCGGGTGCGGGCCTCCTTGATCAGGATTCCAATGTCGCGAGCTGTTTTGATCTTCATGGCGTATATAATTTCTGTATGAGCTAGCCTGATATAGGCTCGTATATGACGGGTGTCAATATACGTTACTATATCAACTTTAACGCTATATAGGTTCACATATCGGCAACCTTCATATACGAACCTATATAAAATCATTGGGCCACGCAACAATGTGCGATCGACCTTTCGCAACGGTACCATCGAGAATGACCGCTGGTCGAGAACTCAACAACGTTGTCGGGGCCGGGAGCGGTCTGGTCCGCTATTCAATTACTGTTGGCGAGAAGCTGTCATTCAGCATCCGGTCTGGCGGCATCGTGACAAGATCGATTTTTTGTCCGAAGAGAACGAGGCCGGCCGCAAGAAAAAGCCACGGCTTTTTATGCACAACCTTTATTGTCTAGCAGGCTCAGTTGTTCCCCTGAAACTTGAATCTCCCTCAGACTCAGTGTCTTCTCAGGGTAACCGCTGGAATTAGACATGCCTTCAGGCTCGTTTCAACACCGCGTGTGGCAATGGATTGTCGCGTGCTTTCCGACGCCGGCGCACCTCGATGTACAGGAGCGCAATCATCGCTTCCTTGAAGAGGCGCTCCGAACTCGCTCAGGCGAATTCCTGCACAAAGGAGGGGGCACTCGAACTGGTGGAGTACGGACCGGCGGCAACCCGGTCAGGATCAAGAACCTAGCGTGCTCCAAAACGACACCAAGCGCTAACCGTTGTCCAGTGTGGAAGATGATTGCCTTCGTGGTTTCTCCGACACGCCAGCGCCCGGCAGACCTTCCTTTCTGGCCTTGGCAAACGCCCGGTCGCCTTCCAGGAACCCGACCAGCATAAAGGGGATCAGTTCCGCCACGGTTTCGGACTCTCCATAGGTCTCACGGTAAAGTGCGGCATAGTCGTTGAGTGCTTGGCTCAAGTCGGCGCCAACAGTGATGGTGATCTTCGAAGGCGTCCGGTCCGGAAGTTTTCCGAGTTTCAGGTTAGCCATGAAAGTCCTCCTGTTCACCCCGTGTATGGCCGCAACACGAGGTCCTTGTGCACGATGACGCGCAACGGCCAACCAGGGCGGACGGTGATCGTGGGTTGGATGTTCAGGTTCTTTTCAGTGATCCGTTGGCCGGCTTGACTGACGTTCTGCTGGGTGGATTCACGAATTGCCTTGACCAAGTCGCTTTCATTTTCCCCAAAGCTCAACTCGGTACCAACCCCCAGCAATGTGGCCACCGCGACGCCCTTGATCAGCTGCCAAGTATGGAAATCCACCTTGTCCTCGAGCCCGGCATAGCCGGCCGCGTCGGTCACGGGCAGATTGTCGATTTCGATCGATGAGCCGTCCGGCATCACAATGCGTTGCCACACCAACAGAGCGCGCCTTTGGCCAAAGGCTACAACACTATCGTAGGTGCCGATCAGCCGTGAGCCCTGCGGGATGAGCAGGGTGCTGCCGGTGACGCTGTCGCGCACATTCTCGGTAACCTGCGCGACAACGAGGCCGGGCAAGTCGGAATTGATGCCGGTGATCAGGCTTGCAGCGATCACGCTGCCGGCCATGATCTGATACGGCGAGGCCGGCGTCTGCCGCGCATGCGGATTGTAGATCCCGCTGGTGTTCCGTTGATCGATAAAATCGAGCTTGCGCTGTTGGTTGTTCTGGTCGCCCTCGGCCGGGGCGACGGAAGCTCGCGCGCCTTCGGTATCTGGCTGCGGAGGCGCCGTCTCGAAAGGTGAACGTCCGCCCTGCCCATTGCTAAAAGCTTCCGTTTGCTGGAGTCGGGTTTCGATGCGGAACAGGACTTGCGACTCGCGCGCTTCAATGGCTTGTTGTGCAAGCCGCTGCGCCTCGGCGGAAACGTCTTGCCCAGGTGCGATGCCAAGCTGGCGCTGGTGCTCGAGAATAGGACGGCCGAGATCCCCGGGCAGCGGCGGTCCAAGCACCGGAGCCTTCGGCTTGCTCCCGGAATAGTCCTTGGGCAGCGATTCAAGTCCCTCGGCGGTCGGCTTGCGGTCCGTGCTGTAGAGCTCTTCGGCCTGCTGTTTCAGGCGCAATGCGGGCCCCTGCAGCGCCATCATCGTGACGCCAAAAACAGCGCCGGAACCAACAGCAGCGATGGCGACAATTATGCCGCGCCTGAACCGCACCGCTCGGCGGGGTGAGGCTCGCAGCTGCAGCTGTTCGGGATTGAGCTTCGGCGGAGCATTCGGGTGGGAAGTATCGGTCATGAGCCTCCCCTTACCTGCCAAAACGCGAAAACAGCGAAACCCGCCGCGGCGGTTGCCGACCGTCGGTTCTCGTAATGCGCACCACCTGCTGCTGTTTGGTGCCCAGCCTTAGCTCGGCCGCAGCAAAGAGGCGATCGACGATGTAGTAGTTGGCGCGCATGCGATAGTTGACGAGCTGGTTGTCCCCGTCGGCTCCGACGATGAAGAGCGGCGGCGCCTCACCTTGGTCGATACGGCGCGGGAATTCGATATAGACCTTGCTGCCATCATCAAAGGCGCGCGTCGGTCTCCACGGTGGCGTGTCGCCGGCGATCGAATAGCGGAAGCGGATGTTTTCGAGTGCTACGTTCGAGGCCGCGGGCATTTCAGCCTCTGCCTGAGCGTTGCGCCGCCGAAGCGCCACGAGTTGGTCTTCGCTGTAAATCCAGGAGAGCGCCGCCATGGCAGTTTTCTCAGTGCTTTGAAGCTGCAGGTGATAGGATCGCCTGTCCGTCGTGATGACCAGATTGGTGGCAAGCCCCGGCGCGAATGGCTTCACCAGCACATGAGTGCGCTGGTCATCGCCTGAGCCACTAACGGTGTCACCGATTACCCAACGGACCGTATCGCCGGCTGAGACCGAGGTCAGCTTCTCGCCCCGCTGCAATGAGATATCGGTGACGCGCTCCGGCGCGGCGTAGAGCTGGTAGAGCGCGCCGTCGGCAAAGGGGTAAACCTGCACCGCATTGACATAGCCAAACTTGGTGGGTTGTTGCGTCGCCGCCTTGTTGGCATCGGCGACCTGTTCTTCCGGCGAGCGCTTATCTGGGGCGGGCTTGCCGGGTGCGGGCATCAACTGACCAGGCAACGGTAACGGTTTCGGCACTTCCACGACCTTGACCGGCTTCTCCGGCGCCTTCTCGATCGCGGCTGGTTTGAAGTCCTCGTGGTCATAGGAAATCTGAGGCGGCGGCACTGGCTTCGAGGCACAGGCCGAAAGAACCGCAACAGACGCCGACAGGATCAAGGCAGCACGAAGCAATGGGGCTCTATTTGTCATTGGCGGGCTCCTTAGGGGAAACGGGGGTTGGCGCGGCGCTGTCGAGCTCGCGCGACCAGTCGATGGCGTTGATGAAGACGCCGAGCGGGTTCTTGCGCAGCTGCTCGGTTGTCCTAGGCGGGCGGATGAGGATGGTGAGGATCCCGATCCAGCGCGTCGTGCTGGCGAGGCTGCCGCGCTCGAACACCTGCTCGGTCCATTTGACCTGGAACGAGCTGTCGGAAGCCCTGACCACGCTGGTCACCTGTACTGACACGCTGCGCGTGCCGATTTGGCCGAAAGGGTCGTTCGCCTTGGCATATTCGTTGAGGAAGAGCGCCGCTCGGTCGGTGGCAAAGTCGTAGGCCGACAGCCAATTCTGCCGCACCAGAACCGCATCGGTGGAAACCGAACGAACATTCTGGATGAAGCGGCTGAGATGCCAGGCGATCTGGGCATCGTCGGGCTGGTAGTTTTGGACTGCCGGCCCGACCGCGTGCGCCTCGCCAAAGCGGTCGACCTCGACGACATAAGGCACGACGCGGCCCTGCATCGACTGCCACAGAAGCCCACCGGAAAGCCCCGTCGTCAGAGCCAGGCAGCCAAAGGCCATGAAGCGCCAGTTCTTGGCCTGCACGCGCGCCGCGCCGATGCGCTCATCCCAGAGTTGGCTGGCCTTCTGGTAGGGTGTTACGGGTTCGGGCGTCTTTCCATAACGCTGAACGGGTCGCTTGAAGAGCATCTAGTCTTCCTTGTCATTGAGGGAGGGATTGGCGCCGCTTCCGCCCCGATCTCCATCGCGCACCGCCTGCGTGGCAGCATTGCGATGGGCGCGTGCGGTCTGTTCGGAACGCAGACGCCTTGCCCAGGCAGGCGCGGCCGCGGGAGCTATAACTGGAGAGCTTCCGCTCATCGAGCTGGTCGGCATGCCGCCGGTCGCGGTCCAGCCGGCATCGCGACCGGCGTCGGCACTACGGCGGAATGGTTCTGCTGCGGATCGCATTCCCCGCACCGCGGCGCCGCTAGCGGCACTCGCAACCCCCTGCAGCCCAGCAGCTACCCCGGACAGCCCGGACTCGGGCGATGTCGCGCGCCCCGTCTGCCAAGCGACGGTGGCAGCGGACCCCATAGCGGCGCCGGCACGGACTGCGGCGAGGCCGCCGCCTGTTGCCATGCGCGCGCCGGCAAACGCAGCGCCTCCGGCAACGAGCGTTGATCCAGCTGCGGCCGCCGTTGTTCCAAGTGCCGCGCCGGCGCCAAGCTGCGGCGCGCCGGAAACAAGACCCGAGGCAATCCCGGGGCCGAAAATGCCGAGCCCAAGCAGCGCCAGTGCACCCAGTACCTGAGACATGGCCGCCGCCAGGTCCGGCTCCTGGCCCTGCAGGGCGGAAGCGAACTCGCCAAAGAGCGTGGAGCCGATGCCGACGATGACGGCAAGCACCATCACCTTGATGCCCGACGAAATCACATTGCCGAGCACGCGCTCGGCCAGAAACGCCGAGCGGTTCCAGAGCGCGAAGGGCACCAGGACGAAGCCGGCCAGCGTGGTGAGCTTGAACTCGAGGATGGTGATGAAGAGCTGGATGGAAAGAATGAAGAAGGCGATGAGGACCAGGAACCAGGCCAGAAGCAGCACGAAGATGGTGAGCGCGTTACCGAAGATCTCGGGGAAGCCTACTAGCTGGCTCGCTTGATTGAGGAGCGGCCAGGCGCCCTCGAAGCCGGCCGCGGCAATGCGGCCTGGCCGCAGGAGACTGTCGGCGGACAGGTTGCCGGGCGATGCGTTGATGCCGAGACCGGCAAAGGAGCGGTAAATTATGTCGGCGAGGTTCTTGAAATTGTTCAGGACGAAGGCGAAGGCGCCGACATAGAGCACTTTGCGAACAAGCCGGCCAAGTATGTTGGGCTCGCCGCCGAACGCCCAGACCAAGCCCGCGAGCGTGATGTCAATGCCGATCAGAATGGTGGTGAGAAAGGCGACGTCGCCCGAAAGCAGACCGAACCCACTGTCAATGTAGCGGGTAAAGGTCTCCATGAAGCGATCGATGACTCCGAGGTCGTTCATGTCGCCGCCTTCCTCGTTGTCTTGAAGAACTGCCGCTCAGTTGCCGGGATAAGCCGTGCCGGTGCCCAGGAAACGCTTCGTCGTCTCGCGAGCGGCTTCCTCAGACTGCGCCTTGCGCGCCGCATCCTCGGCCTCGGCCCGGAACTGGGTCGCAAGCAGCGTCTGGACCTGCATCTGCTGCTTGGTCGAAAGCGCGATCAGCTGATTGGTGGCCTGGCTTGCCTCGAGGGCACCTGCCGCGCCCTGACTGCGATTGACGAGGTCGGTAAGCAGGTCGCCATCGGCCTGCACGTTCTCGACGATCTGCGACTGCGCGCTCATGGTCTGGCGGAACGCCTGCATGGCGCTCTGCCAGCGCTCGCGCGCGGCGCTCGCCACATCGCTGACCTTGATGGTGGCGTCGTAGCTTTCCGGATATTGCTGGCGCCACTGGTCCTGCAGCTTGTCGAGATCGAAGCTCAGGCCGCTCGCCTGGGTCATCAGACCGTCAATCCGTTGGAGCGAGCCGGTAAGCTGGCCCACGGAAGAGAAATCCAGGCGCTGAAGGTTGCGCGCCATGTTCTGCAGCATGGTCGCCTGGTTCTGAAGCGACTGGATTTGGTTGTTGATCTGCTCCAATGCGCGTGCTGCCGACAGCACATTCTGCGTATAGTTGGACGGGTCAAACACGATGAGCGCATAGGCCGGCTGGACGTAGTCAGCCATCGGTTTGGCAATCAGGGAAACGGTGACCAGGCTAGTAAAAAGGCGGCGTCCGATCATGACGATTGCTCCTTGTTAGGTTGAGGAAATTGCTGGAGAAGCTCGGCAGCCCAATCCAGGCCGCGCGCACTGAAGAAACGGGCGGCAAAGCTGCCCTGCCCTTCTTCGGAAAGAATATTGTCGATCAGGGTCTGCGCGGCCGGGTCGGAGGCGCCGCAAAGCGCAAGAGCGATCGGGCCTAGCCCGAGCTCGAAGAGGCGATTGCCGCGGCGCGACTGCAGATAGTAGTGGCGCTTCGGCGTGGCGCGGGCGACCAATTCGATCTGTCGCTCATTAAGACCGAAGCGCTCATAGGCTGCCCGTGCCTGCGGCTCCACCGCACGATCATTGGGGAGAAAAATGCGCTGCGGGCAGCTCTCGATGATTGCGGGTGCGATAGAAGAGCCGGCGATGTCGGCAAGCGACTGCGTCGCGAAGATGACGGAGACGTTTTTCTTACGCAGCACCTTAAGCCATTCGCGGATGCGGGCGGCAAAGAGCGGGTTGTCGAGATAGACCCAGGCCTCGTCGAGCATGAGCAGCGTCGGCCGCCCGTCAAACCGGTCCTCAAGACGATGGAACAGATAGGTGAGCACAGGCAGCACAGCGCCTTGGCTGTGCATCAGCTCCTGGGTTTCGAAACACTGCACATCCGAGATGGCCAGCCGGTCGTCATCGGCATCGAGCAGGCGGCCGAATGGTCCGTCGAGCGTGTAGGGCATCAATGCCGATTTGAGCGCATTGGACTGAAGCAGGACCGACAGGCCAGTCAGCGTGCGTTCCTGCGCCGGCGCGGTGGCGAGGCTGGTGAGCGCCGACCAGATTGCCTCCTTCACCTCCGGGGTGACGGTGACATTCTCGTGGGCAATGAGGCCGGCGATCCATTCGGCCGCCCAGCTCTGTGTGGCCGGGTCGTCGATGTGGCGCAGCGGTTGGAAACCAAGCGCACCATTCGCACCCAACGCATGGTGGTCGCCGCCCATGGCAAGCGCGGCGGCGCGGGCCGAATTGCCTTTGTCGAAGACATAGATTTGCGCGCCAGCGTAGCGCCGGAACTGCAAAGCGATCAGGGCAAGCAGAACCGACTTGCCGGCACCGGTCGGCCCGACAATCAGCATGTGGCCGACATCGCCGATATGGGTCGAAAGCCGAAACGGCGTCGAGCCGCTGGTTTCGGCGAAAAGAAGCGGCGGAGCGTAATCGCCGGTGACCTCGGCAAGGTGCTCGTTCTCCGCTGGACCTGCCCACACGGACGACAGCGGCACGAGATGGGCAAGGTTAAGCGTGTGAACGAGCGGCTGGCGAACGTTGGCGTAGACATGACCCGGCAATGAACCAAGCCACGCTTCGACGGCATTGATGCTTTCGCGAATGGTGGTGAAGCCGAGCCCGTTGACGATCCGCTCGACGGCGCGAAGCTTTTCCGCGGCGGCTTTACGGTTCTGATCCCACACCGTCACCGTTGTGGTGAGATAGCCGAAGCCGACATGATCGCCGCCCAATGCCTGCAGTGCTGCATCGGCATCGAGCGCCTTGTTGTCGGCGTCGCTGTCGACGAGAGGCACCGGTTCGTTGGTCACCACCTCGCGCAGAATAGCCGCGATCGATTTGCGCTTGGCAAACCACTGCCGGCGGAGCCGAGTCAGCGTCTTCGTGGCTTCCGCCTTGTCGAGTGGAATGAAGCGCGTCACCCAGCGATAGGCGAAATCCTGGTTATTGAGCGCATCAAGGATTCCTGGCCGGGTGACGTTCGGAAAGCCGAGAACTGTGAGCGTGCGCAGATGCTGCTCGCCCAGCATCGGCTCTAGGCCGCCGGTCAGCGGCGCGTCAACCAGGACGCCGTCGAGATACATTGGCGTTTCCGGCACGGCGACCGGATGACGGCGTGTCGAGATCGTGCCGTGCAGGTACGTCAGGGTCTCGGCATCGTCGAGCGCGCGCACCTCGGGCATGAAGCCCGAAAGAAGATCGAGAACACGGTCAGTCTCGTCTCGGAACCGGGCAAGCTCCTGGCGCCAGTCTCTTTCCCCTCCCAAGTCATGCGAGTCGACGAGAGCACTTTCCGCGCGCGCTTGGCCATCGGGCCCAGGCATGAAGACCAAGGTCAGATGATAGATGCTCTCGAAATGCGCGACCTTGCCCTCGAAGGCCGCGCGCCGTTCCTCATCGATCAGCCATGAGGCAGCATCGGGAAGCGCCGAGCTCGGATAGCCCAGCGCTTCGCTGCGCTCGGCCTCGAAGAATAATGCCCAGCCGGAGCCGAGCCTTCTCAGCGCATTGTTTGCCCGCGCACATATGCCGATAAGTTCGGCCTCCGTCGCGCTTTCAAGGTCGGGGCCACGAAACCGCAATGTCCGCTGGGAGCTGCCATCCTTGTTGAGCACGATGCCGGGCGCGACGAGTGCTGCCCACGGCAGATGGTCGGCAAGCCGGTCGGCTTTGCCGCGGTATTCGGAAAGCTTCAGCATGCAAGCCAGCCCTTTTGACGAAGATGACGGACAAGCACGCTGGCAAAATCCGGATCACGCCGTGCGGCAAAGACCGCGAGCGTGTGGCCGGCGATCCAGAGGATCAGACCGGCAATCCACTGCTGCAGGCCTAGGCCGATGGCCGCGGCCACCGTGCCATTGAGGATCGCCACCGCCCGCGGCGCGCCGCCGAGCAGGATCGGCTCGGTGAGCGCCCGATGGACCAGAACCTCGAAGCCTTCGATATGCTGCTCTCCGGTGCTCATCAGACGACTGCCCCGCCGCCAAAGGAGAAGAAGGAAAGAAAGAAGCTCGAAGCCGCGAAGGCGATCGACAGGCCGAAGACGATTTGGATCAGCCGGCGGAAACCGCCCGCCGTGTCGCCGAAGGCAAGGGTCAGGCCGGTGGTGATGATGATGATCACCGCGATGATCTTGGCGACCGGTCCCTGCACCGATTCCAGAATCTGCTGAAGCGGCTGTTCCCACGGCATGCCGGAGCCGGCAGCGTGGGCCTGGGCCGTGAGAAGAAGCGCGACGGCGGCGAACGAAAGAAAGCGAAGCTTCTTGCGCATGAGGTGACCTTTCAGAGCTGCTGGAGTTGCGGAAGTGTGAGCGGGGTGACGGCGTAATCGCCGCTGCCGTCGAGACCCGTGACCTCGGCGATCGCGTCAACGCGGCGCGCGGGTCCTCTTCCGGCAATAAAGATGACCAAATCGACGGCATCGGCGATCAGCCGGCGGGGAACGGTGACAACGGCTTCCTGGGCGAGCTGCTCAATACGATAGAGTGCGGAGCGTGCCGAATTGGCGTGAACCGTGGCAATGCCGCCGGGATGTCCGGTGTTCCATGCCTTCAGCATATCGAGCGCTTCCGCGCCTCTGACTTCGCCGACGATGATGCGGTCGGGCCTCAGCCGTAAGGTCGAGCGTACGAGATCGGCGAGTGTGATGGAGCCTCGCCTCGTCCTCATGGCAACGCAGTCCTTGGCCGCGCATTGCAGCTCGCGGGTGTCCTCAATCAGGATCACCCGCTCATCGCATTCGGCGACTTCTGCCAGTAGAGCATTGGTAAGTGTCGTTTTGCCCGACGATGTGCCGCCGGCGACCAGGATGTTGCGCCGCTCGCGCACTGCCTTCCTCAGGGCATCAGCCTGCAGCGGGAGCATGACGCGATCGGCGACGTAGTTGGCCAGCGTGTAGAGTTTTGCCGCCGGTTTGCGGATGGCGAAGCATGGCGCCAGCACGACCGGCGGTAGCAGACCCTCGAAGCGCTCGCCTGATGGCAATTCGGCACTGACAATCGGACTATCTGCATGCGCCTCGGCGCGTACATGGGAGGCGACGAGCCGGATGATGCGTTCCGCCTCGGAAGGATGCATATGCACGCCTGTATCGACCCGGCCTTCTCCCAACCGGTCGAGCCTCAACGTGCCGTCGGGATTGACCATCACCTCGATGACGGTCGAATCGGAAAGGGCCTCGGTGATCGCGGCGCCCATGGCTGTGCGCAGCATGGCTCGGCGGCGGTGGTCGGCTGCGGGATGAGAGTTCATCCTTCGCCTCCGTTGCCATTGCCGTAACCAAGCGAGCGCTTCCCGGAGGCTATCTGGCGACCGACCTGCTCGACGAATTTGTCAAAGCGCTCTTGGGCGATCGCCTGTGTCGCCCGATCCGGAATTGGCGTGTGGGCATGAAGCGTGATTGAAAAGCGGATTAAGAGCGCCAGGCTCTCCAGAGTTATTTCGGCGTCGCGCCTGACATGGTCGAGATCGCGGGAAAGACGGTCCAGCCGGTTGCCGTAGCGCTGGTCGAGCTCGTTTTCACCACGCCGTTCGATGAAGGCCTCGACCGCTTTCGCGACGATTGCCGATTTCGTGGTCGACGGGTTGCGGCTGAGGGTTTCCAGCTTCTCGCTCAATTCGGGTTCGAGCAGAAACTGGTGGCGAATGCGATGGGGCTTCATACGTCTCGTTCCGACTGGCCGGCGCTGATGCGCCGGCGGTGCGAACGAACATCGCCGAAATCCGCAAAATCGCTTATGGGCGTTATCTACGCCGAGATACGCCTCAGTTGCGGAAAGCGTTCAGAAGCCGGGGATGATGTCCTTGTCTTCGCCCCTTCCCTCGTTGAGGCCGTAGGCGCTCGCCGCGGTAGAAACCCGGTCCATGACGCGCTTGTCTGCGAGTGCCTCGGCGTCATCGTCCGACAGATTGAAGAGGTCATCCTGATCAGGCTCCCGAGAGACGACGACGTGTTCTTCAGGCAGGCCGGGATGACGCTGCTGTTGCACGCCGCTCCCTTCTTCGATTGCCGCGCCGGCGTGTTCGTCATCGGCAGCGAGACGGCGGTCAACACTGCGGACTTGTCCGCTCCAATCGTCGGGGCGCGACGTAGGACAGTCCGCGTACAGACCCTCCCGCAACACCGGCGCCGGCAGCACCCGTTCGGTGAAATTCGGATCCTGGTAATAGCGCAACTTCTGGGCGCGGATCGGCGGCAACCCGGAAACAAGGATTAATTCGTCAGCTTGCGGCAACTGCATCACTTCGCCAGGCGTCAGCAGCGGGCGAGCAGTCTCCTGGCGACTGACCATGACGTGCGAAAGCCAGGGAGCCAGCCGGTGGCCGGCGTAGTTGCGCATGGACCTGAGTTCCGTCGCCGTACCGAGCGCATCCGATATGCGTTTGGCCGTGCGCTCGTCGTTGGAGGAAAAGGCAATGCGCACATGGCAATTGTCGAGAATGGCGTTGTTCTCGCCATAGGCTTTGGAGATCTGGTTCAAGGATTGCGCGATCAGATAGGCGCGGATGCCGTAACCCGCCATGAAGGCGAGCGCGGTCTCGAAGAAGTCGAGGCGACCAAGAGCCGGAAATTCGTCTAGCATCATGAGCAGTTGGTACTTGCGGCTTTTCTTCGGGTCACCTTCCAGCCGCTCCGTCAGTCGCCTGCCGATCTGATTGAGCACCAGTCGCACCAGTGGCTTGGTGCGCGAAATATCCGATGGCGGCACCACTAGATAGAGCGACATCGGTCGTTCCGCATCCATGAGGTCGGCAATGCGCCAGTCGCAGGCCGATGTTGCCGAGGCAACCGTCGGATCACGATAGAGCCCGAGAAACGACATTGCGGTCGAGAGAACGCCAGAACGCTCGTTCTCTGACTTGTTCAGCACCTCGCGAGCCGCCGAGGCCACGACGGGATGGACCCGAGGTGTGTCCGCCGTGCCGAGGTGGTTGGTGGTCATCATCCGCAGCAGTGTCGCGGCAAACGAGCGTTGCGGATCCGACAGGAAAGTGGCGACGCGCGCGAGCGTCTTTTCTTCTTCCGCGTAGAGCACGTGCAAGATGGCCCCGACCAAGAGTGAATGACTAGTCTTCTCCCAATGATTCCGCCGCTCCAGCGCGCCTTCCGGATCGACGAGAATGTCGGCGATGTTCTGAACGTCGCGGACCTCATCTGAGCCCCTGCGCACTTCCAGCAGCGGGTTGTACCGCGCCGACCTTGGATCGGTCGGGTTGAACAAAAGGGAGTACGAGAACTTCGACCGCCAGCCGGAGGTCAGCTGCCAGTTCTCGCCTTTGATGTCGTGAATGACGGCCGAGCCGGTCCAGGAAAGAAGAGTTGGAACGACCAATCCGACGCCCTTGCCCGAACGTGTCGGCGCAAAGGCCATGACGTGTTCCGGCCCGTCATGGCGCAGATAGTGATCCTTCAGTTTGCCAAGGAAAACGCCGGTCGGCTGAAACAGGCCTGCTTTCTCGATTTCCCGAGCCGCGGCCCATCGTGAGGAGCCATAGGTGGTGACCAACCCCCTCTGCCGCGCGCGCCAGAGGGAGCCAGCTATTGCGGCCGCACAGCCCAGGAACCCGCTGGCTCCGGCAAGCATGCCGGCCTTGTCGAAGACCCCAGGGGCGTAGGCGTCGAATTGAAACCACCATTCGAACAGTTTCCACGGCTTGTAGATCGGCCAGGCCGCCGCGACAAACCATGGCGCGCCAAGCTGCGGCTGATTATCCAGCATGTGGGCGCACCATTGAGTCGCTGTCCATACGCCGAGGATGACGATGGCGAATACAACTACGATCTGACCGACAAGGAGCTTCGTCGGTGTCATGGGCGCAGCCTCCGAGGTTTGTTAAACGGAAGCAGCATGGCGTGACGTTTCAGAGTATCGAAGATACCCAATATACGCGCCCCTGCGATCCTGCGAACGTTGCAGGCTTGGACGGTTGGGTTCGCCAAGAAATGTCATCGCGAGGTGACCAGCGAATGACTTGTATGGGGCCGGCAGCTGACTGGCAGCTTTTGGGCTGAAGTCGTGAATAGGCGGACGTTTCGCTGCCGTCCCATTGACGACGTTCGTGTCTGGTCATGGGAGCGGGCGAGCTCCTCCCGTCGCCGGCCATCACTTCAGATCATCAATTTGCGCCGTTAAGGTTCCACTCTGTCGTCCGGGATGCCTAGCAGGTGACAGTGCCACGAAAGCTGACATACCAGGTCGCAAGCAATCGAGGCCTGGTTTCCCCTGATCTAAGGTAATCTTAACTGGTATGCGTTGAACGATGCGGGTGAAATTGCGGGTCGCGTTGTCTGCCGGTAGGAGTGCAAACTGTGCCTCGCTGGCTGGCGACAAGCTCTCAATGCGCCCCTCCCGGGGACGGCATCGACTGATACTGCAATCCTGTCGCCAATGCACAACGCGGCAATCTGTGTCTCCTTGAAAATTAGCCACGACCCAGACGCTCCGAGGCACGACGGCGACCAACAGTGCCTGCGCGCACATGCTGCCCGACTCTTGCCTGGCGTTCGCCGAACCAGCCGTCACGCGGCGAGGTTATGATGCGCATCGAGCATTTGGCGACGATCTTGCAAAGAACGAGGGTTAAAAACACTCGGTCATGTATCGGTTGAACGACGCCATGAATGAATGCCATATGGCGTTGGCTTTGTTGGGAGCGAACTATGAAATATCTTGGGGCAACCGCATTGGTTTTCTACGGTATCGTTGCGGTCAGCGGAGCGCAGGCCGCCTGCTACGACATCTCAAAAGGGCAGCCATCGCAGCTGAGCGGCCAACTCGATCGTCGGATACTTCCCGGGCCGCCGAACTACAAAGACGTGCAGGCAGGAGATCAGCCCGAGCCGACTTACCTACTGGAACTGGATGCCGACATCTGCCTTGAGGGCGCGGACTTTGCTGATCCCGCATCCAGTTTCCGCGAGGTTCACGTCGTGCCGGTGGGCGGTATGGAAAGCGCCATGGCATCGTTGATCGGACGCCGCGTGACTGTCGGCGTCGTTGATCGATGGGCTGCAAATAACGCAAATCACCGAGCCCCGCTCATGGCCGTTGTCGGGAGCATCGCGCCTGAAGAGGACATCACTGACCAATACGGCACTGCCGCGACTGTCGTGCGGGCGTTTTATCTGGCCCTCGGCACTGGGGACGGCAAGGAGGCGGCGCGGTTTGTAGTTCCAGAAAAGAGCGCCAAGGGTCCTCTCTCCGCAGCCGCCCTGAGTGGCTTCTACGGAGGGATGCAGGCGCCGCTTAAGCTTCTCGGCATCCAAGCGAAGGCAGAAGACTTGTTCTTCGTCAGCTATGCGTTCAGGAAGGGTGCGACGACATGCACTGGCCGCGCCGAAGTGAGGACAGTGAATGAGGGCGGCAAGGACTACATCGAAGGCATAAAAGCACTCGATGGCTGCTGATACGATCGAGCCGTTGAAGTGTCCATCTGGTGGGGCTTACCTTCGCATATTAGCGTCGAAGGGTCTTGGGACATCCCGATCACGATATTTTCGCTTATCCCAACGGCATTCGGTTCGGATTTCGCCGCGCTGCCAGTCCCGCAGTGAAGCCGAGGCATTCACTCGTGACTAAGCCATATATCGATGCGGTAGCGGTCAGAACCTTGCATGGGCAATAGACCGTCCGCGCGCGTTCCCACTCCTGCAGCACGAAGGATCGGACGCATCTCCTCCAGCACCGCTCCAATTCTCCATTCCTCGGCGCTCGGCGAGGCATAGCCAACGGCCTTGGGCACCAGCGCACATTGCGGTGTGGTATTCCTGTCAAACTGTTCAATTCTGCCCGGAATAACGCGCAACGATTCAAAAACATATCCGTTGATGGAACTGCGAAGTGAGGCCGCATCGACCGGGGCTCCGCTGCAGACATTGATATAGACCCAGCCTATCGGCCTCGGATCGCCGGGAATCGATCGATAACTCACCTTGCGGCCACTGATGTCTGGCGGCTCCGAGCGCACAACTGCGGGTTTCGGCTGGACGGCGGAAGGCGCCTCGGGTGGGTTTGAGGGAGGACGATAGCCGGCGATCAGGTTCCGCGTGGCTGCCGTCGAAAGCCGATTTTGGCTGGCGGAGCCTACGCTCGCCAAAAGCCGACAAACGCCGCCCTCGGTCGAGTGGTCAAACCCAACGCAGCCCGAACGCGAGGTGCAAAGGGAACGACACGCCTCCAAGGGTGCGATGACCTGCGCGCTGACGAACCCGTTCAGTGAGGTCCCGGGATAGTCGAAGAACACTGCCGTGGTTTGCGCGCCGATCGGTTGAATGCCGACTAGAAGGACGAGAGCTGCCAGAGACGACCCGGCGACTCCGAGCACGAACTCTTGGAATCCGCAGCGAAAAAGATGCGCAAACATGTTTCCCCCAGCCGCTGTTATTCTGTTTCAAGTGGACTTGATCGCCAAGTCAGCGAAGTTCGCCGGCTTGATGTCATGACTGGCGACGTGAAGGGTCGAACTAGACGGCCAGCCAGGATTCTCATGACAGGTCGCGATCTTTCCTGTTGCCCCATTTTTCTTTGCCGTAGGCAATGCCCCTTTTTGGGCTCGGCAATACCAGCCCGGCGCGACCGTAATTCTCCAGAATTTGCATTTCCAGCCCTAAATGGGGGATGCGCACCGCGAAATTGGAATCAAGATAGAAACTGTCGCCAAGACGTGAAATAGGCTGCGAGCCCGCTACAGGTTAAGCATCTGAGTCGAATCTACTTGAGGGCTCGTTGACACTGCGTTTTTTACGTCGAAATATGCGGCCGGGGACGCCGCATGGTTAACGATTTATTGCGGCAAGGGGAAGGTGCCTAATGGCTCGGGGGGGCAATGTCCACTTCGTTCGTTCAACGTCCGCGCGTGCCGTGGACGTGTTGGCTGTCGCAGGGAAACCGCTATGGCGCGACTGCGAAACGGCATTCGCCCGCATAGATGAACTGTGCGGGGACAACACCTCGCGGCTGTTCGCGGAACCGAACGCCAAGGAGCAGGAGGGCGGCCGCCTGGTCGTGGCGTGGTTCAGCAGCTTCGACGACGAGCCGAAGCAGCTGGGCGAACTCGATCGGGGAAAACGGTCGCGGATCGAGTCGAACTTGGCCGCGCGGATCGAGGCGCTTCGACCAGCCCTGGCGGACCGGGAAATCGGCGGGACCGTTGGGGCGATGCTCAATGTCGCGGACGAAGCCTCTATCGTCGCCGTCGGCGAGAACGCCGTCCTCACGAATTGGGGAGTGCTGCCGGAGGAAGCCCGCTCCTCCCGCGCCGCATTCGTGCGGCACAGCGAGAAGACAATTGGCCCCTACCTTCCAAGCGGCATGTCCCCCCGGGTGCCTGGTCAGGCGTGGGCTGCCCTGGGAGGTTTCGCCACTGCCGGACTGTCTCCCCCGCGGCGCGTGATTGCACCCGAGGCCACCGCAGCATCCACGCAAGAGGCTCAATCAACGGCGCCAGCTCGACACAAACAGTCTTGGCTTTGGCCCATAGCTGCCCTTTCGTTGGTGTTCGCCGCCTGCCTGATCTACGCGGCCTCGCCGGGCAACCTCGTTTATCCGGAAGCGCTCCCGCCGCCACCGACAGCTCCACTCGTGAACAACGAGGAGGTCAACCGGAGCCTTGAAGAGCGAATCGGCAAAATGAAAAGGGAGCTCGCAAAGGCTGCATGCGAGGCAGATTCATCTGTTCTCGGTCCGCCGCTCCATGAGTCCGGCGGTGGAACAGAAAACGGCGCGTCAGGAGCCGCCCGCGGGCAGGCGCCTGCCCCCGGCTCACCGCATTCGCTTCTCGCCGCCCTGGACTCGGCGACGGTCCTCGTGCTCGCACCCTCGGCGGACTCGCTCAGCACTGGAAGCGGGTTCTTCGTGAGCCAGAGGGAAATCCTCACCAACAACCACGTTGTCGAGGGCGCCGGGGAGACGGTATTCGTCGCCAGCAAGGCACTCGGGGGTGCGGTTCCCGCCCGTGTCGTTGCAAGATCCGCAAGCAGCGAGACTGGAAATCCGGACTTTGCCCTCCTTCGGGTGGATGATGCCCCCAGCACTGTGAGGCCCCTGCACCTTTCTACGGAAATCGCGAGGCTGGACAGCGTCATCGCGGGGGGCTTTCCGTCCTTCGTGATGTCGATGGACAGCACTTATCGAGCGATCCTCAATGGCGACACCACGGGGCTTGCCAATCTTGAGATGGTCGTCACGCAGGGCAACGTCATGGCCATGCCTCAGGGCGGGGCGGCAAAGGTCATTACCCATTCCGCGAACATTTCCCCCGGCAACAGCGGAGGTCCCCTTTCGGACGCCTGCGGCCGGGCGGTCGGAGTCAACACCTTCATAGTCCTCGACGGGGAGAATGTTCAGAAGCTGAACTTCTCCCTCGGCGCGAGCGACGCCATCCGGTTCCTGTCAGCCAACGGCGTGACGGTGGCCGTCGCCGATCAGCCGTGTAATCCGGCCACGGGAATAGCCGCGGCCGCAGGGCCAACGGAAGGCCCTGTCAAATGAGCCAGTTCGTCGCCACCACGACCCTCAGCCTGATGCGTTCCCTCGGGTCGACCGCGGAGCGCTCGGTCCATAGGCTTCAAGCCGTGCTCGGACGGGAATTCCCCGGGGGCATCGGGCTCGAGTTGGCCGAACCGGTACCGCGCAAGGACGGCTCTGGGATCGACTGGTATACCGAGCGCGACGAGCCTCTTGTCCGGCTGACGGATCTCCCGCCCGAAACGGCGTCCGTCTACAAGGCGCAGCTCGACCAATCCGTCCGCGCAGTTCTTCGTGCGGCCGCCGCGCATGAGGCTCGCACCGACCCGGCAGCCCGCTCGACGGCTACTGCGCTGCGCAACGCGGTGACATTCCCCGACGACGAGAACGTATGGGTTTCCGGCGGCTCCGACGGGAGCGACGGAGTGCTCGTCCTTACGGCATGGGGTTACGAAAAACATGACGCGGAAACCAGCGGCAAGGGACAGATTGCTGAAGTCGCCCGGGACCGCCCGCCGACGGCTTCTGTTGCGGACACAGCAACGGAGCGGCCCGTGCGATCTGCTGGACCTGCCTGGTGGCAGTCGGTCGCCCGCAGGCTTCTTTGGCTTGTTCCCGTAGCACTCGCGGGGGCGACCGCGTGGCTGCTGCTCCCCGCTTGCGGCTTGGTCCTTCCGTTCGGAGTCACCGCATTTGGAAAGGGCGGAGGCGCTTACTGCGCCCTTGCGCCGCCGCAGCCGACTGTCGACCAGAGCAGCTTGCGCACGCGGGAACTCATGTCGGAAGAAGCTGTCATCGAGGAGCAGCTGCGGCGGCACCTGAACTCGTGCCAGCCCCCCGCTCCGGCGCCAAGGGCCGAGCAGACTGACCCAGCACAGGAAGCAGACAATCGCGTCGAAAACGCAGGCGGTGCGGAAGGCCAGACGCAGGTGACGCTCATCTGGAACAACCGGACCGACCTGGACCTCTTCGTGAAGTGCCCGGACGGCGGAATGGTGCTTCTGGACGGACAGCCGAAATGCGGGGGCGTGCACGACATCGACATGAATCTCAATGGAGAGAGCACCAAGCCGGTCGAACACATAACGTGGGCGAGCAAGCCACCGCCCGGACACTACGAGGTCTACCTGAGAATGTTCAACAAGCGCGGAGATCCTGCCCGGCGGACGGATTTCAACGTCATCCTCAAGAAGGGTGACGCCACGCAAAGCTACCCGGGCAGCGTGACTGAAGAGTCTCACGCCGCGACGCAGATGAAAGTCACGGAGTTCAATGTTCCATGACTGCAGCAAGCCGCCACCAGCCTGACAGGACGAATCGATGCTGACCAACCTCGCCGATTTCAGCGACGGCTTCACGCTGGTGCCGGACAGCGGCATCCAGTTCGTCGAGTTCGGGTTTGACTTCGACGCTTCGCCGCGCCTTACGAGGTCGTTCATCGAGCGTGTGTCGCCGGGCGAAACGGGGTCGGATGGAAAGACGCTGATCCGCCTGCTTCCGAACTGGAACGATGACGACCCCGACTCTGACCAGCCGCCGTATCCCCCGAGTGGCGACGACGTGGTATACGACATCGCGAAGTCGAGGGCGCTCGAGACCTTCCTCGACCGCTGGGTTCCGGTGCCGTTCTTCAAGATCGAACCCGGAAAGGACTCGCTGGGCAACGAAATT
This sequence comes from Mesorhizobium sp. M0001, assembly GCF_040324255.1. Classification (NCBI taxonomy): domain Bacteria; kingdom Pseudomonadati; phylum Pseudomonadota; class Alphaproteobacteria; order Hyphomicrobiales; family Phyllobacteriaceae; genus Mesorhizobium; species Mesorhizobium sp. M0001. The sequence continues at coordinate 176,760 of NZ_JAMYVS010000011.1, forward strand.
TACGCACAGGGCCCGACCGACTGGGTCCGGGTAAGGGTTACGGAAACCAGGAACGCCCATGGCGACCGGAAGGGAACGCACAGGGCAATCTTCGCATTCGACAGCTCGCTTGCGCCCCGCAAGACGAACCGTCCCTATCTCGCGCCCTGTCCGGAAGACGCGATGCGGACAGAATCGTTCCGGTTCGTCAGCCAGCTTCCAGACGTCATCTCGTTCCTGTCCCATAAGGTCGACGTTCCCGGACAAGGGCCCGTGGACGCCCAGAAATGGCTGGACGATTGGCTGAGGGACATCCTCCACTCCTTCAAGAAGCTTCAGAGGAAGGGCAAGGAGCTGAGGCCCGATGACTTTCCTTTCCAGTTCGAGCACCTCGCCCGCTACATAACCTTCGTCCAGTTTCTCGCCAGCGTGATCAAGCCCGTTCGCGTCACCCTCATCGACACGGTCAGCGACAACAGGAACGTCCATCCAGTCGACGTCGACCTGGTGCTCGACATCGGGAACTCGCGGTCGTGCGGACTTCTGATCCAGTCGTTCCCGGACGACGTGAACGTCGACCTCAACAACTCCGTCGTGCTGGAATTGCGCGACCTTTCCAAGCCCGAACTCGTCTATCGCGATCCGTTCGAAAGCCAGTGCGAACTGGTGGCCGGGGAATTCGGAGCGGAAGACATCGCCAGGCGGTCAGGCCGACCGCGGGCATTCTTTTGGCCAAGCCTGCTCCGCATCGGCCCCGAGGCCTCCCGCCTGCGCGGGGAGTCGGAAGGCACCGAGGCGGCCACGGGGCTTTCTTCGCCGAAGCGGTACCTGTGGAGTTCCGATCCGGTTCTCCAGGAGTGGAAGTTCCGCTCGGCCTCGGCGGGCCATGCGGGAACCGAGCCGCTGATCGAGCGCTCCATGTACCGCTTCATAAACGACCGCGGCGACGTCCTCGAACAGCTCGAGAGCGACAGGCGCCAGTTCAGGTTGAAAGTCAAAGAGAGCGAACTGCAGACGGCGAGCCGCTTCTGCTTCTCGAGGTCGTCCTTCTTCACGTTCATGCTTGTCGAAATCATTGCGCAGGCGATGTCGATGATGAACAACCCCGGCACCCGCCGGGAGAGAAGACTCAAAGATTCTCCGCGACGCCTGCGCAGGATCATCCTGACGATCCCGTCAGCGACCCCGATCCAGGAGCAGCGCATCCTGCGGTCGCGCGCGGAAGCCGCGGTCAAGCTTCTCTGGTCCCTGTCGGGATGGGGCGACAGCGACAGCGGCATAAACAGCCAGCGTCCGGAAATCCACTGCTCCTGGGACGAGGCGAGTTCAGTTCATCTGGTCTATCTCTACGGCGAGGCCGTGCACAAGCTGGGCGGGTCGATCAGGACGCTGTTCGACATGCTCGGCAAGGACAGGGAGAGGCCGAAGGCGCTCCCGGCGTCCAAGGCCAAGGAGAAGCTCGAACGGTCCCTGCGCGTCGCCAGCGTCGACGTGGGCGGCGGCACCACCGACCTCATGGTTACGACCTATTTTCAAACCGACAATGTCGCCCTTTTCCCCGACCAGAACTTTCGGGAGGGATTCCGTATCGCGGGGGACGACCTCCTCAAGGTGGTTATCGAGCGGCTTGTCATACCCAGGCTCGAGGAAGGCCTGGCTCAAGCGGGCCTCCCGAACGCGCGGAACTATCTCAAGGACCGCTTCGCAGGCGACAACCCGAACATGTCCGAGCAGGAAAAGCACCTGCGACGCCAGTTCGTTCTGCAGGTTCTGCAGCCAATCGCCATCGCGGTTCTGTCCGAATGCGAAGCGATGCCTGCGACGAGCCGCAAGACGGAAATCCGGAAGGCAGGCAGTTTCTTCGAGACCGGGGGACGAACGACGGCCGGAGGCGACATTCCGGTTGACGCGCGCATCCTCGGATATCTCAAGGACAGCATAGGGGCTCTGGGAGCCGGAGAGTTCACGGTCTCCGACTGCGACATAGCAGTCGACCCGCTGGCGGTCGAAGAGTGCGTCCTGTCGATCTTCGACGGCGTGTTCGACAACATCGCGGAAGCGATCAACCATCTGGACGCTGACGTGGTGCTGCTGACCGGGCGGCCGATGCGCCTGCCACAGATGATAAGCCTGTTCATGAACAAGATGTCGGTCCGGCCTGACCGCGTCATTCCGATCAAGGACTATCGCGTCGGCACGTGGTATCCCTTCCGGGGCGTCAGCAACACGCACATCGACGATCCAAAGACGACCGCGGTCGTGGGCGCAATGCTGTGCGCGCTCGCGGAACGGCAGATCACCAACTTCACCCTCTATTCCCAGTACCTCAGGATGAAGTCGACGGCCCGGTACATCGGTCGGCTTCAGGGCAGCTCCGTGCTGCCGGACGAAACCCTGCTTTTCTCGGACATCGACCTCGATGCCGCAACGGCGGAAGCCGAGGCGGAATTCGACTACCACAGCCCGCTTCGCATTGGCTTCAGGCAGCTTCCACTGGAGCGCTGGGTGGCGACTCCGCTCTACAAGCTGACCACCGCGCAGACGCGATCGGCGCAGAGCGTGCGAAAGCCGGTCCGCGTCACGATCGCGCGCAATGTGCAGGTGCCGGAAGACGACGAGGCGAACGAGATCGCGCTTCTTACGAGCGAGGCGACCCGCGAGGAGTTCGTGGTTCAGGACGCGGAGGACGCCGACGGCTCTCCGGTCAAGCGCATCATGGAGCTGAAGCTGGACACGCTCGCGGTCGAGGCGGGCGACGGCTACTGGCTCGATACCGGAATTATCTCCATCCAGTGAAAGCTGAAGGCATGCGTAAAGAGTTGAAGAAGACCTGCGACACGGCGCTGAAATCGGCGCAGAAGGGCCTTGTCTGGATCGGAGCCTCAGCAAACGCGGAGCGGGTCGGCAGCACGCGCTCGGGCGCCGAGCAGCAGCTCAAGAAGTCGATCGTTGCCACCCGGAAGGCGATGCTGGCCATAGACCGCCCCATGTGCGTCGGGGTGTTCGGCCCCAGCCAGGCTGGCAAGTCTTATCTTGTGTCCGTCCTGGCCCGCAATGGAAGCGCGCCCTTGATGGCTCGCTTCGGCGATCTCGGGCGGGAGGTCGATTTCATCCGGGAGATCAACCCCGGTGGCGATCGGGAGTCGACCGGGCTTGTCACCCGCTTTTCGGTTCGAGAAGAGCCAAGTCCGCCCGGCGCGCCCGTTGTGCTGAGGATGCTGAGCGAAACGGACGTGGCCAAGGTCCTGGGCAACAGCTTCTTCCTTGACGGAGACGCGAAGAAACGCGCGCCGCTGACTTCCGACACCGTCCTGTCCACCCTGGAAAGGGCGAAGAGCCGGGCTATGCCGCAGGCAGCGACGGATGGCCTGGCCGAGGAGGACGTGTGGGACCTCCAGGAGTATTTCGAGAAGCAGTTCGCCGGGTTGCCGAACATCGAGACGCTGGGGGCCTACTGGGAGGAAGCGGCCTTCCTTGGCTCCCGGCTTTCCATTGCCGACCGCGGCGACCTTTTTTCCGTGCTATGGGGCGGTCTGCAGAAATTTACCGATCTCTTCGTCGAACTCGTCACCGCCCTTGAGAGCCTTGGGTTCGCCAAGGATGCCTACTGCCCTGTCGAGGCGCTGGTTCCCCGGGAAAGCAGCATCATAGACGTCGAGACGCTGCGGGGGCTCGGAAAATCCGGCCAGGACGAGCTGCTGATCCGGCCAATGAAAGGATCGACGGTTTCGTTGCCGAGACCCGTTATCGCCGCATTGGTGGCTGAACTCCGGATTGCGATATCGGAACAGCCATGGCCGTTCTTCGAGCACACAGACCTCCTGGACTTCCCGGGCGCTCGCAGCAGGCAGAAGGTGGACCTTCAGGCCTTCATCGAGGGCAACCCCGACGCGCTCAAGGAACTCTTCGTCCGGGGCAAGGTTGCCTACCTCTTCGACCGCTACGTTGCAGAGCAGGAGCTTTCGAGCATGCTGCTGTGCATCAAGCCCTCGAACCAGGACGTCGCGACCCTTCCCGACATGATCGACGACTGGATCAGAACCTCGCACGGGGAAAGCCCGCTCGATCGGGCCCGGACCGAGACTGCGCTGTTCCTGGTGCTGACGATGTTCGACATGCACTTCAGCGAAAAGGCGGGCGAGGAAGGACAGAGCCTGGCGGATCGTTTCAGCGCGCGCCTGGGCGCCTCGCTAACGCGCTTTTTCGGCAAGGCCCACAAGTGGCCGTTCGAATGGATGCCGGACAGGCCTTTCAACAACTCTTACTGGCTGCGCAACCCGAACTTCAAGGCAGAGTCCCTGATCAAGTACAAAGGCGGCGTGGAGACCGAGATATTGCCCGACAAGGTCGCGAAAGTCGCCGCGCTGCGCGAGGCGTATCTTCAGGTCAGTGAAGTTCAGCAGCACTTCCGCGAGCCGGCCAAGGCCTTCGACGAGGCCCTCAGGCTGAACGATGGCGGCGTAAGCTATCTGGCGGAGAACCTCGCGGCCATCTGTCGTCCCGACATCAAGTATTCACAGATACGAGGCCGCGTCGGGGACATAGCCCACGATATTCGCCGTGTGCTCGCTCCGTATTTCATCGAAAGCGACATCAACAAGCGGATAGCCGAGCGTCGGGAAGTCTCGGACCAGATTCTCGCAAACTTCACCGAGGTTTGGGAGCGGGACCAGTTCGGGACCGCCATGAAGATGCTGCAGATATCGCAGAACGGAATCTCCGAACACCTTCACATCGAGTACGGCAACCGCCTCAAGCGGCAGAACGCGCCGGAGGAAGGTTCCGAAGGACGGACCGACGCCGCGGCGAAGAAGCGACCGGCGCCTCCGCGGCCCGGCGCCCCTCCATTGCCCGGCAGCAAGAAGAAGGTGGCCGCGGCCGTGGTTTCCTCCGGGGAGTCGGTTTCGCAGAAAGCGCTGCCGCGCGAAGCCTATCTCGCCCGGTCAGCCATCAGGCATTGGACGGACGGCCTTTTCGCACTCGCGAGAAACGACAATGCGTTGCAGGCCATTGGCCTCGGGCAAGAGTCCGCAAGCGAGTTGGTCGCCGAGCTTACATCTGCCGCGCGGCGATCGGGGCTCGAAGAGCGCATAGCCAGGGACCTTGCCAAGCTCTCGGGAAGTTCAGTCGAAAGGTCCGACATCCTGCTCGAGAAGGCTGGCTTTCTTGCCACGAGCCACATCAACCGTTTCGTCAGCACGCTTGGCTTCGACGCGATGCCCGAGAACAAGCGGCCTCTGGCTCCTGACGGCACTGAGAACGGTGAAGTTAGGGTTTTTGCCCGCCGTCCGAGCGTTTCAGACTGCGACGGGCTTGGGGTGGAGCGGCGGAACTTCTCCTACCTCGCGCTCTCGGAGTGGATGTACGCCTTCCACCAAGTGGTTACTGACAACGTCCTCTCGGGCGAAGGGATCATTATAAACGTCGAGGAGAACGAGCGCCTGAGGGCCATACTGGACGCGCTCGATGAGTCCGCGCCGCTGCTTGGTGCGCCCGTTGGGACTGCTCGATGAACAAGGTTGCGGTCAAAGTCAGCGAGGACGAGACGCGCCTGTTCGGGCATGCCCTGATCACGTTCCCGCAGGAACTAGGCAGCTCTCCGGGGTTGCGACTGTCGATCATGCGCAAGTCCAAGGACGCTCCCTATCTTGGCGCCGCCGGATGGCAGGCGCGTCCCGCAACCGTAGAGGCAGCGGTCGTCAGCCGCGGCGCGAATTCGGCCACGCTGGTCGTCGGACCCGAGGTCTGCGACCAGATCCCGGTCGACCTGCAGGTGAAGATCGAAGTCGAAGGCCATGACATTGAGGGGAGCGCCTTCTGGCCGCCGATCCCACCTAGCCCGGGAGCTTGGTCCCAGGAACTGACCCCTTTCAAGATGTCCATTCCTCAGGCTATAGAACGGGAGCTTGAAGAGGCCCTCGAACAGGTTGTTGAGCTGCCACGGGTGGTGGAGCCGAAACCCCAGCCTTTGGCCCAGCCGCCAAAGAAGAGGCGGTTCTTGTACCTACTGATCCCGTTGGCGCTGCTTCTGGCAGGGGGAGGATACTACATTGCCGACAGCAGGGGTTGGTTCAACAACCCCGAGCCTTTGCTCGCGCGTTTCGAGAGGCTGAAGCTGACGGACACTAACGGCGTTGCGCTGTTCGCCCTAAGCGGCGAGGCATACCGGGAAGGCGCCGGCGGAATCGGCTTGCAGGCGATCAATCTTGCGATGGAGCGGGGCAACAAGGACGCGAAACTCGAGATTGCGCGCTGGTACGATCCAAGCTCCTTCGAGCCCAGCAGAGCAGATCGACCGGATGCGAACAGGGCGGCGAGGGCCTATTTCGAACTGTCGGTAGAAGGCGAGACAGCGGCCAGGGAAATGCTCCGCTCCCTCTGCGCGAAGAGCGCGAGTTCTCCTCAAGACCTTGGGTTCAATGGGTTCCTGAAGGACACTTATTGCGAGGGGACGCTGGAATAATGATTGAAAATCACAAGGTCCGGCAATTCGCCGCCTATGGAACCGTCAGAGGGACAATGGCATGCTGAAGAGCAGCTTCGACAAGTATTTCCTCCACTTCAGGGGGTACATGGCGGCTATGGCTGCTGCAATCTTGCTGGGCATGACCCTGTCAGCGGGAGCACAGGAAAATTCCGCGGCGAACGAGCTTTTCAACTACCCGGACACTCTGCTGAACGGGATCGTCAGCGCCCAGTTTTCCAAGCCGATAGAAGAATGCCGGAAACTCTGCGAGGCGCGTTCGGGATGTCAGGGGTTTGACCATTCTCAAAAGGACGAGTGCCGCCTGTTCGCGAGCGTGGGCGCCGGACGCGTGAACGTGGGTTCGACCGCTGCGACGCGCAGCCTGCTTTCGAATTACACCGACCCGACAAATCCTCCGCTTGCAGCCAGGCTGGCGAAGCTCAAGGAAACCGACACTGACGGCCATGAACTCTTCGCGCTAAGCGAGGAGGCTTTCAAGCGCGGAGACCGGAGCGTCGGGCTGCAGGCGATCAATCTCGCAATGCAGAGAGGCAACCAGGACGCGAAGCTCGAAATGGCGAAATGGTATGATCCAAGGACCTTCGCGCCGGACCGCGTGGACGCGATCGACTCCAATAAGGCGGCGCGTTCGTATTTCGAACTCGCGCTAGAGGGCAATGCGCAAGCCAACAACCTGCTGAGCTCGCTTTGCGTCGACGCTAGCGACACGGGCTCGAACCACGCCAACGCATACGAGAATTTCCTTCGCACCACCTACTGCGAAGGGTCGATCAGTCCTTGACCCAACCGCTCTTACATATCGGTTTCATGGGTTGGGCCAAGGGAAGCGGAATGCAGCGGAGGCGGCATTGGTTGCGCGTGGTCGGAACAGCGTCGGCGGCGTTTCTGCTGACATTTTCGCTTGCGATGCCTGGAATTGCTACGCAGGCATTGGCGCAGGCGTCAGGAGGCGAACTTCTCGAATATCCAGAGACCGCATTGAGGGGAACCCCCAGTGCCGAGTTCCGGCGACCTTTGGACGACTGCCGGAAAATCTGCCTGGAGCGTTCGGGCTGCGCCGGGTTCGATCACTCCTCTTCAACCAACCTCTGCCGTTTGTTTCCAGCGGTCGCCTCAGCACAACCTGACCCGCTCTCGACCGGCGGCACCCGCCAGCGGATTCCAGGCTATCACGATCCCGCCAATGCCGAGTCCTGGTACTATGCGTCCTTCAGCGGGGTTGACCTTTGGGGGGGCGATCTCGTGTCAAAAGGCATCGATGCGCCCAACGCCGAAAGCTGCTCGGCTCTGTGTGACAGCCGAACCTCCTGCCGGGCGTTCACCTACAATCAGGAGGTGAATCGATGCTTTTTAAAATCGGGCTTCGATTTCGTGCAATCCTACCCTTTGGGACGGTCCGGCCTCTATTTCAAGGCTAAACCATCGGCCCCTCCTCCGACCTTGACTGCCGACTGGGAGCTTTTCACCCTGAGCGGCTTCATTGGAAACGGCATGGAATCGCCTGCGATCTCCTATCAGGAATGCATGGGGCAATGTCACTCGGACGGTGGATGCGGTGGGTTTACGTGGGTGACCGTGAGACCCAACCGATGTTTCCTGGTCCAGGGAACCAACCTGTACCCGGTGCGGCGAAAAGGCATGACGTCGGCGCGAAAAAACAGCCGGACGGTCACTCCCGACTTTGTACATCCCGTCGCTCCGAGGGACTAAAACATGCCGCCGCGGATCGCATTTCTCACCGCTGTTGCCTGCGCCTTCTTTGGCCTTTCCTCACCGCTGAAGGCTGACCCCCCAGTGCCGAGAGCCCGCATCCCAATCGTCGACCTGCATCGAATAATCGAAGACGCCAGGCTGCGTCAGATGATCGGGCAGATGGTGTTGGTTGGCTTTGTCGGCAGCGAGCCCGATGCCGAGGGATACGCGAGAGTCGTCAGGCAAGCGGAGGAAGGAAAGATCACGGGCGTCATTTATCTGGGGCGCAATATCGACGGCCTGAAGCAAGTGCGGCAACTGAACGAGGGCCTGCAGCGTTTCGCGGCAACCCCGCTGCTCATTGCTGTCGACCAGGAGGGCGGCCGTATCCAGAGGTTCACTGGAGCCATGGGGTTCAACGAGACGCCGAGCGAGGCGACTGTGGCTAAGTCCATGAGTCCAGACGAGGCCGGCGTGGTTTACCAGAACCTCGCTTCCGCTCTCTCGGATCTGGGATTCAACCTCAACTTGGCTCCCGTCGTCGATGTCAACGTCAACCCGGCAAATCCCATCATTGGCAAGCTTGGCAGGAGCTTTTCCGCCGATCCGCAGACGGTCGAGGCATACGCGAAGGCTTTCGTCGAAGCGCATCGGGCGAAGGGAGTGCTAACGGTCTTGAAACACTTCCCTGGGCACGGTTCCAGCACCAAGGACAGCCACAAGGGCATGGCCGACGTTTCCAAGACATGGAGCGATAAGGAACTTCTCCCCTACAAGAACCTGATCGCGTCGGGAGATGTCGACATGGTCATGTCGGCCCATGTGATAAATAACAAGCTTTCCTTTTCGGCCCAAATCCCCTCCTCGCTTTCCCGCGCGACGTTAACCGGGCTGCTGCGGGACAAGATGCACTTCAAGGGCGTGGTTATCAGCGACGACATGCAGATGCAGGCCATTACCAACACCATCAGCTTCGAGGACTCGGTGCGCCGAGCCGTTTTGGCAGGGAACGACATCCTGATATTCGCCAACGACAAACATCCAGACCCCCTGGTCCCGGAAAAGGTTGCCGCCCTCCTGTCTGAGGAAGCGCGCAAGGACCCGGAAATGCTTGAGCGGATACAGAAATCCTACGAGAACATCATCCGCCTGAAAAGGAAGCTCGCACCGGCCGTTTCCGCGGACACGACCATTGTACAGGAACGGTAGCGCGAGGCTGAGCAGGCGAGGAGGAAACATGCTGGCAGGTGGTCTTCGTCGCGGGATGGCGGGACTTCTTTTGGGACTTGCGGGCGCGCTTGCTGCTGTCGTGCCGCCAACGGGGATTCTGCCAGCGAACGCGCAGTCGACAGGAGAGTTCTTCGATTATCCACAAACCCTCCTGAATGGAACCGTCAGCGCCACGGTCAGCGTGCCGCTGAAGTCGTGCAGAAACCTCTGCTTCGCGCGTTCGGGATGCATCGGCTTCGACTACTCGTCGTCCGACGGTGTCTGTCGGCTGTTCGCGAACGTGGCTGGCGCGGGTGAGAGCCGCCACACATCGCCGGAACACGCAGTCTCGTCATGGGCTACCGTCCGCCAGCCAATCCGCCAGTCGCAGCTCAACCGACACCGCAGCGGAGCCAAGGTGCGTCAGAAGCGGAAGCGACGAAGCAGAAAAGCGCCACATCGCAAAAGACTGGCAAGCCTGCGGCGATCGTCCGAGCGAAACCAAGACGTAAAAAACAACGAGAGGCGACAAGTCAGCGGCCGGCAGCAAAGTCAAAAGCGGCCTCACCAGATCCGACCTCCTCGGCGTCGACGGCACGTCCGTCTAAGTTCCGCATCTGCAACAACCATTTTGGGACCTTCTCGGTTCTCGCATCCCGGAAATGTCCGCTGAGCGGTCCCGGAAGCTTTTGAGGCTCTCTTCGGAAAACGGCGGAGAAAGGCAACCAATGTCACAGATGAACAATCCGCAGGTGCTCCAAGTGTCCGAGCCACCATCGGACGTGCATCCTGCCTGCCCGCGGATGTTTGCTGATCGCATTTGTCGTCGGCAATTAAGCGGCAGAACCGTTGGACTACTGATAGGGTTTGTGGTCGCAGTTGCGGCTGCTATTGTTCCGCCGGCCGGAGGTCGGCCCGCAAACGCGCAATCGGCCCAGGAGCTCTTCCGCTACCCGCAGACCTTCCTGAACGGGGCGGTCAGCGCCACGGTCAGCGTGCCGCTTGAGGCCTGCAGCAAGCTTTGTTCCGCGCGCTCGGGGTGCGCGGGCTTTGATCATTCGTCGGATGGCGGCGTCTGCAGGCTGTTCTCGAGCGTAGCAGGCGCGCAGGAAAGCCAAGGACACACGGCCGGCACTCGCAGTCTGGTCACTGGCTATCATCCGCCAGTCAATCCACCTGCCTCTCCACAGGCTGCAGAACCGCCGCCGGAGCCTGGCGAGTTGGAAGAGGAGGCGGTGGCCGTCACGCCGCCATCCGGATCTTTCAGGCGTTTCCTCAACAGGGATCTGAAGAGTGAGGCCGCAGAGACCCGTCAAGCTGACAACGTGGAACAGTGTGAATCCATGTGCCGAGCTTCGGAGAGCTGGTGCAGGGCTTTCACTTACGACGCGTGGAACCGAAAGTGCTTTCTCAAGAAGCGACAAGGTCAACTCTTGATGAACGCCCGCGCTACTAGCGGCGTTATCTCGGGAGATGACATGCCGCCGGCGTCGAGTGCGGCTCCCTATTTCGAGTATTTCAACGGCAAGGCTTTTTCAGGCAACGGGTTCCGGGTGCTGAGCGCCCGCTCTCGCAACGAGTGCGAACGGGGCTGCTCGGCACTGGACCAATGCATCGCCTTCGGATTCACCCAATCTCAGCAGCGCTGCGTCCTTTTCGACCAACCGGGCGAATATTCAAGCAGTCGGGGAACTGACAGCGCAGCAATACGCCAAGACTAATCAGAATGCGAGCTACGGATCCATAGCCAAGTCGGCGAACGGCAGCTCCCGGAATCGAGATCCGGCGATCGAATGACTGAGATGAGGCGCACTGCGGCCCGGCAGCATTGCGGCGGAAGCGGCCACATCATGGTTCCTTTGTTCCCCTCATGCCGCAACGCAAGGAATAGCCCGGCGGCGCAACGGTCTTCATGGAAAGCTCGCCGATGGCTTATGGACCGGCTCACCCTGTCCAAAAACGGCAGCAGCTGGCGGAACGCGATGTGTCCCGTGAGCTTTCTTCTCTACGCCGACCTGCCACGGACCCGGTTTCAGGCGGGTTTCTATTACAGGATGGTCTGGACCATCACGAAAGGCGACTTCGATGCCTCACCTCGCCTCATTTGCGAGAGATACATATCGAAGTTGTGGACGACGCAAACCCTGAACTTCCGTTTCGCAAACCCCTTCAGGGCCTTGCTTGAGGTCGCGGTCAGATACCCTAGGGTGATCAGAGAAGGCGGAAAGTGGTTGTCGGCAGGCAGGCTGGCCTTCAGCTTTTTGAGCCTTGAAGGCGTGATTTCGTGCACAATTCCGATGAACTGAGCGAGTAGCATCGGGTACACGACCAGCTTTTTCACTTCAGCGAACGTCGCCAGCGCCTTGTTGTCCAGCGCTACCCATTTCTGCTTTGGCTTAGCCTTTGGCACCTTGTCGTCGCCTACAACGACAGCCACGTCGACGACATAGACTGCCTCATCATTATGGCCACCCATGACCGAGAGGTTGGAATGTATCTCGTAAAGCTCGTCACCTTTAACACACTTGAACCATGAGAAATTATAAGGGTACCCGCGAGACGACAGCTTGGCTACGAAGAGGCCGTTGATCGCGTTCTCCACCGTGATCGTGTACCCAGCCAGCCGGTAATGTTCGGTCGCCATAGTGAGGGCGCCCAGCTCTAGAAGCGCAGTCTCCCTAACCGCCAGGTGCTCGAATTGAACGGAGTGCTTGTTGATGAAAGCTTTAAGCTCTTTCTCAATTTCGGCGACGTTCAACCTTCCCTCACAAACATCTTCGCGGCCACATCACTCAGACTGCTGCTTTCCGCAACGAGATGTTCGATGTCGAGCTTAACTATCAACTTATAGAGTTCCTGACGAAGGTTTCTCCCTTCCACGACTGCCGAGGAATCTTGGCTGATTTCGTCCCGCCCGATGCGGAAGCCGCGTGTTTGAGGCGGGCCTTCCGACCCCGGAGGTGTTCGCGTTGCCACGCTGATGCAGTCGTTCATGATCCAGAACTGGCTGTTTACAGTGGACCAGATCCTCCGGATGGCGACGACGAGCAGGAATTGGTCCAGCCTATCGCCGCTGATCTCGACGCGCGCGTCCCTAGCGATGTCAGGAACTACCGCGGCAACGGCGTCAACATAGCCGTTCACACCTTCTCTCAAAGAGTAGGGCAGTCGCTCCGTGATGCTCTGGACTTGTCGGCTTGCCATCGGTTACCTGCAGTGTCTGATCACTTACAAGCCTGTCGCATCGCCACGTCAAGCTTGAGCACGCCGCCCTTGGTCGCCGCACTGGCGCCGTCGCCCACAGACGCCCTATTTCCTCATGGACGATACATGCTGCGCCTCCCCGCAGCCACTTCTGTCATAACACGCTAACCGCCCCGGTCTAACCGGGACGGTTTTTTGCATTTTTGGCCGGGGATGTCTCGGTCGGCACCCCACATCCAGCGAGGTAACGCACGTCTCATATTAGGCCGTCTGCTGCCTGTCCGGTTCTGGCGGAAAAACTCAGTAAGCCGTCGTTCGGCAACCGACCTCGTATAAGCCATCCCGCAACTGATTGAAGGCGCCCGAAAGCGGACGTAGGGCGGCTGAGGTCGCCGCCTGAACCGTCATTCCGCCTGGCTCAAGGCACCTTCAGCGACTTCAACGTCTTAGTTGCCAGAGCCCCGAAGAAACCGGTCGGCTGCCATTCCGCAAGACCACCTAGTTCGTTCAGTAGCGTCCAGCGATCGATGGCCGTTCTCCCTCTAGTGTCGTCGATCTTGGAGATGAACGATCGCATCCTCTCGACGAGAGCGCTGGTCTCGACAAGATAGATGTCGTCGGACGGGCTGGCTTCGGACTTGCAGATACCAGGCGGACCCACCAGGAGAAGTCCGCCGGACCGGGTTTCTCCCTCGCTGTCCTTCAGCCACTGCAGGTGATTGTGGGCTTGTCCGACCTCTGCCTTCGTGTACTGCGCTGGCTCGTTTTTCTCGGTTTTCAGCTCGAACGCTACAAGCGTCGCTGCCTCGTCGTCCTTCCATATTACGTCGGGCCCATGATGAAATTCGTTGTCCGGCCGACTGGCCGAGAAGCCGATCAGCTCACCGTACATACGGACGGCCTCTTCCTTGGCATTCGACGAAGAGGCTGTGTCCCCCAGTATCTTGGCTTGTATCTTGAGCTTGGCGATGAGATTACCCAGCGCCTGCGGGCCATGGTGGTTCACTTCAAGAAGGCGCCTCTGAAGCAGTGTCTTCGCACCGCCTTTCTCGAACTCGCGGTCCAACTCGCTTCGAGCCGGAACGTTAAGCTTCGGCGACAGTCTGGCCCTTGCCTTTTTGAAATGGGCTATCGCCGTTTCGCTGTCACCTTCGGCTTCGTATGAGGCGGCAAGCCAAACCGAATACCAGCCGGCAAGCTTAGCATCCGCCAGCGCGGTGTCGTCCAGAACGTCAAGCAGTGCTGTCCGGGCACCGTCAATGTCACCCTGCCACAACCTAGTCATGAATTTGCACTCGGCCTCGGCAGATGCGGCGAGCTGCGTTTCGCGCTCCTTCACCTTCTCCAACGCCTCGGATGAGACCTCCAAGCCGTCGACCGTTTCGCGGTAGAAATTCATCCAGCTCTGATCTCGGCCGAGCACCTGCGTGACCAGATCTGCGATCTTCGCCGGGTCGTACTGGTCCATGCCTTCCTGTACCGTTTGGCTCAGGATTACCTGCTTACGGATGAGCGGCGGTAGCAGCGCCACATTGCGGTCGGTCTTCAGCCACACGTTGATGTCTCCGCCGTAGATGACGAACGCGCTGTAGTCGCTTCGACCCCGGTTAATGCGCCCTAGAAGCTGCGTGATGCGGCTGGCCATCTTTGTGGAGAACAGGTTCGCCAGCGACAGGTTCTGGAACAGGTACTGGTCCATGAGGCTCGATCCCGACGGCGCGCCGTCGATCAGCATAACGCGGCAGGTGTCCTGAGGCAGATCGATGCCGTCGATACGGGAGACGAGAATGAAGGAACCTGTCTTAGAAGTCCGGAAGGCCTGCAACTCGTCTGTGAAATCGCCGCGCTTCGGCGGTGTCCCGAAGACCTTCCAAGCCGTGGCTTTCGGGTACGACGGCACCGAGATCAGTAGCTTGTGTGTCTTCAGGATCTCCGCCGCCACGTCCTTCTTGTCGACCTTCTGATCGAACCTGCTGCTGAGAAGGATCAGTCGTTCTCCGTTGCCAGCGTCGTTGTCCGGCACGATAGGGTCCTTCGCGCGCCGTCCGAACCCTCTGACGAAGTCCGTCTCAAACTCCACGGTGGCCGACAGATAGATGCGTCGGACCCCTTTTCCGAGGAAGTCATAGACCCCGGTAGGGATGAACGGAGGCGTGATCTCGATGGCGTTCGCCGACACGAAAACAGCGCAGGTGCCGAGATTCTCCCACAGACGAATCGCTGGGAACATCATGTCCGAGTTCCGCCAGTCGATCTTCTTGATCGCATCAAGGATGGCTTCTCGATGCCGGAAGGCGGTCGAAGGCGGACACATCGTGACCGCCTGGTGGCCCACCTGCTCCAGAACGGTACTGAAATGCGGCCCTTTCCCGAGGCCCTCGAACTCGGGCCGGACGATCTCGACGACCTCGTGGAACAGCGCGGGGTGCTGCTCCTTGCTGATAGTCAGGGTGAACGCGTCTCGGATTACACGCTCTCCGACGTGCGCGTCGTCAAAGATGACAGCGGCAGGCGCTTTTATTCCTGTGAAGGTCGACTTCGCGACGAACAATGACTGATAGGTCGTGATGCAGAATGCCTTGCCCGTTTCGAACAAGTCGTTGGAGAAATTGCCTGCGGCACGCTTAGTATATTTGATCCCCAGACGTTCGCACTCCCGTGCCGTCTGCTCGATCAGGTCGATTGTGGCGCATGCGAAGACAACGGGCCCGATCGCTTCGTTGACCAGACTCTGCGCCATCAGAACACCGACTATCGATTTGCCTGCGCCTGTGTTCAGCAGGATCACGCTGTCTTCATTCGTGCGGCTCTTGTGCCATCGGGTTAGGGCTTCGGCTTGCCCTTTCCAAAGATCGTTCGGAACGTTCTTCTGGTTGGGGGTCTTGGAGAAGATTTCGAACGGATCCGTTGGCGCCGACATGCCCTTGGGCCGCGAAAGACTGTCAAAATTCATAACCATGTGTGATTCTCCCGCAGTGATTGTAGAAGACATGATAAGTTATGAGTAGCGCCTTGGGTGGGCGTTGTTGGAATGCCTGTGAATAGTCAAAATTCCGAAAAGCGCGCGCCTCGGTTGACCGGTGCGATCCGGCTCTCGGTTGAGCCTTCGCTCTGATTCGATGGCAGCGAGGTGCTGATCACTGTCGTCGTCGCTTGATCGATCCTCATCGCGTTCGGGCAGGTGCCTTTGCCAAAGCAGATACAGAAGGCTCAGCACCATGACATCCGCTTTCGCGCAATCCGTGCGGAAAGCGAACGGCCCCTTCCCACCCCACTTGCGGATGTCGTGGGCGAAGAGCCAGCCGCGCGGAGCGGTCATCCGGTATAAACGAATGACCGCTCCATGTTCAGATCTCGGTTCGTTCGGCCAGAAGCAGCGCATCCTCGATGTCCACACCGAGATATCGAACCGTGTTCTCAATCTTGGTGTGTCCGAGCAAGATCTGGATGGCGCGCAGGTTGCCGGTTGCCTTGTAGATCATGGCCGCTTTCGTTCTTCGCAGCGAGTGCGTGCCATAGTCTGATGATCGAAGCCCAATCGCGCTCACCCATTCATCGACCAGACGAGCATACTGCCGCGTGCTCATGTGGTGCGAGTGGTCGATCCGACTGGGGAAAGCGTGATCACCGACGGTGCCGCCGCGTCAATAGGCTGGCACGCACATCGCTGGTGAGTTCGAATTGAACAGGACGTCCGGTTTTCTGTTGAATGACGGTCGCCCGCGTTCGAACTTCCGGCCCCGTGACCAAGTCGCCTGTCTTGATCTTGACGAGGTCGCATCCGCGAAGCTTGCTGTCGATTGCAAGATCAAACAGGGCACGGTCGCGAACTCGCCCCTCCCGATCCAGGAAGAAGCGGATTGCCCAGATCTGTTTCTGGGTCAGAGGGCGTTTGGTCCAACCATTTCCAGCATTCCATGCAGCCCGGCCACGAACTGCAGCGTATCGAGAATATCCCATTTCATTTCTCCTTGGCCTTGATTGGCCGGAAGAGAAACAATTGAGGGTTGGCAGCCGTGGGGCCGATACCAGGCTGTCCGGTTTCGGGCGTCGAGGATCAGTTGGCTGCCGTTAAGCGCCGGGTGACCTCAGCGATTGAACCGCGACCGTAAGAACTTCCAAGTTTTCCTTGTGCTGCCTGCCACACTGGGTTACCCCGTGTCTTCCTTGGGAGGGCAAATTATGGATAAGAATAAAGAGCTTACCGACATTCTGGCGTCGATCGATGAACTTGCGCTCCGGGGCGGAATAATTCGACAGCGGGCGTTCGCTGCTTGGTTCGCCATTAATTTTTTTAACCAGGACGAAGACGAATCTCTTGAGGCTGCAGGAAGCGACGGCGGCAACGATCAGGGCATCGACCTGGCCTTCGCCGATGAGAACGCCCAAGAAATCGTGATCATCCAGGCTCATTGTCCGGTCAATTTCGATAAGAAAACCTCCAAGGCGAAATGGGACGCCGTGATCTCGTCCATTCCGTTCGTGCACGACCCGAAGCAGCTTGCTAAGGCCGGTCGCCCCGACATGGCCGAAACGATAGAAAATCTTAAGGAAAGCTATCCGGACTATGCTGTCGCCGCGGGTCTGATTACCTTGGGATTAAAGTCTAAGGAAATCAGCGATTCCGTGACCGCTCATCAAGAAGACCCGCGTAACGTCGACGTGGGCTACTTCTACTTCTCGCAGGAGGACATCCTGGCGCGGTACAAGACCTTGGTCTCATCTGAACGAGGTATCGCCGAGGACACCTTGAACTTCAGTGGCGGCCACATCGAGGATAATGGTGAGTACGGGCGGGCTTGGGTCGGCTCGATCAGCGCCGAGGAACTTCAGCGTCTCTATAAGGCGCACAATGACGACCTGTTCGCCGGCAACATCCGCTTATTCCTCGGCGCGCGGAAGGGCGGCATTAACGAGCAGATCATCAAAACGGCAAAGTCCCGACCCGGCGCTTTTTGGGCGCTCAACAACGGCGTTACGTTCGTTGCGGATACGGTCGAGCCAATTCCTCAAAAGGGCACGAAGACGTCGTTGAAGCTGAAGCGGTTTAGTATCGTCAACGGTTGCCAGACGACATCGAGTCTGGTGCAGGCGAAGGCGTCGCGGGAAGCAAAGGTCTTGGCGCGGGTTATCGCGGCCAAGTCCGCTATCCGCAACGACATCGTTCGTTACAACAATTCCCAGAACGCCGTTCGGATCTGGTCCGTGCGAGCGGCGGATGACCTACAGCAAACGTTGCGCGCCGATTTCAAGACGGTCGGTGTCGATTATGCGCCGAAGCAGGAAGGATCCCGGCGCAAAAAGGATTTCAAAACGATCGAACTCGACAAAGTGACGCAGTTCCTCGCGTCGACCCAGAATGAGTTCCTTATCCAGGCCATCGCCAACAAGGGCGAACTCTTCGATCAGCCGTATCAGAAGCTTTTCTACAAGGGCATCCCAGCGACCGCGGTGTACCTGAGCTGGATAGTCGGGAAGCTGGCGGACGAGGAGCGGCAAGCTCTGGTCAAGGGCATCGGTGCCGACGCAAATGCCGGGCTGCTCAGTGTCACAAGCTCGTATTGGATCATCTATTGCACATACAAGCTCTTTGAAAAGTTCACAAACGTCAAAGCCTCGCAGATAACGCTGGCGCGCATGAACACCCCGGAATTCACGAATGCGGTCCGAAAATATGTGAGCAAATCTGTCGACCGGTTCTATGACTCCGCCGTCGATACCTACGACCGCGAAGAATACGGGTCGTTCAAGAGCAGCCTGCGTTCGACCAAGTTCCTGCAGAGGATGGACGGCAAGATCAACGCGCGCATCGCCCGTTTGCCGGCAAAATCCCTGCCCGATCTCGTTGCGGTCGGCAAGTCGCTGAAGGTGTGATGCTGTTGGCGAGGCGGGTGTCCTATGTCTGGCAAGACAACAGCCGCGACAAGGTCGAAGAGAAGTTCGTCGGCTAGAGTTGGGTGCAAATGTTTGCTGGTGTAGGGCGGATGCTCGCAGCGTTGGGAAGCCACAATGTCGCCGTGTATGAATGGGCACAGGCCGACATTCGCAAATCTCGGCTACCGAATGGCCCGGCATGGGTTGCGCTGGCACAGCCGAAACCACCGCTGCATTTCACTGGCTGGCAACTTGCCCACGCCGTTGTAAAAGCTGACTATCTTGTGGAGCGCGATCTCCTTCTACCCGGATTAGGTTTCCTGCTGCAGGTCGACAGGATCGTTGATTTTAGCCCTGCCGCAAATCTCAGGATCGTTCCCGGAAGTCCCGCATCGCTCAACGACTTCACGCGGACCAGTCTGAGCGGTCGCCTAGGCCAAGGACTCTCGCTGCTCTTCGCGCATGGTAAGGGGTATAACTTCGCCGGCCATCTTGCCTCGGACCTAGCGGTCTCCAGCCACCTCGCCTCGCTTCACGGCAAGACGATGAAGCTCGCTGACTTTCTGTTTGAAACGCAGACCATGCAGCGGATGATCTTAGAATCTAAGGCGTCTTTCTCGCAGCCCGATAACGACCCTAGCAAGATCAAAACCGTCCTGAAGGCCGCTTTGATTGCGGTCTACAGCTGTTTTCGTGAGAAAGGAAATTCCGCCCAGTCTGCCTTGATCTTCGTGGACCCTCCCGGGCGAGACGGTACGGGGCCGGTTGAGTTACCCAAGAGCTGGGTGAGACGCCGGAACTATGCTGCATGGCTGGCCTTCATGGGGCTGACCGACACGGCAAGAAGTCTTCGCGACATTCAACGCCGCGATCGCATAGCCGTCGACTTTCCCATATTCCAGGTCGGTGCCCGTCGGTTCGCGATGTCGCTCACAATCTCACCTCACCAAAAGGGACTATGGATAGGCGCAGGTCTTGACGTTCATGCCCTTGAGGCAATCGGAGCGGCTTTGGAGGACGATGAGTGGCCCCTTTTGACTTATGACGGCAACACTACGGACGGCGGCGGCCCAGCTAACCCAGTAGTACAGAACGGAAGCGTCTTTCCCGATGGCTCCTTGTTTGCTGCAATCGACGGGACGATGTTTCAAGGCCATCGAACTTTTCTACTCTGAACAATCTGCGGATCTTTAGTGATGGCCCGCAGCTGCACGGAGTGGGGAACGCTACTGGCGATGTGGGCGTAGCCTCGGGATGCCATGGTTAGGTGAACGGGATCGATGTCCGCTTTGATGCTAAACTGACCAAACCTACCTGCCCGTTTCCCGCCCCATGTCGTCATCGCAGGCAAACTTGAACGAACGGCTGCTATTGGGAGCCGACGGTACGGGCCGGGACGTCCAATATTGGGAAGGGTTTCGGGTGCCGTCGGGCGTACGAAAGCCTCTCATGCAGGAACCCGCGGGCCACAGTCGATGTCTATGGGGATTTCGATTTGCAGCTGATGTCGGCGATGGCGCGACCGCCGTCGGGAAGCTCTGGGGTGAATGCGGACAGACCGCTTCGTTGCGCCTCCGCGCGGTATTGTCGGGACGGTGGGCGGCTGGGCCCGGCTCTGTCGGAGTCGATAATCACCATAGACGTGCGTCGATCCGTTGCCGGAGGCTGAGGGCCTGCGACTGAAGTCTGGACCATGCCATGCCGGGTCATGGAGCGGTCTCCCGGTTCGTCGCGGTTGCGTCCGGCGGACCGCGTGGCTGCCTCCAGCGTTCGAACACCTCGACGACGATCATGCGTCCGCCGCAGCACGGGCATGACGGACGGAAGTCGTCCGGTTCGTCGGAATCGCCGAGGTCAGGCGGCGCGGCGACGTCCAGGAGTTCGCGGGCGCGGGCGAGGCTATCCTTGCGGGCGGAGCCTGCGAGCAGGCCGTAGTGACGGATGCGGTGGAACCCACGCGGCAGGACATGGAGCAGGAAGCGGCGGATGAACTCGTCCGTCGCAAGCGTCATGACCTGCTGCCGGTCGACGCCGTCGCGACGGTAGTCCTTGTAGCGGTGACGCCGTTCTCTTGGAACCGGATGAGGCGGCGGTTCGAGATCGCGACTCGGTGCGTATAGCGCGACAGGTAGGCGAGTACCGCTTCCGGTCCCCCGAACGGCGCCTTGGCGTAGACCACCCAGCGCTTCTTCCGGACCGGCGACAGGTATCGCAGGGTTGTGTGCGTCAAGTTCTGCAAAATTGGGCAGCCATGATGCTGGTCATGCGGCTTGGCGCAGAGCGAGCTTCTTGTGCTCGCGCAGGTCGTCCATGTTGATGTATCGGTTGGCCTCCATCCAGTTTTCATTGGTCTCGACGGCCAACGCCCTGACCAGGCGCAGGCAGCTTTCGGTATTGGGGAAGATGCGCACGACATAGGTGCGCCGGCGGATTTCCTCGTTGAGCCGCTCCAGCATGTTGGTGGATTTGAGATGCTTGTGGTGCTGTCTCGGCAGCCTGAAGAAGGTCAGGGTTTGTTCGATGGCATCCTCGGCCCAGCCTGTCAGGCGCGGATAGCGTGCCGACCATTTTGCAAGCCATGCGGCAAGATCAGCCCTGGCCTCTGCGAGATCGCGCCGGTCGTAGAGCCAGCGCAATTCCTGCAGGCAGTCGTCGCCGTGCTTCCTCGGCAAATGATCGAGCGCGTTCCTGTAGCAGCGTTGCCAGGCGGCTTCGGGGATCACCTCGCCGATCGCTGCCACCAGGCCGGCGTGATCGTCGGACACAACCAACTCGACGCCCTTGAGGCCGCGC